>NZ_JBKDZH010000080.1:0-50974 GCF_047971185.1 Kluyvera sp.
AGCTGCGGCGACAGGCGGGCGAAATCGGCGCCGATGGTGGTGGCTTCCTGCCAGGTTGGGTTGCGCGAGAAGTCGTGACTGAGCAGCCCCTTCCAGTAGGTTTCGAAGGCGTTATGAATCGAATGCCAGTGCCAGTAGGAGACCATGGCGGCGCCGGAGGCGATATGGCTGAATGCCTGCAGGCGCAGCTGGCCCGGGAAGGGGGTCCACTGGGCGAAGCCCTGTGCCTGGGTTTCCAGCACGAAGTAGTTCTGGCCCGGCTTAAGCGAGCGGGTGATGGCGCCGCCAAAGGCGATTTCCCGCCCGGTCAGGTGCGCCTGACTCGGGTGATAGATATCGACACCGGCGATATCCAGCGCCTGCGCCGCCGCAAAATGGTCGACCCGCGGCTGCACGCCGTAAGAGTAACCGCGCCATTCGAAATCGAAGTTGTGGGTGACGAACTGGTGCGGCTGGGCGTATTCCCGAACGATGGCCGCCTGCCAGGCCAGATACTCGGTGACCTGCTGACGCTGATAGCGGGAGAAGGCGCAGGCGAGGCTGGCGTTGATGGTGTTTTCCACCGGCGGGAAATCATCCCAGCTGTCGATACGGTTGCTCCAGTAGTCGAGGCCGAAGTCGCGGTTTAACGGGGCGAGGTCAGAGTATTTTTCCTGCAAGCTGCGCACAAAACCTTCCTGCATATAGCGCCCGACGTTGTCGTAGTGCTTGGTTTCGTTATCCAGCTGCCAGCCGATAATCGCCGGGTGGTGCTGCACATGGTCCATCAGCGTGCGAATAATGTTCTCAGCATAGCGGCGGAAGGTGGGATTCACGATGTCCATGATTTGTCGCGGGCCGTACTTTTGCTGGCCTTCGGCGGTGGTCACCAGAATGTCAGGGTGCTTCGCCACCAGCCACGCCGGTACCGCGTAGGTTGGCGTACCGATAATCACCGCGATCCCCGCCTGGTGCATGGCGTTCAGCACGCGGTCGATGTGATAGAAATGGTATTCGCCTTCCTGCGGCTCCAGGGTACTCCAGGTGGACTCCGCGATGCGCACCACGTTGATACCCGTCTCGCGCATCAGCGCAATGTCCTGCGCGAGGCGATCCTCCGGCATATATTCGTCGTAATAAGCGACACCGTAATATAAATCAGACATGCGGTTACCTCGTGTCATTAATGTTCGGCAGCTGGCTGCGGGGCGAAAAATCGCGCGTTATCCAGGGTGATAAAGGAGAGCAGGGTGAAGCACAGGGCGATGCTGCCCAGCACCACGTAGCTGCTGGTGAAGCCCATGCTCTGGTACATATGGCCAATCCCGGTGGAGAGGAAAATAGAGCTAAAGCTCTTGGCGAACTGGAAGCCAATCAGGTAAACGGTGGCGGAAAGCAGCGGATTGAAGTTGGCGACGATATACTTCAGCGCGGCCACCAGCAGCACCGAGCTTTCAAAGCCGTGCAGCAGTTTGATCAGGCTGATGGAGACCGGGCCAACCGCCCACGCCGAGCCGATGATGCGCAGGCTCATGATCATGCCGCAGTACAGCAGGGCGTTTTTCGGGCCGATTTTGTTGACGAACCACGGGGCGAAGAACATCACGACCGCATCGAGGAAGATCTGCCCGGTGGTCAGGTAGCCGAAGACTTCCGCGCCGCGCGCTTTGCTTTCAAAGAAATGGCTGTAGTAGATCGCAAACTGCTGGTCGTAGGTTTCATACACCGCGCCGACGCCGATCATATAGATGGCGAAGAACCAGAATTTTTTCAGCTTCAGCAGCGCCACGGCGTCGTTAAAGGTGACGGGGGTGGTTTTCGTTTGCTGTTGCGCGGCGGTGCCGGAGGTATCCACCTCGGTTTTCCAGACAGTGAGCAGCAGACAAACGCCCGCGGCGCTGGCCAGCCAGAAAATCATGTTCTGGTCGATACCGTAGAGCTTGCCGGCGGCGAAGGTGCCGATGGCGGCGCCAATGCCACCAAACATGCGCGCGCGGCCAAACTCGAAGCCGGAGGCGCGGCTGACCTTATCAATATAGGCTTCGCAGATACCGCAGCCCGCACCGTAGGCCATCCCGATATACACCCCGCCCGCCAGCGCGCCGAGAATGACGTGGTACTTCAGCAGCGGAGCGAAAACGTAGATCCAGTAGGGGGCAAACAGCGTGATGATGATAGCCAGCATCCACATCAGGTGTTTACGGTAGACCAGCTTGTCGGAGATAAAACCAAACAGCGGCTGGACGCACACCGCGATGATGGCGGTAAACGAATAGACCAGGCCAACGTCGGTATAGCTGATGCCGATGGTTTCGGTCAGCCATAGCGACAAATAGGGGTAACAGCAGCCCCAGCCGATAAAGAAAAACAGGAAGAACAGGCAGCTGATAGAGTAATTTTTATTCATGATACCCTCGTTTCCTCATGCAGGAATCTGATTGTAGAGACGCGAGCAACGTTACCGTTTCGCGCTACGGGGAGTCATAAATGTTCCGCTATCGACCAGTAATAATCTGCTGCTGCGAGCCGAGCGTGAGCGGCTTCACATTCTGCGGGGAGTGGGGGAAGAACGGGCTACAGGCGTAGCCCGGGGAAGGGATCAGGCGGCGCCTTGCTCGCGTTCCGCGATTTCGGTCTGTTTCGGTACCAGTACCGTCGGCTTGTTATCGATGCGCGTGACCAGCAGCTGGTCGATGCGGTAGTTATCAATATCCACCACCTCAAACTTGTAGCCGGAGAACTTCACCGCATCGGTGCGTTTCGGAATTTTACGCAGCATAAACATCATGAAGCCGCCGATGGTTTCATAGTTGTCCGACTGCGGGAAATCGTCGATGTCCAGCACGCGCATCACGTCGTCGATTGGCGTACCGCCGTCAATCAGCCACGAGTTTTCGTCACGGGCGACGATCTGCTCTTCCAGACCCTGGCCGACCAGGTCGCCCATCAGGGTGGTCATCACGTCGTTGAGGGTGATAATGCCCACCACCAGCGCGTACTCGTTCATGATGACCGCGAAATCCTCGCCGGCGGTTTTAAAGCTTTCCAGCGCTTCGGACAGCGTCAGGGTGTCCGGCACGATCAGCGTGTTGCGGATCTGCACGCCGCTGTTCAGCGCCATGCTCTGGTTCGCCAGCACGCGATTCAGCAGGTCTTTGGAATCGACGTAGCCAATGATGTGGTCGATATCTTCGTTACACACCAGGAACTTGGAGTGCGGGTGCTCGGCCACTTTGTTTTTCAGGCTCTGCTCGTCTTCGTGCAGATCGAACCAGATGACGTTTTCGCGCGGCGTCATCGATGACGGCACGGTACGGGACTCCAGTTCGAACACATTTTCAATCAGCTCGTGCTCTTGTTTACGCAGCACGCCCGCCAGCGCGCCGGCTTCCACCACCGCGTAGATATCGTCGGAGGTAATGTCGTCTTTACGCACCATCGGCAGCTTGAAGATACGGAAGATGATGTTGGCCATGCCGTTGAAGAACCACACCAGCGGCCGGAACACCAGCAGGCAGAAGCGCATCGGGTTGATGATACGCAAAGCCACCACTTCAGGCGCAATCATACCGATGCGTTTCGGAGTTAAGTCCGCAAACAGGATAAACAGGCCGGTGACCAGCGAGAAGGAGAGGATAAAGCTCAGCTGCTCGGAGAGTTCCGGTGACACGTAGCGAGAGAACAGGGAGTGGAAGGCCGGTGAAAACGCCGCATCGCCGACGATACCGCCAAGGATGGCGACCGCGTTGAGGCCAATCTGCACCACGGTGAAGAACATCCCCGGGTTTTCCTGCATTTTCAGCACGCGCTGGGCGTTGATGTTGCCTTCATCGGCAAGCAGCTTCAGTTTGATTTTGCGCGATGCGGCAAGTGAAATCTCAGATATCGAGAAGAACGCACTGACGGCGATCAGGCAAAGTATGATGAATATACTGTTTAACATATCTTATCTAACCCGTGGGGCCAGATCCTCGGAAGGGAAGTTGATAAATCCGTGTGAAATACACATTGAAAACCGGCCCGAAGGAGATGGGCCGGCAATTTCAGGGGTTAGTATAGCGTAAGGGACTGTAAAGCTGCCAGAGGTTAACCGTTAGTCGGTAACGGCCTGGTTTTTGCGCGACTTTCCGGCGTCGCATCCCACACCTGATTATAGGCATAGCCCGTCAGCGCGCGGATGACGTTGCGGGTCTCCGGGTCGCAGTCTTCGGCGTTGCCGCCGAGCTTGCGGCGCGCCACTTCTTTCACCAGCAGGCTGTGGGTTTTCTGCGTCAGCTTAAAGCGCCAGGTGACATAGAAGCTGATGGCTAACAGGCCCGCGGTGGCGAAAATCATCAGGCCGATAATGGCGTGCAGGGCGCTGGCCGGCTGCGCGCCGCCGCCTTTAACGAAGCCGCTCTCTTCCAGCACCACGCCAATCAGCATAATCGCCAGCGCGACGGTGCTTTTACGGGTGAGCACCATCACCCCGGCGAAGATCCCCTCGCGACGCTGGCGGGTGACGATTTCATCAACGTCGGGAATAAAGCTGTAGATGTTCCACGGAATGTAATACAGCCCGGCTTTCGCCAGCCCCAGCAGCACGAAGACCGCGGAGAACAGCAGCGTTGGCGCCTGGAGATTGCCGATATAGACGGTGAAGAGGAAGGCCAGCACGAGGAAAATACTGCCATAGGAGAGCCGTAGCGCGCCGGAGGGCGTGAGGTTAAATTTGTTCATCAGCATCATAAAGCCGAATGTGCCGGGAATAGAGACAAAGGCGGCAATACTTAATAACCCGGAAACCATTTCGGCATCGTGGTGCAGGGCATAAACCACGTAATAGGTGAATACCGAGCCAAATACATCCATGGCGGTAAATGAACAAATATAAATTAAAATATGCTGACGAAATATTCTGATTTTGAATGAGGATATAAGATCAATAACCAGATATTTTAAATGGTTTAAAAGGCCGCTGCTGCGTTGATTATCCGGCTGAAATTCATACTCTTCTCGCACGTCTTTGGCTTCCCAGGTGCAGGCCCAGGTGGTAAATACCGCGACGCAATAAATAACCGCAAAAACAATCCCGGTGAGGGTATAGGTAAAGGAATTATCCTTACCGGTGTACTGCATAATAATACCGGGAACGGAGACTGCCAGAAAACCGCCGAGCGCCGAGCACATCATGCGCACGCCGGAAAGCCGCGTCCGCTCGCTGAAGCGGTTGGTCATTTCAGCGGCCAGCGTTTCCCACGGCACCAGCACCATGGCGGAGAGCAGTTCGATGGAGAGATAGGTGCCCAGGTAGTACCAATAGTTCATATCGGTCAGCCAGACGAGGGCGTAGAGAAACATTAACGGCGCGCTAATCAGCAGGAAAAAACGGCGGCGGCCAAATTTACGGCCCAGCCAGGTACTGCCAAAGTTATCAGTGATGTATCCCATCACCGGGCTTAAAACCGCATCGATAATTCGCGCAATGGCAAATATTGACCCGGCCTCTAATACGGATAAGCCGCAATAGGTGGTATAAAAAAATAAAAGCCATGTTCCTATAACGGCAAAGGCGCCGCCGCCAAATAAATCAGTAACGCCGTAGCCAATGGCAGTGCCATAGCCAACGCGACGCTCGGTTGGTTTCACCATAATATTATTATTCCTGTACTGGTAGGGTGTCAGTGCAGAGTTGCCCCTGCACCTTATATTATTGACAGCAGGAAAAATCGGATAACGATCACTCGGTGATATTCACCCATTTCCTCAATAGTGACGATTGGTAAATGGCATTAACCATCTGTAATGATTTTGCCGCTTCGCGAATATCGCAGAAGGTGGCGGCTGTGGCGTCATCTAACGCCTGGTAGAAATGTTGAATCGCCTGCTGGTGGCCGATACCCCAGTAGCTCTTGCCGATACCGTCCGGCGAAGCGTCGCTGGCCAGCAGGGTGCGCTCGTCGCCGCAAATCTGCCACAGCGCGTTATCCGTCAGGCGCAGCATCCCGTGCTCGAACTCCAGCTCCAGCAGCAGCGGCGAGTCGCTGGCGTGGCAGTTGCTGGCGTAAAACAGCCCGCGCGCACCGTTGTTAAAGCACAGCGTCACCATCGCGCTGTCTTCGGTCTCGATATCGTCGGCCAGCAGGGTGCTGTCGACTACGCCCTTCAGACGTCGCACGCCGCCGCCAAACCACTGCATCAAATCCAGGGTGTGAATCGCCTGATTAATCAGCAGGCTGCCTCCTTCGGTGGCGTAGCTGCCGCGCCACGGGCTGGCGGTGTAGTACTGACCACCGCGTGACCAGGTGAGCACCGCTTTAACGGCGCGCATGGCGCCGAGCTGCCCCGCATCAATGCAACGCTGAATGGCGAGGCTGGTGGGGTTGAGGCGGTTCTGATAACAGACGCCGACGTGGCGCTGGGCCATTGCGGCGGCGGCCTGAATGTCGGCCACCTCCTGCGGGTTCATCACCACCGGCTTCTCGCAGAATACCTGTTTCCCCGCCGCCAGCGCGGCGAGGATCATCGGCTTATGCAGGTAATGCGGCGTGCAGATGTGCACCACGTCAATGGCGTCATCCAGCAGCATCTCGCGATAGTCCTGATAAAACTGACAGCCGTAGTCGGCAGCGAGCCGGCTCCCCTTTTCACCATCGATATCGACTATCGCGCGCAGCACGACGCCCGGTACGTGGCGCAGCGCATCCACGTGACAGGTGTGAATCGCGCCGCAGCCGATAATCGCCGCATGACGTGTTTGCATATCCGCCTCCTGTTACTCGACCGCGTTCGCCAGCATCTGCGCTTTCACGCACAGCTCGGCCGCTTTAAAGGTGTGCGCCTGGGTCATGGCGTTTTCCGTACGGTTCAGGCAGTCCAGAATCAGCTGGCCGAAGTACGGGAAGCCCACCTGACCGGCTACCGGATAGCGGAATTCGCCCTCTTGGTTGACCAGGTACACCACGTCCTGTTCGCCGCGGGTGATATCGACGTATTTACGGATTTCGATATAGCCGTCGGTGCCGAGCAGGGTCAGGCGACCATCGCCCCAGCTTGAGAGGCCGTCCGGGGTGAACCAGTCGCAGCGGAAGTAGCCGGTCGCGCCGTTCTCCCCGGCCAGCATCGCGTCGCCGAAATCTTCGAACTGCGGATACTGCGGATGGTTAACGTTACGCACCTGGCTGGCGACGATACGGGCCTCGCTGTTGCCGGTGTAAAACAGGAACTGTTCAATCTGATGGCTGCCGATGTCGCACAGAATGCCGCCGAAGAATTCTTTTTCGTAGAACCAGTCCGGGCGGCCTTCGCCCTCGCGGTGCGGGCCAACGCCGAGCGTCTGCATCACCCGGCCAATCGCGCCCTGCTGCACCAGTTGCCCGGCGAATACCGCGCTCTCAACGTGCAGACGTTCGCTGTAGTACACCGCGTATTTGCGGCCGGTCTCCGCCACCTTGCGTTTGGCGGCCTCCAGCTGGGCGAGGGTGGTCAGCGGCGCTTTATCGGTAAAGTAGTCTTTCCCGGCGTCCATCACCTTCAGCCCCAGCGCGCAGCGCTCGGAAGGAATGGCCGCCCCGGCAACCAGCTGCACGCTGTTGTCGTTGAGAATGGTCTCCAGCGACGGCGCAACCTGCGCCTGCGGGTACTGCTGGACAAATTTGTCGACCTTCGCCGGATCCGGATCATAAACCCACTTCAGCGTCGCCCCGGCCTCAATCAGCCCGTTGCACATGCCGTAGATATGGCCGTGGTCCAGCGCGGCGGCGGCAATCACAAACTCGCCCGCGCCGACAACCGGCTGCGGTTTGCCCACCGGGGCGTAGTTCATACCGTCTTTGATGCTCATGTTTATGCTCCTTTATCCAAATCTTTACCCAGCGGGATTGCGCCCACCTCAGAGAAATTTTCCACCGACGCGCCTTTTTCATAGAAATGCGGGGCGAGGGAGACCAGGCCGCCGGTTTTATACCAGGGCTCCTCCGGGTTGACGGGAAGAGAGACCACGCGGCGGGTGATAGCGGATTGATAAATCGCGGTAATCAGCTCCAGCGAGCGCTTACCCTGCACGCCGTCAATCAGCGGTTCACCCTGCTGTTCTACCGCGTTAAGCAGGTCGTTAATCTGCCCGGCGTGCAGGGTGTGTTTCAGCTTCGGCGCGTTGCGGAACAGCGCGTCCAGCCGGGCTTCGCGCTCGCTATCGTGCTGCTCCTGCGGGAAGCCGTTGTCGGCGGAGACGCTGGCCCACACGTCCCACGGCGCGGAAATGCGCGCTTTATCGCCCTGAATAACGATTTTCTGATCTTCACCGTGATGCACCACCGAGGCGGTCAACTGCGTCAGCGCGCCGCTGTCGTAGCGGAAAATGGCGGCGGAAAGATCTTCCACCTCGGCGTTGTCGTGGGCGACGTTGGTCATCATCGCCACCACTTCGGTCGGGAAGCCGAGCATCCACTGGATGGCGTCAATGTGGTGCACCGCATGGTTGAGGGTACAGCCGCCGCCCTCTTTCTCCCACGTGCCGCGCCACCACAGGTCGTAGTAGCAGTGGCCGCGCCACCAGAAGGAGTCGACCTGGGCGTGGCAAATTTTCCCCAGCTCGCCCGAGTCCACCACCTGCTTTAAGCGCCAGAAGGCGTCGGTAAAGCGGTTCTGGGCAATGATGGAGAGGATTTTGCCGCTGGCGCGCTGGGCGGCGATCATCGCGTCGCACTCTTCCAGCGACGCCGCCATTGGCTTTTCGCACAGCACGTGCTTACCGGCGTTGAGCGCGTCGATGCTGATTTCGGCGTGCACGTACGGCGGCGTACAGACGTCGACAATATCCACCTCAAGGCCGGACGCCAGCAGCGCCTGATGGCTGCTGAAAACCGTCGCCTGTGTCAGCCCATAGCGCTCTTTTTTCTCCTGCGCCTTTTCCGGGTAGATATCGACCAGCGCCACAATCTGGCAGCGGTCGGCAAATTCCTGATACCCCTGAATATGGCTGTGGGAGATGTTCCCGGTGCCTACAATCGCAATGCGTAACATACTGCGCTCCTTACGCGAATTACCAGGTGCCCGAGGCATCCAGCGTTTTACTTTCAACCTGTTTGTCGACGGAGGAGGCGATGCGCTCATCCAGCAGCTGTTTAAACCGCGCTTCGTCGAACGGCAGGTCAACCCAATCGTCGGTCCAGGTAGACAAATGCATGGCGTTAGAGAGCGTCAGACCGTGGATGCCGTCGGTGCCTGGCGCGATCAGCGGCTTGCCGTGCAGCACGGCGGCGGCAAAGTTGGCGGTGATCACGTGGTGATCGCTGCACTCCGGGGCGACCGGAATGGTCACTTCCCAGCACTCCGGCTCGCCAAAGCCGTTTTCCCAGCGGGCATTGAACTCGGTTTCCGATTCGCGCAGCCGCCAGAAGCGCAGCTTGCCGTCTTCCACCACCACTTTGCCGCGATCGCCGGCGATCTCCAGCCGGTTGGTCCCCGGCGCTTCAGCGGTAGTAGTGATAAAGACCCCGGTCGCGCCGTTGGCGTATTCGGCGTAGGCGGTGACTTCATTTTCCACTTCAATATCGCGATGCTTGCCGAACTGACAGAAGGCGCGCATGCGCACCGGCATACCGACCAGCCACTGCCACAGGTCGAGCTGGTGCGGGTCCTGGTTGAGCAGCACGCCGCCGCCTTCGCCTTTCCAGGTGGCGCGCCAGCCGCCGGAGTTGTAGTAGCTCTGTGAGCGATACCAGTTGGTAATGATCCAGTTGGAACGACGCAGTTCGCCCAGCTCGCCGCTGTCGATCAGATCTTTCACTTTTTGATACAGCGGGTTAGGGCGCTGGTTGAACATCATGCCGAACACCACGTTGCAGCCGCGGGCGAATTCGTTCATCTCGCGCACCTGCGCGGTGTACACCCCCGCCGGTTTCTCGCACAGGGTGTGAATGCCGTTGCGCATGGCCAGCATCGACAGGCCCGGATGGTCATAGTGCGGTGTGGCGACGATGACGGCGTCAATCAGGCCACTTTTCAGCATGGTTTCGGCGTCGCTGAACAGCGTGACCGCTTCACCCACCAGCTCGCGAATCGCCGGATGCTTGCTGAGATTGTTATCGCACACTGCCGTCAGGCAGGCCTCTTTCACCGTACCTGCCAGCAGGTAACGGGCGTGAACGGTCCCGATATTACCCACGCCGATAATGCCAAAACGCACCTTATCCATGTTGCACCTTACGTGATAGGAATGACTGAAGCCTGAAAATAGGCAAGGCGGCGAAGGCGGACAAACGGAATTTGTGAGAATGCTCGCAGGTAGAAAAGGAATATGCGCGGAAAACTGAAAATGGGTTTTAAAATCAGCGAACTGCATCTGCAAAAATTTGCAAAATATGATTGCGAGCGAGGTCACACAATGCCAGGTAAGCTCAAAATGGATGAAATTGCCGCCCGTACCGGCTACTCCATCAGCACCGTTTCCCGGGTGCTGAGCGGTAAATCCTACACCAGTGAAAAAGCACGAGAGGCGATTGTGAAATGCGCCCGCCAGCTCGGGGTGCTGGACTCGCTGGCCAACGGACGCCTGCTGATTAACGGCATTGCGGTGTTCGCGCCGGAGCGCACCTTTCAGGGGCGGGGCGATACCTTTTATCTGGAAGTCACGAAGGGGATTGCCGAAGCCAGCGCGCCGCATGATGTCTGGATCAGCCACTGTGCGCTGGAAGAGCAGCACGCCGACGTTAAATTATTCCTCGAAAAAGCCAGCCACAAGAGCATCAACGCGGTGATCATCATCGGCACGGATGATCCCATGATCCTTAAGCTAGCCAGCACGCTGAATAAACCCTGCGTGCTGATCAACTCCATCGACCGGGAGATGTCGCTGGATTGCGTGTCGCCCGACCACCGGGCGATTGGCTTTACCGCGATGCGCTATCTGTTTGAGCAAGGGCATCGGCGGGTGCTGACGATGACCTGCCTGCGTCGGGAAACGCTCTACGCCCGGCTGGACGGTATTAAGGAGGCCTACCGCTATCACCACGTGCCTTTCAATCCTCAGCATGACCTGCTGGTCACCGAGTGGTTCACGGCGGAAGAGGCGGAGCGGGCGCTGGACGCCTGGCTGACGGCCCACGACCGCGCGCAGTGGCCCGATGTTATCTTCCCCAACAGCACCAGCATGACCGACGGGGTGATGAAGGCGCTGCGGCGTCGCGGGCTGCGTGTCCCCGAAGACATCTCTCTGATCACCACCGATTTTACGTGGAATCTGGAAAACAGCCTGACCGCGCCGGTCACCGGCATTCTGGTGCCCTGCCGCGATCTGGGAATTGAAGCCGTACATCTGCTGCAAACCCGCCTCAACCGCCCGCAGTCGCCGGTCTACAACCTGTTATTACAGGGCAAAGTGATGGATTTTGGCACGGTGGCGAACGCCACGCGCCACGCGCCATGCGGCGCGCGTGGCGCTGGACGGTTAGCCCTGCAGCTGCGGCGGCAGGCACACGCCAATTCCCCCGATGCCGCAGTAGCCGTACGGGTTTTTATGCAGGTACTGCTGGTGCTCATCTTCCGCGTAGTAGAACGGTTTGGCGGCGGCGATTTCAGTGGTGATCTCGCGCGCGTCGCCCGCGCTGCGCATCGCGTCCTGGAACTGCTGCAGGCTGGCGTGCGCCTCCTGCTCTTGTTCCGGCGTCAGCGGGTAGATGGCGGAGCGGTACTGGGTGCCGTGGTCGTTACCCTGACGCATGCCCTGCGCCGGGTCGTGGTTCTCCCAGAACACTTTCAGCAGGTCGCTATAGCGAATCACCGTCGGGTCATACACCACGCGCACCGCTTCCGCGTGCCCGGTCTGACCGCTACAGACTTCCCGGTAGGTGGGATTTGGCGTATAGCCGCCGGTGTAGCCAGCCGCGGTGCTATAAACGCCCGGAAGCTGCCAGTAAAGACGCTCCACGCCCCAGAAGCAGCCCATCGCGAACAGCGCCACCTCCATACCTTCCGGAACGTGGGTCATTGAGTGCTCTGTCACAACATTTAACGTTGCGACGGGCATTGGCGTATTTCTTCCGGGTAATGCATCCGATTGAGATACAAGGTGTTTCTTGTCAAACAGGCTCATAGGGTTGCTCTCCGGGGAACAGTAATTTCCGTTAAGGTTGTAACCGGGCGTGTCTTTGAACACAATAAACACGCCGAATACGTCTAAATTTAAACATAAGAATAATTTGGGGCTCTGTCTTTATTTCAACCCGACAAAGAGTGGGTTTTTTAAACTGACGTTGAATGCCGCGCGTTGTAGAGACGCGAAAAAGGGCAAAACGCAGTCGTGGCCGCGGAGCGGACTTTCGTTTCCCGTTGGGGTGGAAACAAGGATATTCAGGAGAAAACGTGCGACAAATCCGCCAGTTATGTTTGGTGAGCTTACTGCTGACCAGCGGTGTTGCCAGTGCAGCAAGCATCCGTCTGCAGGTTGAAGGGCTTTCAGGCGAACTACAAAAAAACGTTCGAGCGCAGCTTTCGACTATCGACAGCGACGAAGTGACGCCGGATCGTCGCTTTCGCGCGCGCGTAGATGACGCTATTCGCGAAGGGCTGAAGGCCCTCGGCTATTACGAACCGACCATCGATTTTGAACTCAAGCCGCCGCCGGCCAAAGGCCGCCAGGTATTGCTGGCAAAGGTCACACCGGGGGAGCCGGTACGTATAGGCGGTACCGATGTGATCCTGCGCGGCGGGGCGCGGACCGATAGCGACTATCTGGATCTGCTAAAAACCCGTCCCAAAATTGGCACGGTGCTCAACCATGGCGATTACGATCATTTCAAAGGGTCGTTAACCAGCGTGGCGCTGCGTAAGGGCTATTTCGACAGCGAGTTTAATAAGAGCCAGCTTGGCGTGGCGGTCGATCGCCATCAGGCGTTCTGGGATATCGACTACGACAGCGGCGAACGCTACCGCTTTGGCGACGTGACCTTCGAAGGATCGCAGATTCGCGAAGAGTATTTACAGCATCTGGTGCCGTTTAAAAAAGGCGACTACTACCAGTCCAGCGATCTGGCGGAGCTGAACCGCCGTCTGTCTGCGACCGGCTGGTTTAACTCAGTCGTTGTGGCGCCCGAGTTTGAAAAATCGCGTAAAACTAAGGTGTTACCGCTGCATGGTGTCGTATCGCCGCGCAGCGAAAATACCGTAGAGCTGGGCGGTGGCTACTCCACCGACGTTGGCCCACGGGTGAAAGCGTCGTGGAAAAAACCGTGGGTCAACTCCTACGGCCACAGCCTGACGACCAGCCTCAGCGTCTCGGCGCCGGAACAGCAGCTGGACTTCAGCTACAAGATGCCGCTGCTGAAAAACCCGCTCGAGCAGTACTACCTGGTGCAGGGCGGCTTTAAAAGCACCGACCTCAACGATACCAAGGCCGACTCCACTACGCTTGCCGTTTCACGCTACTGGGATCTTTCCAGCGGCTGGCAGCGCGCGATTAACCTGCGCTGGAGCCTCGACCACTTTACGCAGGCGGATGTCACCAACACCACCATGCTGTTCTACCCGGGCGTTTCCATCAGCCGTACCCGTTCGCGCGGCGGCCTGATGCCCACCTGGGGCGATTCCCAACGTTACTCGATCGACTACTCGAACACCGCCTGGGGTTCGGACGTCGACTTCTCGGTTATTCAGGCGCAGAACGTGTGGATCCGCACGCTGTACGATCGCCATCGCTTCGTGGTGCGCGGTAATCTCGGCTGGATCGAAACCGGCGACTTTGATCGCGTGCCGCCAGACCTGCGTTTCTTCGCCGGTGGCGACCGCAGCATTCGCGGCTACAAATACAAATCCATCGCGCCTCGAGATGACAAAGGCAAGCTGATCGGGGCCTCAAAGCTGGCCACCGGCTCGCTGGAATATCAGTACAACGTCACCGGTAAATGGTGGGGCGCGGTGTTTGTCGACGGCGGCGAAGCGGTCAGCGACATTCGCGACAGCGACTGGAAAAAAGGCGCGGGCGTCGGCGTACGCTGGCAGTCGCCGGTGGGGCCTATCAAGCTCGACTTCGCCGTTCCGGTGGGCGACAAAGATGAACATGGATTGCAGTTTTACATCGGTCTGGGGCCTGAGCTATGACGTTATGGAAAAAAATAAGCCTCGGCGTACTGATTTTTCTCGTGCTGCTGCTGGGGATCGTTGGGTTTCTGATTGGCACCACCACCGGGCTACATCTGCTGTTTAACGCGGCGAACCGCTGGGTACCGGGGCTGGAAATTGGCCAGGTGACCGGCGGCTGGCGCGATCTGTCGCTGAAAAATGTCCGCTATACCCAGCCGGGCGTGGCGGTGGATGCCGGTGAGCTTCATCTGGCGGTGGATCTCAACTGCCTGCTGCACAGCAGCGTGTGCGTTAACGACGTGGCGCTCAGCAATATCAACGTGGCAATCGACAGCAGCAAAATGCCGCCTGCCGCGCCGGTGGAGGAAGAGGACAGCGGGCCGCTGAACCTCTCGACGCCGTACCCGATTACCCTGAAGCGCTTCGCGCTCAACAACGTCAATATCAAGATTGATGACACCACGGTATCGGTGATGGACTTCACCAGCGGCCTGGCGTGGCAGGAGAAAAACCTGACGCTGACGCCAACCACCCTGCAAGGGCTGCTCATCGCGCTGCCGAAGGTGGCCGACGTGGCGCAGGAAGAGGTGGTGGAGCCGAAGATCGATAATCCGCAGCCGCAGGAAAAACCGCTCGGTGAAACCATGACCGAGCTGTTCTCGAAACCGGTGCTGCCGGAGATGACCGATGTCCATTTGCCGCTGAACCTGAATATCGAATCCTTTAGCGGCGAGCAACTGCGTATTACCGGCGATACCGATCTAACGGTGTATAAGATGCTGCTGAAGGTCAGCAGCATCGACGGCAATATGCAGCTCGACACGCTGGATATCGACTCCAGCCAGGGCACGGTGAACGCCAGCGGCACCGCGACGCTGATTAACGACTGGCCGGTGGATCTCACGCTGAACAGCACCCTGAATATGGACCCGCTGAAGGGCGAAAAGGTGAAGCTGAAGGTGGGCGGCGCGGTGCGCAAGCAGCTGGAAGTGGGCGTGAACCTGTCCGGACCGGTCGATATGGGCATCCGCGCGCAGGCGCAGCTGGCGGAAGCCGGGCTGCCGTTCAACCTCGAGGTGAACAGTAAGCAGCTCTATTGGCCGTTTACCGGCGAGAAGCAGTTCCAGGCTGACGATCTGAAGCTGAAGCTCGGCGGCAAGATGACCGACTACACCCTGTCGTTCCGCACCGCGGTGAAAGGGCAGGACGTGCCGCCGGCAAATATCACTCTCGACGCCAAAGGTAACGAGCGTCAGGTGAACCTCGACAAGCTCACCGTCGCGGCGCTGGAAGGTAAAACCGAGCTGACCGCGCTGCTCGACTGGCAGCAGGCGATCAGCTGGCGCGGCGAGCTGGCGCTACGCGGCATCAACACCGCGAAAATGACGCCGGACTGGCCGTCGAAGCTCGATGGCCTGATTAAAACCAACGGTAGCCTGTACGGCGGCAGCTGGCAGATGAACGTGCCGGAGCTGAAACTCACCGGCAACGTGAAGCAGAACAAAGTGAACGTTGAGGGCTCGCTGCGCGGCAACAGCTACCTGCAATGGATCATTCCGGGGCTGCACGTGGCGCTGGGCAATAACACCGCCGACGTGAAGGGCGAGCTGGGGGTGAAAGACCTTGCGCTGGATGCCAACATCGACGCGCCGAAGCTCGACAACATGCTGCCGGGGCTGGGTGGCACGGCGAAAGGGCTGGTGAAGATTCGCGGTACGGTGGATGCGCCGCAGCTGCTGGCGGATATCACCGCCCGCGGCCTGCGCTGGCAGGAGCTGTCGATTGGCCAGGTGCGCGTTGACGGCGACGTGAAATCCACCGATCAGATTGGCGGCAACCTCGACGTGCGCGTTGAGCGCATCGTGCAGCCGGATGTAAATATCGGGCTGGTGCATCTGACGGCGAAGGGCAACGAAAAACAGCACGCGCTACAGCTGCAAATTCAGGGCGAGCCGGTTTCCGGCCAGCTGGCGCTGGCGGGGAGCTTCGACCGTAAAGAAGAGCGCTGGAAGGGGGCGTTAAGCAATACGCGCTTCCAGACGCCGGTCGGCCCGTGGTCCATCAACCGCGATATTGCGCTGGACTACCGCAATCTGGAACAGAAAATCAGCATCGGGCCGCACTGCTGGGTGAACCCGAACGCGGAGCTGTGCGTGCCGCAGACGATTGACGCGGGCGCGGCGGGGCGGGCGGTGGTCAACCTCAACCGCTTCGACCTGGCGATGCTCAAGCCGTTTATGCCGGAAGAGACGAAGGCCAGCGGCGTGTTTAGCGGGAACGCGGACGTCGCCTGGGACACCACCAAAGAAGGGCTGCCGCAGGGCAAGGTGACGCTTTCCGGGCGTAACGTGAAGGTTACCCAGATCGTCAACAATGCGCCGCTGCCGGTAGCTTTCGATACGCTGAACCTCAGCGCCGACCTGCATAATAACCGCGCCGAGCTGGGCTGGATGATTCGCCTGACCAACAACGGCCAGCTGGACGGGCAGGTGCAGGTGAGCGACCCGCAGGGGCGGCGTAACCTCGGCGGTAACGTCAACATCCGCAACTTCTCGCTGGCGATGGTGAACCCTATCTTCTCCCGCGGCGAAAAAGCGGACGGCAAGCTGAACGCCAACCTGCGCCTCGGCGGCGATCTTCAGAGCCCGCTGATGTTCGGCCAACTCCAGCTTAACGGCCTCGATATCGACGGTAACTTCATGCCGTTTGATATGCAGCCAAGCCAGATAACCATGAACTTCAACGGCGCCAGCTCGACGCTACAGGGCGATATCCGCACCCAGCAGGGGCAGATCAGCCTGAACGGCGACGCCGACTGGCGGCAGATTGAAAACTGGCGCGCGCGCGTTGCCGCAAAAGGTTCCCGCGTGCGGATAACCGTACCGCCGATGGTGCGCCTGGACGTTTCGCCGGACGTCGAGTTTAACGCGACGCCGAGCCTGTTTACGCTCGACGGCAGCGTCGACGTGCCGTGGGCGCGTATCGTGGTGAAAGAGGTGCCGGAAAGCGCGGTCGGCGTTTCCAGCGACGAAGTGCTGCTGAATAACGATCTGCAGCCGAAAGAGGCCAAATCGGCGTCGATTCCGATCAACAGCAACCTGACCATCCACGTCGGCAACAACGTGCGTCTTGACGCGTTCGGCCTGAAGGCGCGCCTGACCGGCGACCTGAAGGTAGCACAGGATAAACAGGGGCTGGGGCTGAACGGGCAGATCAATATTCCGGAAGGGCGCTTCCACGCCTACGGCCAGGATCTGATCGTGCGTAAAGGCGAGCTGCTGTTCTCCGGCCCGCCGGATCAGCCGCTGTTGAATATCGAAGCCATTCGTAACCCGGATGCTACCGAAAACGATGTTATCGCCGGCGTTCGCGTCACCGGCTCGGCCGATCAGCCGAAGGCGGAAGTCTTCTCTGACCCGGCGATGTCGCAGCAGGAAGCGCTTTCTTACCTCGTGCGTGGGCAGGGGCTGGACAGCGGCCAGAGCGACAGCGCCGCGATGACGTCTATGCTTATTGGTATGGGGGTTGCACAAAGTGGTCAGGTTGTGGGTAAAATCGGCGAGACGTTTGGCGTAAGTAATCTGGCGCTGGATACCCAAGGGGTGGGCGATTCCTCTCAGGTGGTGGTCAGCGGTTACGTATTGCCGGGTCTACAGGTAAAATATGGCGTTGGGATCTTTGACTCGTTAGCGACGCTCACGTTACGCTATCGCCTGATGCCTAAGCTGTATCTGGAAGCGGTGTCTGGCGTAGACCAGGCGCTCGATTTGCTCTATCAGTTTGAGTTTTAGCAATGCGAATATTTGTTTACGGCAGTTTACGGCGCAAACAAGGCAACAGCCACTGGATGACCAACGCTCAGTGGCTGGGCGATCACAGCGTTACCGATTATCAACTGTACAGCCTGGGCCACTATCCAGGCGCGGTGCCCGGCGATGGCACGGTACATGGTGAAGTCTATCGGATTGACGCCTCGACGCTGGCTGAACTGGATGCGCTGCGTACCAAAGCGGGCGAATATGCACGTCACCTCATTCAGACGCCGTATGGTAGCGCCTGGATGTACGTCTATCAGCGCCCGGTCGATGGGCTGAAGCTGATAGAAAGCGGCAACTGGTTGGATAAAGACCAGTATTGAATATGACAACGCCACCCTCGGGTGGCGTTGTTTTTTGGGGCAATCGACAAACAAAAACACCGCCCGAAGGCGGTGTCTGCAAGCGTGGTCAGAAGTCTTACTTCTTCGCGCGCTCGAAGGAAGCAACGATTTCAGCTTTAGCCGCTTCAGCGTTGTCCCAGCCGTCAACTTTAACCCATTTGCCCGCTTCGAGGTCTTTGTAGTGCTCGAAGAAGTGGGTGATCTGCGCTTTCAGCAGTTCCGGCAGGTCGTTCACATCTTTGATGTGATCGTATTCTATGCTCAGCTTGGTGTGCGGTACCGCAAACAGTTTCGCATCTTCACCGGATTCGTCGGTCATTTTCAGAACGCCAACCGGACGGCAACGGATGACCGCGCCCGGCTGCAGCGGATACGGCGTCGGGACCAGTACGTCAACCGGGTCACCGTCCAGAGACAGGGTGTGGTTGATGTAACCGTAGTTGCACGGATAGAACATCGCGGTGGACATGAAACGGTCAACGAACAGCGCGCCGCTCTCTTTGTCGACTTCGTATTTGATAGGATCTGCGTTAGCCGGGATTTCGATGACTACGTAGATATCTTCCGGCAGATCTTTACCCGCAGGGACGTTGAGTAAGCTCATGTCTGTTTCCTTTAGAATGTGTGGCAAACTAGTGCCCGGTATTATAGCCAACTCGCCGCGAAAGTCTTGGCCTGTTTTACATTCCGCCCGCTTGAAGTTGCCCTTTTCAGCCCCTTCCTATGACAGAAAAATCCATAAACTTAGCCGCATACTGAATAAAATCGTGTAACCGTTTCCATCGCACTAAAAAAAGCGCCGACGGCGATCAAAATTTCGACAAAATCAATAGCAGTCAATGGATGCGCGACGCCTTGCCGCCTCTCATCTTCTGCTCACACCAAAAGTTAACAACTAATTTACTTTTTTGAAGTGTGATGTAACTCATTCCGTTACATCTCCCATTGTCTATAGTTTTTCCGCTGATGAATATTCGACCAACAATAACCCTACGAGGATACCTCTATGTGGAAGCGCTTACTTCTTGTCACAGCAGTTTCCGCAGCCATGTCGTCTATGGTCATGGCTGCCCCTTTAACGGTGGGATTTTCGCAGGTCGGGTCTGAATCCGGCTGGCGCGCGGCGGAAACCAACGTCGCGAAGCAGGAAGCGGAAAAACGCGGTATCACCCTGAAGATTGCCGACGGGCAGCAAAAACAGGAAAACCAGATTAAAGCGGTACGTTCGTTTATCGCTCAGGGCGTTGATGCCATCTTTATCGCGCCGGTGGTGGCGACCGGCTGGGAGCCGGTGCTGAAAGAAGCCAAAGAGGCCAACATCCCGGTGTTCCTGCTCGACCGCTCGATCGACGTGAAGGACAAATCGCTGTACATGACCACCGTCACCGCTAACAACGTGCTGGAAGGCCAGCTGATTGGCGAATGGCTGATTAAAACCGTCGACGGCAAGCCGTGTAACGTGGTTGAACTGCAGGGCACCGTGGGTGCGAGCGTGGCGATCGACCGTAAGAAGGGCTTTGCCGACGCTATCTCGAAGGCGTCTAACATTAAGATTATCCGCTCCCAGTCCGGCGACTTTACCCGCAGTAAGGGTAAAGAGGTGATGGAAAGCTTCATCAAGGCGGAGAACAACGGCAAGAATATCTGCATGGTTTACGCGCATAACGACGACATGGTGATTGGCGCAATCCAGGCGATCAAAGAGGCCGGGCTGAAGCCGGGCAAAGATATCCTCACCGGCTCTATCGACGGCGTGCCGGATATCTATAAAGCGATGATCGCCGGTGACGCGAACGCCAGCGTTGAGCTGACGCCAAATATGGCCGGCCCGGCGTTTGACGCGCTGGAGAAATTCAAGAAAGACGGCACCCAGCCGGAGAAAGTGACCCTCACCAAATCGACGCTCTACCTGCCGGATACGGCGAAAGAAGAGTTAGAGAAGAAGAAAAATATGGGCTACTAAGAGATAGCCCAGGCTGATGGCGCTTTACATATCGGACCTTTGTAACGGTAGGCCTGATAAGCGAAGCGCCATCAGGCAGTTCGGCGCACGATGCCGGATGGCGGCTTTGCCTTATCCGGCCTACAGGACTGCTACCCTCACCCCAACCCTCTCCCTGCAAGGGAGAGGGAGTCGAGCGGTGCGGGTAGCAAGTTGGGCACAATCTGTTCCCTCTCCCCCTCGGGGAGAGGGCCAGGGTGAGGGGGAGCGCACCATGACCACTGAAACCAACCCGGAAATCCTCCGCACCGAGGGGCTCTGCCAGTACTTCCCCGGCGTGAAAGCGCTGGATAACGTCAACTTCAGCCTGCGGCGCGGTGAAATCATGGCGCTGCTCGGCGAAAACGGCGCGGGCAAATCCACGCTGATTAAAGCACTGACCGGCGTTTACCACGCCAACAGCGGCAGCATCTGACTGGAAGGGCAACAAATCCATCCGAAAAATACCGCGCATGCTCAGCAACTGGGCATTGGCACGGTGTATCAGGAAGTGAACCTGCTGCCGAATATGTCGGTGGCGGATAACCTGTTTATTGGCCGCGAGCCGAAACGCTTTGGCTTTATTCAGCGCAAAGAGATGGAAAAATGCGCCACCGCGCTGATGGCTTCCTACGGTTTTTCCCTCGACGTGCGCGAACCGTTAAACCGCTTTTCGGTGGCGATGCAGCAGATCGTCGCCATCTGCCGGGCGATCGATCTCTCCGCCAAAGTGCTGATCCTCGATGAACCGACCGCCAGCCTCGACACCAAAGAGGTGGAGATGCTCTTCACCCTGATGCGCCAGCTGCGCGATCGCGGCGTCAGCCTGATCTTCGTCACCCACTTCCTCGATCAGGTGTATGCGGTCAGCGATCGGATCACCGTCCTGCGTAACGGATCGTTCGTCGGCTGCCGGGAAACCCGCGAGCTGCCGCAGATTGAGCTGGTAAAAATGATGCTGGGCCGCGAGCTGGAGAGCCAGGCGCTGCATCGCGCCGGACGCACGCTGCTGAGCGACAAACCGGTGGCTTCCTTTGAAGGCTACGGCAAAAAGGGCACCATCGCGCCGTTCGATCTGCACGTGCGCCCCGGCGAGATCGTCGGTCTGGCGGGGCTGCTGGGATCCGGGCGCACCGAAACGGCCGAAGTGATCTTCGGCATTCATCCGGCCGACTGCGGACAGGCGACGATCAAAGGTAAACCGCAAACCCTGCGTTCGCCGCATCAGGCCTCGTGTCTGGGGATCGGTTTTTGCCCGGAGGATCGTAAAACCGACGGCATTATTGCCGCCGCCTCGGTACGGGAAAACATTATCCTCGCGCTGCAGGCGCAGCGCGGCTGGCTGCGGCCGATACCGCGTAAAGAGCAAAACGAGATTGCCGAGCGTTTTATCCGCCAGCTGGCCATCCGCACCCCCAGCGCCGAGCAGCCGGTGGAGTTTCTCTCCGGCGGCAACCAGCAGAAGGTGCTGCTGTCGCGTTGGCTGCTGACGCGCCCGCAGTTCCTGATCCTCGACGAACCGACGCGTGGGATCGACGTGGGCGCGCACGCGGAGATCATCCGCCTGATTGAAACCCTGTGCGCGGACGGCCTGGCGCTGCTGGTGATCTCGTCCGAGCTGGAAGAGCTGGTGGGCTACGCCGATCGCGTGATCATCATGCGCGATCGCCAGCAGGTGGCGGAGATCCCGCTCGCCGAGCTTTCCGTTCCCGCGATCATGAACGCTATTGCGGCCTAAGGAGTTAACCGTGATGCCTCGAACCGTTCCCCAAACCGGTAAGCCAGAGCGCCGCTTTCGCTGGCCGCCGGGAATGCCGCAGATTGCGGCATTAATCCTGGTGCTGCTGGTCGATAGCCTGGTGGCGCCGCACTTTTTCCAGATAACGCTACAGGATGGCCGCCTGTTCGGTAGCCCGATTGATATCCTCAACCGTGCGGCCCCGGTGGCGCTGCTGGCGATCGGCATGACGCTGGTGATCGCCACCGGCGGTATCGATCTTTCCGTCGGCGCGGTGATGGCCATCGCCGGGGCTACCGCCGCCGCGATGACCGTGGCCGGCCACAGCCTGCCGGTGGTGCTGCTGGCCGCGCTCGGATCCGGCGTGCTGGCCGGGCTGTGGAACGGCATTCTGGTGGCGATCCTCAAAATCCAGCCCTTCGTCGCCACCCTGATCCTGATGGTGGCCGGGCGCGGCGTGGCGCAGCTGATCACCGCCGGGCAGATTGTCACCTTCGACTCGCCGTCGCTGGCGTGGCTTGGCAGCGGCAAGTTTCTTCTGTTCCCGACGCCGGTGATTATTGCGCTGGTGACGCTGGTCGTCTTCTGGCTGCTGACGCGCAAAACCGCGCTCGGCATGTTTATTGAAGCGGTCGGCATCAACATCCGCGCGGCGAAAAACGCCGGGGTGAATACCCGCATCGTGGTGATGCTGGCCTACGTGCTGAGCGGCGTTTGTGCGGCCATTGCCGGCACCATTGTGGCGGCGGATATTCGCGGCGCCGACGCCAACAACGCCGGACTGTGGCTGGAGCTGGACGCCATTCTGGCGGTGGTGATCGGCGGCGGCTCGCTGATGGGCGGGCGCTTTAACCTGCTGCTGTCGGTGGTGGGGGCGCTGATTATTCAGGGCATGAACACCGGCATTCTGCTCTCCGGCTTCCCGCCGGAAATGAATCAGGTGGTCAAAGCGGTGGTGGTAATGTGCGTGCTGATCGTCCAGTCGCAGCGCTTTATACAGATACTGAAGAGGATGCGGGGCCATGATAAAACGTAATTTACCGTTAATGATTACCCTGGGCGTGTTTATCCTTGGCTATCTCTACTGCCTGACCCAGTTTCCCGGTTTTGCCTCAACGCGCGTCATCTGTAACATCCTGACCGATAACGCCTTCCTGGGGATCATCGCCGTGGGCATGACCTTCGTGATCCTCTCCGGCGGGATCGATCTCTCCGTTGGTTCGGTGATCGCCTTCACCGGCGTGTTTCTCGCCAAAGCGATCGGCTTCTGGGGGCTGTCGCCGCTGGTGGCCTTCCCGCTGGTGCTGGCGATGGGCTGCGCGTTTGGCGCGATGATGGGCTGGCTGATCGATGCCCTGAAGATCCCGGCGTTTATCATTACGCTTGCCGGGATGTTCTTCCTGCGCGGTGTGAGCTATCTGGTGTCCGAAGAGTCGATCCCGATCGACCACCCGGTGTACGACACCCTCTCCGGGCTGGCGTGGACTATTCCCGGCGGCGGTCGCCTGAGCGCGATGGGGCTGCTGATGCTGCTGGTGGTGGTGCTGGGCATTTTCCTCGCGCACCGTACGCGCTTTGGCAATCAGGTCTATGCGATCGGCGGTAGCGCCGCGTCGGCTAACCTGATGGGCATTCCGACCCGCAGCACCATCGTTCGCATTTATATGCTGTCGACGGGGCTGGCGACGCTGGCGGGCATCGTGTTCTCTCTGTATACCCAGGCGGGCTACGCGCTGGCGGGCGTCGGCGTGGAGCTGGACGCGATCGCCTCGGTGGTGATCGGCGGCACGCTGCTGAGCGGCGGCGTCGGTACGGTGCTGGGCACGCTGTTCGGCGTGGGGATTCAGGGGCTGATTCAGACCTATATTAACTTCGACGGTACGCTCAGCTCGTGGTGGACCAAGATCGCCATCGGCATTCTGCTGTTTATCTTTATCGCCCTTCAGCGGGCGCTGACGGTGCTGTGGGAGAACCGGCAAAATGCGGCGGTGACCCGCGTCGATGCCGCGGTAACAAAGAACTAACATACTGAAACGCTAAAGTTTTTCCGGTAGCAGCCGATACCAGTCATTTACGCCAAACAGTACCCCTGCTACCGGACAAAACTATGATGCTAAAAACGCTCTCTATCCGTACCGGCCTGCTGTCCCTGCTCGCCGTAATGACTCTGCTGCTGATTCTGGTCAGCGGCATCGGTATTTATGCTCTCACCCAAAGCTCTGCCTCCCTCCAGCGCATCGACCATCTACAAAGTGAGCAAATCACCCAGCTGAACGAGGGCTACACGCTGCTGCTGCGCGCGCGTAACGAAGCCGGGCAGGCGGTCAGGCTGATGGAAATCGGCATGCTGGACGATGCGGCGAAGGCGGTCAAAACCCTCCACGGCGAAGTGACGATGGCGCAGAAGATTATCACCGATGTTAGCCAGTCAACGGTGGAGGATAGCGACGGCGCGAAGCTGATAGCGGGGGTAGCGAAGAGCTATGAGATCTATAACGCCCAGGCGATCGCCCCGATGCTGGCGGCGCTGGAGCAGCAGAACGTGGACGGCTATTACGATCTGCTGGAAAACAGGATGATCCCGGTCTCCCGTCAGTTCGATGATGCGATGTACGCCTTCCAGAACTGGGGCGAGCTGCGCGGGCAGAGCGAAGTGGCGGCGGTGCAGAGCACGAAAAATCGGGTGCTGGCATTGATGGTGCTGGCCATCGTGCTGACCGCAGGCGCGATCGCGCTGGCCTGGCTACAGCTGCAGCACCTGCTGCTGAAGCCGCTGGCGTCGTCGATTGCCCAGCTGGAACAGGTGGCCGCCGGGGATTTAACCCCTTCACCGCTGAAGGCCAGCAGCGCCGAGATTAAGCGCCTGAACGTGGCGATTGCCGCGATGCGCGAGTCGATGATGAACTCCGTTATGCGGGTGCGCGATGCCAGCTCACAGATTGATGTCGGCAGCCGCGAGCTGACGGCGGGCAACAACCATCTGGCGCAGCGTACGGAGTCGACGGCGACCTCGCTGGAGCAAACCGCCGCCAGTATGGAAGAGCTGACCGCCACCGTGAAGCAGAACGCCGATAACGCCGAGCAGGCGCACAAGCTGGCGCGCGACGTCTCCGATACCGCCGATCGCGGTAGCGAAATGGTGTGCTACGTGATTGAAAAAATGCAGGATATTTCCGGTAGCGCCAAACGTATCGCCGATATCCTCGGGGTAATTGACGGCATTGCCTTCCAGACCAATATTCTGGCGCTCAACGCCTCGGTTGAAGCGGCCCGCGCGGGCGAGCAGGGGCGAGGGTTTGCGGTGGTGGCCGGAGAGGTGCGTAACCTTGCCAGCCGTAGCGCCGATGCGGCGAAGGAGATTCGCCAGCTGATTAGCGACTCGCAAACCCACGTTAACGAAGGCAGCGACCTGGCGCAGCAGGCGGGAGAAACCATGGATGAGATCGCCAGCGAAGTGATGCGAATGACCAAACTGATGCGGGAAATCGCCAGCGCGTCGCAGGAACAGAGCCGCGGCATTGAACAGGTGAATATTGCGGTCAGCCAGATGGATGAAACCGCGCAGCAGAACGCGGCGCTGGTGCAGCAGTCATCGGCGGCAACCCGCTCGCTGGAAGAACAGTCGCAGGCGCTGGTGGCGGCGATGGCGTCGTTCAGGCTGCAGGTGGCGTAATCGGGTTACCCCTCACCCCGGCCCTCTCCCCAGAGGGGCGAGGGAGAAAACCGACCGACCCCTCTGCTCGTGTGGCGAGGGGAAAACTGGACGGTCCCCTCTCCCCTATGGGGAGAGGGTTAGGGTGAGGGGCTACCCAGCTCCTGACGAATTACGCGTCCGGGAACTCACGAATAAAACGCTCAACGTCTTCAACCATATGGTCGTTGCCGACGAAGAACGAGCGGCGCTGGTGCAGGCTTTCCGGCTGAATATCCAGAATACGCTCTTTACCATCGCTGGCTTTACCACCGGCCTGCTCCGCCAGGAACGCCATCGGGTTGCACTCATACAGCAGGCGCAGCTTCCCTTCCGGGTGGCTGGCGGTGCTTGGGTACAGGTAGATACCGCCTTTCAGCAGGTTACGGTGGAAATCCGCCACCAGGGAACCGATATAGCGTGAGGTGTACGGGCGCTGCGTGGACTTGTCTTCTTCCTGGCAGAACTTAATGTACTTCTTCACCCCGTTCGGGAACTTGATGTAGTTACCTTCGTTGATGGAATAGGTGCTGCCGCGCTGCGGGAAGCGCATGCGCTCCTGGCACAGGCAGAACACGCCCAGCGACGGGTCGTAGGTAAAGGCGTGCACGCCGCAGCCGGTGGTATACACCAGCATGGTCGAGGAGCCATAAACCACGTAACCGGCGGCAACCTGACGGTTACCCGGCTGCAGGAAATCTTCTTCCGTTACCGGCGTACCGACCGGCGTGACGCGGCGGTAGATAGAGAAGATGGTACCGACAGAGACGTTAACGTCGATATTAGATGAGCCATCCAGCGGGTCCATCAGGACCACGTATTTCGCGTGCTCGCAGCCGTCGAAGACCACGATTTCGTCTTCTTCTTCGGAGGCGATACCGGCGACGATGTCACGTGCACGCAGCGCTGCTTTCAGTTTCTCGTTCGCGAACAGATCGAGCTTTTGCTGTACTTCTCCTTGTACGTTTTCAGCGCCGCTGGCACCCAGGATATCGACCAGACCGGCCTTATTGATATCGCGGTGGATGATCTTAGCACCTAACTTTATTGCCGACAGCAAAGCAGTGAGTTCACCGGTTGCGTGAGAGAACTCGTGCTGCTTCTCGACAATAAATTCACCTAACGTTTTCATAACACTTTCCCTGACAGTGGATGTTGAGTAAAACGGCTGCAACAATACTAACAAAGAATAAAAAAAATACGCACAGGTGAATCGCGCCAGCAAACTACGGAATATCCTGAAATGCGTTTCTCTGTCGGCAAACATATGGGTAAAATGCGCGATAGATAAAAAAATGATAGTGACGTATGCGCATTCATATTTTGGGTATTTGCGGCACCTTTATGGGTGGTCTGGCAATGCTGGCTCGCTCATTGGGCCATGAAGTCACGGGTTCGGATGCTAACGTGTATCCCCCGATGAGCACGCTGCTTGAAAATCAAGGCATTGATTTAATTCAAGGTTATGATGCAAGCCAGCTTGACCCTCAGCCGGATCTGGTGATCATCGGCAACGCCATGACGCGCGGTAACCCGTGCGTAGAAGCAGTGCTGGAGAACAACATTCCGTACATGTCCGGCCCACAGTGGCTGCACGACTTCGTGCTGCGCGACCGCTGGGTGCTGGCGGTTGCCGGTACCCACGGTAAAACCACCACCGCCGGCATGGCGACCTGGATCCTCGAAGAGTGCGGCTACAAGCCGGGCTTCGTCATCGGCGGCGTGCCGGGTAACTTTGAGGTTTCCGCGCGTCTGGGCGACAGCCCGTTCTTCGTGATCGAAGCCGACGAATACGACTGCGCGTTCTTCGATAAGCGTTCCAAATTCGTGCATTACTGCCCGCGCACCCTGATCCTCAACAACCTTGAGTTCGATCACGCGGATATCTTCGACGATCTGAAAGCTATCCAGAAACAGTTCCACCACCTGGTGCGTATTGTGCCGGGGCAGGGGCGTATCATCCTGCCGGAGAACGACGCCAACCTGAAGCAGGTGATGGCGATGGGCTGCTGGAGCGAACAGGAGCTGGTGGGCGAGCAGGGCCACTGGCTGGCGAAGAAGCTGAATACCGATGCCTCCGAGTGGGAAGTGCTGCTCGACGGTGAAAAGGTCGGTGAAGTGAAGTGGAGCCTGGTGGGCGAACACAACATGCACAACGGCCTGATGGCGATTGCCGCCGCGCGCCATGTCGGCGTGACGCCTGCGGATGCCGCCAACGCGTTGGGCAGCTTTATCAACGCCCGTCGCCGCCTGGAGCTGCGCGGTGAAGCCAACGGCGTGTGCGTGTATGACGATTTTGCGCATCACCCAACGGCGATCCTCGCCACGCTGCAGGCGCTGCGCGGCAAAGTGGGCGGCACCGCGAAGATTATCGCCGTGCTGGAACCGCGTTCCAACACCATGAAGATGGGCGTCTGCAAAGACGACCTCGCACCGTCGCTGGGTCGCGCGGACGAAGTGTTCCTGCTTCAGCCGCAGCATATTCCGTGGCAGGTGGCGGAGGTGGCAGAAGCCTGCGTGCAGCCAGCCCACTGGAGCGCCGACGTTGACGCGCTGGCGGACATGATCGTCAAAAGCGCCGAGCCGGGCGACCATATTCTGGTGATGAGCAACGGCGGATTTGGCGGTATTCATCAGAAGCTGCTGGAAAGGCTGGAAAAGAAAGCTCAGCGCTAAACGGCTGAGCTGGGCCCCTCACCCTAACCCTCTCCCCAAAGGGGAGAGGGGACCGATCGAGCAGCTAGCACGATTGGTTTTCTCCCTCGCCCCTTTGGGGAGGGGGCCGGGGTGAGGGGGCCCGCTCAACACAACACTCTCCCTCGGTACCCAAACATGCTCATCGCCAAAAAAATCACCGCCACCGATTCCCCCTTATTTCCCCCGCTCGATGCTCTCTATACCCACGCTTTCCCGTGGCACGAACAGCGCGAACTCCTCGCCAAACAGCGGGCACTCCACGACCCACACTACGCGCTGGAAGCGTGGTTCGACGGTGAGCTGTTTATCGGGATGAGCGGCACGTGGGCGTTCGACGGCTATAGCTATATTGAACATCTGGCGGTCGACGGCAGCCTGCGCTCGCAGGGTTACGGCAAACGTCTGCTGGGGCAAATCCTTGCGCGCGCGCCGAAAACGATTCTGGAAATCGATCCGCTGACCACCGAGATTGCCCACAAACGTCTGCGTTTCTATGAAGGGATGGGGTTCTTCGCCAATCCGTGGCCGCATACGCACCCGACCTATCACGCCGGTATCGCCGATCACGCATTAATTGTGCTGAGCTATCCGCAGCCGATTGATGAGGCGCAGTATCAGCGTTTTAACCATGATTTGTGCCAGATTGTGATGGCATAACCCGGCATCATTGCCGGATGGCGGCGTAAACGCCTTATCCGGCCTACAATTTGCACCGAATGTAGGCCTGATAAGCGTAGCGCCATCAGGCGGTCTCACGCAGATAAAAAAATACCCTCACGAAGAGGGCATTTTACGGATGATTAATCCTGGTTTTCGGACAGCTCGCGCAGATACTGGAAGATCTGGCGGGAAGATTTTGGCGGCTTGTTGCCGGCTTTTTCTTTCCTGGCGTTACGCACCAGCGAACGCAGCTGCTGACGGTCGGCGTCAGGCCACAGGTTCATCACTTCTTCGATGGCTTCATCGCTGCCGTCAACCATACGGTCACGCAGTTGCTCCAGCTTGTGGAACACAACAACCTGCTGGTTGTGGCGGTTTTTCAGCTTATCCAGCGCCTGGCGGTACGGCTCAACGTCGCGCTGGCGCAGCATTTTACCGATCAGCTGCAGCTGGCGGCGGCGGCCTTCCATCTTAATACGCTGCGCCAGTTCAATGGCGGCGCGCAGGTCGGCGTCCAGCGGGATTTTATCCAGCGCGTTCTTACCGAGAGCGACCAGTTCCGCACCGAGCTTTTTCAGCTCTTCGGCATCACGCTTAATTTCACTCTTGCTGACCCAGATAATTTCATCATCTTCGTCCTCGATATCATCACCGGGGACTTCGTCGAGCCAGTCTTCGGGCTGCTTTGTCATTTCAGGCTCCTTAAAAAAGAGGCTAATACTAACAGCTTGAGCGCATACTGAGAAAGGGTTCTCTGTTAGACTTCATTTAACTTTACCTCAGATTATGGCTTAGACGATGAAAGTGATCACACAAGTTGCGGAACAGCGTATTGCGCTGGAAAAAGCGGTCTCCACGGCACTCGAGCTGGCAGCCGCCCAATCGGACGGCGCGGAAGTCGCGGTCAGCAAGACCACCGGTATCAGCGTCAGTACGCGCTACGGTGAAGTTGAAAACGTCGAATTCAACAGCGATGGCGCGCTGGGGATCACCGTATACCACCAGAATCGTAAAGGCAGCGCCTCCTCGACAGACCTGAGCCCGGACGCCATTGCCCGTACCGTGCAGGCGGCGCTGGATATCGCCCGCTACACCTCGCCGGACCCGTGCGCGGGCGTGGCGGACAAAGATCTGCTGGCCTTTGACGCGCCGGATCTCGACCTGTTCCACCCGGCGGAAGTGACCCCGGACGAGGCCATTGAACTGGCGGCCCGCGCTGAGCAGGCTTCCCTGAAAGCCGACAAACGCATCACCAATACCGAAGGCGGCAGCTTCAACAGCCACTACGGCATTAAAGTCTTCGGCAACAGCCACGGCATGTTGCAGAGCTACAGCTCTACCCGCCACTCGCTCTCCAGCTGCGTGATTGCCGAAGCCAACGGCGACATGGAACGCGACTACGCCTACACCATTGGCCGCGCGCTGGGCGATCTGCAATCGCCGGAATGGGTTGGGGAAGAGTGCGCCCGCCGCACCCTGTCTCGCCTGGAACCGCGTAAGCTCTCCACCATGCAGGCGCCGGTGATTTTCGCCAATGAAGTGGCGACCGGCCTGTTTGGACACCTGGTTGGCGCGATTGCCGGTGGTTCGGTGTACCGTAAATCCACCTTCCTGCTGGACTCCCTCGGTAAGCAGATTCTGCCGGAGTGGCTGACCATTGAAGAGCACCCGCACCTGCTGAAAGGGCTGGCCTCGACGCCGTTCGACAGCGAAGGCGTGCGCACCGAACGTCGCGACATTATTAAAGACGGCATCCTGACCCAGTGGCTGCTCACCAACTACTCCGCGCGTAAGCTGGGCCTGAAGAGCACCGGCCACGCGGGCGGCATTCACAACTGGCGCATTAAAGGGCGCGGCCTGAGTTTTGAAAAGTTGCTTAAAGAGATGGGTACGGGTCTTGTCGTCACCGAACTGATGGGGCAGGGTGTTAGCGGCATCACCGGCGACTACTCGCGCGGTGCATCCGGCTTCTGGGTTGAGAACGGCGAAATTCAGTACCCGGTGAGCGAAATCACCATCGCCGGCAACCTGAAAGATATGTGGCGCAATATTGTCACCATCGCCGACGATATTGAGACACGCAGTAACATCCAATGTGGTTCCGTACTGTTACCGGAGATGAAAATCGCCGGGCAGTAAACACGTGCTGGGCGCATCCTGCTGCGCCCGTTTGCGTAGATAATAAAAAGGAAGTGAGCAATGCGTAAAAAACTGGTAGCGATGCTGGCGGTCTCCGCGCTGGCGCTGGGTTCGGCTTCGGCCTTCGCCGATCTGGGCGACGATATGGATACCCTGGCGGAAAATCTGCAGATCGTGCAGAAAACCTCCGACGCGGGTGAGCTGAAAGCGGCGCTGACGAAGATGCGCACCGCAGCAGAAGACGCCAAAAAAGAGACCCCGCCGAAGCTGGAAGGCAAAGCGGCTGACAGCGCGGAAATGAAAGATTATCGTCATGGCATGGATACGCTGATTGGTCAGATTGACGGTGCGCTGAAGCTGGCGAACGAGGGCAAAGTGAAAGAAGCCCAGGCCGCTGCGGAAGATTTCAAAACCACCCGCAACGAGAACCACAAGAAGTTCCGCTAATTCCTGTCTACGGAAGGCGTCGCCCGATGCCTTCCGCATACCTCAACGCCTGCTATCTCCCATCGACCATCAAGGAATCGCCATGCCTTCTCATCTGCTTGCTGCCTCTTTCTCTCTGCTCGCCGCCAGCGCTGCCGCACAAACGCAGTACGCCTGGGTTGGCACTTACGCGCCGAATGGCGAAGGGCTATACCGCTTTACCGTGGATGCGGAAACCGGCGAGCTGCGGAATAAAACGCAGGTCAGCTCGCTGCCTGACCTGGCGCAGCTCACCGTCTCGCGCGATGGTAAGGTGCTGTATGCCGCCAGCGAAGTGGATCAGGGCGTGGTGCAGGCGTGGCGAATTGACGCGCAGGGCGAATTGCTCAGCCTGAACCAGGTCGCCTCCGGCGGCGCGGGGCCGGTCTATCTGTCGTTAACGCCGGATGGTCGCTACCTGCTGGTGGCTAACTACACCAGCGGCTCGATTGCCGTGCTGCCGGTTCACGATGACGGCAGTCTGGGGGATGCGGTTGATGTTCATCAGGATAGCGGGCCGGTGGGCGCATCGCGCCCGGAAGCCGCGGTCGAGGGCAGTTTCGCCATCAGCGGCCACGGCAGTCCGCATGCGCATATGGTACGCGCGGATCGGAGCGGGCGTTTTGTTTACGCCACGGATCTCGGATTAGACAGGATCTACCAGTACACGATAGATCCGGCGAGCGGCAAACTGACGCCGAACGATCCGCCGTTTATCGCCGCGTCGTCTGCGGGCGCGGGGCCGCGCCATTTCGTATTCACGCCTGCGGGCGATGGGCTGTGGCTGGTGAATGAAGAGTCTTCAACGCTGACCTATTACTATCTTGATACGCACAGCGGCCTGCTGCGCGAAGGCCAGACGGTCTCCGTACTGCCGGAAATGTACAAAGGCACGAGCTTCGCGTCGGGATTAACGCTGAGCCAGGACGGTAAGCAGCTGTACGTAGCCAACCGCTTACACAACAGTATTGCTCACTTTACGGTACTGGCCGATGGCGGTCTGAAGCGGCAGGAAGATATCTGGACGCGCGGCGATTACCCACGCACGTTAACCCTCGATAGCCAGGGGCGCTGGCTGTACGTGATGAATCAACGCAGCGACAACATCACCCGTTTCCGCGTCGATCCGCAAAGCGGCGCGCTGACCTTTGAGCCGGACTATACGCCGGTGGGGAGCCCGTCGCAGATGGTGGTCTCTGCCCGCTAGATCTCTCGTGGCTAGCGCAGGTGATGCACCACCTGATTACTGCTGCCGCGCCAGATCAGCGCCGGGTCTTTCAGGTCCTGCACAAACTTACCGTCCACCAGCACGTTGATCAGGTCAACGACTTCCATTTGCGCAGCATTGAGTTCGTCGAGCTTATAGCCGGTCCACACCCAGATATCTTTGCCGGGGCATTCGGCGTGGATGCGTTTGACCAACTTGAGGATCTCCGGCACGTTCTGCGGGTGCAGCGGGTCGCCGCCGGAGAGTGAAATCCCCTGGCGTTTGACGCGGGTATCGTTGAGGTCGGCGATGATGCGGTCAGCCATCTCAGCGGTGAACGGCTGGCCGGAGTTCACGCGCCAGGTGCTCTTGTTGTAGCAGCCGGGGCATTCGTGAACGCAGCCAGCGACGAATAACGTACAGCGCGTGCCGGGGCCGTTGACGATGTCGACGGGGTAGTATTGATGGTAATTCATGTTCGCGTTCCAGATTAGCAACCATCGTAGCCCGGACGAGGCGATACGCCGACTCCGGGACGGCCCCGGCGTCGCTACGCTCGGCCGGGCTACGGTGGTACGATGGTGCAGTAAACGGTTCCCTCTCCCCTCAGGGGAGGGGGATAAACCGCTCGGCCTTAACCGAGCTGCCCGTTACCCAGGTGCTTAACGCGGCGCTTCACTTCTTCCTGCTTACCGGCGTTGAACGGACGGGCGTCCGGGCTGCCGAGGTAGCCGCACACGCGGCGCGTCACGGAGACGCGGGCCGCGTCGTGGTTGCCGCATTTCGGGCAGGTGAAGCCTTTGCTGGTGCACTCGAACTCACCGGTAAAGCCGCACTCGTAGCATTCATCGATCGGCGTGTTGGTCCCGTAGTACGGCACGTGCTGGTAGCTGTAGTCCCACACGTCTTCCAGCGCCTTCAGGTTGTGCTGGATGTTCGGGTACTCGCCGTAGCAGATAAAACCGCCGTTGGCGATCGGCGGGTAGGCCGCTTCGAAGTCGATCTTGTCGTACGGGTTAACCTTTTTCTCCACGTCGAGGTGGAAGCTGTTGGTGTAGTAGCCTTTGTCAGTCACGCCTTCCACCACGCCAAACTCGGCGGTGTCGAGACGGCAGAAGCGGTCGCACAGGTTTTCGCTCGGCGTGCTGTACAGGCTGAAACCGTAGCCGGTTTCATCTTTCCACTGATCAACCGCATCGCGCAGGCGCTGAACGATGGCCACGCCTTTCTCACGCAGCATTTCGCTGTCGTACATATGCTGGTTGCCGAACAGCGCGTTGATGGTCTCGTGGATACCGATGTAGCCCAGAGAGATGGACGCACGACCGTTTTTGAAGATTTCTGATACGTCGTCGTCCGCTTTCAGACGCACGCCGCAGGCCCCTTCCATATACAGGATCGGCGCCACGCGCGCTTTTACCCCTTCCAGACGCGCGATGCGGGTCATCAGCGCTTTACGCGCCAGCAGCAGACGCTCGTCGAGCAGCGTCCAGAATGCGGCTTCATCACCTTTGGCTTCCAGCGCAATACGCGGCAGGTTGAGGCTGATGACGCCCAGGTTGTTACGCCCGTCGTGCACCTGCTCACCGTTTTCGTTTTCCCACACGCCGAGGAAGCTGCGGCAGCCCATCGGGGTTTTAAAGGAGCCGGTGACCTTCACCACCTGATCGTAGTTGAGGATATCCGGGTACATGCGCTTGCTCGCGCACTCCAGCGCCAGCTGCTTGATGTCGTAGTTGGCGTCGCCGAACTTGTGGTTCAGGCCGTCGCGAATGGCGAAGACCAGCTTCGGGAACACCGCGGTTTTGCGGTTTTTGCCGAGGCCCGCGATGCGATTACGCAGAATAGACTGCTGAATCAGGCGCGATTCCCAGCTGGTGCCGAGGCCGAAACCAAAGGTGACGAACGGCGTCTGGCCGTTGGCGGTGTGCAGCGTGTTGACTTCATACTCCAGCGACTGGAAGGCGTCGTAGCACTCTTTCTCGGTGCGGGTGCGAGCGTACTCTTCCGCGTTCGGGATCTGCCATTCATCGGCAATTTTACGGTGCTTGTTGAAGCTCTCGGTGACGAACGGCGCCAGCACTTCATCAATACGGTTAATGGTGGTGCCGCCGTAAATATGGCTGGCAACCTGGGCGATGATCTGCGCGGTGACCGCGGTAGCGGTCGAGATGGATTTCGGCGGCTCGATTTCCGCGTTGCCCATCTTAAAGCCCTGGGTCAGCATGCCTTTCAGGTCGATCAGCATGCAGTTGAACATCGGGAAGAACGGCGAGTAGTCGAGGTCGTGGTAGTGAATCACGCCGCGCTCGTGCGCCATCACCACGTCGTGCGGCAGCAGGTGCTGGCGAGCGTAGTGTTTGGCGACGATACCGGCCAGCAGATCGCGCTGGGTCGGGATCACTTTGCTGTCTTTGTTGGCGTTTTCGTTAAGCAGCGCCGAGTTGGTCTGCTCAACCAGGCCGCGAATTTCCTGATTCAGGCGGCCGCGCTTCTCGCGCTGGCTATCGCGGTCGTGGCGATATTCGATATAGGAACGGGCCAGCTGCTTGTACGGCCCGGACATCAGCTGATTCTCAACGGCGGTCTGGATTTCGTTGATATCAACCTGCGCCTGGCCCTGCATTTGTTGGCTAACGATTGCTGCGACGGTGGCGCAATAATCTGCGTCATCGACTCCCGCTGCTTTAGCTGCACGCAGAATTGCTTCCTGAATGCGCTCTGATTTGAACGGCACTTTACAGCCATCTCGTTTCATCACATGCGGTGTCATGATCACTCCAATATTTATAAGAACAGGTTATCCACAGAGGTGGGAAAACAGCGATTGGCGTATTTACTCCATTAACCAATACTTTCCCCCGCGTGTGGCCCAGGTTATCCACATACCGGCTATCTTTTTCATGATTCTCATTGTTGCAATGATAGACGATAAATACCATATGTTGGGCCGGGACGCATTTTAAGTTCTATATGTAGTGATTTGCATCAAACATGTTTGCGCTTTTATTGATTCAGGACAAAGTAAAAATGCGAGAGTACATATGGCAGGCGTTATCGATTATGTAAATTTTGTTGCGCAATAAATGTACGAAAAAAGGCGTAGAAACAGTGTGATGCAGGCAGGCCCGGCAGCGCAGCGCTGCCGGGTAGGGGGATTAGCCCTGAAGCCACCAGACGGCTTCAAACGGGCGCAGGGTCATCGCGGTAGGGGTCGAAGCGGCATCGGCGTAGTTGCTCATCAGCACGCGGGCATCGGCAACGGTATCCGTTGGCTGCCATGCCTGCGGCTCTGCGCTAAGGTTGGCAACAACCAGCAGCGTTTGCCCCTGCCACTGGCGGCGATAGCACCACAGCGACGGATGCTCCGGCAGCAGATCCTGATAGTCGCCCCAGGTCAGTACCGGCTGCGATTTACGCAACGCAATCAGCTGTTGATAGGTATAAAATACCGAATCGGGATCCGCCAATGCTTGCTCAACGTTAATGCTTGCATAGTTGTCGGACACGCCAATCCACGGCTCGCCTTCGGTGAAACCGGCGTTGGCGCTGGCGTCCCACTGCATCGGCGTGCGGCTGTTGTCGCGCGATTTACTGGCGAGGATGGCCAGCAGCTCGTCCGGGTTTTTCCCCTGCGCCAGCAGCTCGGCGTACATATTGTGGCTCTCCACATCGCGATACTGCTCAAGCTTCGCAAAATGGGGGTTGGTCATGCCAATCTCTTCACCCTGATAAATGTACGGCGTACCCTGCATGCCGTGCAGCACCATCGCCAGCATCTTCGCCGCCGTAATGCGATATTCACCTTCATCACCAAAGCGGGAGACGATGCGCGGTTGGTCGTGGTTACACCAGAACAGCGCGTTCCACGCACGGTTATGCATCCCTTGCTGCCAGTGGCTGAACAGCGATTTCAGCGCCACGAAGTCCGGGCGCGCCAGCGTCCACTTTTCGCCGCCGGGGTAGTCCACTTTCAGGTGATGGAAGTTGAAGGTCATCGACAGCTCTTTGCCGTCCAGAGACGCATACTGCTGGCAGTTTTCCAGGGTGGTCGAAGACATCTCGCCGACGGTCATCAGGCCGCGTGGGGTAAAGACATCGCGGCTGAACTCCTGCAGAAACTCATGCGCGCGCGGGCCGTCGGTGTAGAAGCGGCGGCCGTCGCCCTGATGGTCATCCGGGAAGGTCTGGTCTTTTGAAATCAGGTTAACGACGTCGAGACGCAGGCCGTCAACGCCGCGATCGGCCCAGAACTCGCAGACCTTTTTCAGCTCATCACGAACCGTCTCATTTTCCCAGTTAAGATCGGCCTGCTCGGTGGCGAACAGGTGCAGATAGTACTGGCCGCTCTCGGCGTCCCACTGCCAGGCGTTGCCGCCAAACTTGGAGCGCCAGTTGTTCGGCGGCGTGTCCGGCGTACCGTCGCGCCAGATATAGAACTGGCGATACGGGCTCTCTTTTTTACGCGATTCCTGGAACCACGCGTGATGGGTAGAAGTGTGGTTCAGCACCATGTCCAGCACGATGCGAATGCCGCGCTGATGCGCCTCGGCGACCAGCTTATCGAAATCCTCCAGCGTGCCGTAAGATGGATCGATTGCCGTGTAGTTGGCGATGTCATAGCCGTTATCCACCTGCGGTGAAACGTAAAACGGCGTGATCCAGATGGCGTCAACGCCGAGCTTTTGCAGATAGTCGAGGCGAGACGTCACGCCGCGCAGGTCTCCCGTACCGCTGCCCGTCGTGTCCTGAAAACTCTTGGGATAAATTTGATAGATGACGCCGTTCTGCCACCAGAGAGGTAGTGTGTTCATGGGGTTGTCCTCGAATAAGAATCAGGGGCGCAAATGCGCCCCGAAGAAGGTGTGTTTACATAACGGGCAGGGTGCCCTGACGCTCTTTGCGCTTGTAGACCACAACCGTCAGGATAATCGGTACCACGATGGTGATAATCATTGCGACGCTGTAGACCGCCCAGAAGGTCGGTTTAATCGACAGGATGCCCGGCAGGCCGCCGACGCCGATACCGTTCGCCAGCACGCCGTACAGGCCGCACAGCAGGCCCGCAATACCGGAACCAATCATGGCGCAGAGCATCGGGAAGCGGTACTTCAGGTTGATCCCGTACATCGCCGGTTCGGTCACGCCAAGGTAGGCAGAGATGGCGGCCGGTACGGAGATCTCACGCTCTTTCGCTTTACGGCTGCAAATGATAATGCCGACGACGGCAGACGCCTGCGCGATGTTGGACAGGGCAATCATTGGCCACACCGGGGTGCCGCCCATGCTCTGAATCATCTGCATATCAATGGCCAGCGTGGTCTGGTGCACACCGGTAATCACCAGTGGCGCATACAGGAAGCCGAACAGCGCTGCGCCAATCGGTGCGAAGCTGCCGGTCAGCAGGTGACGTACCGCGAAGGCAACGCCGTCGCCAATCAAGCGACCGAATGGCCCGATAATCGCGTGAGCGAGGAATACCGCCAGAATCAGTGAGCACACCGGTACGATGACGAGGTACAGATAGTCCGGCACGATACGTTTGAGGCGCGTCTCAATAAAGCCGAGGGTCAGACCCGCCAGCAGCGCCGGGATAACCTGCGCCTGATAGCCGACTTTGGCGATGGTAAACAGGCCGAAGTTCCACACTTCCGGCACCTGCTGACCGAGCAGATAAGCGTTCATCAGCTGCGGCGACACGAGGGTAACGCCAAGCACGATGCCGAGGATCGGCGTGCCGCCCATTTTCTTCACCGCCGACCAGCAGATACCTACCGGCAGGTAGAAGAAGATGGCTTCGCCAATCAGCCATAGGAAATCATAGGCGGTTTGCAGCGACGGGTGCATCTGCGCCAGCGTCTGGCCGTTGCTCATCGGCAGGTCGCCGATCACGTTACGGAAGCCTAAGATCAGACCCCCGCTGATCAGCGCCGGCAGCAGCGGGAAGAAGATCTCGGCAAAGTGGGAGATCATCTGCTCGTGCCATTTCATGTTCTGGCGCGCCGCCTGTTTGGCCTGCTCTTTATCCACGCCGGTCTGACCGGTGGTGGCCAGCAGCGCCTGATAGTAGTCGCCCACTTCGGTGCCAATGACCACCTGGAACTGCCCGGCGTTGGTAAAGCAGCCCTTTACCATCGGCAGTTCTTCGATCGCTTTTGGATCCGCTTTGGCCGGGTCGTTCAGCACAAAGCGCAGGCGCGTGATGCAGTGGCTAACGGTCGCGATGTTTTCGCGTCCGCCGACCAGATCGATAAGTTTATCGATGTTCTTTTGGTCTATTTTTTTGCTCATGTCAGGGCCTTCAAACAGAGATAAGATCTTCCCGATAACCGCCGGTACAGACTGCCGTAATTCGGGCAACCTGACGGATTCAGGACATGAATCGTTATTAATACGCTGATTATAAGCGTAGCGGGTTTACGGATTTGGGAAAATGGGAACGTTCCCGAAACGTAGCGAAGATCACATTAAAGCGGATGTTAAGCTTAGGCGAGGGTGGCGGGGATCACGATCTGCTGCGGCTCGCGAGTGCCGCCGATCAAGGCGTTCAGCTGATCTGCGGCGCGGCGTCCGGCCTCGGCGTAGCCGGGATCGACGGTGATAATTTCCGGGTGCAAAAACTTGGTCAGCGGGGTATTACCGACGCTTGCCAGCTGGACGCTGTTGATGCGCTGCTCCTGAAAATATTTACTGACGCCCAGGGCGAGGGTATCGGTGGCGCAAATAAGCGCGGTGGTTTCCGGGGTGATGACCTGGCGGGCGAAGTCGTAGCCCTGTTTCATCGCCAGCCCCGGCAGCGCGGCGACCGGTTCCAACTGGTGGCGCTGGCAGAAATCCTGATAGGCGTCGTGACGGCGCTGGCCGGTGGTGACATCGCCTGGAGGCACCCCGAGGAAGCTGATATGGCGATGGCCGCGTTCGAACAGGCGCTGCATCAGCAGGGTGATAGCGCCGTGGTCGTCATAGCAAACCGAGGAGAAGCCGCCGGCGTCGCGGGCCATCAGCACCAGCGAAGACTGCCAGTTAGCCAGCATGTCGTCGGTGATGCCGGTAAAACCAAACAGGATCACACCGTCGATATTGCGGCGTTTAAGCATCGCCAGATGCTCCACCACCTTTTCGGGCGAGAACTGGCTTTCCATCATGATCGGGTCATAGCCCTGTTCGTAAAACGCCGGCAGCATGGTCTGCACCGCCAGGTTTTCCGATAGCGAGTCCAGACGGGTAACGATAATGGCGACCACTTTATCGCTTTGCCCCCGCATGGCGCGCGCGGAGCGAGAAGGGGAGAAGCCGTGCTGGATCATTACCGCTTCCACGCGCTCGCGGGTGCGTTCGCTGACGCCGCTTTCGTTATTCAGGACGCGGGACACGGTTGATTTGCCAACACCACTCAGGCGAGCGATATCTTTGATGGTCAGCCGATTTTGCATGTAGTTGCCCCACGTGAATATTTTTGCCGTCAGACCTGATGGTTGACGTGTTGTTGAATTACTTGCCGTTATTATATCGCTCTAATAGTCACAAAACTTATGATTTTCTGCGTATAATTCGCGGCGATTTCGTCTTTCACCCTTACCGGAGGCTTTATGGATCCCGATCCCGCACCTCTCTCGCGCTGGAGAGTAACGTTCCGGTAAGTCAGCTTTGCGCTGCCTTGCCGATGATGTGAGGCAGTGACATTCCTTAATCATGTCCCTGCAATAAAAATTAAGTGCCTGTGCGGTACAGATTGACTGTGCCCACAGGTCTGACTGCGGTCGCGTCCGGCGACTGCAGGGGGATTTTGTATGCTGAAAAATTTAACCCGGCAGCTGTTTGCACAGCTTGGCCGCCACCTGCCGCGCCGTCTGGTACAGCGCGATCCGATGCTCACTCAGCAAAGCGTCGCCCATACGCCCATTCCACCTTCGCTCAGCGAACACTGCCTCAAAATGGCCCAGCTTAGCGAGCAGGAGCTGTGGCAAATCTTTAATACCCATCCGGAAGGATTGAATGCGGCGGAAGTGGAGCAGGCGCGCGCGCTACACGGTGAAAACCAGCTGCCGGCACAGCAGCCTCAGCCGTGGTGGGTGCATCTGTGGCTCTGCTACCGTAACCCGTTCAACATCCTGCTGACCGTGCTGGCCGCCGTCTCTTACGCCACGGAAGATCTGTTCGCGGCGGTGGTGATTGTGCTGATGGTGGGCATTTCCACGCTGCTGAATTTCGTGCAGGAGGCGCGCTCAACCAAAGCCGCCGATACCCTGAAAGCGATGGTCAGCAACACCGCAACGGTGCTGCGTGTCGTCAACGATAAGGGCGAGAGCAGCTGGGTGGAACTGCCTATCGACCAGCTGGTGCCGGGCGATATTATCAAGCTCGCCGCCGGGGATATGATTCCGGCGGATCTGCGCGTGATTCAGGCCCGCGATCTGTTCGTGGCGCAGGCCTCGCTGACCGGCGAATCGCTGCCGGTGGAGAAAGTGGCGAACACCCGCGAGCCACAGCAAACGAACCCGCTTGAGTGCGACACGCTGTGCTTTATGGGCACCAACGTGGTCAGCGGCACCGCGCAGACGATGGTGATTGCCACCGGAGCGAACACCTGGTTTGGTCAGTTGGCCGGGCGCGTGAGCGAGCAGGAGAGCGAGCCGAACGCCTTCCAGAAAGGCATCAGCCGCGTCAGCATGCTGCTGATCCGCTTTATGCTGGTGATGGCGCCGATTGTGCTGGTCATTAACGGATACACCAAAGGCGACTGGTGGGAAGCGGCGCTGTTCGCGCTCTCCGTCGCCGTCGGCCTGACGCCGGAAATGCTGCCGATGATCGTCACCTCCACGCTGGCGCGCGGCGCGGTGAAGCTCTCTAAGCAAAAGGTGATTGTGAAGCACCTCGACGCTATTCAGAACTTTGGCGCGATGGACATTCTGTGCACCGACAAAACCGGCACCCTGACGCAGGATAAAATCGTGCTGGAAAACCACACCGATGTATCCGGCAAGGTCAGCGAACGGGTGCTGCAAACCGCGTGGCTGAACAGCCATTACCAGACCGGGCTGAAAAACCTGCTCGATACCGCAGTGCTGGAAGGGGTAGATGAAGCGGCGGCCCGCGAGCTGTCTACCGCCTGGCAGAAGGTGGATGAGATCCCGTTTGATTTCGAGCGCCGCCGTATGTCGGTGGTGGTGAGCGAGAAGCCGGACGTCCACAAGCTGATTTGCAAAGGCGCGTTGCAGGAGATCCTCAACGTCTGTAGCCAGGTGTATCACAACGGTGAAATCGTGCCGCTGGATGACACCATGCTGCGCCGTATCCGTCGGGTGACCGACAACCTGAACCGTCAGGGGCTGCGGGTGGTGGCGGTGGCCAGCAAATTCCTGCCCGCGCGTGAAGGCGACTATCAGCGTATTGATGAATCGGACCTGATTCTTGAAGGCTACATCGCCTTCCTCGATCCGCCGAAAGAGACCACCGCACCGGCGCTGAAAGCGCTGAAGGCCAGCGGCATCACGGTGAAAATTCTGACCGGCGATAGCGAGCTGGTGGCGGCGAAAGTGTGCCATGAAGTGGGGCTGGACGCCGGTGAGGTGATTATCGGCAGCGATATTGAGCACCTGAGCGACGACGAGCTGGCGAAGCTTGCCCAGCGCACCACGTTGTTCGCCCGCCTGACGCCGATGCATAAAGAGCGCATCGTGACGCTGCTGAAGCGCGAAGGCCACGTGGTGGGCTTTATGGGCGACGGCATCAACGACGCCCCGGCGCTGCGCGCGGCGGATATCGGTATTTCAGTGGACGGCGCGGTGGATATCGCCCGTGAGGCGGCGGATATCATCCTGCTGGAAAAAAGCCTGATGGTGCTGGAAGAGGGGGTGATCGAAGGGCGCCGCACCTTCTCGAACATGCTCAAGTACATCAAGATGACCGCCAGCTCCAACTTCGGTAACGTCTTCAGCGTGCTGGTGGCCAGCGCCTTCCTGCCGTTCCTGCCGATGCTGCCGTTACACTTACTGATTCAGAACCTGCTGTACGATGTATCCCAGGTGGCGCTGCCGTTTGATAACGTCGATGACGAGCAGATTCGTAAACCGCAGCGCTGGAACCCGGCGGATCTGGGGCGCTTTATGGTGTTCTTCGGGCCGATCAGCTCCATCTTCGACATTCTGACTTTCTGCCTGATGTGGTGGGTGTTTAAGGCCAATACCCCGGAAATGCAGACCCTGTTCCAGTCCGGCTGGTTTATTGAAGGGCTGCTGTCACAGACGCTGATTGTGCATATGATTCGTACCCGCCGCATTCCGTTCGTGCAGAGCCGTGCCGCCTGGCCGCTGTTTGCCATGACGCTGCTGGTGATGGCGGTCGGTATCGCGCTGCCGTTCTCGCCGCTGGCCAGCTACCTGCAGCTGCAGCCGCTGCCGCTCAGCTACTTTCCGTGGCTGGTGGCGATTCTGGTGGGCTACATGACGCTGACGCAGCTGGTGAAAGGCTTCTTCAGCCGTCGCTACGGCTGGCAGTGATTGTGGTGGCCCCGGGGTCACTGCGGTCGCCCGGGCTACAGGAAACACGAATGTAGCCCGGCCAAGCGAAGCGCCGCCGGGAAACCACCGCACAAAACAAAAAAGGCAGCCATTGGCTGCCTTTCTTCATACTGCATCGCGATCAGCGACGTACGGCAATCGCTTCGATTTCAATCTTCACGTCTTTCGGCAGACGCGCCACTTCCACGCAGGAACGCGCCGGGAAGGTGGCATTGTGCTCGGTGAAGAACGCTTCGTAAGTGGCGTTAACGGTCGCGAAATCGTTGAGATCTTTTACGAATACGGTCGTTTTCACGATATCGCCCACTTTCAGGCCAGCGGCCTCAACGATAGCTTTAACGTTTTCCAGCGACTGACGCGCCTGTGCGGACACGTCTTCCGGCACGCTGCCGGTTTTTGGGTCAACCGGGATCTGACCGGAAGTGATGATCATGCTGCCCAGATCAACGCCCTGAACGTAGGGTCCAATAGCTGCCGGTGCATTTTCCGTCGCAATAGTTTTGCTCATGATATCTCCAGATGAACTGCGGTAATGAGGTCGTAGCCATTATAGGGACGCCTAATACCAATACCAACCGCAATTAGTTGGCCAGCACCACATAATGGGAAAACTCTTTTTCACAGTATTTGCATTTGAGCGCAACGTCATCGGCGCGTTTTTTCACTGCAAAGCTCGATGAAACCGGCTCGGCGTGGCTGATGCAGTTGCTGTGCGGGCACACCAGCTCGCTGTCCATGCGCTCCGGCAGGCTGGGGCGCGTTTTGCCGACCACTTCGTAATTATCGATGCGGTTGACGGTGGCCTCTGGCGCGTACAGCGACAGCTGATTGACCTGCTCGTCGGTCAGGAAGGTGTTCTCAATTTTAATCAGATCTTTACGGCCCATCTCTCCGGACGGCAGGTTCAGGCCAATGGTGATGCGCTGGTCGGTTTCGGTCAGCTTGAACAGCGTCAGCAGCTTAAAGCCAACCTGTGCCGGGATATGGTCGATTACGGTGCCACGTTTGATGGCTTCTACCTGCAATTTGTTGTCGTGTGTCATCGTCATTTCCCCTTACAGAGCCAGTTCGCTATTCAGTACCAGTGCCAGTAACGCCTGGCGGGCGAAGATGCCGTTACCGGCCTGCTGGAAGTACCAGGCGTGCGGCGTCTTATCGACATCGGTGGTGATTTCATCAATACGCGGCAGCGGGTGCAGCACTTTCATGTTATCGCGTGCGCCGGTCAAATCCGCGGCGCGCAGGACGAACTGCGCCTTCACGTTGGCGTATTCCGACGGGTCAAGGCGCTCTTTCTGCACCCGGGTCATGTACAGAATGTCGACCTCGGCCATCACTTCCTCAATGGCGCTGTGCAGGCTCCAGGCGATACCTTTCTCGTCGAGCATATCGAGGATGTACTGCGGCATTGCCAGCGCGTCCGGGGCGATAAAGTAGAAGCGGTTGCCGTTAAATTTCGCCAGCGCCTGGGTCAGCGAGTGCACGGTGCGGCCATACTTCAGGTCGCCGACCATCGCGATGTTGAGATTTTCGAGACGGCCCTGGGTTTCCTGAATGGTGAACAGGTCGAGCAGCGTCTGAGTTGGGTGCTGGTTCGCGCCGTCACCGGCATTAAGTACCGGAATGCCGCCGGAGAATTCGGTGGCCAGACGCGCCGCGCCTTCCTGCGGGTGACGCATCACGATGGCGTCAACGTAGGTGCTGATTACCGAAATGGTGTCGGCCAGGGTTTCGCCTTTTTTGCCGAGAGAGGTATTGGCGCTGTCGGAGAAGCCGACCACGCTGGCGCCGAGGCGGTGCATAGAGGTTTCAAAGGAGAGGCGGGTACGCGTCGAGGCCTCGAAGAAGCAGCTGGCGATAACCTTGTGCTTGAGCAGCTCCGGCTGTGGATTGGCTTTCAGTTTAGCGGCGGTCGCCAAAACCAGCTCAAGGTCTTCGCGGCTGAGATCGTTTATGGAAATGATGTGTTTTTGATACAGCGGATTAGCCATGTTTATCTCCTGACGACGGCGCAAAAAAAAAAGCCCCTTAAATAAGGGGCTTTACGAATACGGATGCAACGGAAAGGAAAAACGGCAGGCCAGCGTCTGTTTTGAGACGCGGTAAGACGCGATGTCGTACACACTGAACCATAATTCCTCCCGGCAAAACGGGTGGCATTATACGCAGCTTTAGTAGGCAATCAAGCGATGAATTCACATTTTAATCAACGAAAACGATTCTCATAGAATGAGTATTCGCTTTTTATGCATTTAAATTCTACGGCGCGCCCGGCAGGCGCAAAGTGTGCGCTAAACCGGCAGGATGGCAATAACAGGATAAAAAGTGCTGGTATGGTATCGCGAATTTACGTATAACAACTGAAAATTGAAACATTGTTTTATTTATGGAGTCATCATGATTATTGGCAACATTCATAACGTGCAGTCCTGGCTGCCGGAAGAGCTGCGTCAGGCGATTGCCTACATCAAAGCGAACGTCACCGCAGAGACCCCGGAAGGGAAATACGACATCGACGGCAACCGTCTGTTCTATATGGTTTCTGAAAACATGACCGAGCCGTTTGCCGAGCGCCGCGCCGAGTATCACGCGCGTTACCTGGATATCCAGGTGGTGCTGAGCGGCCAGGAAGGGATGGCGTTCAGCACGCAGCCTGCGGGCAAACCGGACACCGACTGGCTGGCTGATAAAGACATCGCGTTCCTGCCGGAAGGCGTGCAGGAAAAAATGGTGGTGATGAGCGAAGGTGATTTCGTGGTGTTTTATCCGGGCGAAGTGCACAAACCGCTGTGCGCCGTCGGGGCACCGGCGAAAGTGCGTAAGCTGGTGGTGAAACTGCTGGTTGAGTGATATGTAGCCCGGACGAGGTGCGATAGCGCCGACTCCGGGGTGTTCCCGGCGTCGCGGTGCTCGGCCGGGCTACTTTATTACTTGCTCAGCGTTGCAACCATCACCGCTTTGATGGTGTGCATCCGGTTTTCCGCCTGATCAAACACGATGCTGGCCGGCGATTCAAAGACCTCATCGGTCACTTCCATGCCGCCGTGCATGCCGTATTCAGCGGCCATTTTCTTGCCGAGCGTGGTCTGGTCATCATGGAAGGCGGGCAGGCAGTGCAGGAATTTAACCTGCGGGTTGCCGGTCAGCTTCATCATGGCGCTGTTCACCTGATAGCCGCGCAGCAGCGCGATACGTTCCGCCCACTTCTCTTTGGCTTCGCCCATCGATACCCACACGTCGGTATAGATAAAGTCGGCCCCTTTCACGCCTGCGGCGATATCTTCCGTCAGCGTCACGTTGCCGCCGTTTTTCTGCGCCAGCGCTTTACACTCGGCCACCAGGCTCTCTTCCGGCCAGCACGCCTGTGGCGCGACAAGACGCAGATCCAGCCCGGTTAACGCCGCCGCTTCGAGCATCGAGTTACCCATGTTGTTACGCGCATCGCCCGCATAGACCAGCGTCATTTCGTTGAACGCTTTGCCCGGCAGGTGTTCCTGCATGGTCAGCAGGTCCGCCAGCAGCTGAGTCGGGTGGAATTCGTCGGTCAGGCCGTTCCACACCGGCACGCCGGAGTACTCGGCCAATGTTTCAACCACTTCCTGGCCGTAGCCGCGATACTGAATGCCGTCATACATGCGGCCCAGCACGCGCGCAGTGTCTTTAATCGATTCTTTGTGGCCAATCTGGCTGCCGCTGGATCCCAGATAGGTGACGCGAGCGCCCTGATCGTAAGCGGCAACTTCGAAAGAGCATCGTGTACGGGTCGAGTCTTTTTCGAAGATGAGCGCGATGTTTTTACCGGTCAGGTTCGGCGTCTCTGCGCCTTTCTTTTTATCCGCTTTGAGTTTTGCCGCGAGCTGCAGCAGCGTGGTGATTTCTGCAGGGGTAAAATCGAGTAATTTTAAGAAGTTCTTTTTATACAGAGTAGACATTTTTCCCTCACCTGGCTCAAGCCACTTATTGAATTAAAATTCACTTTATATGTATGAATATTCATTTGCAACCCCCATAACAAATCTTTGTCGGAAAGGTGGAGGCAATGGCGGCGGTATGTGACAATAAGAGCATCAGCCACATTATGAGGAACGAGCCATGGCAAACCCGGAACACCTGGAAGAACAGCGTGAAGAAACGCGTCTGATTATTGAAGAACTGCTGGAAGACGGCAGCGATCCTGATGCGCTGTACACCATCGAACACCACCTTTCCGCTGACGATTTCGAAAGCCTGGAGAAGGCGGCGGTCGAAGCGTTCAAGCTGGGCTATGAAGTGACCGAGCCGGAAGAGCTGGAAGTGGAAGAAGGCGACACCGTGATCTGCTGCGATATCCTCAGTGAATGTGCGCTGAATGCCGAGCTGATTGACGCCCAGGTTGAGCAACTGATGAACCTGGCCGAGAAGTTTGAAGTGGAATACGACGGTTGGGGCACCTACTACGAAGACCCGAACGGCGAAGAAGGCGATGACGACGAAGACTACGTCGACGAAGAAGACGACGGCGTGCGTCACTAAGTCATCTCACGACCTACGGCAGCGCCCGCTGCCGTAGGGCAAGGATTTCGGTATGGATTACCCGCAAATACTCTCCCCGGTTGTTGATTTCCTGCACTGCAAAACGCCGCAGGCGTGGCTCGATAAAGCCCGCGATCCGGCCAATCTTCCTCTGTTGCTGACCGACCACCTCGTGTGCGAGCTGAAAGCGGCGCAAACCGCAATGCTGCTGGTGCGTAAATATGTCGCCGATAAAGACGGCGCACAGGCGCTGCTCGACTGGCTAAAACCGTATGAGGCCTTTGCCTTTCGCGAGGGCGAGGAGCCCGATTTTGCCGCGCTGAATAAGCAGATTAACAAAAGCGTGATGCCGCAGACCGATGACCCGTGGGGCCGCCAATTGATCGACAGCATGGTGCTGCTGATCAAAGAGGAGCTGCACCACTTCTGGCAGGTACGCGAGGCGATGCAGCGTCGCGAGATCCCCTACGTCAAAATCACCGCCAGCCGCTATGCCAAAGGTATGCTCAAAGAGGTGCGCACCCACGAGCCGCTGACGCTGATCGATAAGCTGATTTGCGGCGCCTATATCGAGGCCCGTTCCTGCGAGCGTTTTGCTGCGCTGGCGCCGTATCTGGACGCTGATTTGCAGGCGTTTTATCTGTCGCTGCTGCGTTCTGAGGCGCGTCACTATCAGGACTATCTGACGCTGGCACAGCAGGTGGCGGCTGATGATATCGGCGACCGCGTACGCTTCTTTGGCGAAGTGGAAGCCTCGCTCATCTCTACGCCTGACGATGAATTCCGCTTCCACAGCGGCGTGCCCGTCTAGCCTCTCACCTTTTCCCGGCGGAAAAATCTGGTGGCTGGAAATCGTCCAGCTTTGCCGCAATAATCGACACACAACACGGGGAAGCATAATCCCCGGCAGGGTTATTGTTTCGGCTAAGGATATTCAATGAACTGGGCACACGTATTACTGGCAGGGTACATCGGGGCGGTTATCGCCATCATCGTTGGCGTATTTCGTAAAAAAGGCTGGATTGGCAAGGTCGCGAGCGGGGTGATTTTCGTTGTCGCTATCGTCGGCTGGAATCTGTTTGACGTGCATTACCTTATTCCGCGTGAAAGCCCGGACTATGGCCTGACGGAAACGCAGAAGTTTGAAAAGGCGATGCTGGCAATGCCGGTCTATCAGGTGATTAAAGAGCAGGAGCCTGCGCTTTGGCAGCATATTCTCAGCCAGGCCGCCGAGATGAAAGAGGCGGGGAAAGGCGAACAGCAGATTATCGACGCCATTCAGCCGCAGATTCTGCAGATGCAGATGGCGCGCTTGCAGCAGGCACCCGATGCCAACGTGATTGATTATATGAAGATTAACCTCGAACAGATTGCGGCGGTGGAAAAGGTGGGCGATGACGAATGTTTTCGCTTCCTGTTCCCGGCGGTGAAAGGGGGAATTAACCCGGTCCGCATTATTCCGCACGAGATTATGCAGCGTCGTATGGCGAGTGATATGAGTATGCTGTATGCCTCTCATGGCCCGAAAAAACATACCGTGACGGCGGAAGAAAAGCAGCTGGCGCTCCAGGACCTGCAGGCTCTCAGCCCCGGTCTGGTACAGCGCTATGGCCAGGATATCCAGATTATGGCTGACCCGAGTAAAGGCGTAGGGAAAGAGAAGCTGACCTGCGACATGGTACAGGACTTATGGGATCAGGTGCTCAAACTGCCGACCGCACGATCGGCCGGCATGATACGCCTGATGCTCTCCGCTGAGATGCAATAGCGGGAATCAGAGCGGTTTCAGCATCCGGACTTCACAGTCGACGTGACCGGTGCAGCCGAGGGGTTCCGCGATGTGCGCGAACCCCAGGCGCTCGTAGAGGCGAATGGCTTCCGTCAGAAACGCGGTCGTTTCCAGATAGCACTGTTTAAATCCCTGCTCACGGGCGTGATCCAGCGCCATCAGCGCCAGCCTTTTCGCCAGCCCCTGGCCACGTACGCTCGGCAGAAAGTACATCTTTTGCAGTTCGCAGATATCCGGTTCGCTACAGCCTAACGGCGCGACGCCGCCACCGCCTACCACCTGACCATTCTGCTCAACTACCCAATAGGCCGCGCCCGGCTGGCTGTATACCTGATACAGTTCGTCCAGATTAGGGTCGGCCACGGTATAGCCTTTATCGGCGGTCAGACCGTATTCGGCGGAGACCTGACGGATAACGTGGGCGATAGCGGCGTTGTCGTCGGCGGTAATGCGGCGTAGCGTTGCCAGGACAGGTGTAGTAACACTCATAACGAACTCATGACAGAAACGTGAAATATATGCAGTTAATACCATTGTGGTGAGGGGAAGCGCAAGCGAGGATAATTCAATAAAAAGCCTCTGAGCATTTGCGTCAGAGGCTTTTGTTGTCTGCGACGTCGGATGCGCTACGCTTATCCGACCTACGTTGACGGAGCCTGTAGTCCGAATAAGCGTAGCGACATCCGGCAAACGTACAGGCAGGATTGTTACAGCGCGGCGATAACCGCCTGCTGCTCAATCAGCTTCGCTTTCGCTTCCGCGTAGCCGTCCAGCTTCTCACGCTCTTTAGCAATGACCGCTTCCGGTGCGCGAGCGACAAAACCTTCGTTGGAGAGTTTGCCTTCGATACGGGCAATCTCGCCTTCGATTTTCGCCACTTCTTTCGCCAGACGCGCCAGCTCATCTTCTTTGTTGATGAGGCCAGCCATCGGGATCAGCAGCTCGGCGCCGTCGATGATTTTGGTCACGGAAACCGGACCTTTGTCATCGGCTGGCAGCACGGTGATGCTTTCCAGACGTGCCAGGTTCAGCAGGAAGCTACGGTTGTCGTTCACGCGACGCATCGCGTCAGCGCTGCAACCACGCAGCAGCAGCTCCAGCGGTTTGCCCGGGGCGATGTTCATTTCCGCACGAATGTTGCGTACGGCAACGATCGCCTGCTTCAGCCATTCGGTATCGGCCAACGCGGCTTCATCAACCTGCGCGGCGTTATATTCCGGGAACGGCTGCAGCATAATGGTATCGGCGGTAATACCGCAAATGACCTTCACGCGCTGCCAGATGGTTTCAGTGATGAACGGGATGATCGGGTGCGCCAGGCGCAGCAGACCTTCCAGCACGGTGACCAGCGTATTGCGGGTGCCGCGCAGTTCAGATTC
>NZ_JBKDZH010000081.1:0-17863 GCF_047971185.1 Kluyvera sp.
CGATATGATAGTTTTTAAGCGTCTTCTCAATGATGGCGGGGAATTTTTGGTGCTGAATTTGCAGATGTGAGACGTTAAGGTTAAAACGCAGATCGCCCATTTTCCGCTGCTGATAAAACGCGCAGAACAGGTTGATCACGTGGTTGCCGACGTTGAGCATAATATCGGGATGCTGCAGATGCTCAATGATGTTTTTAAAGGGGACAATCGAATCCAGCGTGTAGCCTCTGGCCAGGATTTCGCCGCCGACAATTTGATTGGTGGAGAGATCAAAAATGGGCTGAATATAGATATCGATCGGCAATGGCCGGATGTTTTCCCGAATTTTAAACAGTAAATCTCTCATTGATTCGCTCACCACATTCCCTCACGCGCGCCTGGTCAATAACACTTACAACTCATTCGACACAAACGCGGGTAAACTTAAATCAAGTACGACGACTTTTTCTTCATGCGTGGTTCTGGCGTACTATAAATCAATGCACAAATTAGCGGATCGACTGCGCGAGCAGCACAGGGCAATCTGCTGGGTGCTTGCCGATTTTTCCGCGGCTGACTGGACCGAATCGCGATGGTCAATTATCCCTTCCACAACCGGGGTCAGGCAGGCGCCGCAAATCCCCATTTCGCAGGAAAGCGGCACCGCGACGCCGTTTTCCTGTAATACCTGGGCGATGGTTTTGTGCGGCGGTACCGGCCAGCGTTCGCCCGTTGATGCCAGCGTCACGCTAAAGGTCTCTTCGTCCAGCGCGTGAGCCTGTGTGGCGACGGGGTGAAAGGCTTCGCTGTGGATCTGCGTATCCGTCCAGCCTTTGGCTTGCGCTATCTGCCGGGCAGTGGCCATAAATCCCGCTGGCCCGCAAAGATAAACTGGCTGGCCGACGGGCGTCTGCGCCAGCGCTTGCGCCAGATGCTGCCGGGGGCTGTCTCCTGCGCTGGAATCGTGAACGGCCAGGCATTCAGCGCCAAAGCGCTGCTGGAGTTCGCGGACAAACGCGCCCGCTTCTCGATTTTTCACATAATAGTGCAGCATAAACGGCACGTTTTGGGCCGCCAGGCTCAGCGCCATCGCATACAGCGGCGTAATGCCTATCCCGGCGGCCAGCAGCGTTAGCCGTTCCGCCGTTTGCAAAGGAAACAGGTTACGCGGCTGCGAGACCGTCAGCCGCTGGCCGGGGCGCAGCTGCTGGTGGATATAGCGCGATCCGCCGCGCGAGGCGGGCTCCTGCGCTACACAAATCAGGTAGCCGTCATCAACGCCGCTTGCGCCGGTAAGCGAGTACTGGCGAATCAACCCGCAGGGAAGATGAACGTCGATATGCGCGCCGGGCTGCCAGGCGGGGAGCGGCTGGCCGTTTTCAGCCACCAGCCGGATAGCCAGGCTCTGGCTTCCCTGGCGCCAGAGACCGTCAACGATGACCGATAAGACATCACTCATTAGCATTCTCCACTTAGACGAGGAAAAAGTCGCCGAAGCCCATTTTCTTCAGCCCACGTCGGTAGGCGATGGAGCTACGATCGGCAGGAATATGCGCCTCGAGGGTTAAGTCCAGCGGCAGCTTTTCCGGGCGCTGGGTCTCCACCATCAGACGGTCCTCTTCAAAGACGCGCAGGTTAAACGCATGCACGTCCTCCACCGGCACATGCAGGTCGAAATTGCGGGCGATGGGGGCGAACATCCGGGTTATCCGCGCCGAAACCGGCGAGGCGGCGTTCATAATCACCAGCCTGGCGTCGCCGGGGAAATGAATCGTCAGGGTCGCGGTAAACGGCAGGTGCATTTCGAAATGACGCAGCCACTGAAAGCCTTCCGGCGCGCGGAAATCCGAGCTGGCAGGGTAGTTTCCGACCGAGCTCCAGTAATCGGCGATAAAACCCGAGGCCGTCTCCTGCGGGTGATAGTCCGGAACTTCCTGATTACCCGGGTCGGCGAACGTCTCGGTGTGGATCCACGCGAAATGGGCGACATCCAGAAAGCCCTCCACCTGGCGACCGGCAAAACCGTTGACTTCAAACGCCGGGCAGTTGATTTGCTGGAAACCGTCGTCGCGCCAGTGGGGCATCACCGGCAGCGGCTGCGGATTTTGCGGGTCGAAGGCCAGACAGGTCCAGATCAGGCCGTAGCGTTCTTCCACCGCGAATGAGGTGAGGTTGAGCTTTGCCGGTACCGGCTGATTAGGGCTGGAAGGGATACGGTTGCAGCGGCCATCTTCGCCGAAGCGCAGGCCGTGATAGGGGCAGATAATCCCTTCTTCGTCGTGAAAGCCCAGCGTCAGCGGCACGCCGCGGTGCGGACAGGCATCGCGCGCCACCACAACCTGCCCCTTAATACGATAGATAACCAGCTGCTCGTCAAGCAGGGTGGCTTTCACCGGCGCCGGGCCGATATCACAGGCGCGGGCGACCGGATGCCAGCACTGCGCCAGGCGTAGCCAATCCTCGGGTTCAAAGGTGCAATGGGCGGGTGGGGCGATGGAGGGTCTGTTCATGGTATCTCTCCTGCTCACAAAAATAGTTGTTTAATTGTTGTGAGTTTATTGTTGCCATATTAGGGTGTTGACATCCATCGCCATTAATTCAATCAACCGTTGCAAAAAAGAGAACAGGTAAACGATGAGCCCATTTTCGCGTTTTGCGATCTATTTTGCCGAAGTGGCGCGAAGCGGCAGCCTGCGACGCGCGGCGGAAAAGCTGCATATTTCCGCTTCGGCCATTAACCGGCAAATTCTGCAGGCCGAAGAAGCGTTTGGCACGCCGCTGTTCGAGCGTCTGTCGGAAGGGCTGCGTATGACCACCGCCGGCGAGCTGCTGTACGATAATCTGCTGCGCTGGCAAAAGGAGTTTCAGCTGACGCGGCAAAAGTTTGATGAGCTACAGGGGTTAAAACGCGGCAGCGTCAGCGTTGGCATGGTGCAGGCGCTGGCGGAAGGCAGCTTTGCCGCCGCGCTGGCGGATATCATCACCAGCTGGCCGTGGCTGGAGCTGAATTTGCAGGTGGCCGATAGCCATAGCGTCAGCCAGAAAGTACGTCAGGCGGATCTCGACTTTGGTCTGATACTCGACCCCGAAGGTCAGGCCGGGCTAAGCGTGCTGGCGTTTGCCGAGCTGGAGATGGGCGTGGTAATGCGCGCAGACAGCCCCCTGGCACGGGCCAGCAGCGTGTCGCTGGGGGAGCTTAGCGATGAGCGGCATATTGTACCGGGCGCGCCGCTGATTGTGCATGAACGGGTGGCGATGCTCTATCGCCAGTATGATTTTTCTCCGGCCAACAGCATCAGCTGTAACGATATCCGGCTGATTAAATCGCTGGTGCTGAAAGGCAGCGGCGTGACGATCCTCAGCCGTCTGGACGTGCTGGACGACATCAAGCAGGGGCCACTGGCCTTCGTGCCGCTGCGAAACACGCTGCTGCGTCCGCTGACGCTGGCCTTATGCACCGCCCCTTCGCGCCAGCTTTCGCGTCCGGCGCAAATGGCCATTCAGAAGCTTACCGCGGTGATGGAGGCGATGCAGGCAAGCTAAACACGGTGCTTAACCTAACGGCCCGCCCTGAATGGTGTCACACAGGCCGTTGATAATGCGATCGCCGGTTTCGGCTTTTAGCTCCTGATACCAGGCTTGCGTTAGCGCCATATCTTTGCCGTGGGTGACGTCGCACCGTTTACGCGCCTTCAGCACCAGGTCGCGCACCCGGTCGCAGCGCTGCGCTTCGTACTGGCGCAGAGTGCTGGCAATATTGCGGCTCTGGCGGAAGAGATCGCCGAGGACCACCGCGTCTTCCATGGCCGCGCAGCCGCCCTGGCCGATATCCGGCGTGGTACTGTGTCCGGCGTCGCCGAGCAGCGCCACTCTGCCGCGCACCAACCGCTCGAACGGTTCGATATCATGAATTTCAATACGGTTGGTGGTCTGCGGATCCAGTGCGGCAATCAGCTTTTGAACCGGCGGCGCCCAGCCGGCGAAGTACCGCTGGAGATCGGCGCGTAGGGTGCTGCGATCCTCAGCAAGCCCCGGCGGCAGCGGCACATCAAAGAAAAAGTAGAACCGGCCGCCGGAAACGGGCATCAGCGACACGCGTTTCCCTTCGCCAACGAAGGTGGTCCACTGATTGCCCGGCGCAATGGCCTCATCAATCTCAATCAGCCCATTCCAGTTCACGTAGCCTGCATAACGGCGCTCGGGAGCGTAGCCGAGCACGTAGGGGCGTAGCGCGGAGTGGCTGCCGTCGGCGGCAACCAGGAAATCGCCCTCGGCCTCCGTGCCATCGGTAAACCAGACCCGGACGCCGTTGCTGTCTTCTTCGCAGCGGGTGACGCGCTTGCCGAACTGCACCGCCTCACGCCCCCAGAAATCGAGCATTTCGCGCTGCAGTTCGGCGCGGGAAACCGGGCACGGGCGGCCACCCGTCCGGGCCACCAGCGGCGCGAGACTGAACCGGGTGAGGGTTTCCGCCCGCTGATACTCCTTATAAGCCAGAAAATGCATCGGGCCGCCGTAACGTTCAATCATATCGCCCATGCCTAAATGCTGCAGGCACTTCACGCCGTTGGGCCAGATGGAAATGGCCGCGCCCACGGGTTTGATTTCTTTCACCGCTTCAAAGACCTGGCACTCAATTCCCGCATTTTTCAGCGCCACCGCCGCGCTCAGCCCGCCAATGCCACCGCCGATAACCAATGCTTTCATTTACATTTCCTTTACATGTGTGGTGGTGAGGTTCAGCAATTTGCGTACCACAATCGCGAAGGCGGGAATCTGGCGGGTTGTCGGCCCTGAAGGCGTGAGATTGCACAAAATGAGTGCACTTTGGCGATATTGTTGTCTTTTGGTGAATCAAAAATTTCCGCATGAAGACATTGGAATCGAAAGTTTCATGACTCAAACGGTAGTAATTTAGCGTGATACGGAAAGCGTATTGATTATCTCATTGTATTTATTGTCAAATATTAAATGTTGTGAGTGTGTGAATATCCTGGCCTGTTTTATGCACTAGCCACTGAACGCTAATTCGCAACGGGATGAAACGATCATGTCAGATGAAAAGAACGGGGGTTTACTGTACGGCCTTGAGCAGCGGAGCCCGCCGCTCCCGGCCTTTTTCAGCGCGCTACAGCACGTGCTGGCCGGGCTGGTGGGCATCATCACGCCGCCGCTAATCATCGGCGCGGCGCTAGGATTGGGAGAGTGGCTACCCTATCTGATCAGTATGTCGTTGCTGGCGTCGGGGATTGGCACCTTTTTGCAATCCAACCGGGTGTGGGGCATTGGTGCTGGCATGATTTGCATGCAGGGTACCAGCTTCGCGTTTCTCGGGGTGGCGATTGCCGGCGGCATGTGGGTGAAGGGGCAGGGCGGCACGCCGCAGGATATTATGGCCATGCTGTTTGGCGTTAACTTCGTCGCCGCGCTGGTTCCCTGCGTGGTCAGCCGCTTTATTGAGCCGCTGAAGCGGATTTTTACGCCGGTGATCACCGGCAGCGTGATTGCGCTGATTGGTATTAGCCTGATTAAAGTCAGCATCATTAACTGGTGCGGCGGTGAACAGGCCAAAACCTTCGCCAGCATGAGCAATATTGCCCTCGGCGCGGGCACGCTCGGCACGATTGTGCTGCTGAGCTGCCTGAAAAACCGCTGGCTGCGCCTCTCTTCTGTGGTTATCGGCATTGCCGTCGGCTGCCTGGCGGCGGCGCTCAGCGGGATGTTTGAGCTAAAAGGGGTGGGCGACGTCTGGTTCCGCCTGCCGCAGCTGTTCCCGTTTGGCTTCCAGTTTAATGGCGCGATTTTCTTGCCGATTGCGCTGGTCTCGCTGGTGTGTATCCTTGAAGCCGTGGGTGACCTGACGGCCAACTGTCTGATTTCTCAACAGTCAATTGATGACGGTGCTTTCCGCTCACGGCTGAAGGGCGGCATTCTGGCCGATGGCATCAGCTGCATGGTGGCGGCGATGCTGTGCGCGTTTCCCAACACCACCTTTGCGCAAAATAACGGCGTTATCCAGATGACCGGGGTCGCCAGCCGCTATGTCGGGCGCTACATCGGCGGGATTTTGATTCTGCTGGGGCTGTTCCCGCCGTTTGGCGAAATTTTACGCCAGATTCCCGCGCCGGTACTGGGTGGCGCGACGATGGTGATGTTTGGCTGCGTGGTCGCTGCGGGCATACGCATCATCACCCAGAAACCGCTGACCCGCCGCGATATGCTGATCGTCGGGCTGGCGTTTGGCTTTGGTCTGGGCATTGAAGCGGTGCCGGCGTTTCTGACCCACTTCCCGCCAATGGTGGAGAATCTGTTTGGTTCAGCGGCTACCAGCGGCGGCCTGGTGGCGATTATCCTGAATCTGATTATTCCAGAAGAAAAAGCCCCGCAAACCACCACAAGGAGCCGCGATGATCGCGCTGAATCACTTTAATCAATTAAGCGGCCCGGAGGCCGCTTCACTGCTGGCGCCTTGTGTTGCCATCCCAGGCTGGGCGAGCGCGCTGGCCGCCGGTCGGCCCTGGCGCTCGCGCGAGGCGTTGATCGCCGCCGCGCAGCGGTTGATGGACCATTGGGGCGAAGCGGAGCTGACGCTGGCGCTCAGCGCGCATCCGCGCATCGGCGAGAAACCGGCGGGCCGGGAGGCGCACGCGGCGCTCTCGCGCCAGGAGCAGGGCGGCGTGGATGCGCACAATGCCCCGCTCGCGCAGGCGTTGAAAGAGGGGAATGCCCGCTACGAAGCGCGCTTTGGCCGGGTGTTTCTCATTCGCGCAAAGGGGCGCAGCGGGGAGGCGATTCTGGCCGCGCTGTCGCGGCGTTTGCATAACAGCGACAGCGAAGAGGTGCAGGACGCGCTGGCGCAGCTGCGCGAAATTACGCTTTTAAGACTGGAAGGAGTGATTGGCGAATGAGTACCTTAAGCACGCATATTCTGGATATCTCAACCGGCCGACCGGCACAGGGCGTGAGGGTATCGCTGGAACGGGACGGTGAAGCGGTTGCCGACGGCGTCACCGATCAAAACGGGCGTATTGCCGCGCTGGGCGAGGGGGCGCTGGCGGTAGGCCACTATCGGCTCACGGCAGGGATTGGCGACTGGTTTGCCGCCAGCGGGCGCGAGACGCTGTACCTGAGCGCGCAAATTGATTTTGCTATCCGCGCCGAGGCGGACGATCACTACCATCTGCCGTTTTTAATTGCCCCCGGCGGCTGGTCTACCTATCGCGGTAGCTGAAGGCTTCCCGGCGTCGTTTCGCCGCCGGGAAGTGCATTATTCCGCAAGCTCTTCTCCCCACACGCGCTCGCCGTTCACCCATGTTTCGCTGATATTGCGCTCATCGCCGAGGGTCATCAGCACAAACAGCTGCTCATAGATATCTTTGCATCGCCCGCTGCGCAGCCGCTGTAGCGGCGTAACCGCCGGATCGATAACCACGAAATCGGCCTCTTTACCGGGCTGGAAATTACCAATGTCGTCCTCCAGGCGCAGGGCGCGCGCGCCGCCCAGGGTGGCGTGGTAGAACGCTTCGCTGGCCCGCAGCCGGTAGCTTTGCAGCTGGCCCACTTTATACGCCTCGCCTAACGTTCTCAGCATGCTGAACGTGGTGCCCGCGCCGACATCGCTGCCGATGCCCATGCGTACCTGCTTCTGCCAGCAGGTGGGTAAGCGGAACAGCCCGCTGCCGAGAAACAGATTGGAGGTCGGGCAAAAGGCCAGCGCCGAACCGGTATCGTGCAGGCACTGCCACTCCGCATCCTCCAGGTGAATACCATGGGCAAAAACGCTGCGTGGGCCGGTCAACTGATAGTGGTGGTAAACGTCGAGGTAATGCTCATGCTCCGGCCACAGGCTTTTCACCCACGCGATTTCGTTAAGGTTTTCGCTCAGATGGGTATGCAGCCAGGTATCGGGAAACTCCTCGCGCAGCTGCTGCACCGCCGCCAGCAGCGCCGGCGTTGAGGTGGGCGCAAAGCGCGGCGTGATGGCATAGCCCAGGCGGCCGCGCTGGTGCCAGCGTTGAATCAGCTCGCGGGTTTGCCGATAGCTCTGTTCCGCGCTTTCGCTCAGGTAGTCCGGCGCGTGGCGGTCCATCATCACCTTCCCGGCCAGCAGGCGCATATTCAGGCGTAGCGCTTCACTGAACAGTGCATCCACCGACTGCGGATGCAGGGTACAAAATACCAGCGCGGTGGTGGTACCGTGGCTGATCAGCTGGTTCACAAAGAAGCGGGCAATCTCCCCGGCGTAGTCGGCGTCGGCAAACTGGCGTTCGACCGGAAAGGTATAGGTGGTCAGCCACTCCAGCAGCTGTTCACCGAAGGCACCGATCATTTCGGTTTGCGGATAGTGCACGTGAGCATCGACAAAGCCCGGCAGCAGCAGTTTACCGCGCAGGTCACGGTAGCCCTTCAGAGGATGCAGATGCGCCTCCGCTTCCTGCCACGGTAGCAGCGCACTGATGCGCCCATCGTTGAGAAACAGCACGCCATCTTCCAGATAACGCGCGTGACGGGCGATATCGTCCGCGCTATCGGCGACAGCGGCGATATCAAAAAAAGCGCCGCGCAGGGCGACGTGGTAGTCAATCATCATGGCTGCCTTATGGGTAAACGAAGGGGTAAGGGAATTGAGCAAGATTGATGCCAGTTTGCGGGAAAGTACGCCGCGACAGGAGGCCGCGGCGTACGCCTTCATTAGTCTTTCTGGGCGAGGGCGTTAAAACCGGCAGGCGCAGCAACGCGCTCGTCGCGGGCGATCCAGCGATAGGCCGCGCCGCTCAGGAACACGCCGATAAACCAGCTGAAGTTGGCGACCTCATGCAGCGCGGGAATGAAGCTGATCGTCAGGCCGATGGCGACGGAGGGGATCAGCGCCGCAATGGCCTTCGGGTTAAAGCCGTTGCGGTACCAGTACTGGCCTTTCGGCGTATCGTCGAACAGGTCCTGTACCGAGACCTGGCCGCGTTTGATCAGGTAGAAATCCACGATCAGGATGCCGAACAGCGGGCCAATAAACGCGCCCAGCACATCGAGGGTGTAGTGGATAAGCTCCGGCGAGTTAAACAGGTTCCACGGCGTCAGCAAAATGGAACCCACGGCGGCAATCATCCCGCCGGTGCGGAAGCTGATTTTTTGCGGCGAGCAGTTCGAGAAATCAAACGCCGGCGAGACAAAGTTCGCCACGATATTGATCCCAATGGTGGCGGTAATCATGGTCAGCAGGCCGATCGCCACCGCCAGATCGTTGCCGACGCGGCTGACGGTTTCAATCGGGTCGGTGATCATGCGGCCAAACAGCGATTGGGTGCCGGAGACAATCACCACGGTGACAACCGAAAACAGCAGGAAGTTGAACGGCAGGCCCCAGCGGTTGCCGCGGCGGATCTCGCCCATGCTTTTACCGTAGCGCGAGAAATCGCCAAAGTTGAGCAGCGGGCCGGAGAAGTAGGAGACCACCAGCGCGGTCGCGGTGATCATCTGCCAGGTTTGCTCTCCGGCGCTCAGCGATTTGCTGGCCAGCGTAAAGGAGATCCCGTCGAAACCGGTTTTGTATACAATCCAGCCGGCCAGCCCCAGCATCACCACGTACACCGCCGGGCCGGCAATATCGATAAAGCGCTTAATGGCGTTCATTCCGTGCCAGAACACCATCGCTTGCAGCAGCCACATGGTGGCGAAACAGAGCCAGCCCAGATGCGACAGGCCAAGGAAGCTGGCTGCGGTCAGCGCCGACAGCGACGGCCAGAACTTCAGCAGCACCAGCATCAGCGCGTTGGCGGCCAGATAGGTCTGAATGCCGTACCACGCGAAGGCGATAAGCCCGCGGATCACCGCCGGAATATTGGCACCGAACACGCCGAACGCCTGACGGCAGATCACCGCATAAGGCACGCCCGCCATCTGGCTGGGTTTCGCCACCAGGTTAGCGCACAGCTGGACGATACAAATCCCCACTAACAGGCACAGCAGCACCTGCCAGCTCGCCAGGCCGAGGGTAAAGAAGCTCGCGGCCACCACATAGCCCCCCATGCTGTGCACGTCCGACATCCAGAACGAAAAGATGTTGTACCAGCTCCAGTTCCGATCGCGCGTCGGCGCCAGATCCTCATTGCAAAGCCGTGGGCTGTATCCAGCGTGGGGATCAGCGGCCTTAACCTGATGCGTATTTTGTGTATTTGGCATGAAACCTGCTCCTGTTAATAAAAACCCGTCGAAGTGGACTGCTGAGTCTGTTGCAGGAATTGGGCCAAAATGTTTATTTTTGTATGCAATAATTGAATTTTATGTATACGATTCGCTATCTGAAAGTAAAAAACGGAGTGGTTAATGAACAACCCTTATCTCCCACAGGCCGCGCCAGCTCTGCATGACAAGGACGAATCTATCTATCAGGCGCTGATGACCGCGATTGTCGAACATCAGCTGCCGCCGGGAAGCAAACTGCCGGAAGAAGCGCTGGCGGAGGTGTTTGGCGTGAGCCGTACCGGGATCCGAAAAGTGCTGCAACGACTCGCGACTGTGCAAATGGTCACGCTGGCGCCCAAACGTGGTGCGCAGGTGGCCAGCCCGTCAGTTGAAGAAGCGCAGGAGATCTTTCGCACCCGCGCGCTGCTGGAGGTGGCCAATCTGCCGGACGTGCTGGCACGCTGCCAGCCGCCGCACCTGGCCGCGCTGGAGGCCATTACCCGTCAGGAGCAGCAGGCGCACGAACGCTATGACGGCCCGGCGGCGATTCGCCACTCCGCCGAGTTCCATATTCATCTCCAGGCCATTTCTGGAAACCAGGTGCTGACCGACATGGTCACCCGGCTCAGCCAGCGCTCCTCCTTAGTGATTGCCGCGTGGGGATCGCCGTGGCGTCAGGGCTGCCGCTGCGACGACCACGAGCGGCTGATTCAGCTACTCCGGGAGAAAGCCTTGCAGCCCTTAAGCGAGGCCTTAACGCACCATTTTGAACATATCGTCGCCAGCCTCTGCTTTGAACGTTCTGGCGTCACCTTGCCTGATTTTGCCCGGCTATTTGCCGGGTATAAGGAGCCGTAATGGCCGCAGTGTGTATACAAGTGATTAATCCCAACACCAATCCCGGGATGACGGAAACCATCGGCGCCGCCGCCAGAGCGGTTGCCGCGCCGGGAACGGAGATTCTTGCGGTCTGCCCCAGCGCGGGCGTGCCGTCTATTGAGGGGCATTTCGACGAGGCGATTGCCGCCGTCGGCGTGCTGGAGCAGATTAAAGCGGGCCGCCAGCAGGGGGTTGACGGCCACGTGATTGCCTGCTTTGGCGACCCGGGGCTGCTGGCGGCGCGCGAGCTGGCGCAGGGGCCGGTGGTCGGGATTGCCGAAGCGGCGATGCATATGGCAACGCTGGTAGCGACCCGCTTTTCCATCGTCACCACGCTGCCGCGCACGCTGATCATCGCCCGCCATCTGCTGCATCAGTATGGCTTTAACGACCACTGCGCGGCCCTGCACGCCATCGACCTGCCGGTGCTGGCGCTGGAGGACGGCAGCGGTCTGGCGCAGGAGAAAGTCCGCGCGCGCTGTATTCAGGCCCTAAAAGAGGACGGCTGCGGGGCCATCGTGCTGGGCTGCGGCGGGATGGCGGATTTGGCCCAGCAGCTGACCCGTGAGCTGCGGGTGCCGGTTATCGACGGCGTGAGCGCGGCGGTCAAAATGGTCGAATCGCTGGTGGCGCTAGGGTTGTCGACCAGCAAGCACGGCGATTTAGCCTTTCCGGAGCGCAAGGCGCTCAGCGGGCAGTTTCAGACGCTCAATCCATTCTAAAAAAGAGGTAGCAGATGGCATTTTTGGCAGAGGATTATCCACGCGACCTGCGCGGCTATGCAGGGCAGCCGCCGCACGCGCGCTGGCCGCACAACGCGCGAATCGCCGTGCAGTTTGTCCTGAACTATGAAGAAGGCTCGGAAAACCACGTGCTGCACGGCGATGCCGGTTCCGAACAGTTTCTCTCCGATATCATTGGCGCGGCCAGCTACCCGGATCGCCATATGTCGATGGACTCGTTGTATGAGTACGGCAGCCGCGCCGGGTTCTGGCGCATCCACAATGCGTTCAGCCAGCGCGGTTTACCGCTGACGGTGTTCGGCGTCGCCATGGCGCTGGCGCGACATCCCGAGGTGGTAGAGGCGATAAAGGCGGCCAATTATGATGTGGTCAGCCACGGCTGGCGCTGGATCCACTACCAGGATATGTCTATCGAACAAGAGCGTGAGCACCTGAATAAAGCGGTGCAGGTGTTAACCGACCTCTTTGGCAAACCGCCTACCGGCTGGTACACCGGCCGCGATAGCCCCAATACGCGCCAGCTGGTGGTTGAACACGGCGGTTTTCAGTATGACAGCGATTATTATGGCGACGATCTGCCGTTCTGGCATGAAGTGACCTGCAGCGACGGTAGCCGTAAGCCGCACCTGATTGTGCCTTATACCCTTGATGCCAACGATATGCGCTTTGCCACCGCGCAGGGGTTTAACACCGCCGAGCAGTTTTATACCTACCTGAAAGACAGCTTTGATGTGCTGTATGCCGAGGGGGAACAGGCGCCGAAAATGATGTCCATCGGCATGCATTGCCGACTGCTGGGGCGTCCTGGCCGATTCCGCGCGCTGCAGCGTTTCCTTGATTACCTCCAGCAGCACGACCGGGTGTGGATTTGCACTCGCCAGCAGATTGCCGACCACTGGCGGGAGACTCATCCGTTTAAGCGATAAAGCCCAGCCCCTCTTCTTTTGCAGCTACCGTGTTAAATCAAGCTAATTCGCCTGATATTTCGCAGAAACGCCCCCGTAGCTTGCCTACGGCTGCGCACTCGCAGTACCGCGCGGCAGGCCACAAGTGTCCAGCCGTTCCCGGCCGCAAGCGTCCGACGCTAACTGCGCCCCACCGGGGAGGCTTGGATAGAACAACTTTTTCTGAAAGTTCATTGAGGTCTGGCAGGGTGGGGGGAGGGATTGGTGAAACCTATCAATACGTACCGGCTTCGCCGGGCATCGGCGATTCAGCTATTCACCCCTATTTAACACCTGAATATCGCCTTTTATGCCCTTAGGGCATGACTGACTGGCTGTGCACTGCTCGCCAGTCTAAAAAATTAACTTCAATATGGTCCGCTATGAGCGAAAAGCGGACATTTGCGATTCGTGTTCTATCGTTAAGACTGAGCCAGTTCGGCATTATTTCAATAACTTTGACATTAGCTCAAAAAACATTGGCAGGTCACGGCTGAAAGAGAAAGACGCGTTTATGGCTTTGCGTGCAATTAAACCGTCAATAAAGGCAAAAAGTATAATCGTGGTTTCTTCCAGGCTAATATCCTGGCGAAACTCCCCTGCAGCAATACCTTCTGCGATAATCCCTGCAATACTTTGCCGCATGATGGTATCGCTGGAAATATACGTTTTTTGCAGTTCAGGGTTCCGCGCAGACTCTGCCATGATTTCAACCCACAGTTGATGTGTAACTGGGTAACCTACATCGCTTATGCACGAAGCAACCTGCGCGCAAAGGCGGTCGAAATTAGTCCCCCTGGATGGAGCATTATGGGCTGTCAGCGCTGAATTCTGCTCTTCAAGAACGATAGCCTTGATGAGGTCATCCTTGCTTTTAAAATACGTGTACATCGCTCCCTGACTGATCCCAGCCCGGGTAGAAATTTCACGCACGCTTGTCGCACTGAAGCCTTTTTCTGCAAAACAGGCAGCAGCAGCGGTAATCAGCTTATGGTAGGTTTCAGTTTTCTTTAACATGTCGACTATGGTGTTTAATTCGGTGCCCGGACTTTAACGCTGTTTGCTTCCAGGAGCCAGATTTAACGCTGTAGTTCTGGTTCCTGGAATCAGATATCACTTCATCAGCGGTAATACACTAAGCATATTCTTGAGGTTAAGCATATCCCACGGCAGATGCTCAGCAATCGTAAGGCCGACTGGTACCGTTTTTGAGGTAGCCTGAGCAATAAGATTGAGTACATCTTCAATAGTCAGCTTGCCTTCTGCCACGTCACCAAAGTCGTGTTTTCCTCTGCCTGGCATGGCGAAAAGAACAGAACGGAAAAGTGACGGATCGAGAACGTCCAGATCCAGGTGTATCGCCAGATACTCAATACCTTCCCTATCAATCCACTCTAAAATCTCTTTCCCATCATTTTTGACTTGTTCAGGACCGATAGTCGCAATGTTATGACGAGCAAGGTATTCAGCTTCATATGTCAGTGGATCGTGGATACCTGCAATCATTATTTTGGAGGGATTAAGCCTGGTGGCTACGTGAGCAACTAAATCTTTATCACCCGTTCCAATTAGTGCTCCAAGAACATGGGCATGAGCGTTGGGATATTGTTTAGCAGTCTGCACGTCAGGGTGTGAGTCAATCCAGAGCACACCCAATTTATCACCGTATTTATTGAGCAGATGTGAAAAAGGAGCCAGTGATACTAAGCAATCGCCACCAAAAACAACAATTGAATCGGGATTATGTTTCTCAATCAGAGCGGCTGCATCATTGAGCTGCCTGATAATTTGAGGTTTAGCGGTCATGCCATCTACTTCGGCCTGTGGCGCCGTTGTGGGCTCATCGACCGGAACAGACTCAATAGGGCCATCCGATTCAGGGGAAAGATACGAGAGAAGAAGCGACCCAAGGTGATAGGGTGGGTTATTGCCGCCTTGCCATTGGGGAAATAAAAGTCTGAGCGTTTTACTGGTCATAATTTGCCTTTGCTTGTTTTGACAACAGACTGATTAGAAAGAATCACAAATCAGTAGTGAATGAACATTCATTCATTTTTACGTTGTTAACGCTTCATTGCAAACAGCACGGCACGTTAAGTTAAAACAAAAGGAAAAAATCATTTTTGCAGCCAGGTTCAATCTATGTCCGCGTATGGCACACAGCAGATCTTCTGACTAAACTGAAGGTCCACTTTGAGCGATCTGCGGACGTTTTAGACCTCAGAACCTAACGCCTTAATCTATCCCGCAGTATGCATCCTTTAAAGTGTGGGATTTCGTGTGCATAGCTACGTAACTGGTGAATGTTATTGGGCATTCGGGGATATTGCTGTCTTTAGGTCGATAGCAAGCATCTCTGCTCGCTGATTCAAAGCATCTAACATGAAATCTTTTTTATCTTTTACGGTAACTAGTGAATAGTACGGCTCACTATTCGTACAGGTTAAGCGTGATATTGTAAAGTCATCATGATGAGGTATTAATGCACGATAGTTTCCTTCAGAGATAAACATAAATCGAGCTTTAGGATGTTCGTTAAGCCACATATATTTATTCTTACAAAAGAAAGTGTCTCGTGTGTCATATTCCATGGCTAATCCGTAACCGAATTTGATGATGGAGAATGTCTGAACACTAAATGCAATATATGAAATGTAACCAATAAAAAATAATGGAGCAAAAACAGACATTGAATAGTTAATATCACAACAGGGTGTTGCCTTTACCTTTTTCACCTGTGGAATAATAAGGGTTAAATAAGGGTGCACATAAAATAAATAGCATAGTAGAAGATAAATATAAAAAGCAAGGCCGTGACTGCTGTCATGAGCTTGTTAAATGTGGTGTCAAAAGGAATATCAAATGAGTTAGAGACTAGCGAGCGAGCAAGATAATATGAAATTAAAGTTACTATTACCCATGAATATTTAACCCCTAGTTTTACTTTTGCAATTATGTTGTTTTCTTTATTATCAAAAGATTTTAAGTGGGATAAAATTGTATATGCAATTAGTAAGGTGGTCATGAAAATTAATGCATTTGGAATGATGAGACTGATATGATCAATAATCTTAAAGGAAATACATGTCAATAAGAATAATAACGACGAAAACAATGCCGCACTTTGCGTTTTTCTATGACTTTTTCGAAGGCGAGTGGCCAGCTGATTGGTCGATTTTTTGTTCCAATAATAATGTATAACTAGCCCGCTTAGGATAATCATCCCCAGCCAAATAACAATTGGGTATACAAGGCCTCTCTGAGGCATGATGACGAGTATTGCCATATAGAAGAATAAAAAATGGGTGATGCCAAGGTTTAATGATTTCCATATTTTTTTCATTGATGTTCTTTTTTATAATAGTGATTCCATTAAAAATATTAGGTTTTTATAACAGATACCAACAACAATAGGAAGATAATTTTGTGATCGCATAAACGAGAAAAGATAATTGCACCGAATCTTCTAGGTGAATCAAAGAGTTTTATCGAGTATGTTCCTCTATTCCGCGATGTCTACTTCTGGAACTTAGCAGACTGCTTTAGGCTGACAGTCCGCTCTGAGCGAGGAGCGGAAGTTCCCTGTTGTTCTCATAACTAATGAAGGCATAACAAATATCGAGATGTGTACATCAATGGGGATTTGCAGAATCACTATAAATAAATTGGTTAGTATTTATAATTATAATATTTGAAAAATCGAAACTTAAGAGCGGAAAAGAAGGTGGTGGATGATGAAACCACCACCTTGGGTGAAGAAACATGAGGGAGTTTATAAGTTAATCAACCTCATTCTTGTTGATATATAGGCGTTAGCTATTTGCCTACCGACCGTAGTTAATACTATATAATCTACGCTCTTTATCTCTATTGCTTTTTCTATTTTTCCTATGAATGTTGATAGCTTTAATTTTTGTTCGCTGTCATTTAAATCCAATCCTGTTCTTTTCTTTATATTCTCTACAAATGTTGGCTGTGGGAATGCAGATTGAATGATACACCCTAAAGCTACAAGCATACTATAGTCAACTGGGCCAATCTCATCGTCTTTAAATACAACATCCATTTGATTATTATATAGATCTATATAAAGATCATAAACATTCTGTTTGTTTATTTTTACATCGTTTGGGAATGATAAATCATCTCCAACTTCTACTGTTGTATCTTTTGCAGGATCTATTATGTAATAAGCGCCGGTACTATCTTGTGATAGTTTTACAATATCTTTAATATAGTGTATTAAAGCTATGTACCTTATTTGTTTTACGCTAAGTTTTGTAGCAACGTTGATTGCTAGATCGATAGAGGAAAGTTCCTCATGATCACCATCTAATTCATTTATTTTTTTAACAACTAAATTTAATAGAGTTGATTTTTCTGTTCTTTCTGGGTTTTTTGCAAAGCATTTAGCTGATTCAAAAAGAGAGTATTGAACGTCAGGCGTTGACAGCTTTTGGTTTAATGTATCCGCATCTGTTTTTTGAATTACTAACTCAGATATTAAATCTCTAACGTATTCGTCTGTTGACTCAATTATCTTTTTTTTTGCTTCTTCTTGGAAGGATGGCATGCTTTCATAAAGCATGGATCTTACAACGTGACCTATAAATTTCTCATCAAAATTATTTATTATTGTGGTGTTGTTATTCCCTTCTGTTTTTACTACGTTTGAGTTATCACCTGAATTAATCCCTTTATCAAACATGACTACCCTCTCTTTTTTATTTTTTCCGTATTTTTCGAACCATTAATGACAACAATATTTGAGTTATCACCAGCAGTTATACTGCCATTCGATTTCTTGTTTTTTAGCTCAATTAAACCACATGCGGCAGATAAAAGTGTGCCTATGGCACCAATGATGTAAAATAAACTCTGCGGAGATTGTTGGTATTTATATATTGAATATGCAACGGAAAATAATCCGACAAAAAAAAGCATCCACCGAATGACCTTACCCATTAATACCTCTTCTATTATGAAGGTTTTCTCCAGGAGATTGTTAATCTATTTCACTTTTTTTTCAACTGGTGGTGAGACAAAAACTATAGAACATGTCTATGTTGCGTTAAGGTTAAACGTATATTTAACAGTTTTTCTGTTATCGACACATAGAATCCCAGTTTTAACGGC
>NZ_JBKDZH010000082.1:0-2114 GCF_047971185.1 Kluyvera sp.
ATGCTGGAGTTATATTTGTTTTTCCCACTGAAACGTTTCATATTTGGTGAATGCTCTTGGGATTTGTGTTTCACTGCTCTTGATCGTAATTTTACTTTCCATGTACTGAAATAGTTTGAATTTCTATATCCTCTCTTTGTTTTGTTATCCTCTTGTAAAAGCGAACCTCCATTTCAGTCCTTGATTTGCTCCCCAGTTGTGTTGCAGTACTAGGCATAATTCTTTTTGTAAGCACTTTGCGTTCCATGCAATGAAATACTTTGAAATCTTTCAATGTCCTCTCTTTCTTCATTGTTATTTTAATGAAACGAACCTTTACCTAAGTCCTTGATTTCCTCCATAATTATTATAAGCTATTCCTGCAAATTAAGTAATTTGTGCGCAGATAAAGCTCAGTAAAGACTTGTAGCTACATGACTAAGGATCGTCTATTTATCTCGCGTGTGGGTTGGTGTGAGTCAGAGTGTCTCGAATTTCGTCTCAGTGTGTATCTAGAGCCGATCGCCTCCAGGACCTTATCATACTCATGTAAAAGTTAATCTCATTTAAAAATCGATCCCCCTCAAGGTTATGATTATGCCCTATTGAAGAACGAATTTACTCCATGAGAAAAGCAGTAGGAGTAGCAGTAGTACCAACAACAGTGGTAGTAGTAGCAGTAGCAGCAGCAGCAGCAGCAGCAACAGTAGTAGTAACAGTAGTAGTAGTAGTAGTAGTGGTAGTTCTTGTTGTTGTTTTTGTTGTTTTGTTGTCGTAATTGTTGTTGTTGTATCAGCAGGACTAGTGGTAGTAATAGTAGTAGTAGTAGTAGCAGTAGTAGTAGCAGCAGCAGCAGCAGTAGTAATAGTAGTAGTAGTATACCAATCAACAAAATAACAACAGACGCCTTCATAAGGGCAACGAGAGCGCGGCCTCCCACCTGTCCGAAGGGTCTGTCGCAGTGCTCGTGCTCGGTGACGGTGAAGGAGTACGAGGACTGGTCGAACACTGGCTGGAGGTCGTTCACGTTGATGACGGCGAGGGTGATGAAGGTCTCCGCCGCCTCGTTGGCCCCGTCGCTCAGCCGCACCAGCAGCGTGAACTGGAGAAAGACAGAAGGAGCGTGTTATTGTTTATCTTAGTTTGTGTTTAAAATACTGAATAGCAAACTGAAGAAGCGGAGAAGATAAGCTTAGTTGTTTTGTTTAGCTGTGTGTTGAGAAAACTTCAGGCAGAATAAAGAGGCTATGAGGAAAAACGGTTCACAGAAATAGGAAAATAGCCTGGAAATCCCTCAGCTACTTTTGGGAACAAGTGATTCAGGTAACAAAGTTCACACGCATGTATACATCTCAGGTAACACACACTTCAGGTCCTTATTGGGTAGACAGGTAACACTTGTGCAACTACATTATTTGGGGAACACTGAAGTAACAGATTAACACACGTAACACTCAGTGAATGCAAGTCAGTCAGGTAACACTCACGCAACCAAATACATCACGTAACATTTAAGTAGCAAATCAACTTACATAACAGTCAAGCAACTCAAGTACGTTAAGTAACACTCACGCTACTCAGTATCCCAAGAAACACTTCAGTAACTAATGAACTCACCGAACAACACCAATTGGCTCAGGTAACACTTACGTAACACACAAGTAACTCAACATCCAAGAGAACACTTCAGTAACTAACTCACTCAACACCCAGCCAACTCAAGTACACCAGGCAGCTAACTCAGGCAACACTCCGGCAACACAAACACGCACGTACATTTCTGTCCCTCACTGGGTCGTCGTGGTCGAGGCCGCGAGCCACCGTCACCTCGCCCGTCGTGGCGTCGATGCTGAACTTGCGCGGCTCGTTGCCCTGGACGATCTGGAAGCTGTTGTGGTTCACTGCGCGAGGGAGAGAGGCGAAGAGGTGAGGACGGGAATGGAAGATGACCAGGAAGGGAAATGACTGAGTGAGAACTGGAGGAACGGGAGGTTATCAGGGAGAGGGACGAGGAGGAGGAGGAGGAGAGGAAGAGCAAGATGAATGTGGAAAGAGGTGATCAGCAAGGGCGGACGAGAGGAACGAGAAACGATCAGAAAGAGAGAGGATAAGTGAGGCAGAGGATCAGAAATGGA
>NZ_JBKDZH010000083.1:0-3965 GCF_047971185.1 Kluyvera sp.
CAAAAACTTATATTCCCTTTACTAACACTTATTTGTTGGAATAAATACTGTATGTTACTTATGTGGTTTTGACATAACTAAATGTGTAGCTGCGATCGTACCATTTCCATATGTCGAATAAGCCATTTTCTCAATTTTCATGCATAATAGTGAAACAGTGATGGTGACATTGGCTTTCTTGCACTAAAAACCTACATACAGAAACATGATTTATGTTTCTATCACAAGTATTTGCAAAGATACGGCAAGTATTAGATTCTCGAAATTGGCTGGGGGCCATACTGGATTTTGTCAAATTCTCAGGTTCCAGTAACTTTTTCACAAGGTTGTGCACCTGGAAGTTGATTATGGGTGTTCAGTCACTCCAATAGTGGTGCCCAACCTTGTACAGCAGGTGGGTCCACACTTAACCCCCTGGCTCCCTAGGTAAAACCCTTGCTTTAACCAACCTTTGTGAATGGTACCGACATCATATGTATATATGCACTGCTTTTTAATTATTCTCAATATATTCATTAGTTTTATTTACATTTCTGTATCTAAATTCATCCACTATCCCCAGCTGTGTGGGGGAGCAGTCCTGTGTAGTGTGTCATCAGTTATCTTAACAGATTTTGTCTTTGCACTGCTATTGCTAACTCACATATAGAAACTTATAAAGCATGAATAAGTGTATATATATATATGTTGAATTCCATTTGCTATTTGTGTATGCCTTTATCATCAACTGATTTTGGCATGACAAACCTTTCTGAAAGCTCTATGTCTAGGCTACAGCATATTGAAATTTCATTAGGTCTGTTTTTAAAGGTTTTAGAAACAAAATACTAAACCTAAGGTAAATCAATATAAAAAAGTTAGCAGTTAGCGGTTAGCATTAGCTTCCATTGATTTCCTTATGAGTTTAGCGGTGTAGTGTACGCAAAGCTAACTTTTTAGTTATTGGATTACCAGTTAGTGCAACTAACTCTTTGGTTAGTGGTATCCACCACTGCTGTTAACAGACATTAATACAGTGCCCATTAACATTAAGTATCTGTCTTTACATCAGGAGGTAACACAACCCTGCTGGCTCTCTCTTCACTCTGGCAGAACTATATGGTCTTAGATACCTAGTTCGGAGGGGGGGGGGGGATATTTAATCCTTTAATCTATATTGGTTAACGGTGGAGTCAGGTAGGTGACAGGTAGGTATTTTCTTTCTAAATTAGTTAACGCTAGGATCAGGCGAGTGGTGGATAGGTTGTGGTACATATTTTCCCTTTGATTTAGTTTATATATTGTAGTGTCAAGCAAGGGACAGATAGGTTCTGGAAAGTATGTTCCCATTAAATTAGTTCAGCTTGGGGTTAGGCTCCTGTTAGTACTTTGCTTTTGAATTAATTAAGGCTGGGGTCAGGAAAGAATGGTTAGGTACCTGTAAGTACTTTCTTTTGTAATTTGGGTCAGACAAGGGATGAACAGGCTCAAGGGTGTATTTTATTTCTAATTTAGTCAAGGCTGTGAAGACAGATAAGTTCTCGGAAGTTATTTAAGGCTAGTTTTATTGGGGGGGAGCGGTGACTACATTCTAGGTCGACCCATTTCTTTTCTCAGTTATGCTGGGACCACACATCTGCGATCCAGCCTCCGCGACTGTCTGCGATGCTTAAAATGTTTAAGTCGCCACCCAATAACCGCGATTCACAACGACTGGGCAGATATCGTGATCCATTACGACATCTGCTCGTCCTTCACTCGTTTTAGTCGGGGTTGTTTGCGATCATCGCAGACGCAGAGAGGAAAGGTCTAGGAGTGATCGTTTGCGTATCGTAGCTTACTGCACCTTTCGCAGACTTCATGTGAGGAGTCATCGTGAGGACGTCATGAGTACCTGCGACGTTTTGCGATGGCTGCTCCACTGCCGCTCGACTGCCCCTCGCTTGCAGTTCGATTTCCCAACGATGTCAAAAAATGATCGCGGTTCTGACGGCACAGCTAATATATTGAGGAGTGGGTCCACCTACCTGTACACTTCCCAATCTCCTCCTCCAGAAGCAGCAGCAGCAACACCATGAGCCGCCTTGACTACACAGACAGAGACCTCGCCTACAGGCATCCTAAACTAGCGGCTGCCATACTGGAGTTTGATGGAATTCACGTCATAACCCTCTGCTATCTTCACATGCAGATGAAAACGAAAGGAAGGAAGGCTCGAAGAACCTAGGTACGTAGATACTTGAAACGTCGAGCAACCAAAGGCCACTACGGGAACTTGCTGTTGGAGCTGGCTGCCGAGGACCCTGTGGTGTACCACAACTTCACCCTCATGAGTGAGACCATGTTCAACGAAATAGTTGATCGAGTTCGACCATACATCGAGAGGCAGACTACGTTCTGGAGGAAGCCCCTGGACCCTGCCCTACGTGTAGCCATCACCCGCCGATTCTTTGCGACGAGGAATTCCTACAAGAACCTTGGTTACACATTCCGTGTGGCACCCAACACCATCTCCCTCGATGTTCCAGAGACGTGCAGAGCCATAATTGCAGCCTTTGCAGACGAGTACTTACAGATGCCAGACTCAGTGGAGGGGTTGAAGCAAATTGCCAATGGGTTCAACGAAAGATGGAATATCCCTCACACCCTGGGGGCTATTGACTGAAAGCATATTCGCATCAAGAATCCAGCGTTTGGAGGCTCGCACTACTTCAACTACAAGAAATTCTTCTCCTTGGTCCTGTTGGCAGTTGTAGATGCGGACTACAAGGTCATCTTCGTCGACGTGGGGGCCGTAGGCTCTGAGTCTGATGGGGGCATCTTTGCACAGTCCCAACTTGCAAATATGTTGGAGAACAAACGAGCCAACCTGCCTCCCGCTGACAAACTTCCTGGGGATCCCGAAGGTCAGCCTGTGGACTACTTCTTCGTTGAGGATGACGCCTTCGCACTGAGGAGCTGGATGATGAAACCCTACCCTCGACGCAATCTGAGCAAGCCTGAGCGGATATACAACTACCGACTCTGCAGGGCACGTCGAGTTGTAGAGAATGCCTACGGGATATTGGCAGACAGGTAACCACTCACTTATTATGTACTTGTAAATATGTCAAATGACCAAACTATCTCTCAACAACACCTGTTCATTAAATCAATTTCTTAGTTACTTGTCTGTATTTGATTATTTTAATCAAGTATTCATGACATGTTTTATTATAAAATATTCTCTTCTCATCGACAGGTTCAAAGTGTTCCACTCCGCCATCAGCCTCATGCATGACCAGGTGGAGGCAGTGGTGATGGCTGCATGTGTCCTCCACAACATGCTGCGAGTCCACAATCCAGTCAGGGGTGAAGCGGATACCGAAGACCCAGTTACTCATGATGTTATTATGGGAAACTGGCGGCAGGACCCTCTACTTTCCGACATTCCCAACCTTCCAGCAGGCAACAGGGCAACAGGCAACACCAAGGTTCAACGGGATTGTCTCCGAGACTACTTCATCTCACCTCATGGCAGTGTACCTTGGCAAGGTTCTAAAATATAACCACTGAGACACATAACACACACCTGCTTGCATTACAAAACTCACATCATTTCTGTGCTATGTATGTCGAAGAACCCAAATAAAGAAATGGAACTGAAAACATAATTTTTTGGTATTATTTCTTGATTATGACTTTATTCTATGAAAAAAATACCAATATATCTCATATGAGTATATAAGTATATATAAAAATATATGTAAATGAAAATATAAAAGAAGATAGGAAATGAATGCTAATGAATAAAAAATAGGGGTGGTAATATATAAAACAAGTGAAATTATAGAAGTGGTATTAAGAAGTCTCTAATAATTCAATCCTGTAACATATATAGTTCTAAATAATATAACATTGTCACCATAAACTTATCTGCAACTATATATTTATACTGCTGATAAGTATATGCTTCCAATGTTATATTATTTAGAATTATATATTTA
>NZ_JBKDZH010000084.1:0-25168 GCF_047971185.1 Kluyvera sp.
GAACTGCCAGGCATCAATTAGTGAAGAAGCCCATCCTGACGGATGGGCTTTTTTGCGTCTGTGGCGTGGTGAAATCCCGGGGTCGCTGGCGCTACCGGACGGTGATGACGGTGGTCATATTGCGGACGAAACGACCGTGTAGCCCGGAAGAGGCGTTTACGCCGACGCCGGGGCGGCTCCCGCCGTCAACATCTCCCCCCTGCGAATCGTTTCCGCACTTTCCCATAGCCTGGTTGAAACTTTCTCACCTTTAACATGCAGACTCGACATTTCGCTGAAATCTGGGTATTGTTAGCTGTCTGGATGTCTAAACGTTTATACGTATGCTGTGAGGTAATAAGGTTATGCCGATTCGGGTGCAGGACGAGCTACCAGCCGTCAATTTCTTGCGTGATGAGAACGTCTTTGTGATGACCACGTCGCGTGCTACAGGTCAGGAAATTCGTCCTCTGAAGGTACTGATCCTCAACCTGATGCCGAAGAAGATAGAGACAGAAAACCAGTTCTTACGCCTGCTGTCAAACTCACCGCTACAGCTGGACATTCAGCTGCTGCGTATCGATGCCCGCGAATCGCGTAACACGCCAACTGAGCATCTGAACAACTTTTACTGCAATTTCGACGACATTCGCGACCAGAACTTCGATGGTTTGATCGTGACCGGCGCGCCGCTCGGCCTGGTTGAGTTTAACGACGTCGCCTACTGGCCGCAGATCCAGCAGGTGCTGGAATGGGCCAAAGATCACGTCACCTCGACGCTGTTTGTCTGTTGGGCGGTACAGGCTGCGCTCAATATTCTCTACGGTATTCCGAAGCAAACCCGCAACGACAAACTTTCCGGCGTCTACGAGCACCACATCCTCCATCCTCATGCCCTGCTGACCCGCGGGTTTGATGATTCTTTCCTGGCGCCACACTCCCGCTACGCCGACTTTCCGGCAAAGCTGATTCGCGACTTTACCGACCTGGAAATCCTCGCGGAAACCGCAGATGGCGACGCCTACCTGTTTGCCAGCAAAGATAAACGCATTGCCTTCGTGACCGGCCACCCGGAATACGATGCGCACACCCTGGCGAGCGAATTTTTCCGTGATGCGGAAGCCGGTCTGAGCCCGGAAGTGCCTTATAACTACTTCCCGAAAGATGATCCGCAAAATAAACCACGTGCGACCTGGCGCAGTCATGGCAATTTGCTGTTTGCCAACTGGCTCAACTACTACGTCTACCAGATCACACCGTACGATCTGCGGAATATGAACCCAACGTTGGATTGATCCGCTACCCTTTGCGATCCTAAAGCGTTTCAGCATTCTCAATCAGGCACCTTCGGGTGCCTTTTTTGTTTCCGAAAAACAGCCCACTCATAGAAAAAATTTTAATTTCAATCTAATCAATATGTTGTGATTATTTTAATTCAAAAATGGAAATTGTTTTTGTTTTTTTAATTTTATTGATTAGGCTTAAAAACGTTGAGCGAAAACTACACAACGATCGTCCGCTCATCTGACGGGGAAACTATTCGGATCACTAATGAGGAGCTGCACCATGACACAACAGGCCACAACAACCGATGAACTGGCTTTTCTGAAGCCTTCTGGCGAGCAGGAGCAGCAGGTTCTGACTGCGGAAGCGGTGGAATTTCTGAGCGAACTGGTGACCCGATTTACGCCGAAGCGCAACAAGCTGCTGGCTGCACGCCTTCAGCAGCAGCAGGATATTGATGACGGTAAGTTGCCTGATTTTATTTCGGAAACGGCTTCCATTCGTGACGGCAGCTGGCAGATCCGCGGTATCCCGGCTGACCTTCAGGATCGTCGGGTGGAAATTACCGGGCCTGTTGAACGCAAAATGGTGATCAACGCCCTGAACGCCAACGTCAAAGTCTTTATGGCCGATTTTGAAGACTCCTTAGCGCCAGACTGGAGCAAAGTGATTGAAGGGCAGATCAACCTGCGTGACGCGGTCAACGGCAAGATCAGCTACACCAATGAAGCGGGAAAAATCTATCAGCTCAAGCCGGACCCGGCGGTGCTGGTTTGCCGCGTGCGCGGCTTGCACCTGCCGGAAAAACACGTCACCTGGCGCGGTGAAGCCATTCCGGGCAGCCTGTTTGACTTCGCGCTGTATTTCTTCCACAACCACAAGGCGCTGTTGGCCAAAGGCAGCGGCCCCTATTTCTACCTGCCAAAAACGCAGGCCTGGCAGGAAGCGGCCTGGTGGAATGACGTGTTCTGCTACGCCGAAGATCGCTTCAATCTGCCGCGTGGCACCATCAAGGCCACCTTGCTGATTGAAACCCTGCCGGCCGTGTTCCAGATGGACGAAATTCTCCACGCCCTGCGCGACCATATTGTTGGCCTCAACTGCGGCCGTTGGGATTACATCTTCAGCTATATCAAAACGTTGAAGAATCACCCGGACCGCGTGCTGCCGGACCGCCAGGTGGTGACGATGGATAAACCGTTCCTCAGCGCCTACTCACGCCTGCTGATTAAAACCTGCCACAAGCGCGGCGCGTTCGCGATGGGCGGCATGGCGGCGTTTATCCCGCACAAAGATGCCGAGCGCAACGCGCAGGTGTTGAACAAGGTGAAGGCGGATAAATCGCTGGAGGCCAATAACGGCCATGACGGCACCTGGGTTGCCCATCCGGGCCTGGCCGATACGGCGATGGCGGTGTTTAACGAAGTGCTGGGCGATCGCCCGAACCAGCTTGACGTCTCTCGCGCTGACGATGCGCCGATTACCGCTGAACAGCTGCTGGCCCCCTGCGACGGTGAGCGCACCGAAGAGGGGATGCGCGCCAATATCCGCGTGGCGGTGCAGTACATCGAAGCGTGGATCTCCGGCAACGGCTGCGTCCCGATTTACGGCCTGATGGAAGATGCGGCGACAGCGGAAATCTCCCGTACCTCCATCTGGCAGTGGATCCATCACCAGAAAACCCTCAGCAACGGCAAAGCGGTGACCAAACCGCTGTTCCGCCAGATGCTGGCCGAAGAGCTGAAGGTGATCCGCGACGAACTGGGCGAGGCCCGCTTCGACGGCGGCCGTTTTGACGACGCCGCGCGCCTGATGGAACAAATCACCACCTCCGACGAGCTTATCGACTTCCTGACCCTGCCGGGCTACCGCCTGCTGGCGTAATTCACCACATAACAATATGGAGCATCTGCACATGAAAACTCGTACTCAACAAATCGAAGCATTACAAAAAGAATGGACGCAGCCACGTTGGGAAGGCATCAAGCGTCCGTACAGCGCGGAGGAAGTGGTGAAGCTGCGCGGTTCGGTGAACCCGGAGTGCACGCTGGCCCAGCTCGGCGCGGCCAGAATGTGGCGCCTGCTGCACGGTGAATCGAAAAAAGGCTACGTCAACAGCCTCGGCGCGCTGACCGGCGGCCAGGCGCTGCAGCAGGCCAAGGCCGGCATTGAGGCGATTTACCTCTCCGGCTGGCAGGTGGCGGCGGACGCCAACCTGGCCTCCAGCATGTATCCGGATCAATCGCTCTATCCGGCTAACTCGGTGCCGGCGGTAGTCGATCGGATCAACAACACCTTCCGCCGCGCGGATCAGATCCAGTGGGCGAACGGGATCGAACCTAACGATCCGCGCTACGTTGACTATTTCCTGCCGATCGTCGCCGATGCGGAAGCGGGCTTCGGCGGGGTACTGAACGCCTTTGAACTGATGAAATCGATGATTGCGGCCGGTGCAGCGGCGGTACACTTCGAAGACCAACTGGCGTCGGTGAAGAAATGCGGCCATATGGGCGGCAAGGTGCTGGTCCCCACGCAGGAGGCGATCCAGAAACTGGTGGCGGCGCGTCTGGCAGCCGACGTGATGGGCGTCCCGACGCTGCTGATTGCGCGTACCGATGCCGACGCGGCGGATTTGATTACCTCCGACTGCGACCCGTACGACAGCGGTTTTATCACCGGCGAACGCACCAGCGAAGGCTTCTACCGCACCCAGGCGGGTATCGAACAAGCCATCAGCCGTGGCCTGGCCTACGCGCCGTATGCTGACCTGGTGTGGTGTGAAACCTCCACCCCGGATCTGGAGCTGGCAAAACGCTTTGCCGATGCTATCCACGCCAAATACCCGGGCAAACTGCTGGCCTACAACTGCTCGCCGTCGTTCAACTGGCAGAAAAAGCTGGACGATAAAACCATCGCCAGCTTCCAGCAGCAGCTGTCGGAGATGGGCTACAAATACCAGTTCATCACCCTGGCCGGCATCCACAGCATGTGGTTCAACATGTTCGACCTTGCGCATTCTTATGCCCAGGGCGAGGGCATGAAGCACTACGTCGAGAAGGTTCAGCAGGCAGAGTTCGCGGCGGCGAAGGATGGCTACACCTTTGTTTCTCACCAGCAAGAGGTGGGCACCGGCTACTTCGATAACGTCACCACCATTATTCAGGGTGGAACCTCCTCGGTGACCGCGCTGACCGGTTCGACCGAAGAGTCGCAGTTTTGATTTATGCCCGGTGGCGCTGCGCTAACCGGGCCTACGAAGTGATGTAGGCCGGATAAGCGTAGGTGCCATCCGGCATGATTCGATGCCGGGGAGGGAAGCGATGACGCGAGGCCTGGAATTACTGATTGCGCAGACAATCCTGCAAGGTTTTGACGCCCAGTACGGGCGTTTTCTGGAAGTGACCTCCGGCGCGCAGCAGCGCTTTGAACAGGCCGACTGGCACGCCGTACAGCAGGCGATGAAAAGCCGTATCCATCTGTACGACCATCACGTGGGGTTAGTGGTCGAACAGCTGCGCTGTATTACCGACGGTAAAAGCACCGATGCCGATTTTTTGCTGCGCGTAAAAGCGCAGTACACCCGCCTGCTGCCGGATTACCCGCGCTTCGAGATTGCGGAGAGCTTTTTTAATTCCGTCTATTGCCGGTTATTTGACCACCGCTCGCTGAGTCCCGAGCGGTTATTTATTTTCAGCTCGCAGCCCGAGCGTCGCTTTCGCGCGATTCCCCGACCGCTCGCGAAGGATTTCTTCCCGGACGCTGGCTGGGAAGCGGTGATTTTCAAAATGCTCAGCGACCTGCCGCTGCGCCTGCCGTGGCAGAATAAGTTTCGCGACGTGGGCTATATCATGGCGCATCTGAGCGAAACGCTGGACGTCGAGACGCTACGTCAGTCACACCTGCAAATCGCTAATGAGCTGTTTTATCGCAATAAAGCTGCATGGCTTATCGGCAAGCTCATCACGCCGACCGGCACGCTGCCGTTTCTCATTCCCATTCACCGCACCGAAGAAGGGGAGTTGTTTGTCGATACCTGCCTGACCACCACGCAGGAGGCGAGTATCGTCTTCGGCTTCGCCCGCTCCTATTTTATGGTGTATGCGCCGCTGCCCGCCGCGCTGGTCGAGTGGCTGCGCGAGATCCTGCCCGGTAAAACCACCGCCGAACTGTATATGGCGATTGGCTGCCAGAAACACGCTAAAACTGAAAGCTACCGTGAATATCTCAACTATATCGCCAGCGCCGACGAGCCGTTTATTGAGGCGCCGGGCATTCGCGGTATGGTGATGCTGGTGTTTACGCTGCCGGGCTTCGACCGGGTATTTAAAGTTATCAAGGACAAGTTTGCCCCGCAGAAGGAGATGTCCGCCGCGCACGTCCGCGCCTGCTACCAGCTGGTGAAAGAGCACGACCGCGTCGGGCGCATGGCCGATACCCAGGAGTTTGAGAACTTTGTCCTCGAAAAGCGGCAAATTGACCCGGCGCTGATGGCGCTGTTATTGCAGGAAGCGCCGGAGAAAATCGTCGATATGGGGGATAAAATCGCCATTAGCCATCTCTACATTGAGCGGCGGATGGTACCGCTCAATCTCTGGCTGGAGCAGGTCGAAGGCCAGCAGCTGCGCGACGCGATAGAAGAGTACGGCAACGCCATCCGCCAGCTTGCCGCCGCCAATATTTTCCCCGGCGACATGCTGTTTAAGAACTTCGGCGTGACCCGCCACGGCCGGGTGGTGTTCTACGACTATGATGAAATTTGCTATATGACGGAGGTCAACTTCCGTCATATCCCGCCGCCGCGCTACCCGGAAGATGAGCTGGCCAGCGAGCCGTGGTACAGCGTGTCGCCGGGAGACGTGTTCCCGGAAGAATTTCGCCACTGGCTGTGCGCCGACCCGCGCATTGGGCCGCTGTTTGAGGAGATGCACGCCGACCTGTTTAGCGCCGACTACTGGCGCGGTTTGCAAACGCGTATCAAGAATGGGCACGTGGAGGATGTTTACGCCTACCGCCGCCGCCAGCGGTTCAGCGTGCGCTACGCCTGACGTAGCCCGGCCGAGCGAAGCGACGCCGGGGTTTGGCTCCTGGCTCTCCCGGCGTCGCTTCGCTCGACCGGGCTACGTTGTTTTAGCGAATCCCACCATAAGCCAGCGTCACCTCTTTCGCCGCTTTAATCACCATCGCGCCAAACTCGGTCACGCGGTCATCGGTGATACGGGAAATCGGCCCGGAAATGGAGATGGCGGCAAACGGCTCGCGGTGCTCATCGAAGATACACGATGCCACGCAGCGCAGTCCCAGCGCATGCTCTTCATCATCAAACGAATAGCCGCGTTTGCGGGTCTGGGCGAGATCGTCTTTCAGATGCAGCGGCGACACCAGCGTGGCATGGGTATAGGCGTGCAGCCCCTTGCGGTGCAGTAGCCCGGTGACCTGTTCTTCGCTAAGCTGGGACAAGAACGCCTTGCCCGCGCCGGAGGCGTGCATCGGCAGTTTGCCGCCAATCGGCGCGGACATACGCATCAGCTGCGTACACTGTACCTGGTCGATAATAATCGCCTGATGGTCGCTCTTATCGAGGACCGCCAGGTTGACCGTCTCGCCGGAATCTTCCATTAACTGACGCAGGATCGGGTGCACGATAGCCAGCAGGTTGCGGCTTTGCAGGAAGCTGCTGCCCACGATAAACGCATGTGCGCCCACCGCCCAATGGCCCAGCTCGCCTACCTGACGCACGAAGCCCAGCTGCTGCATGGTGGTGAGTAAACGGTGGGTGGTGGAGTTTGGCAGCCCGGCCTGCTGCGCCAGCTCGGTCAGCGCGACGCTGCTGTGTGATTCGGCTATCCACTCCAGCAGCTTCAGGCCGCGGGTCAGCGACTGTACCTGGCCGGTTGCGGCAGCGGCGGTAGCAGGGGCGGGTTTTCTACCGCGTTTAGCAGGAACGTTGGCGACCATCGCGACTCCTTTCTGTATCGTGGAAATTGTTTTCGTTTTTATTGATTATAATACAACCGTTCGTCTTACTGCTCCGATGAGTCATGCTGAACATGTCTCATGTAGACCGTTGTTCTCTTTTCCGCCACCCCGCTTTATGCCAGTATGGTCTATTGCCTATTTGGGTCTGGATTTCGTAGAGCGGTGTCGGGAGTGCCTGTGAGCAGCAAAGTGGAGCAACTGCGTGCGCAGTTAAATGAACGTATTCTGGTTCTGGACGGGGGCATGGGCACCATGATCCAGGGCTATCGTCTGAGCGAGCAGGATTTTCGCGGCGAGCGTTTCGCCGACTGGCCCTGCGACCTGAAGGGCAACAACGACCTGCTGGTGCTCAGCAAGCCGGAGGTGATTGCCGCGATCCATAACGCCTACTTCGAAGCGGGCGCGGATATCATCGAGACCAACACCTTCAACTCCACCACCATCGCCATGGCGGACTACCAGATGGAGTCGCTGTCGGCGGAAATTAACTACGCGGCGGCAAAGCTGGCGCGCGCGGCAGCCGATGAATGGACGGCACGCACGCCGAACAAACCTCGCTACGTCGCGGGCGTGCTGGGCCCCACTAACCGCACCGCCTCTATTTCGCCGGACGTGAATGACCCGGCGTATCGCAACATCACCTTCGATCAGCTGGTGGCCGCCTATCGCGAATCCACCAAAGCGCTGGTGGAAGGCGGCAGCGACCTGATCCTGATTGAAACCGTTTTCGACACCCTCAACGCCAAAGCGGCGGTGTTTGCGGTGAAAGAAGAGTTTGAAGCGCTGGGCGTTGACCTGCCGATCATGATTTCCGGCACCATCACCGATGCTTCCGGGCGTACGCTCTCCGGCCAGACCACCGAAGCGTTCTATAACTCCCTGCGTCACGCCGATGCGCTGACTTTCGGCCTCAACTGTGCGTTAGGCCCGGACGAGCTGCGCCAGTACGTACAGGAACTGTCGCGCATCGCTGAATGCTACGTTACCGCACACCCCAACGCCGGGCTGCCGAACGCCTTCGGTGAATACGATCTCGACGCCGACACCATGGCGACGCAAATCCGCGAATGGGCGGAAGCAGGCTTCCTCAACGTGGTCGGCGGCTGCTGCGGCACCACGCCGGAACACATCGCTGCAATGAGCCGCGCGGTCGACGGTTTGCCGCCGCGTAAGCTGCCGGAGAGCCCGGTCTCCTGCCGCCTGTCCGGCCTCGAACCGCTGAATATCGGCGACGATAGCCTGTTTGTTAACGTTGGCGAACGTACCAACGTCACCGGTTCGGCGAAGTTTAAGCGTCTGATCAAAGAAGAGAAATACAACGAAGCGCTCGACGTTGCCCGCCAGCAGGTGGAAAGCGGCGCGCAGATTATCGACATCAACATGGATGAGGGGATGCTCGACGCCGAAGCGGCGATGGTGCGCTTCCTCAACCTGATTGCCGGCGAGCCGGATATTGCCCGCGTGCCGATTATGATCGACTCCTCCAAATGGGAAGTCATCGAAAAAGGGCTGAAGTGCATCCAGGGTAAAGGCATCGTTAACTCGATCTCGATGAAAGAGGGCATCGAGCCGTTCATTGCCCACGCGAAAAAAGTGCGCCGTTACGGTGCCGCCGTGGTGGTGATGGCCTTTGATGAAGTGGGCCAGGCCGATACCCGCGAACGTAAAATCGAGATTTGCCGCCGCGCCTACAACATTCTGACCAAAGAAGTTGGCTTCCCGCCGGAAGATATCATCTTCGACCCGAACATCTTCGCCGTGGCGACCGGCATTGAAGAGCACAACAACTATGCGCAAGACTTTATCGGCGCCTGTGAAGACATTAAACGCGAGCTGCCGCACGCGCTGATCTCCGGCGGCGTCTCCAACGTGTCGTTCTCGTTCCGCGGCAACGACCCGGTCCGTGAAGCCATCCACGCGGTATTCCTCTACTACGCGATTCGTAACGGCATGGACATGGGTATCGTCAACGCCGGGCAGCTGGCGATTTATGACGACCTGCCTGCCGAACTGCGCGACGCGGTCGAGGACGTGATCCTCAACCGCCGTGAAGACGGCACCGAACGCCTGCTGGAGCTGGCCGAGAAATATCGCGGCAGCAAAACCGACGAGGCCGCCAACGCCCAGATGGCGGAATGGCGCAGCTGGGATGTGAAAAAACGCCTCGAATACTCGCTGGTCAAAGGTATTACCGAATTTATCGAACTCGACACCGAAGAGGCGCGCCAGCAGGCCGCACGCCCGATTGAAGTGATCGAAGGGCCGCTGATGGATGGCATGAACGTGGTCGGCGACCTGTTTGGCGAGGGCAAAATGTTCCTGCCGCAGGTGGTGAAATCCGCCCGCGTAATGAAGCAGGCGGTGGCCTACCTCGAACCGTACATTGAAGCCTGCAAAGAAAAAGGCTCCAGCAACGGCAAGATGGTCATCGCCACCGTGAAAGGCGACGTGCACGATATCGGTAAAAATATCGTTGGCGTGGTGCTGCAGTGTAATAACTACGAAATCATCGATCTCGGCGTGATGGTGCCAGCGGATAAAATCCTCAAAACGGCGAAAGAGGTGAACGCGGACCTGATCGGTCTCTCTGGCCTGATTACCCCGTCGCTGGATGAAATGGTCAACGTGGCAAAAGAGATGGAGCGTCAGGGCTTCACGATTCCACTGCTCATTGGCGGCGCGACAACGTCGAAAGCGCACACCGCGGTGAAAATTGAGCAGAACTACAGCGGCCCGACGGTTTACGTGCAGAACGCCTCACGTACCGTCGGCGTAGTCGCCGCGCTGCTCTCCGACACCCAGCGCGATGACTTTGTCGCTCGTACCCGTAAAGAGTATGAAACCGTGCGTATCCAGCATGGGCGTAAGAAACCGCGCACGCCGCCGGTGACGCTGGCCGCCGCGCGTGAAAACGACCTGGCCTTCGACTGGGAAAACTACACCCCGCCAGTGGCGCACCGTCTCGGCGTGCAGGAAGTGGAAGCGAGCATTGAAACGCTGCGTAACTATATCGACTGGACGCCGTTCTTTATGACCTGGTCGCTGGCCGGGAAATATCCACGCATCCTCGAAGATGAAGTGGTGGGCGAAGAGGCGAAGCGGTTGTTTAAAGACGCCAACGACATGCTGGATCAGCTCAGCGCCGGTAAAACCCTTAACCCGCGCGGCGTGGTGGGGCTGTTCCCGGCCAACCGCGTGGGCGACGACGTGGAAATCTATCGCGACGAAACGCGCACCCACGTGCTGACCGTCAGCCGCCATCTGCGCCAGCAGACCGAGAAGGTCGGTTTCGCCAACTACTGCCTGTCTGACTTCGTGGCGCCGAAAACTTCCGGCAAAGCGGACTACATCGGCGCCTTCGCGGTGACCGGCGGGCTGGAAGAAGATGCGTTGGCCGACGCTTATGAAGCCCAGCACGACGATTACAACAAGATCATGGTGAAGGCGATTGCCGACCGTCTGGCGGAAGCGTTTGCCGAGTATCTGCACGAGCGCGTGCGTAAGGTCTACTGGGGCTACGCGCCAAACGAAAACCTGAGCAATGAAGAGCTGATCCGCGAAAACTACCAGGGTATTCGCCCGGCACCGGGTTACCCCGCCTGCCCGGAGCATACCGAGAAGGGGACTATCTGGGAGCTACTGGACGTGGAAACCCACACCGGTATGAAGCTGACCGAATCCTTCGCCATGTGGCCGGGCGCGTCGGTATCCGGCTGGTACTTCAGCCACCCGGACAGCAAGTACTATGCGGTGGCGCAGATTCAGCGCGATCAGGTTGAGGACTACGCGCAGCGTAAAGGGATGAGCGTCGCGGAAGTCGAGCGCTGGCTGGCGCCAAACCTCGGCTACGATGCTGACTGATTCACAGAATCGTCATCTTTCCTTACAACTAACAGGGCGCTCTATGAGCGCCCTGTCTCTTTATTGCGCGTAAACCCTTATACTGAAAGAAGGCCGCTGCCGGATGGCGGCGTAAACGCCCGATCCGGCATATGCACCTCAGGAACCTATAACTATAAGGAGAAGCTGATTCCGTGTTAACACTGCTACACCTGCTTTCCGCCGTTGCGCTGCTGGTGTGGGGCACCCACATTGTACGTACCGGCGTAATGCGTGTATTTGGCGCGCGCCTGCGCACCGTGCTCAGCCGCAGCGTGGAGAAAAAACCGCTCGCCTTCTGCGCGGGGATTGGCGTCACCGCGATGGTACAGAGCAGCAACGCCACCACCATGCTGGTAACGTCTTTTGTTGCCCAGGACCTGGTAGCCCTGACGCCCGCGCTGGTGATTGTGCTCGGCGCCGACGTGGGGACCGCGCTGATGGCGCGTATCCTGACCTTCGATCTCTCGTGGCTGTCGCCGCTGCTGATTTTTATCGGCGTCACCTTCTTCCTTGGCCGCAAGCAAACCCGCGAAGGGCAGCTTGGCCGCGTCGGTATCGGCCTGGGGCTGATTCTGCTGGCGCTGGAGCTGATTGTGCAGGCGGTCACGCCAATCACCCAGGCCAACGGCGTACAGGTCATTTTCGCCTCGCTGACCGGTGATATCCTGCTGGATGCGCTGATTGGCGCGGTGTTCGCCATCATCAGTTACTCCAGCCTGGCCGCCGTGCTGCTGACCGCCACGCTGACCACCACCGGGGTGATCTCCTTCCCGGTGGCGCTGTGTCTGGTGATTGGCGCGAACCTTGGCTCTGGCCTGCTGGCGATGCTCAACAACAGCGCCGCCAATGCCGCGGCGCGCCGCGTGGCGCTCGGCAGCCTGCTGTTCAAGCTGGTGGGCAGCCTGATTATTCTGCCGTTTGTCCACGTGCTGGCGACCACCTTGCAGAAACTGCCGCTGGCGGAATCCGAGCTGGTTATCTACTTCCACGTCTTCTACAACCTGATCCGCTGCGTGGCGATGGTGCCGTTTGCCGGGCCGATGGCGCGTTTCTGTAAACGCCTGATCCGTGATGAGCCCGAGCTGGAGGCGCACCTCAAGCCCAAACACCTGGATGTCACTGCGCTCGATACCCCCACACTCGCGCTGGCCAACGCCGCGCGTGAGACGCTGCGCATTGGCGACGCGACCGAGCAGATGCTGGCAGGGTTGAAGAAGGTGATGAACGGTGAGCCGCGGGAAGAGAAAAACCTGCGCAAACAGGCGGATGACATCAACGTGCTCTACACCGCGATCAAACTGTATCTGGCGCGAATGCCGAAGGATGAGCTGGCGGAAGAGGAGTCCAGGCGCTGGGCGGAGATTATCGAAATGTCGCTCAACCTTGAGCAGGCCTCCGATATCATCGAGCGGATGGGCAGCGAGATTGCCGATAAGTCGCTGGCCGCGCGCCGTGCGTTCTCGGTTGAAGGGCTGAAGGAGCTGGATGCGCTGTATGAACTGCTGTTGAGTAACCTACAGCTGGCGATGTCGGTGTTCTTCTCCGGCGATGTCACCAGCGCCCGCCGCCTGCGCCGCAGCAAGCACCGCTTCCGTATTCTCAACCGCCGCTACGCGCACGCGCACGTCGACCGCCTGCATCAGCAGAACGTGCAGAGTATTGAAACCAGCACCCTGCACCTGGCGCTGCTGGGGGACATGCAGCGTCTGAACTCACTGTTCTGCTCGGTGGCTTACAGCGTGCTGGAGCAGCCGGATGAAGACGACGAGCGCGACGATTACTAGCGCAAACCTGGCGTCGCTGCGCTTGGCCGGGCTACCTTGATGATATGTAGGCCGGATAAGGCGTTTACGCCGCCATCCGGCAATGTGCGCCGAATAGCCTGATTGCGCTGTGCTTATCAGGCCTACGGTTTGTAGCCCGGGGGAGGCGTTTACGCCGACCCCGGGTTTACGGCTCAAAAGCGATGCCCAGCCTCCAGCGCCACCGCTTCTTCTCCCGCTTTAAACACATAGGTCGTGTTCGGCCCGCCGAGCGTCGCGTGACCCTGTGCCACCTCAATCCAGTTGCCTTCCGGCAGGCCAATCACCGTTAACTCCGGCGCCACCACTAACAGCTCGCGAATGCGCTGCTCGCGGGTTTCGCCCTTATGGCCTTCCGGCAATGCGTTGGTGAAGTGCGGGTTAATCTGCAGCGGGAACAGGCCGAGCGCGTCAAAGCCCTGTGGATCGACAATCGGCATATCGTTGGTGGTGCGAATGGTCGGGCAAGCGAGATTCGCCCCCGCGCTCCAGCCAATGTACAGCGCGCCGCGTTTGACCACGTCAACGATCGGCGCCAGCAGCCCGCGCTGGCGACTCTCTTTTAGCAGTTGGAAGGTGTTGCCGCCGCCGACAATCACCAGCTCGGCGCTTTCAATCGCCGCAACCGGATCGGCCACGGTATGAATACCGGTGACGGAGACGCCCAGCGGTGCCAGCACCGCGCTCACTTTGGCGGTGTACTCATCCCAGGTCTGCGTGACCCCGGCAAACGGAATAAACACCGCGCGACGGCGGCCGTTGAGCCGTGCGGAAATCAGCGGCAGCGCGTGTTCCAGCCAGGCTTTGCCCGGCAGCGTCGAGTTACTCAGCAGAAGCAGTTCCATTATTTCTCCCATTAGTCAGAAAATTATCAATCAGGGCAGGATGTTACCATTCTGCGTCCTATCGCTTACTGATGCAGTTCACGATGTTGCAGTAGATAGTCTGGAAGACGCCTCGCAGATTGTCATTCTGACCCACGCCATACCTGAGTTGCTGATTTATTCTCCTGCTAAACAATGGCTATTTATACCTATATGGATATAATCAGGAGGCGGGATGATAAAACCGCTTTATTGGGTTGGGCAGTCCAGAAAGGATCTGCAAATAATGCCCGAACATGTGCAGGATACGTTCGGTTTTGCGTTATGGCTTGCTCAGCAGGGGAAGCAGCATCCCCAAAGTAAGCCCCTGAAAGGGTTTGGTGGCGCAGGCGTGCTCGAGGTCGTCGAGGATTTTCATGGAAATACCTGGCGCGCGGTTTACACCATAAAATTCAGAGGGGCGGTATACGTATTGCACGCTTTCCAGAAAAAGTCAGTGTCGGGTAAAGCCACGCCGAAGCCTGACATCGATCTTATTTACCAGCGGCTAAAGGCCGCTCAGCGCCACGCGCAGGAGAATGTAGATGGCAGATGAAGTCAGAATAAGTTGCGGCAATGTCTATGCCGATCTCGGCGCACCTGATGCTGATGAGATGCAGCTGAAGGCGCAGCTTGCATTCGCTATCAGCGAGATCCTACAAAGCAAAAAACTGACCCAGCAACAGGCGGCCAAAATCCTCGGTATGACCCAGCCCAAGCTTTCTAACCTGCTGCGTGGTCAATTTCGGGGGATCAGCGAAGCAAAAATGCTCGAATGCCTGGTCAAACTCGGGCGTGATGTCGAGATCGTGGTGGGGCGAAATAGCGTTGAGCAGGGGTCGCTGAAAGTCAGCTTTAGCTAAACTGTTGGCCGCCTGTCAGGCTGAGGTTTACCCGGCTCCGGCAAACGCAGCCTGCCTGCCGTGGCGTGATATACGCAATCATTTGCCGCGGACTATTTTTTCTCACCCGCAAGGTGAGGTATATTTCGCTGCCAAAGGAGAATTTATGCTGCCAGACTCATCAACCCGATTAAATAAATACATCAGCGAAAGCGGTATCTGCTCACGTCGTGAAGCGGATCGCTTTATCGAACAAGGCAACGTCTTTATCAACGGTAAGCGCGCCACTATTGGCGATCAGGTCAAGCCGGGCGACGTTGTGAAGGTTAACGGTCGGTTGATTGAGCCGCGTGAAGCGGATGATTTGGTGCTGATTGCGCTGAACAAACCTGTCGGCATCGTCAGCACCACCGAAGACGGCGAGCGCGACAACATTGTCGATTTCGTTAACCACAGCAAGCGCGTGTTCCCGATTGGCCGTCTGGATAAAGACTCCCAGGGGCTGATTTTCCTCACCAACCACGGCGACCTGGTGAACAAAATTCTGCGTGCCGGTAACGACCACGAGAAAGAGTATCTGGTGACGGTCGATAAGCCGGTTACCGATGAATTTATTCGCGGCATGGGCGCGGGCGTACCGATTCTTGGCACCGTCACCAAAAAATGTAAGGTGAAAAAAGAGGCGCCGTTTGTCTTCCGCATCACCCTGGTGCAAGGGCTGAACCGCCAGATTCGCCGCATGTGCGAACATTTTGGCTATGAAGTGACGAAGCTTGAGCGTACGCGCATCATGAACGTCAGCCTGACCGGCATTCCGCTGGGCGAATGGCGTGACCTGACCGACGACGAGCTGATCGACCTCTTTAAGCTGATTGAGAACTCCTCTTCCGAGGCGAAACCGAAGGCCAAAGCCAAGCCGAAAGCGGCGGGTATTAAGCGCCCGGTGGTGAAGATGGAAAAAACCAGCGATAAGCCAGCTCGCCCGGCGGGTAATGGTAAACGCTTCACGGCGCCGGGGCGTAAAAAGAAAGGGCGTTAACGTCTGCCGCGCGTCGGCGTATTCGCCGACCAGGAAAACGAACTCTCGGTATCCGGCTTATAAGCCTGCTGTTTTTTCAACTGGCGGGCTTTTTTGGCGTCGGCCTCACGCTGCACCATCAGTTTATCGATGTACTCCTTTTTCACGCTGTTGGTTTCCGCGTTGGTCAGCGGACGACCATGAGCAATGCGCGCGCGGTCGAGCAGCGTTTTCAGCTCGCGCTGTTCGCGCTCGGTCATCTCTTTTTGCGTAATGCGGGTGAGTGCCATAGGGGTGCCCTCTATCGGATAGTTAACCCAGTGTACGGCAAAGGTGAGAGGCTGTGTAGGCCGGATAAGGCGTTTACGCCGCCATCCGGCAATGCGCTTGCAGTGTGCCCGATGGCGCTACGCTTATCGGGCCTACAGCGGTTATTGTTGCTTTTTCTTCTCGATAGGCTTCCCGGACCAGTATCCTGCCAGTAGCGAGCCCGACAGGTTATGCCACACAGAGAACAACGCGCCAGGCAGCGCCGCCAGCGGCCCGAAGTAAATTTTACCCAGCGCGGCGGCCAGCCCGGAGTTTTGCATCCCGACCTCAATCGCCAGCGTGCGGCAGGTTGACTCATCGAAGCCAAACAGTTTCCCGCCCCAGTAGCCGCCGAGCAGGCCAATGGTGTTGTGCAGAATCACCGCGATAATCACCACGAAACCAACCGAGGCAATATGCGAGGCGGAACCGGCAACGACCGCGCTGATGATGGCCAGAATACAGACCATTGAGAAGGCGGGGAGATAGGGCTCTACCGCTTTCACCACGCGCGGGAACAGGTGGTGAATCACCAGACCGAGCGCAATCGGAATGACCACAATCTGCAGGATACTCAACAGCATACCCATCACGTCGACCTGGATATGCGCATCCACGTACAGTCGGGTCAGCAGCGGCGTGGCGACCACGCCAACCAGCGTGGAGACCGAGGAGATGGTTACCGATAGCGCCACGTCACCCTTCGCCAGATAGATCATCACGTTAGAGGCCGTGCCGCTGGCGACGCTGCCCACCAGCACCATCCCGGCAGACAGCTCCGGCGGCATATGGAAAATCAGCGCCAGCAGCCAGGCGGCAAGCGGCATCACCAGATAGTGCAGGAAGATCCCCGCCGCCACCGGTGCGGGGCGCGCGAGCACGCGCTTGAAGTCGTCAATTTTCAGATGCACGCCCATGCCGAACATAATCAGCATCAGCAGCGACGGCACCAGCGGGCCAATCGGCGTAAAGGTGGTTGGCGTGAAATAGGCAATAACGGAGAGCAGCAGCGCCCATAGCGGGAACAGCCGGGTGATCACGGCGAGCATGGTGTATTCCTTGCGATATATTGATGTTGTGTTGTTATAAAAAAGCCGGGTTCGAGCCCGGCTATAGTTATTGTTTATCGCGTGGTGGAATATTATTCAAACAAATTATGGTGAAGTTTCTGCACCACCTGCTCCGCTTCGGCGCCCGGCACCAGGAAACAGAGATTGTGGCTGGATGCGCCGTAGCAGATCATGCGGATGTTGAACGGCTCCAGCACGCCAAACACCTCTTTGCCCACGCCGCAGGCTTTCGACAGGTCGTTACCAATCAGCGCCACCAGCGCCAGATTTTCTTCCACCTCGACTCGGCACAGAGCCGACAGCTCCATCAGCAGTGACTGGGTCAGCAGCGTATCGCCGGTTGACGTTGAACCGGTGGTGTCGAGGGTAAGCGCGACGCTGACTTCCGAGGTGGTGATCAGATCCACCGAAATATTATGGCGCGCCAGGATGCCGAACACTTCGGCGAGGAAACCGCGCGAGTGCAGCATATTCAGGCTGTGCAGGGTCAGCAGCGTCTGCTTACGGCGCAGCGCCAGCGCGCGGAATAGCGGCGGGTTAGCGGTTTCGTTACACACCAGCGTGCCGCCGGCTTTCGGATCTTTACTGGAGCCGACAAACACCGGAATGTCGCTGCGCACGGCGGGCAGCAGGGTCGCGGGGTGCAGCACTTTCGCGCCGAAGGTCGCCAGCTCGGCGGCCTCTTCAAAGGCAATTTCATCAATACGTTTGGCCGCTGGGACCACGCGCGGGTCGGTGGTGTAGATGCCCGGGACGTCGGTCCAGATATCCACGCGGGTCGCATGCAGCGCTTCGCCGAGCAGCGCGGCAGTATAGTCGCTGCCGCCGCGGCCCAGCGTGGTCGTGCGGCCTTTGCTTTCGCTGCCGATAAAGCCCTGAGTAATCACCAGCCCTTCGCTCAGACGCGGCGCCAGCTGCTGGCTTGCCAGCTCAGACAGCGCGGCAACGTCCGGCTCGGCGCGGCCAAAGCGGTCGCTGGTGCGCATCACTTTACGCACGTCAAACCACTGTGCCTGAACCTGACGTTCACGCAGAATTTCAACGAATAGGAGGGTCGACATCAGCTCGCCGTGGCTGACCAGTTCGTCGGTCAGCGCCGTTGACGTTTCCGCCGTCGCCGCTTCCGCCAGCGTGGCAAGGTTGTCGAGCAGGCGTTCGATTTCATCGCGGATCACCGCCGGATTCACCAGACGTTCCAGCACCGCGTTCTGAATGGCGCGGATAGCGTCCAGCTTCGCCAGACGTTCGGCCGGCTCCAGCCCTTCGGCCAGCGCCACCAGCAGGTTGGTGACGCCCGCCGAGGCAGACAGCACCACGAGACGCACGTTGGCGTCGGAGAGCACCACGTCGGCGCTGCGATTCATAGCGTCAAAATCGGCTACGCTGGTTCCGCCAAATTTGGCGACTACTAATGCTGTCATAAATAACCTCGTGTCAGGGGAGGCCGGGTTTAGGTAAACCGGACCAGATTATTCAGCCTTGGCACAAGGGAAGAGCGGAAGACGGGTGGGCGCAGAGCAATAAACGACTACGATATCACCCAGAAGTGCTCCACCACTTGTGAAACGCGCGACTGCGAACGTTTCTGGTGACAACCCAGGGGATTCAGCCCCTGTAGCCGATGATGAACGCAACCTGTTGTTCACTCATCTCGGCGTTGCTCCCCCTCAGGTGTTTTCACAGGATGGGTTCCTCCAACACCGTTTACCTGGGCAACGCGCCTCTTCTGGCCTGCGCGGGCGCAGGTAGTACATTTATAAATAAAGGGTTAGCGGGTCGCTTGTCAACGCTGGGGTTATGCGGATTTTTCATGCAGGCGAGCGCCACAGAAACGGGGCTTATAAAGGCTATACTTTTGTCTGTTTTGTGCACGATTTTGTCAGCCTGAGGGGGGATGACATTAAAACCATCACAATTTTTTGTGACAGGCGCTACAATCGACGACAGTTTCGATTCTTAAATCAGAAGGGTATTGCTAATGAAAAACATCAACCCAACGCAGACCGCTGCGTGGCAGGCACTACAGAAACACTTCGATGAAATGAAGGACGTTACCATTGCGGAACTGTTCGCCAAAGATGGCGACCGTTTTAGCAAGTTCTCCGCAACCTTCGACGATCAGATGCTGGTGGATTTCTCCAAAAACCGCATCACCGAAGAGACGCTGGCTAAGCTGCTGGATCTGGCGAAAGAGACCGATCTGAGCGGTGCGATTAAGTCGATGTTCTCCGGCGAAAAGATCAACCGCACCGAAGACCGTGCCGTGCTGCACGTGGCGCTGCGTAACCGTAGCAATACCCCGATTATCGTTGACGGCAAAGACGTGATGCCGGAAGTGAACGCGGTGCTGGAGAAGATGAAAACCTTCTCTGAAGCCATTATCTCCGGTCAGTGGAAAGGCTATACCGGCAAATCCATTACCGACGTGGTTAACATCGGTATCGGCGGCTCCGACCTCGGCCCGTTCATGGTGACCGAAGCGCTGCGTCCGTACAAAAACCATCTCAACATGCACTTTGTGTCCAACGTTGACGGTACCCACATTGCGGAAGTGCTGAAAACGCTGAACCCGGAAACCACGCTGTTCCTGGTGGCGTCCAAAACCTTCACCACCCAGGAAACCATGACCAACGCCCACAGCGCGCGCGACTGGTTCCTGGCGAGCGCTGGCGACCAGCAGCACGTGGCTAAACATTTCGCCGCGCTCTCTACCAACGGTAAAGCGGTGGGTGAGTTCGGTATCGATACCGCCAACATGTTCGAGTTCTGGGACTGGGTGGGCGGCCGCTATTCACTGTGGTCAGCGATCGGCCTGTCGATCATCCTCTCCGTGGGCTTCGACAACTTCGTTCAGCTGCTGTCCGGCGCGCACGCGATGGACCAGCACTTCTCCACCACCCCAGCGGAGAAAAACCTGCCGGTACTGCTGGCGCTGGTTGGCATCTGGTACAACAATTTCTTCGGCACCGAAACTGAAGCGATTCTGCCGTACGACCAGTACATGCACCGCTTTGCAGCCTACTTCCAGCAGGGCAACATGGAGTCCAACGGTAAGTACGTTGACCGTAACGGCAACAAAGTTGAGCACCAGACTGGCCCAATCATCTGGGGCGAGCCGGGCACCAACGGCCAGCACGCGTTCTATCAGCTGATCCACCAGGGCACCAAAATCGTACCGTGCGATTTCATCGCCCCGGCCATCAGCCATAACCCGCTGTCCGACCACCATCCGAAGCTGCTGTCTAACTTCTTCGCCCAGACCGAAGCGCTGGCATTTGGTAAATCCCGCGAAGTGGTTGAGCAGGAATACCGCGATCAGGGTAAAGATCCGGCAACGCTGGACTACGTGGTGCCGTTCAAAGTGTTCGAAGGCAACCGTCCGACCAACTCGATCCTGCTGCGCGAAATCACCCCGTACAGCCTGGGCGCGCTGATTGCCATGTATGAGCACAAAATCTTCACCCAGGGCGCAATCCTCAACATTTTCACCTTCGACCAGTGGGGCGTTGAGCTGGGCAAACAGCTGGCTAACCGCATTCTGCCGGAGCTGAACGATGATAGCGCGATCGACAGCCATGACAGTTCGACCAATGGCCTGATCAATCGCTATAAATCCTGGCGCGCGTAAGGTTATATTTTCTTAATGCCGGCGAAATGCCGGCATTTTTTTGTCAGATAATTCTGTATATCGCTGCTTATCTTATTCTATTGTTATTGAGCATAATCCTAAATATCTCCTTCCTCAGTATGTGTTTTCGGAATATCCGTATATTGCCATTTTAATTTAATACCATAATTAATTGTTAATATTGATTATTTTATTATTAAGCACTCCGCTTTTCTTATTATCCTAAAAACTCATGTCTTATTTTAGATGCGCGAATTCCGTTCATCTGGTTGTGTATACTCGATGACGCCTGAATTATTTCGGGTATATCTCCATTCATCTAATGAAGGGAATACGTATGAAGAAAATCCTCTATGGCATTTTTGCCATTTCGGCGTTTGCTGCGGCAAGCGTCAGCGCGGCGCCGGTAGCAACCGGGGAAGCGGCTGGCGTGGCGGCAACGTCTGTGTCTGCCGGGAGTTCAACCGCCACCAGCGCCAGCACCGTAGGTTCTGCGGTCGGTATGGCGCTGGCAGCGGCTGGTGGTGACGGTTCCAATACCGGAACCACCACCACGACCAGCACGACCACCAGTACCCAGTAACACGCGGTACTTTAATGCTAACCACTCTTCGGTTTGGTTATTTTGCCCCCCGGAGAAGCTTCGTGAAGCGACTTGTTATTCCTCTTTTTTGCCTGCTGCTTCAGGCGTGTTCACCCAGCACTAAAGGTCTGGGGCAATCGTTATGGAGCAGCGTGTTTGGCGCGTCGGGCGTACAGCTGACCGACGATGATATCCAGAATATGCCCTACGCCAGCCAGTACATGCAGCTGAACGGTGGCCCGCAAATTTTTGTCGTGCTGGCGTTCTCGGAAAACGGCCAGCAGAAGTGGCTGACTCAGGATCAGGCGATGCTGGTGACCCAGCACGGTCGGCTGGTGAAGACCCAGCTGACGGGCGACAACCTGCTGACGGTTAATAACCTCAGTAACGATCCTCTTGCGCAGCCCAATCAGATCGTCGACGGCGCGCGCTGGACGCGCACAATGGGCTGGACGGAGCACCAGCAGGTGCGCTACGCCACGGCCACCTCCACCTTCCGCTGGGACGGCAGCGATACCCTGACCATGGCCAGCGAAAGCACGCCGGTGCGGGTACTGGAAGAAGAGGTGACCACCTCGGAAGCCCGCTGGCGTAACCGCTACTGGGTCGACAGCGACGGGCAGATTCGCCAGTCGGAGCAGTACCTTGGCGCGGGCACTTTCCCGGTGAAAACCACGCTCATCAAGGCGGCAAAATCATGAAAAAATCGTTAATCGCCGCCGTCATGCTGAGCGTTATATCTTTGCACGTCATGGCGTCAGGCACCGTTGAAGTGCATCAGGAAGGGGTTGAGAAACCGCTGACCTTAACCAACGCCGAGCGTCTGGCCGACCTTGTGGGCCAGCCGCGGCTGGCGGGAAGCTGGTGGCCCGGCGCGGTCATCGCCACGCCGCAGGCGACCGCCAAAGCGGAGCGTGAGCACCAGGCGCTGCTGGCACAGCTCGCCGCGCTGGCGGCGGATGAGGGTGGGAGCGACGCGGGCGCGATCAACGCCCTGCGAAATCAACTCCAGGCCATGCCGGTAACCGGCCGCCTGCGGGTACCGCTCGATCCGGATACGGTGCGCGTGCATGCCGAAAACAATCCGCCTTTGCAGGGAAACTACACGCTGTGGGTCGGGCACGAGCCCTCGACGATTACGCTGGTTGGGCTGGTGGATAAACCCGGCACTCTGGCCTTCACGCCGGGGCGCGATGTGGCCAGCTACCTCGATGATATCAACCTGCTGAGCGGCGCGGACCGCAGCTACGCCTGGGTGGTTTACCCGGATGGACGTACGCAGAAAGCGCCGGTGGCGTACTGGAATAAACGCCATATCGAACCGATGCCCGGCAGCCTTATTTTTGTCGGCTTTGCCGACGCGTTGTGGACGAACAAGTATGAGGCGCTCAACGCCGACATTCTTCGCTCCCTGTCGCAGCGGAGACCTGAATAATGCCTAAAAAATGTCTATATAGCCTGCTGGCGCTCGCGGTCAGCGCGGCCTGCCACGCGGAAACCTATCCCGCGCCGGTCGGCCCCTCGCAGTCCGATTTCGGCGGCGTGGGCCTGCTGCAAACGCCCACGGCGCGAATGGCGCGTGAAGGTGAGTTCAGCCTCAACTACCGCGATAACGATCAGTATCGTTACTATTCCGCCTCGGCGCAGCTGTTCCCGTGGCTGGAAACCACCCTGCGCTACACCGACGTACGCACCAAAAAATACAGCGACGTTGAAGCCTTCTCCGGTGAACAAACCTACAAGGATAAAGCCTTCGACGTGAAGCTGCGCCTGTGGGAAGAGAGCTACTGGCTGCCGCAGGTGGCGGTGGGCGCGCGGGATATCGGTGGTACCGGGCTGTTTGACTCTGAGTATGTGGTTGCCAGCAAAGCCTGGGGGCCGTTTGATTTCAGCCTCGGCCTGGGCTGGGGCTATCTGGGCACCAGCGGTAACGCCACCAACCCGTTCTGCTCCTACAGCGACAAATACTGCTATCGCGACAACAGCTACCGTAAGGCGGGCTCCGTCGACGGCAGCCAGATGTTCCACGGCCCGGCGGCCTGGTTTGGCGGCATTGAATATCAGACGCCGTGGCAGCCGCTGCGCCTGAAGCTGGAGTATGAAGGCAACAACTACCAGCAGGATTTCGCCGGAAAAATTGAGCAAAAGAGCAAGTTTAACGTCGGCGCCATTTATCGCGTCACCGATTGGGCCGACGTCAACCTTAGCTATGAACGCGGCAACACCGTGATGTTCGGCTTTACCCTGCGCACCAACTTCAACGATCTGCGTCCGTCCTATAACGACAACGCGCGCCCGGCCTATCGCCCGCAGCCGCAGGACGCCATTCTTCAGCATTCGGTGGTGGCGAATCAGCTGACCCAGCTGAAGTACAACGCCGGATTCGCCGCGCCGAATATGCAGGTAAAAGGCGATACCCTGTACGTCACCGGCGAGCAGGTGAAATACCGCGATTCCCGCGAAGGGATCGAGCGCGCCAATCGGATCGTGATGAACGATCTGCCGGATGGGATCCGCACGATCCGCATTACCGAAACGCGGCTTAATCTGCCGGAAGTGACCACAGAAACCGACGTCGCCAGCCTGAAGCGCCATCTGGAAGGCGAGCCGCTCGGGCAGGAAACGCCGCTGGCGCAAAAACGCACGGCGCCGATCGTGCCGGAGAAAACCGAGCAGGGCTGGTATATCGATAAATCGCGCTTTGATTTCCATCTCGATCCGGTGCTGAGCCAGTCTATCGGCGGCCCGGAAAGCTTCTACATGTATCAGGTGGGGGTGATGGGTACGGCGGACTGGTGGGTGACCGACCACCTGCTGACCAGCGGTAGCCTGTTTGCCAACATCGCCAACAACTACGACAAGTTCAACTACACCAATCCGCCGAACGATTCGGCGCTGCCGCGCGTGCGTACCCATATCCGCGACTACGTGGAGAACGACGTTTACGTTAACAACCTGCAGGCTAACTACTTCCAGTATCTGGGCAACGATTTCTACGGCCAGGTGTACGGCGGCTATCTGGAAACCATGTACGGCGGCGCGGGGGCGGAAGTGCTCTATCGCCCGGTCGACAGCAGCTGGGCCTTCGGCCTGAACGCCAACTACGTGAAGCAGCGTGACTGGCGCAGCGCGCAGGACATGATGAAATTCACCGACTACAGCGTGAAGACCGGCCACCTGACCGCCTACTGGACGCCGTCGTTCGCCCAGGACGTACTGGTGAAAGCCAGCGTGGGGCAGTATCTGGCGGGCGACAAGGGCGGTACGCTGGATATCTCTAAACACTTCGACAGCGGCATTGTGGTCGGCGCTTACGCCACCATCACCAACGTGTCGGCGGATGAGTACGGTGAAGGCGAGTTCACCAAAGGGGTATACGTGAACATCCCGATGGACCTCTTCTCCTCCGGCCCAACCCGCAGCCGCGCGGCCGTCGGCTGGACGCCGCTGACCCGCGACGGCGGGCAGATGCTGGGGCGCAAGTTCGAGCTGTATAACATGACCGGCGATAAGAGCCAGAACTTCCGCTAGCGCTTCCGTAGCCCGGATGAGGGACTTGTCCGGGCTACGGTTATAACCTCCGCAGCAGCCGCGCGGGGTTCCCGGCGTACACGCCTTTCTCGCTGATTGAACGCGTCACCACGCTGCCTGCGCCAATGACCACGCCATCGCAGATCGACACCGAGAGAATGGTTGCGCCACTGCCGATGGAGACGTTGTCGCCGATAGCGATCCGTCCCCAGCTTTCACGATCTGCGTTAGGCTTTCCCTCGCGGAACATATCCTTGGCAAACATGACACCGTGGCCGATAAAGCAGCCTCGCCCGATGGTGACATATTCGCATATAAAGGTATGTGAATGGAATATAGTCTCTTCGACTATCCAGCTGTTGCCATGTATTTCGACAAACGTGCCGACGAACACGTTCTTA
>NZ_JBKDZH010000085.1:0-1597 GCF_047971185.1 Kluyvera sp.
ACGGTACTGGGCGAATCCCGCTATGTGGTACTGGCGCGCGAGCTGACCAAAACCTGGGAATCGATCCACGGCGCACCCATTGGTGAGCTGCTGGCGTGGGTGAAAGAGGATGAGAACCGTCGTAAAGGCGAAATGGTGCTGATCGTCGAAGGGTTTAAAGTGCAGGAAGAAGCGCTTCCCGCAGATGCGCTGCGTACCCTGGCGTTGCTGCAGGCGGAACTGCCGCTGAAGAAAGCCGCCGCGTTGGCCGCTGAAATTCACGGCGTGAAGAAAAACGCGCTGTATAAGTATGCCCTGGAGCAGCAGGGGTAAAAGAGCGGCCCGGTAAACCGGGCCGGTTTGCTTTTATTTCACCGGTGTTGCTTCAAAGACCAGCGTTTGCAGTGGCTGTAGCGTCACCACGACGGCATCCTGGTAATTCTCCGGAAGCGTTGCGTTGCTGCCATAGACGGCTTTCATCGTGAAATGCGTCGCTTCTCCACGAGGGATTTCAAAGTCCTTCGTCAGATTCAGATAGTAGTTTTGCGGCTTATCAGAAGGGTTACGCAGGCCCAATATGGCCTTGTCTTTGTTCCAGGAAGCCCAGCCGTAGACCTCAAGCGCAGTCGGATCGCCGCCGACCCAGTGGGTATCTACCAGCACATGCGCGTTTTCACGCGACCATTTTGCGGCTTGTGCCAGCACGTCCCATTTGGCGTTGTTTAACATCGATGGTGTGATGTAAAGCTCCTGTAGCTGGGTACCCGTGGCGAAATAGCTCCATACCTGATCGGCAAAATCGCTGTCCGTTTGCACTTTTTCCAGCCCGTAATAGGCATTCTCCGCACTCACAATTCCATGATACATCAGGGAATTTAGCGGGAATAACGGGCCTTTTCTCACGATTGATCGGTAGGTTTCTGCATCGCGGTAGGTCATCCACTGTTGCACTGCCGTCCCGGGACCATACAGATTGATATCATCTCCCTGGCGCCAGATAGAATCAGCATAAAACAGCCATGATGGGCTGGCATCGGTACCGGTCGTCAGGTTGATAAACAGATTCGGATTGGCGCTGCGCATGTTGTGCAAGAGGGCGATAGAGGCATCAAAGTCGGAAGCGAATGGGCTACCTTTAATATGCGAGTTGGCGTTACCCATCCCGTCCAGTTTGAAGGACGTGATTTGCTCGTTCTTAATCAGACCGGCGATTTGTTCATTGAAGTTTTTGATGTAGTTCGGCCCGGAGAGTGCCAGTTTGCCGTCAACTGTTTCAAAACCATACTCTTTGGCATGTGAAACGCGAATATCGCGCGGCTTATTGTAGCCGCCCCACGGTGAGAGCCACAAACCGACAGAGCTGTGCATGCTGTCAGCCTTCTCTTTAACCTTGCCGAAACCACCACTGAACGCCGGACCAAATAGCCATCGTCCGGTACGATCGTCCCAGCCGTCATCCAGCAGGAAAGCATCCAGCGGTACGCCGCGACCGGTAATAAACGCTTTATTCCATTCATCCATCCGTCCTAGCACGTCCTGCTCGCTGTAGGTGGTAAAGAAGCCGATATCCATCCAACTGTTGTAGTGCAGATAAGGCTTGTATGGACGTGGACGTACG
>NZ_JBKDZH010000086.1:0-3783 GCF_047971185.1 Kluyvera sp.
ACACCGGGCTTAATTGGAAGGTGGGTGCAACTGGCGATCCCTAAGTGTATTTGGGGACTTAGGGGATCGTTTGTTTAGGGACTGTTTGAGGGCTACTGCTTCCTCCACACTATGCCATGAAACACACGATCTCATGGATTCCTAATAGGGTTTTCTGTTTCCTGAAATAATTTGGAGGAATGGGTGGCCCTACAATATGACCTTGTTGTGTGTAGCAGGTGATACGAAGAGCACAGGTGTCCTCATTAGCTTACCTGGTCTGAGACAGGTGATAAAAACACATCTTCATTAACAGGTGTGAGGAAGGTGACATGAGGGAGCAGTGTGTTGTCATTAATTAAGAGGCCACGCGCACAGGTAACATGAGAGGGGGGGAAGCCAGGCACAGGTGAGTTCATTAATAGGTGACACGAATTAAGCAGGTAAACAGTACATTAAGCTGATTAACTGTCCTTATTAGCACGATGTACGAGAGGCAGGTGAGATGAATTAGATGAAAATAGTGAGACAAACAAGACATGGAGGAAAGGAAGGATACAAACAAATTTACAGTAAGTGTGAATGACTGACGAAAGTGCGACAAACAAGCGAGTGACACAAGTAAGGTGCGAAAAAAGATATCGTCATTATTAAAATCAGGTGACACAGAGAGAGAGAGAGAGAGAGAGAGAGAGAGAGAGAGAGAGAGAGAGAGAGAAAGGATGGGCAAAATTGGAGAGGAGTGCAAGAAGGGATGCCTCGGGGACACCTTGGCTACTGATGAGGACTTACAGCTTGACAAAGAGAGAGAGAGAGAGAGAGGTGGAAGAAGAGGTGCTGATGCAGGGAAAAGAAATGGGACAACTGAAGAAATTTTGCAATGGCCAACCCTCCACAGAGGGTTCTCAGAGGAAACTAACCCAGTTAAAGATAAATAAGTAGCAAGCAGCCAACTCTGCTTTGCTCAGTTGGTGACAAGGAGTCTTCTGTACAGGTACTAAGTCCATTAATATTCTTGTACTCCCTGTAGAGCAGGAAACCAAGCACTCATGGCCTGAGATGGATTGCCTCCCAACCCTCTCCAGTGTCCACTGGAAGCACTCATGGTCTGGGCCAGAACACCTCCCAATCCCTTCAGGAACACACATGAAGCACTCAGGAGAGTTTCAGTATGGCCACCCCAAATCATTCATTCAGCAATTATTTTTTGTTCATTCATAACTCCAGAACTACTTTTCCTAATGTCTTGAAACAAACGGCTGTGAGCTAGTCTCATGGTGTTCTATAATCATGTCAATTTTCATTTCAATAGCTATTGTAGTTTCTGAGTTGAAAAATGGTCACGGACAGACGGACGGACAAAGTCGGAACAATAGTCTTCTCAGCACTGCTGTATAGAAGACTAAAATGGTCGCGGACAGACGGACGAACGGACAGACAGAGAGACAGACGGACAATGTCGGAACAATAGTCTTTTCAGCACTGCTGTACAGATGACTATAATTCTCTTCCTCAGCTCTTCCCTACTTCGCATAAAGTTTGACGTGGCCATGGTAATAAGTATAATTGTGTCTGAGAATTGTTACTTCATTCTTGAACTGACTTAATAGCTGCTGTAAAAGTCGGTGATAAGTAAAACGTGGTATAAACATTTTCATCCATTCTAGTACTTGTTATCGCTCAAACTGTATTACTGTTGCCTCTCTTTACATTATGGAAATAAATTTCCACAGAAAAACATTCACGAGTACAGTGGTGCAAGGGAAACTTATGTAGTCCCCCCCAAAAAAACCCTGCAGATCTACAGGTATTAAAGAGCCCTTATACCGCAAAATGATTTTTATTACGGGATCTTGTCAGCTCCTTGGTAAAACTTAGTCAAGTGATGCGTCCGAGACGGCCGTACGATAACACTTACTTAAACTATGGCGCTGAAAGAAGGGGGCGTGGCTTAAAGAGATATCGTGGTTGGACAGTCTGTATCTACAGTGAACGATGCGATACATACGACACTAATTTGGCTTGCACACACACACACACACACACACACACACACACACACACACACACACGACAAACTGACACACACATTGACGCCCAAGACCTTTGGTTACTACTCTTATATATATACCAATATCAACTGTCTTACTCACGCCTTGTTCCCCTCCATGAGCATTGTGCTGCTCGACCGTTACACACACATAAATCCATATCTTTAGGTCACAACAACACCAAATATTCACCCGCCACACACGTGTACCAGGAAGCTAAGTTGTCTGAGTCGTTGAGATATAACTTAGTTGTACCTGACTCTGGAAGCTTAAAAAGAACAGATTTCAGCTTCACTAGACCTATCTAGGCTTGGAGAAGATACGTGAACTTGTAGAGAACTGAAAAAAAAAAAAATGTTGAAATGAGATTGAAACAGAAATATATTAAGTTTTTAACGACTGATCTAAACCGGAAAAGAACTTTATTAATGCTTAAATGGAACTAGTTAGGCTTGTACAGAACACCAACATAAACTTTTTAAAGATCTAAAAAAAACTTGAAATGATGAAATGTATTGGTGGGAAACTGAAATATTGAGCTCTTACTGGACTCAAACTGGCTGAAAAAATAACTGAATAAAGCTTATATGGAACTCAATAGGCTTACAGTTGACCAAAACTTGTGAAGAACTGAAAAAGCCAAATACTGTTATATGAGCCTAAGAGGAAGGAAATTGTAAGCTTTTAAAGGACTGCAATAAACTTAATAAGAACCGATTGAAGAATATAGGGAAGTCAATAGGCTAGCAGACGACCGACAAACGTGAGCAAGACTACAGAATCTTGATGCACTGAAATAATATAGCAGAAACAACTAATATAGTAAGTTTCTAAAGGACGGAACAAGCTTACTGTGTCTCGAGGACGCTTTCTTGAAAGCTTTAACAAATAAGAGAAGCGCGTTAGAAGGGAAGTATTAACTACTACAGCCTTTAACCCGGCGAAACACAGCCGTCAGATACCAAGTTGTCCAGTGTGTAACGCTTGATCATATGTACACGTTCGCTGCCTGTATGTAAGGGTGTGAATACGAGATGACATATTAGCCACAATAACCTTGAGCCTGGGAAAACACAGCAATCAGATATCCTATTATCCAGTGTGGAATGCTTGATCGTATATACGAGTATGTCCACTGCCTGTATGTAAGGGTGTGCATACGAGATGAAATATTAACTACAACCTTTAACACGGGAAAACACAGTAAATAAACACAAAGGCATGGCCGTATATTGAGCTGCTGTACGTGGCTACTGAGTGTGTAATGCTTGGTAATATGAATGTCCGGCGCCTGTATGCAAGGGAGTGAGAAGAAAAAGAAATTGTGTACTACATAAAACCTCCAATACAGTGAAGCACAATTCATGGTTAAGGCATGACTGTACTACTTGTCCTCTGAGCTCTAAGGAGAGGATGGAATTTTGCCTCTTGTTAATGCTACTACTGGCAGGTGTAAAGACAGGGAGTGTGTGGGGAACATATTGACTGTTACACGTTATATTACTGTACAGTCTGTTCGTTCTCTGTCATGGCCAAGTATTGCGTGGCGTGAAATGCCTTGCTCTTGAAGGTTTGGGGTGAGCAGACGCTTGCTCTTGGTGAGTGTTTTTGCCTGGAAACAGTGAGGGCACGAGAGTGTGCAGGAAGGGTACTGGTGATTATTTTACCGCAGGAAGGTGTAATAGTATAAGCATTAAGTACCCTCGAGTATTATTATTATTATTATTATTATTATTATTATTATTATTATTAT
>NZ_JBKDZH010000087.1:0-2394 GCF_047971185.1 Kluyvera sp.
CACGTATGAAGGAATCCCACAGTTCTCCCGGGCCCTCAAGGGCGCCGCGCACAAGGAACCACTTTGAGACAGTCACGGCATACTCATGAGCACAAGCCAAGTCTTGTAGTTTCTCAAGAAGAAACACGGTATGGTTACATCTTGAGATTCTTCTTGACCTAACATGCAGCTTGAACGTAGCAACAACAAGCCTATGATCAGTTGCGAAGAACTCAGCACTCCGGAAAACCCTACAGTTCTGATGGATCCTCCAATGAGTACGTACGAGGATGTGGTCGACTTCCTTAGCTACCCATCCAGCATTGCTGTACCATGTCTAGCGGTGCAGCTCTGGCCTCAGATACCAAGAACTTGCAATTCTCAACCATCTGGTTTTTGCAAAATTCAGGAGAGAGGTGTAGGTGTTCCTGGTGCCAGAGCAGTGGGGACCAACACATAACTCGTAGCCATCTCTCTCAGTGCCAGTAGTGGGATTAAAGTCGCCCAAGTCAATGAGTGTGTCCCGACGGGGGCACTGGTCTAATATGGAGTTGAGTTTGGCACAGAACACCTCCTTCTCTTCAGTTCCACACATCTCAGTAGGAGCATACACTGCAGTAAGAGACATGAAGACCAAAGTGTGCTTCAGCCTCAGTCGCAATGTACGCTCATCAACGGGAGTAACATCAACCACGAACGGCTGCAGTTTGCTGGAGATGCTTATAGCTACCCACCTGAGACGGGCACCATTGCTCATGCCGGACCAGTAGTGGGTGTACCCCCAACTACTGATCTCGCTAGTGCCAGACTTCCTCGTCTCAGAGAGTCCCACCATATCCACCTTCAGCCTCCTCTGCTCGTCTGGTAGGCAAGGCAGTCGTTGATCCTCCGAGACACTTAGGACGTTTCAGAAGCCCACACGCAGAACCCTCCGAAGGTTAACCCCAGGCCTAGTTCTACGAGCGGCGCCGCATTTGCACCTTTCCGGCCACCCCCAAAACAAAAGGAGGGGCTAGGGGGCCGTCTTCCGTTCAGGATACAGGTGTCCCGGAGCCTTTGCCCTGCACCCGTCAAAGACGACAGGTTCCCCGGATACAAGTGCATCGGAGGAGCCTGCCGCGTGGTCAGACCCCCCCCAGCACAACCGGACCGGGATCGCGACCTGAGCCTCTACCCCGGCCTCTACTTCGTCTTTTGTTGGTGGCGGTTTGTAATTTTTTACAGGATGGGATTGCAAGTCACACCCAAACCAGTCCAGATCAGGGACTGGGCTGACTGCTAGCCGTGGGCAGGGACACAGAACCCCTGAGAGGATTAAATCCCCCGGACACCACCTGGGAAGGGGAGCTGGTTGGTAAGGGGAGTTGATTTGAGAAGGGGAGTTGGTATGTGGAGGGGAGTTGGTCTGGGGAGGGGTGTTGGGTGAGGAGGTGAGTTGGTCTAGGGAGGGGAGTTGAATTGGGGAGGGGTGTTGGTTGGAAGGGGGAGTTGGTTTGGGAAGGGGAGTAGGTATGGGGAAGAGTGTTGGTTTGGCGAGGGAGCTGTAGAGCAGGAGCCCGGAGGGAGGGGGTTTGGTTAGCTGGATAGGTAACCAGTTTTCTTTCCCATCAAAGTATCACCTATCATTGCCAATGTATGGAATTAGACGACTGGCAGGTATACTGTGGTGGATGTGACCAGGAGAGTGGATTAAATCCACTCCAAAAATAATCTAGATCAGCTTCGCACAGTAACTCATCCTAAATAACTGTAATGAACATTCCATAACCCAATGTATGCAACATGGTTGATGACAGTGATTTTCATCGGTTGACTGCCCCTGCCAGTGACCATTAATTAGCCTCTCAAAGCTGGCCAAGATCAGCTCGTTAGGTAACCACTTCAAATCACTTGCAAAATCGTCTGTAGGGTCCCGGATATCATGAATGGCCATGCCAGTGAATTCCAGTGGTGGGGTACCCTCGACAGTGACGCCCAAAAATTGCTAAACCTCAGAGCTGACCTACATCAGCTCATGAGGTAACCACTTCAAATTACTTGCAAAATCTTCTGTAGGGTTTCAGAGATCATGAATGGCCACTGCCAGTGAATTCCAGTGGTGGGGTACCCACGCTAGTGTCGAGCAAATTACACGACCTCAGAACCCACCTAGATCAGCTCATGAGGTGACCGCTTCAAATCTCTTGCAAACTCTTCTGCAGGGTTCCAGTTGTCATGAATAGCCACTTACAGTAAATTCTAGTATTGGGGTGCCACTGCCAGCCAAACACAGAACAGACATAGATCGACCCATGAGGTAACATCTTCAAATCAACTGGAAAGTCTTATGCAGCGGCATTCGACGTGTTAACAGGATAACATTTGTAAGCACTTGTACGCTCAATATATTAATACCTTACTAAGCTAAAGATGACA
>NZ_JBKDZH010000088.1:0-5317 GCF_047971185.1 Kluyvera sp.
ACGGCAGTCAAGACTCATGCAATCCACGGATCATGGCCTCGCCAGCAGCTTTGAGCAGCTCAGCATTCATGTAACAGACACCAGATCCTTTTCCACCCTTCAGTCTTGCCACAGCCTCTCTGCCCTCGTCAAAAGAGGGTGCGGCTTCGTCAATGGGAGGATCAGCATCCACCATCTGTAATCCAGCAGTTGGGAGCTGCCTGCTCGGAGGGTCCGCCCTGTACAACTGCTCAAAGTACTCAGCCCAACGAGCCCTCTGCCCATCCATGTCTAACACGAGACAACCATCTGCTGTTCGGATAGCACTCACCCGAGAGGGAGATTTGGAGCGAAGCTTCTTCAGGGCTCGGTAGGCAGGTCGGAGGTCATTATCATTAAAATGACCCTCGACGTCCTCGGCGAGACTCCTGACATATCTCTCCTTGTCTCTCCTCAGGAGAGCTCTAGTCCTACGTGACAGAGCCCTATATTGGTCCCGATTCCCAGCAAGCCTGGCAGCGCGACTCCTCTCAATATTCTCCAGCGTCTCCTCCGAGGCAAAACCACCCCTAGACCTCGGGCGCTCTCCAATACACTCCTTTGCAGCTTGCATGGTTTCACGTTTGAAGGTATCCCACAGTTCTACAGGGTCCTCAAGGGTGCCAAGCACATTAAACCGATTTGAGACAGTCACTGCAAACTCATGAGCACAAGCCAAGTCTTTCAGTTTCTCAGGATGAAACACGGTATGGTTACATCTTGAGATTCTTCTTGACCTGACATGTAACGAGTGTAGCAACGATAAGCCTATGATCAGTTGCAAAGAACTCAGCACTCCGGAAACTCCGGAAAATAAGTATAGGTATCACAGAATTACCAGTAATAACGAAACCCACAATTAAAGAAGCATTGGTAAGTATGACAAGGGAGATAGCTCCCAGGGAAGATGATACTGGTAAAGATAAAGATAATAGACGCTGGAGATATTGTAATTGAAAACTATCGTAGTTTTACACTAAATATTCCGAAAAAAGAATAAGAACAAATGACTGGAAAAATGTAGCCATCATCTTAACAGGTAAAAAAGGAGACCTAACAACATAAAAAAAAATATCACCCTATCAGCTTACTGTAAGTAATATACAAATAACTTACAAGTATAATCACTAACAGAATTTCAAATATATGAGATTCTAACCGATCCAGAGTACAGGCTGTGTCGAAGCGGGTTCTCTACCATGGATCACATCCCAAACAGTACACCAGGTAATAGAGAAAACAAATGAGTACAGAAAACCTTTGTTTGGCAACCAATGAGTACGAGAAGGTCTTCGACTCTTTGGCAACTGTAGCGGTACCAAAAGCAATTCGAGAACAGGGTTTGCGGGAAGTGTATTGCTGACTTCTTGAGGACTTACACAGGGATAAAGCAGCGACTATTTTAACAAGTGCGTTCTACCCGTCACAAGATATGAATTAGTGACATGAACACTGACCTCTCTGGAAAGAAGACTGATAAGTGCCCCAAGAGAAATGGAGAGATCAGTGCAAGGAAACGCTGTAATGGATAAGAAATCTTCAGATGCATAAGAGAACAAATAAACGTTGAAGATATAATAAAGGTAATCAGAATCAAGATATAGCAATGGTCAGGACGTATATGAAGGAGAGAGGACAACATATGGACAACAAGAGTGAAAGACTGGGAAATAATTTATGTAAAAGATCCAAGGGAAGGCCGTTCTTCTCTAATGAATCTATATGGTGTGATAAAATGAAGCATATGGAACGTTTACATCGAGACTTGAAACTACAGGCACAAGGCAGGAGGGAATGGAAACGTCGAGGTCATGTGCTGCAGTGGAAAGGTACTGACTGAGGATAATGATGACGATGATGCAAGGTAAGCAGGAAATATGTAACGATACGTCGGTTTAGAGTTATGAAGTCATCACTATAATCACCGTGGCCATCATAATCAGTGGAGCAATTATGAAGCGCTTGACTAAAATTAATATATATCAACAAATTGCTTTTTTGGCTCTTTGGTACCTTTAGAGCAACATAAATCAAGATCTAATAACAACTAATCTCTCTCTCTCTCTCTCTCTCTCTCTCTCTCTCTCTCTCTCTCTCTCTCTCTCTCTCTCTCTGTCTCTTCTACCATACTTTCTGTCATGCAGAGAGTCGAACAAAGATGTTTGAACTTCTTCACCTGTTTAATTATTTGTTTACATGTCAGACTGCATATTGCCTCCAAACCTTACTCTACATGAGATTACAGTAAATTGTCGTTTTATTGTTCCCCGTAGAAATATCTATTTACACATATTCGCATACACTGTTAACTTCCCTCCCTTCTCTAGCTGACCTGATTACTCTTCAGCGAACTCTTGTAAATCGTTTCCTTTCTTTCCAATCGCTGGTGCAGTGCAGAACCAGAATACTCAATTTCTATTCAGCGTCATGTACATTTCCACCTTTGCCTTACAACCTATTCCTTTATCTTTGGCATAACCGCACCCATGAACAGAACACCCGGAGTGATTCTGCATTGCCTCCTCTTTTTCACATGAATTTTGCAAGTTTTCTGTTGCTTCCTCTTAGACCTCCACACTAACTTTAGCATCAATACAAGATTTCATTCCATCTAACAGCTAAAAAATTACTATTTGCTTTCATTAACTCCCACTATGACTCCCAGTTGATTTTACTCTCCCTCCAAGTTCATGACGGCAGCCTGGGTATCTGGGCGTTCCTCTTATTTAACGGCCTTTGTTCAGTTACCTGCCTGAATGCGATAATGTGATCGACACAGACAATCATTATCTTGAGCCTTCCCTTCTTTGTAAAGTTGCTGTGCCTTACGGTTCTTTATTTTCACATCAGTACCCAATCGTTTATCATTAATGGTTCACTCTTCACACCGATGCCCTCGTTAACTCCACATTTATTCTTATTTCTTTTTTTTTTATAAAGAAATCGCAGATAGATGCATCATCACTCTTCACAACGATTCCCTCTTCAGTTCCACTCATTCTTATGTACTACCTTTTATGAAGTCGCAAGTAGATGGAGTTGTTTAGTCTCTATCCAAGCCAACGTGCAGCCCAGATGGAGGCAGTTGTATTTCAGTATCATATCTGCACCTGATGCTTTCTCACACTGCACTATTTTAACAGCATCCTCTTGACTTCCTCTCGTAATTTCCCCTTGTTCTTGAAATTTTCCACCGCCTCCTTCCATTTGCTATTGCTTCAGTCATTCCTTCCCGGCATTGTTGAGAGTGTTCTTCCATCCTTTCAGCTGACACTTTCATAAGTCTTCTCTGCAAACCTGTTTATTCACACCTTTATTTCCCTCACTCATTCTCCTTTAGCCATTCCTTCAAGAACTGCCACATTCTTTCCTGATTCCCAACACACATCAGACTCCTAGCCCATGTTCATCTACCCTTCACTCGCTTCGCCATTCCTCTGTGCTCATTTAGCGTGTGTTCACTCTTATAGTTCCCCTCCATTCTCTTCTTTAGCAATTTCTTCAAGAACTGCCACAGACTTCTTGCTTATTCTCATTGTACCCATTAGATTCCCACCAAAGTTCATCTGCCCTCTCACTTTCCTCACCCCTTAGCTTCACCTTTCCACACAGTTTCTTTTCTCCAGCAAGATCAGGAACGTTCCTCGGCAGAGATCTTACACAGTCTTCCTTGTTTTGTATGCTTCCTTCTCTTTATCTGCCCTCCATGCATTTTGTTTACTTTTACCCCACTTTTCACCACGTTCACACACGGTTCTATTTTATTTTATGCACCTATCCAGGACATTCCCCGTCTGACATCACATAATCTTCCTCGTAGTCTTTGCCTCCCTCACCGATCAGTGTTTTGAATGTCTTTTTGGAAGTTTTCGGCATACATATTTTTTCTTTTAACAAGCTAAAGAGGCAGCTCAAGGGCACAGCAAAGAAAAATACGCTATAGCACTGCTCCCACAAACGATATACACACACTTGGCAACCTTCACCTCATATTCTGTGTCCTCCAAGCATTTTGTCTTTTATTTCTCTACCTTTTATTAGTCTCACAAGCCACTTTTTGTTCACCACGATGTACTTCTATTAACTTCAGTCATCGTTCTAAGTGTTCGTTCATGCATCGTTTTCTCTTCCATACTCCCATCCATCATAGAGGTCATTAATCATTCTTCTTGTTTATTTTTATTCTTCCTGCATATTTCTTCATACCCGCCATTCATTGTTAGGTTTCTCATGCCTGTTTCATATACTTGTCAGGCATTCTTTGTATTCTTTTTCCTTCTTCATATATACTGCTATTCTTTGTCCTCCATTGTTGTGCGTAGTAAGTGCCAGCCGCATCTCTGTTTTTATTACGTATACCCTTTTATCCTTATTTGTCAATGTTGTTATTTTCACCATTATCACCACGACCACGGCCCCTACTACCACACTGGGTCCACTTTCCTCGGTTTTTGTATCCGTCACCAGTACCTCATGCGCAGGGGTCTCGGGTATTTAGCCTCCGTCACCTTCATCAAGCAGTCCATCGCGAATACCGGCGCCTTACGACCCCTCCTGCAGTCCCTCTTCCCCGGCTACCCTCCTGCTGCCTCCTTCTTCCCCCTCTCCCGCCTCCCCTTCCCCATCATCAGCAGAAGCCTGACAGAAGGGTCGTCGGTCCCTTAATGGTGTGAGGTGCTCAGTCAGTCTCCCAGGTTTTGGAAAATTAATTAATGGTGACAAAGGCGTCCGCTAATCACTGAGCAGGACGAGGCGGCCAATCAGATGCGGCTTCAGGCCCACAAGAGAGACGCTGAGAGGCAAGACCCACGGCGAGGCTGAGCACCAGGTGTCACCCGTAGAGAGAGAGAGAGAGAGAGAGAGAGAGAGTATGAAAAACTTTATAGCTGTGGCTGCGGGTTTTAATTTTAAGATGAGTGTGAATTAGGAGGGCGTGGTAAATTCAGCGTCAGTCAGGTTTCCTCTTCCCACCTGCCATGGACAGTGTCAGGTGTTTCGTTTTTTCTATAGAAACTAACTCAAAATTTGTTATTCCACTTTCGATACGATGCTTAGGGTTTTGTTTGCTCGAGCGGTGATGTTCCTTCAGCTGAGCAATCTGAGTGGTAGTTAGAACCATAATAGTGCTCTTTAATGTACTCGTACGTGCCTGCATGTCACCAGTTATTTTAATACAGCGGAGATTACGTCATGCCATACTATACCATTTTAAAGAGGTGGCTCACAAATCTTGGAGTAATGCCCTAGATTGATAAGATTCGTCAGGTATTCTGTATCAGTATGCACATCTGTTCCGTCT
>NZ_JBKDZH010000089.1:0-42076 GCF_047971185.1 Kluyvera sp.
GGCGAAAGTGCGCGCCCATATGCCGGAAATTCTGCAGTGGCAGCGCGACCGCCTGGTTGCCAAGCTGGAAGATGCGGAAGTACAGCTGGAAAACAACCGCCTGGAGCAGGAGCTGGTGCTGATGGCCCAGCGCATCGATGTGGCCGAAGAGCTGGATCGCCTGGAAGCCCACGTCAAAGAGACCTATAACATCCTGAAGAAAAAAGAGGCCGTTGGCCGTCGCCTGGACTTCATGATGCAGGAATTCAACCGTGAGTCGAATACGCTGGCCTCGAAGTCAATTAATGCCGATGTCACAAATTCAGCTATCGAGCTGAAAGTGCTGATCGAGCAAATGCGCGAGCAGATCCAGAACATAGAATAACCCGCCAAAGTATACAAAACATCAATGCCCGCAATATTGTGGGCATTTTCATTTCAGGTAGTTTCTTTTTTTGCAGCCGCATAGCATTATTATCGCCCCTTTCATTAAGGGTGATTATGGAAAAGACCCGATATATCAGTCCATTATTAAAAGATCAATTAACCCATTATTTTTTATCATTAAAAAGAATAGGTCTATCTGTTTCTGTGGTCTGAGAACGGTCTAATTATATCTTAAGCATTGGTAGCTAGACTGGCCGCCTTTACCTCACCATTAAGTTTAACATATGCAATTTATGACGACTCAGAGTACGCCAGCCTTCAGCTGGAAAGCCCTTGGCTGGGCTATATTGTATTTTTGTTTCTTTTCAACAGCATTACAGCTTGTTATTTATGTATCCGGCTATAGTGGCTCTAACGGCCTCAGAGACTCCATCCTGTTTAGCTTACTGTGGCTAGCTCCTGTCTTCTTGTTCCCTAAGAAAACCCGGCTTATTGGTGCCGTTATCGGCGTTATGCTCTGGGCTGCCTCACTCGCGGCAATAAGCTACTACGTTATTTACGGGCAGGAGTTCTCACAAAGCGTTTTATTCGTGATGTTTGAAACCAATACCAATGAGGCGGGCGAATTCTTCAGCCAGTATTTCAGCCTTAAAATTGTGCTGGTAGCGCTGGTCTACACCGCCATCGCGATTCTGCTCTGGACGCGTCTACGACCGGTTTATATTCCAAAGCCATGGCGTTGGCTGGTCTCTTTCGCCCTGGTCTATGGCCTGATTCTTAACCCACTCGTCTCCGGCGTCGTTATCAAAGGCAAGCCGGTTGGCGACGTGCTGGACGGTCTATCCACGCGCCTTGGGCCCGCTGCGCCCTGGCAGTTCATTACCGGCTATTACCAGTATCGCCATCAGCTGAATAGCCTGACCCAAATGCTCAATGAGAACCACTCTCTGCCGCCGCTGGCAAATTTAAAAGACAGCACCGGCGACGCGCCGCGTACGCTGGTGCTGGTTATCGGTGAATCGACCCAGCGTGGTCACATGAGTCTTTACGGCTACCCGCGTGAAACCACGCCGGGGCTAGACGCATTGCACAAGTCCGACCCGAACTTCACCGTCTTTAACGATGTCGTCACCTCGCGCCCGTATACCATCGAGATTCTGCAGCAGGCGCTGACCTTCGCCAACGAACAGAACCCGGATCTCTATCTGACCAGGCCATCGCTGATGAACCTGATGAAACAGGCAGGTTATAAAACCTTCTGGATCACCAATCAGCAGACGATGACCTCACGCAATACCATGCTGACCGTCTTCTCCCGACAGACCGACCAGCAGTTCTATATGAACCAGCAGCGCACCCAGAGCGCCCGCGAATACGATGCCAACGTACTGGCGCCGTTTAAGCAGGTACTGGCCGACCCTGCGCCGAAGAAGTTTATTATCGTTCACCTGCTGGGAACGCATATTAACTATGAGTACCGGTATCCTGAAAACTGGAACACGTTCTCTGGTAAAACCGATAGCATGCCGGCCGGTTTAAGTAAGGATCAGCAGGAGACGTACAACAACTATGACAATGCCAACCTGTATAACGACTATGTCGTTTCAACGTTGATTAAAGACTACAAGGCGACGGATCCAAACGGCTTTTTGCTGTACTTCTCTGACCATGGGGAAGAGGTGTACGACACGCCACCGCACCAGACCCAGGGGAGAAATGAGAAGGAGCCGACACGCCATATGTACACCATCCCGTTCCTGCTGTGGACGTCGGAAAAGTGGCATGAGGCTCATCCACGCGATTTCTCGCAGGACGTGAATCGCAAATACAGCAGCTCAGAGCTCATTCATACCTGGTCCGATCTGGCTGGGCTGAGCTACGACGGATTTGACCCAACCCGTGCACTGACCAACCCTCAGTTTGTTGAAAACACCCGCTGGATTGGTAACCCGTACGATAAGAAAGCACTTATCGATTACGACACGCTGCCGTACGGCGAGCAGACTGGCAACCAGTAACCGCTGCAATGGCCACTTCAGCATGAGGTGGCCATTTACGCAGCCAGCCAATCAAAACAATTAGATTTTCTAATGAAAAAAATCATATCAGAATTCACCCATCCTCAATATACCTGCGATAAAACCCAACATCTGTATTATTTTTTATAATCTAAAACCACTCACCTTAGAAAATCTCAATCGTGACTCAGCGCGCAAATCGCTACCCTGCTGTCATTCATTCTGGGAGCAAATATGTTACTGCACATCCTCTACCTGATTGGCATCACCGCTGAAGCCATGACCGGCGCCCTGGCAGCCGGCCGTCGTCGCATGGACACATTCGGCGTCATTATTATTGCCACCGCAACGGCGCTGGGCGGCGGATCCGTGCGCGATATGCTGCTCGGCCACTATCCGCTAGGCTGGGTGCAGCATCCGGAATACATCATCACCGTCGCCGTGGCGGCCGTGCTGACCACCATCGTCGCACCGGTCATGCCGCACCTGCGCCGCCTGTTTCTGGTTCTCGATGCCGTGGGGCTTATCGTGTTCTCGATCATCGGGGCTCAAATCGCGCTGGATATGGGCGAAGGCCCGATTATCGCCGTCATTGCCGCGGTGATTACCGGCGTTTTTGGCGGCGTGCTGCGCGATATGTTTTGCAAGCGCATTCCGCTGGTCTTTCAGAAAGAACTTTACGCCGGGATCTCTTTTGCCGCCGCCGTGCTCTACGTTGCGCTACAGCACTATGTCAGCAGCCACGATGTAGTAGTGATTTCAACGCTGCTGTTCGGCTTTACCGCGCGCATGCTGGCCCTGAGGCTGAAGCTTGGCCTACCGGTGTTCCACTACCGTCACGAAACACACTAATCAAAACCCGTCACGCCCAGCGCGCGGAGCTTATCGGCAAGCAACACGATGGTGGGATGGTGGAGAAAAGCGACCAGGCTGCGGGCCCTCTCCCGCCCAATGCCCGGAAGCCTTTGCCAGGCTTGTTCATCACGCGATGTCATCTGTTGCCAGGCGCTATCGCCAGATGCCTTGAGCGCCGCCTCGGGCAACGGCACGCCCAGCGCCTTTACCCACAGCCGAAAGGGCTGACGGCGCGTCATGTCAAAACGATGCCATAGTTGTTCGGCACGCCCCGGCGATAACCCCGACGTCTCTTTTAGCTGAGCCGCCGTCCATTCAAGCCAGGAAAAAAGGTGGCTGAATGGCTGGGCTGTCATCAGCCTGATCCAGCCCGCCTCACCCACACCCTCCAGATTAAAAACCTGCGGCGAAGAGAGCCAGCGCAGGCGAGCCAGAAACTGCTCCCGGCAGCCATCCGTCAGGAAATAGCAGGTCAGCGAGTGGTATTCGCCCAGTGGAGGCGTCGGTTTCGTTCGATCCTGGCCGCGCCAGACCACGCTATCCAGCCGGGGAATACCCTGACCCGCCAGGCTCACCAGCAACTGATCGCCCATGGTGAAATCCAGGCTTCGCCAGCGAGCAACGGACCCCACGTTCACCCGTCGCACCTGTTTATCATCCAGCTGCACCGGCTCCAGCTCGGCAACAACCGAGATCTTGCCGCTACGCCCTATCGAGAAGTGGATGTCGTTGACCTGCGCTACCCGGGCAACCGGCGGATATTTCCACGCCGCTACCCAGCTACCCTGTGCGGGTAGCCAGTGGGTACCTTCCGGCTCTTTGGCTGCGCGAATAACAATGCCATCGGTTGCGAACGGCAGCGGCGTGGTCAGCCAACGCTCGCGCCACTCGGCCACCGCCTGAACGCTGGCAACGGCGTGAGAATAGTGCTGCGCAAGTTCGAAACCGGACGCCGCCAGCAGCGCCAGGCGCTCAGTCATAGCGGCAGGCCCATCCGGCCACGCCCAGATAAACAGCGATAGCGCCGACAAAGATTTCTGTTCACCCTCCCGCATCAGCATACCCGCCACCTTCGCGCGAGCGTTCATTCCACCCATTTTTCGCTGCACATGCCCGTCAGCGCGTAAAAAGATCTCACCCTGTAAAACGCTGTTTGCCAGCGCCCCCTGAACCGCCTTCGGCAGCGACGGGATCTGCCGTACTTTTTCCGTCCAGTCTTCCCCTGCCAGGCCATCACCTCGGCTAATGGCCTGGTAAAGCCGCCCCTGACGATAAACCAGCGTGACCGCGACGCCATCGACCTTTGGCTGCACCCACAGGTCTTTTTTACCCTGCATCCACTGCCCCACGGCGTTTGCATCCGCGAGCTTTCGTACCCCGGTATGGGCCACAGGATGCTTCAGCACACCGTTTAGCGGCGGCAAGCTCATACTCTCTACTGGCTGCACGCCAAAACAGCGCTGCCACTGCGCAAGCCGTGCCGCAAGCTGGTCATAGACGCCATCGCTGACCTCGCTGGCGCCCTGCCGCCAATAGTCCTCGTTCCACCGGGTCATCTGGCCCTGTAGCTGCGCAATCTCCTGCCCGGCCCGCGCGGGAGACCACACTGGACAGCTGGCTTGCGCCTGCGCCATCAGCAGCCAGCCCAGTGCTATCATCCATGCTTTCATACCTTTTCCCCGTCAGTACGCCTGGCCCGTTTGTAACGCAGCGGCTTTCAGGATGCGAGCGCGCGTGCGCCGTTTCACGAGCAGGCTTCAGGGAAAATGCATTCGTTGCTGCAACACGGGGATAAATCAGGAAAACGGCTCGCAAAATAAAAGAATCTGGCGCAAAAAGTGTGACAAAGGCTACGTCGGGCAGCGCCGCCGTGTATAATAGGCTCGTATGTAAGTTCTCTTTCGATAATCACATACAAAAGACACTCATGGCTCAAGGCACGCTCTATATTGTTTCCGCCCCTAGCGGCGCGGGTAAATCCAGCCTGATTCAGGCTTTATTAAAAACCCAACCGTTGTACGACTCCCAGGTCTCTGTTTCACATACCACGCGCGCGCCGCGTCCGGGTGAAGTGCACGGTGAACACTATTTCTTTGTAAATCACGACGAATTTCGTTCGATGATTGGCGAAGGTGCGTTTCTGGAACACGCTGAAGTCTTTGGTAACTATTACGGCACCTCGCGTCAGGCTATCGAGCAGGTACTGTCGACCGGCGTTGATGTCTTCCTGGACATCGACTGGCAGGGCGCACAGCAAATCCGCAAAAGCATGCCGGGCGCGCGCAGCATTTTTATTCTGCCGCCGTCTAAAATAGAACTGGACCGCCGCCTGCGTGGCCGCGGCCAGGATAGCGAAGAGGTTATCGCAAAACGTATGGCTCAGGCAGTTGCAGAAATGAGTCATTACGCGGAATATGATTACCTTATCGTCAATGATGATTTCGATACCGCGCTGGGTGATTTTAAAACCATCCTCCGCGCTGAACGTCTGCGTATGAGCCGCCAAAAGCAGCGACATGACGCTTTAATCAGCAAATTATTGGCAGACTGAACCCACTTTCAGTATCATGCCCCGTCATTTCTTCACCTGTGGAGCATTAAAGTATGGCACGCGTAACTGTTCAGGACGCTGTAGAGAAAATTGGTAACCGTTTTGACCTGGTACTGGTCGCCGCGCGTCGCGCTCGTCAGATGCAGGTAGGCGGCAAGGATCCGCTGGTACCGGAAGAAAACGATAAAACCACCGTAATCGCACTGCGCGAAATCGAAGAAGGTCTGATCAACAACCAGATCCTCGACGTGCGCGAGCGCCAGGAACAGCAAGAGCAGGAAGCCGCTGAATTACAAGCTGTTACCGCTATTGCTGAAGGTCGTCGTTAATTAGATAGCGGGTCGCCCTTGTATCTGTTTGAGAGCCTGAATCAGCTGATTCAAAATTACCTGCCGGAAGACCAGATCAAGCGTCTTCGGCAGGCCTATCTCGTTGCACGTGACGCTCACGAGGGGCAAACACGTTCAAGCGGTGAACCCTATATCACGCACCCGGTAGCGGTAGCCTGCATTCTGGCCGAGATGAAGCTCGACTATGAAACGCTGATGGCCGCCCTGCTGCACGACGTGATTGAAGATACCCCTGCCACCTACCAGGACATGGAGCAGCTGTTTGGCAAAAGCGTTGCCGAGCTGGTAGAGGGGGTTTCTAAACTTGATAAGCTCAAGTTCCGCGACAAGAAAGAGGCGCAGGCCGAAAACTTTCGCAAAATGATTATGGCGATGGTGCAGGATATTCGCGTCATCCTCATCAAGCTTGCCGACCGCACCCACAACATGCGCACGCTGGGCTCATTACGCCCGGACAAACGTCGCCGCATCGCCCGTGAAACCCTCGAAATTTACAGCCCGCTGGCGCACCGTTTAGGTATCCACCACATCAAAACCGAGCTGGAAGAGCTGGGCTTTGAAGCGCTGTATCCCAACCGTTATCGCGTCATTAAAGAAGTGGTGAAAGCCGCGCGCGGTAACCGTAAAGAGATGATTCAGAAGATCCTTTCTGAAATTGAAGGGCGTTTACAGGAAGCGGGAATTCCCTGTCGCGTCAGCGGTCGCGAGAAGCATCTGTACTCCATCTACTGCAAGATGGTGCTCAAAGAGCAGCGTTTCCACTCGATCATGGACATCTACGCCTTCCGCGTCATCGTCCACGATCTGGACACCTGCTACCGCGTGCTGGGCCAGATGCACAGCCTGTATAAGCCGCGCCCGGGCCGCGTAAAAGACTACATCGCGATACCCAAGGCGAACGGCTATCAGTCGCTGCACACCTCCATGATTGGGCCGCACGGCGTCCCGGTCGAAGTCCAGATCCGTACCGAAGACATGGATCAAATGGCAGAGATGGGTGTGGCCGCGCACTGGGCTTATAAAGAGCGCGGGGGCGAAAGCAGCACCACCGCGCAAATCCGCGCCCAGCGCTGGATGCAGAGCCTGCTGGAGCTGCAGCAAAGCGCCGGTAGCTCGTTTGAATTTATCGAGAGTGTTAAATCCGATCTGTTCCCGGATGAGATTTACGTTTTCACCCCGGAAGGCCGCATTGTCGAACTGCCCGCTGGCGCTACGCCGGTGGACTTCGCCTACGCCGTGCATACCGATATCGGCCATGCCTGCGTCGGCGCGCGCGTCGACCGTCAGCCTTACCCGCTGTCGCAGCCGCTTTCCAGCGGCCAGACGGTAGAAATCATTACCGCGCCGGGCGCCCGCCCGAACGCCGCGTGGCTCAACTTTGTCGTCAGCTCTAAAGCCCGCGCCAAAATTCGCCAGATGCTGAAAAACCTCAAGCGCGACGACTCCGTCAGCCTGGGGCGTCGTCTGCTGAACCACGCGCTTGGCGGCAGCCGCAAGCTGGCGGAAATTCCGGCGGATCACGTGCAGCGCGAGCTTGACCGTATGCGCCTGGCAACCCTTGACGATCTGCTGGCCGAAATCGGCCTTGGCAACGCCATGAGCGTGGTGGTCGCGAAGAACCTCCAGCAGGGTGAAGCCACGCCTTCGGCACCGGGCGCTTCCGGGCATAGCCATCTGCCAATTAAAGGCGCGGACGGCGTGCTGATCACCTTCGCGAAATGCTGTCGCCCGATCCCTGGCGACCCGATCATCGCCCACGTCAGCCCGGGTAAAGGGCTGGTTATCCACCATGAATCCTGCCGCAACATCCGCGGCTATCAGAAAGAACCTGAGAAATTCATGGCGGTAGAGTGGGACAAAGAGACGGCGCAGGAATTTATCACCGAAATTAAGGTCGATATGTTCAACCATCAGGGGGCGCTGGCCAACCTGACGGCAGCCATCAATACTGCGACGTCCAACATTCAAAGCCTGAATACGGAAGAGAAAGACGGCCGCGTGTACAGCGCCTTTATCCGTCTGACGGCGCGTGACCGCGTGCATCTGGCCAATATCATGCGCAAAATTCGCGTGATGCCGGACGTTATCAAAGTCACCCGTAATCGAAACTAGTTTTATGAATTCACAGCGTTATGCGCGTATCCGCGAGATGCTCGCCAGGCGTCAGCCTGACCTGACGGTCTGCATAGAGCAGGTCCACAAACCTCACAACGTCTCGGCGATCATTCGCACCGCTGATGCGGTAGGCGTCCACGAAGTGCACGCCGTCTGGCCAGGTAGCCGCATGCGCACCATGGCCTCGGCGGCGGCAGGCAGCAACAGCTGGGTGCAGGTGAAAACCCACCCAACCATTGGTGACGCGGTCGGGCACCTGAAAAGCCAGGGCATGCAGGTTCTGGCAACCCATCTGTCCGACAAAGCCGTCGACTTCCGCGAAATCGACTACACCCGCCCCACCTGTATTCTGATGGGTCAGGAAAAAACCGGCATCACCCAGGAAGCGTTAGATCTCGCAGACCAGGACATTATCATCCCGATGATCGGCATGGTGCAGTCGCTGAACGTCTCCGTCGCTTCCGCATTGATTCTTTACGAAGCGCAGCGCCAGCGGCAGAACGCCGGCATGTATCGCCGGGAAAACAGCATGCTGCCGGGCGACGAGCAGCAGCGCCTGCTGTTTGAAGGCGGCTATCCGGTGCTGGCGAACGTCGCCAGACGTAAAGGTCTTCCGTATCCCCACGTCAACGAGCAGGGCGAAATTGAAGCCGATGCTACGTGGTGGTCCACCATGCAGGCCACGGAGTAACCGCCATGCAAAGCCGTCTGCTGGATGCCGTTCCGCTCAACACATTGACCGGCGTAGGCGCCGCGCAGAGCAGCCGGCTGGCAAAAATTGGTCTGCACACGGTGCAGGATTTGCTCCTGCACCTGCCGCTCCGCTACGAAGACCGCACCCAACTTTATCCCATCGGTGATCTGCTTCCCGGCATCTATGTGACCGTGGAAGGCGAAGTCATGAACTGCAACATCACCTTCGGCGGCCGCCGGATGATGACCTGCCAGATTAGCGACGGCACCGGCATCCTGACGATGCGCTTCTTCAACTTCAACGCGGCGATGAAAAACAGCCTCGCCACCGGGCGGCGCGTGCTGGCCTATGGCGAAGCGAAGCGCGGCAAGTACGGCGCGGAGATGATCCACCCGGAATACCGCGTGCAGGGCGACCTCAGCACGCCGGATTTGCAGGAGACCTTAACGCCGGTCTATCCCACCACCGAAGGCATCAAACAGGCCACGCTGCGTAAGCTGACCGATCAGGCGCTGGATCTACTGGACACCTGTGCCATCAGCGAACTGCTGCCGCCGGAACTGGCGCAGGGAATGATGAGCCTGCCGGAGGCGCTGCGCACGCTGCATCGCCCACCGCCAACGCTCCAGCTCGCCGATTTAGAAACCGGTAAGCACCCCGCACAGCAGCGGCTAATTCTGGAAGAGCTGCTGGCGCACAACCTGAGCATGCTGGCGCTGCGCGCGGGCGCACAGCGCTTCCATGCCCAGCCGCTCAGCGCCAACGACACGCTGAAAGATAAGCTGCTGGCGGCGCTGCCGTTTAAGCCCACCGGCGCGCAGGCGCGGGTCACCGCCGAAATTGAACACGATATGGCGCTGGATGTGCCGATGATGCGCCTGGTGCAGGGCGACGTCGGCTCCGGTAAAACGCTGGTTGCCGCGCTGGCCGCGCTGCGCGCTATCGCCCACGGTAAGCAGGTGGCGCTGATGGCGCCGACCGAACTGCTCGCCGAACAGCACGCCAACAACTTCCGCAGCTGGTTTGCGCCGCTGGGCGTTGAAGTGGGCTGGCTGGCGGGCAAGCAGAAAGGCAAGGCGCGTCAGGCCCAGCAGGACGCCATTGCCAGCGGCCAGGTGCAGATGATTGTCGGCACCCACGCCATTTTTCAGGAACAGGTGCAGTTTCACGGCCTGGCGCTGGTCATCATTGATGAACAGCACCGCTTCGGCGTCCACCAGCGTCTGGCGCTGTGGGAGAAAGGCCAGCAGCAGGGTTTCCATCCGCATCAGCTGATCATGACCGCCACGCCGATCCCGCGCACCCTGGCGATGACCGCCTATGCTGACCTCGATACATCGGTCATCGACGAGCTGCCGCCGGGCCGAACCCCGGTCACCACGGTCGCGATTCCGGACACCCGCCGCCACGATATCATCGACCGCGTACGCAACGCCTGCACCACCGAAGGCCGCCAGGCCTACTGGGTGTGCACGCTGATTGAAGAGTCTGACCTGCTGGAGGCTCAGGCGGCGGAAGCCACCTGTGAAGAGCTGAAACTGGCGCTGCCCGAATTGAATATCGGCCTGGTGCACGGGCGCATGAAACCCGCCGAGAAACAGGCGGTAATGCAGGCGTTCAAGCAGGGCGAACTGCATCTGCTGATTGCCACCACGGTAATTGAAGTCGGCGTCGACGTGCCTAACGCCAGTCTGATGATTATCGAAAACCCGGAGCGTCTGGGTCTGGCGCAGCTTCACCAGCTCAGAGGGCGCGTAGGCCGTGGCGCGGTGGCCTCACACTGCGTACTGCTGTACAAAGCGCCGCTGTCGAAGACCGCACAGATGCGCCTGCAGGTACTGCGCGACAGCAACGACGGCTTCGTGATCGCTCAAAAGGACCTTGAGATTCGCGGCCCCGGAGAGCTGCTCGGCACCCGCCAGACCGGCAACGCCGAATTTAAGGTTGCCGACCTGCTGCGCGATCAGGCGATGATCCCCGAAGTTCAGCGCCTGGCGCGTCATATTCACGACCGCTACCCGCAGCAGGCTAACGCGCTGATTGAGCGCTGGATGCCGGAAACCGAGCGATATTCCAACGCGTAGCCATACCCACAGCCCGAGAAGGGCTGTGCTAAACTTCGCACAATTTTACTTCCCTGGACGAGTTTGTAATGAGACGAGAACTGGCTATCGAATTTTCGCGCGTCACCGAAGCGGCGGCGCTGGCAGGCTACAAATGGCTGGGCCGTGGCGACAAGAACACCGCCGACGGCGCGGCGGTCAACGCCATGCGTATTATGCTCAACAAGGTCAATATTGACGGCACCATCGTCATTGGCGAAGGCGAAATCGATGAAGCGCCGATGCTCTACATCGGCGAGTCGGTCGGCACCGGCAACGGCGACGCGGTGGATATCGCCGTCGATCCGATTGAAGGCACCCGCATGACCGCCATGGGCCAGGCCAACGCGCTGGCGGTGCTGGCGGTGGGCGATAAAGGCTGCTTCCTCAACGCACCGGACATGTACATGGAAAAGCTGATTGTCGGCCCGGGCGCGAAAGGCGCTATCGATCTCAATAAACCGCTGGAAGAGAACCTGCGTAACATCGCCGCCGCGCTGAACAAGTCGCTGGGCGAGCTAACGGTGACCATTCTGGCTAAACCGCGCCACGACGACGTGATTGCACAGCTGCAAAAGCTGGGCGTGCGCGTGTTTGCCATTCCCGACGGTGATGTGGCGGCATCTATCCTGACCTGCATGCCGGACAGCGAAGTCGACGTGATGTACGGCATCGGCGGCGCGCCGGAAGGCGTGGTCTCGGCGGCGGTCATCCGCGCGCTGGATGGCGACATGCACGGCCGTCTGTTAGCCCGTCATCACGTGAAGGGCGATAGCGAAGAGAACCGTCGTATCGGTGAAAATGAGCTGGAGCGCTGTAAAGCGATGGGTATTGAAGCGGGCATCGTGCTGACGCTGGACGATATGGCGCGCAGCGATAACGTCATCTTCTCCGCCACCGGCATCACCAAGGGCGACCTACTGGACGGCATTACCCGCAAGGGCAATATCGCTACCACCGAAACGCTGCTGATCCGCGGCAAGTCGCGCACCATTCGCCGCATTCAGTCCATTCACTACCTCGATCGCAAAGACACTGAAATCCAGCGTCACATTCTTTAAATCATTTGATCAATAGAGCTTTCCAGCCCTTTCGGGCTGGAAATCTTGTCTCGTCGCGGTGAAGATAAGATAACGCGAATGAGAGGAGATACGCCATGGCAGACTGGGTTACAGGCAAAGTCGTAAAAGTGCAGAACTGGACCGATGCGCTGTTTAGCCTGACCGTCCACGCGCCGGTTCATCCGTTCACCGCCGGGCAGTTCGCCAAGCTGGGCCTTGATGTCGACGGCGAGCGCGTGCAGCGCGCCTACTCTTACGTAAATGCCCCCAGCAACCCCGATCTCGAGTTCTATCTGGTGACCGTGCCAGAGGGCAAACTTAGCCCACGCTTAGCGGCGCTAAAACCGGGCGATGAAGTGCAAATCGTCAGCGAGGCGGCCGGCTTCTTTGTACTGGATGAAATCCCTGACTGTGAAACTCTGTGGATGGTGGCAACCGGCACGGCGATTGGCCCGTACCTGTCGATTCTGGAAGAAGGCAAAGACCTCGATCGCTTTAAAAATCTGGTGCTGGTGCACGCGGCGCGTTACGCCGCCGATTTAAGCTATCTGCCGCAAATGCAGTCATTAGCCGCGCGCTATCACGGCAAGCTGCGCATTCAGACCGTTGTCAGCCGGGAAAGCGTGCCGGGGATGCTGAATGGGCGCATTCCGCCGCTGATTGAAGGCGGCGCGCTGGAGGCTTCGGTAGGATTGCCGATCAACGCGGAAACCAGCCATATCATGCTGTGCGGCAACCCGCAGATGGTGCGCGATACCCAGCAGTTGCTGAAAGAGACCCGACAGATGGCTAAACACCTGCGCCGTCGCCCGGGCCACATCACCGCCGAACACTACTGGTGATCGGCGCGGTACTTCACGGCCTGGGTGTCTTTACCGTATTTATTTTCGCCCTGGGTGCCGACAAACGCGCCCAGGTCGAGCAGCATCATGACGATAATCAGCGTCGGAATAAAGCGCCCAACGCCCCACTGCCATACGCCGGGCAGCATTGACCAGTTGCCCGCCAGCAGCATCCACGCCAGCACCATCAGCAGCGCCCAGAGGCCGGATTTACCCCGGTCGTGCAGACGCTTAATGGTCACCGCCGCCGTTGGCCACAGCAGGCACACCAGCATAAACGCCGCCGTTTGTAGGCCGACGAGCCCGCCGCCCGCAAGGCTGAACAGCGCCACCATCGTTACCGCCCAGATGGCGATCCAGATCCAGAAGTCGCGGCGTCCAATGCGCCCTTTAATGGAAAATAACCATTGCTGTAGAGTCATGTACCTTTTCCTTTGTCGTTGTGGCGCGTAGTTTACCCTGAAGTGGGCACATTTTGACAAGCGAGGCGGTTCCCGTTTTAATCGTCATCTGAAAACAGGAGGACGATTGGCATGAAACAATGGATAACGCTCTGTCTGGCAGGACTCATTTCGCTGAGTCTAAGTCAGGCCGCGCTGTCGGCGCAAACGCCCGCAGCGGTAGCCCCGTATCTGCTGACTGGCGCGCCGGCGTTTGATCTGTCGATCAGCCAGTTCAGGGAGAAATTTAATACCGACAACCCCACTCTGCCGCTCGGCGAATTTCGCTCCATCTCCTCCAGCCGCGATCAGCAAACCATTACCCGTGCCGCCAGTAAGATTAACGAAAACCTCTACGCCTCCACGGCGCTAGAGCGCGGTACGCTGAAGATAAAGTCGATTCAGATTACCTGGCTGCCGATTCAGGGGCCGGAGCAGAAAGCGGCAAAGGCCAAAGCGCAGGAGTACATGAGCGCGCTGATGCGGGCGGTGATCCCCACGCTGACCAAACCGCAAAGCCTGCAGAAACTGCAAAAGCTGCTGGCGCAGGGTAAAGGAAAGCATTACTTCGCCAGCACCGAAGGCGCCGTACGCTATGTTGTCGCAGATAACGGCGAAAAAGGGCTGACCTTCGCCGTTGAACCGATTAAGCTGGCGCTATCTGAAAATCTTGAAGGGGAGAATAAATGATAAAAAGCAAAGCCTTCATGGTGATCAATCTCTATACTGTTTCACAGACCATGCTGCCCTGACGGGCGGCCATATTCCTTAATTCGCTGACAAGCGTGGAGAATCGAAATGCGACATCCTTTAGTGATGGGTAACTGGAAACTGAACGGCAGCCGCCACATGGTAAACGAGCTGATTGCCAACCTGCGTAAAGAGCTGGCCGGTGTTGCAGGCTGCGGCGTGGCTATCGCACCGCCGGAAATGTATATCGATATGGCTAAGCACGCCGCTGCGGGCAGCCACATTCACCTGGGCGCGCAGAACGTTGACCTGAACCTGTCCGGCGCATTCACCGGTGAAACCTCTGCCGAAATGCTGAAAGATGTTGGCGCGACCTACATCATCATCGGCCACTCCGAACGTCGTACCTACCACAAAGAGTCCGACGAGCTGATCGCTAAGAAATTCGCCGTACTGAAAGAGCAGGGTCTGATCCCGGTTCTGTGCATCGGTGAAACCGAAGCAGAAAACGAAGCGGGCAAAACCGAAGAAGTGTGTGCACGTCAGATTGACGCCGTTCTGAAAACTCAGGGCGCGGCCGCTTTCGAAGGCGCGGTTATCGCTTACGAACCAGTATGGGCGATCGGTACCGGCAAATCCGCGACTCCGGCGCAGGCTCAGGCAGTTCACAAATTCATCCGTGACCACATTGCTAAAGCTGACGCGAAAATCGCTGAACAGGTTATCATCCAGTACGGCGGTTCCGTCAACGCGGGCAACGCAGCTGAGCTGTTCACCCAGCCGGACATCGACGGCGCGCTGGTTGGCGGTGCTTCCCTGAAAGCTGACGCTTTCGCGGTGATCGTTAAAGCAGCAGAAGCCGCTAAAAACGCGTAAGACATTGACGCGGCCTTCGTGCCGGATGGCGGCGTAAACGCCTTATCCGGCCTACGAGTTACGCACGCAATGCCTGGTAAAACCGGCCCTACGGCCGGTTTTATTATTTTGTAGGCCGGATAAGCGCAGCGCCATCCGGCAAGTTATTATAATTTCCCCAGTACCTGATACCACGCGTAGTCCAGCGGCAGCAGCAGCAAATAACTCACCGCAGCCAGCGCCAGGCACAGCAGCATCCCCGCGCGCGCAGGCACCTTCCCAAGCGCCATCGCCACCACTATCGGCGACGCCTGATACGGCAGCAGCGGCGTGGAGTAACCCAGCACCTGAATCATAATCACGCTCAGCAGCGGGAAGCCGGTCGCGTCAGAGAAGCTCTGGGCAAAGGTGGTATACAGCGCCGGAACGCCGTTGGCGGTCATAATGAAGTTCAGCGCGCTGGTGATGCCGGTCAGGGCGAGGAAGCTGGTAAACGGCGCGTCTTCACTTAGTGGCATGATATGCAGCAGCGCATTGCCCACCACCGCGCCAATACCCGTCTGGGTGACGGTAATCGCCAGCCCGAGAATACCGGCTACGTAGATACAGGTGCGGATATTCACCCCGCTGGCAAACTCTTCGCCATTGATAAAGCCAACGCGCGGCAGCAGCGTGACCACGGCAGCCACCAGCCCCGTCCACGCAGGCCCTACGCCGTGCCAGCTTTCGGTCACCCACAGCGTCAACACCACCGCCAGCAGCCATGCCAGACGCTTCTCATCGCCGCTCATCGGCGGCAGAGGTTCAAGATCGCGCGGCCGATGCGGTTTTCCCGGAAACAGCCAGCAGATAAGCACGATCAGCGCCGCCCCCTTCAGCCAGCCCAGTACCGGGGTGTGCAGCAGCAGATACGGGACATAGTTCAGGTGGATCCCGTAGGCCCCTTCCGCCGCCCCGCTCATCACCAGGTTGGGCACGTTGGCGGGCAAAATGGTGGCGGATAGCTGAAAGGTACCGAACCCCACCGCCAGCGCCAGGCCATACCACGCGCGGGTGCCATCCTCGATACCGGCGCGCTTCGCCATCGCCGCCACAATCGGCATCAGCAGCGCGATACGCCCCATGTTGGAAGGCATCACAAACGCCAGCGCGTAGCTCAGCAGCACAACGCTGGCGACCATCAGCGGCCAGGAGTCCGTCAGCCGCGCCGACAGCGCCCGCGCAGCGCGGTCGGCCAGCCCGGTCTTGCGAATCGCCACCCCCAGCACAAAGCCGCTAAACACCAGCCAGAAGGCCGAGGACGCGAAGCCGCCAAAGATGACGTCCGGCGGGGCAATTTTCGCCGTCATCGCCGCGGCAAAGAACAGCAGCGCGGTAATAAATTCCGGCAGTAGCGAGGTGGCCCACAGTAGGATGGTGACGCCAATAATCAGTGAAGGGAGGAACAGAGGGTGAGAAAGCCAGAGCGACATACCTGTCTCCTGTCGTTTTTTTCAGCAAGAATACGACGACAGGCCAGACAGGTAAACGCTAGATATGGTGGGGTTATTGCAGGATCGCGCAGGTATGATCCTGAATTTCTTCCGCCGAGGCGCGATTTAGCGCCAGAAGGTTGCGCTTCGTCGCCAGTAGCACCAGAGATCCGTCGCTCTGCTGCGCCATCGCCAGCGCAAAGCGCCCCATATGGCCACGCGCTTCCGGCACCTCTTCCGCCAGCATCAGGAACGGGCTGCGCTTTGCCAGCTCGGCTTCCGTGACCCGTCGCGCCAGATACTCATGCCCCAGCAGCCCGCCCGGGAGCGGCAGCCAGCGGCTGCTGATGGCAGCCAGATCGCCATCAAGCTGGTCGCGAACGTCTTTACGCAGGCAGGAAATATGGATGTGGAAATGGTTCTGCGTCCTTCCGGTCCGGGAGTTGATGGCCAGGGAGATCGCGCTATCCGGCACCTCTGAGCCCCGTTTGTCGCTCATGATCATCCGACGCTGCCACGCCTGCCAGAAGAAGTTTGGCGTGTGCGGGTTGAGCAGCAGCGGGCTTTCGGTGCCGTTAATACGGTAAGTTGGCATCAGCAGATATTGCAGCGGGCCATTGCGATCTTTGAACAGCACGTAACCGCCTGTCGGGTTGACGTCGGCGCAAGGTGCGGGGGTGCGATGGTTCAGCTGATTGGGTACGCACTGCTCCAGCGCAATATGGCGCAACGCGTCCGGGTTGCCGGAATGCAGCCAGTACCAGCCGCCTGCGCCCGCCGCTATCACCATCACCAGCAGCGCGGCCAGCAGGTATTTTAACCTTGTCATGTTGTCTCCCCAGAAAATACCAGGGGGAAGAGTAACCCAGTTTGATGACCAAAAGAAAACGCCCGACAACGTTGCCGGGCGTCAGAGGGAGATTAACGCTTACTAATCTGGTCGAAGGTACCACCGTTGGAGAAGTGCTCTTTCTGCGCTTTCGTCCAGCCGCCGAACTCATCATCGATGGTGAACAGCTTCAGTTTCGGGAATTCGTTTTCATACTTCTTCGCCACCGCCGGGTCACGCGGGCGGTAGTAGTTCTTCGCCGCGATCTCCTGGCCTTCCGGCGAATAGAGGTACTTCAGGTAGGCTTCCGCCACCGCGGTGGTGCCTTTTTTCTCTGCGACTTTGTCAACCACGGAGACGGTCGGCTCGGCGAGAATAGACTCGCTCGGGGTGACGATTTCAAACTTGTCTTTACCCAGTTCGTTCGCCGCCAGCAGCGCTTCGTTTTCCCACGCAATCAGCACGTCGCCGATACCGCGTTCAACGAAGGTGTTTGTCGAGCCGCGAGCGCCGGAGTCCAGCACTTCCACGTTTTTATACAGCGCCTTCACGAAGTCCTGAGCTTTAGCCTGATCGTTGTTGTTGTGATGCAGCGCGTAGCCCCAGGCCGCCAGATAGTTCCAGCGTGCGCCGCCGGAGCTTTTCGGGTTCGGGGTGATGACGGAAACGCCCGGTTTCACGAGATCGTTCCAGTCTTTAATCTGTTTCGGGTTGCCTTTGCGCACCAGGAACACGATGGTAGAGGTGTACGGGGCGGAGTTATCCGGCAGGCGTTTGATCCAGTTTTTGTCGATGCGGCCACGCTCGGCAATCGCATCCACGTCATAGGCCAGCGCCAGGGTTACCACGTCCGCTTCAATCCCGTTAATCACGGAAGTGGCCTGCTTGCCGGAACCACCGTGCGACTGACGAATCACCACGTTATCACCGGTCTCTTTTTTCCAGTGCGCGCTGAACGCCTTGTTGTATTGTTCGTACAGTTCACGCGTCGGATCGTAAGACACGTTCAGTAATTGGATATCCTTAGCCAGTACGCTGGTGGAAGCCAGCAAAAGAGTCAACCCTACGCCCCACTTGTTCATCGCCCGCTCTCTTATCTGTTGTGTTGTAATGAGGCTAGCCTGCCAGAAATCGAAACGATGATTAAAGAATAAAAAAAGATTGATTATGCCGTTTTGAAATATACGAAAACGGACAATGCGCGGGTATGCGCGAATTCACTCAGGGGGAAGGGGGACAAAGGGGAAGCTTCCCCAGGCGGCAATAGACTGCCCGGGGAGAGGTGGAATCAGACTTCTTCCATACGGCCCAGCAGCGCCTGCAGACGATCCTGCCAGCCACTCTGCTGTTCTCTCAGCTGGCTGTTTTCACGCTCCAGCTCTTCACGGCTCTGCTGTGCAGACTGTACATCCTGCGCCAGCGTGTTGTTCTTTTCTTTCAGCTCTTCGATTTCCATCTGCAACAGCGTGATGGTATCAATCGCCTGCTGAACTTTCGCTTCCAGTTTCTCAAACACTTCTAATGACATCGTCATACCTCTCCTGATCTTGCAAGGCGTTGATATCGTCCCGGAACCCCGGTGACGCCTTAACGTAAATAAGCGCACGGCTTGTGGTCGATTGTATGAAGCCCCGCCGCCCCTGTCCAGCGCCAGAGCCTGTAGATTGCGGTTCTCCGCAATTTTCGGCGTAGACCTGGAGCGTTTGCGCGAATATGCAATAAATTGTTAACGCTTTAGCGATCGGAATGTTTTCCTCCTCACACTTTTTGCGGCGAAATCGTTCGCTTTTTGGCGCGAAAACGCTCATTTCTTGACGAGCAACACACATTTTGATTTCGATATTTCTCGTTTACGCTCGTTAACGATAAATTAACACTATACCTACAAGGTAACGTGAGCGTGACGAATGCTCATGAACACAATAATCATCAATTAGTCTTCAGGATTCCGATTATGAGCCAGACATCAACGCTAAAAGGCCAGTGCATCGCAGAGTTTCTCGGTACCGGATTGTTGATATTTTTCGGCGTGGGGTGTGTTGCAGCGCTGAAAGTTGCAGGAGCAAGCTTTGGTCAGTGGGAAATCAGCATCATCTGGGGTCTGGGCGTGGCGATGGCCATCTACCTGACCGCCGGGGTTTCCGGCGCGCATCTTAACCCGGCGGTCACCATCGCCCTGTGGCTGTTCGCCTGCTTTGACGGCCGCAAGGTCATCCCGTTCATCGTGGCCCAGTTTGCCGGGGCGTTCTGCGCCGCCGCGCTGGTGTACGGGCTTTACTACAATCTTTTCATCGACTTCGAACACACGCACAATATGGTGCGCGGCAGCGTCGAAAGCCTTGAGCTGGCCGGTATTTTCTCCACTTACCCGAACCCGCATATCAATCTTGTGCAGGCATTCGCAGTAGAAATGGTGATAACCGCTATCCTGATGGGCGTGATTCTGGCGCTCACCGACGATGGCAACGGTATTCCGCGCGGGCCGCTGGCACCGCTGCTGATTGGCCTGCTGATTGCCGTTATCGGCGCGTCGATGGGACCGCTGACCGGGTTTGCGATGAACCCGGCGCGTGATATCGGACCGAAAGCCTTCGCCTGGCTGGCGGGCTGGGGCGACGTCGCCTTCACCGGCGGCAAAGATATCCCGTATTTCCTGGTGCCGCTGTGCGCACCTATCGTCGGTGCAGCACTGGGCGCGTTCAGCTATCGCAAGCTGATCGGTCGCCACCTGCCCTGCGACACCTGCGAGGTTGAAGCGCCGAAAGCGGCCTCCAGCCAGAATCAACACAATGCTTCGCTGTAATCTGACTACGGAACGTTCATTATGACTGACAAAAAATATATCGTTGCGCTCGACCAGGGCACCACCAGTTCCCGCGCCGTCGTTATGGATCATGACGCCAACATTATCAGCGTGTCACAGCGTGAGTTTGAACAAATTTATCCGAAACCGGGCTGGGTAGAGCACGACCCGATGGAGATCTGGGCGACCCAAAGCTCCACGCTGGTGGAAGTGCTGGCGAAGGCCGACATTAACTCCGATCAGATTGCCGCGATCGGCATTACCAACCAGCGTGAAACCACCGTGGTGTGGGAGCGTGAAACCGGTAAGCCCATTTACAACGCCATCGTCTGGCAGTGCCGCCGCACGGCAGATATCTGCGAGCAGCTCAAGCGCGATGGCATGGAAGAGTACGTGCGCAAAGCCACCGGCCTGGTGGTGGACCCGTACTTCTCCGGCACCAAAGTGAAGTGGATCCTCGACCACGTGGAAGGCTCCCGCGAGCGCGCTCGCCGCGGCGAACTGCTGTTCGGCACCGTCGACACCTGGCTTATCTGGAAAATGACCCAGGGACGCGTGCACGTCACCGACTATACCAACGCCTCGCGTACCATGCTGTTCAACATCAACACCCTCGAGTGGGATGACAAGATGCTGGACGCGCTGGACATCCCGCGCGCCATGCTGCCGGAAGTGCGCAAATCGTCGGAAGTGTACGGCCAGACCAACATTGGCGGTAAGGGCGGCACCCGTATTCCGATCGCCGGTATTGCCGGTGACCAGCAGGCAGCGCTGTTCGGCCAGCTGTGCGTGAAAGAAGGGATGGCGAAAAACACCTACGGCACCGGCTGCTTTATGCTGATGAACACCGGGGAAAAAGCGGTAGCTTCCAGCCACGGCCTGCTAACCACCATCGCCTGTGGCCCGCGCGGCGAGGTGAACTATGCGCTGGAAGGCGCGGTGTTTATGGCCGGGGCCTCCATTCAGTGGCTGCGCGACGAAATGAAGCTGATTAGCGACGCCTTCGACTCCGAATACTTCGCCACCAAGGTCAAAGACACCAACGGCGTGTACGTGGTGCCGGCCTTTACCGGCCTCGGCGCGCCGTACTGGGACCCGTATGCCCGCGGCGCGATTTTCGGCCTGACCCGCGGCGTGAACTCGAACCACATTATTCGCGCCACCCTGGAATCCATCGCCTACCAGACGCGCGACGTGCTGGAAGCGATGCAGGCCGACTCCGGCATTCGTCTGCACGCCCTGCGCGTGGACGGCGGCGCGGTCGCCAACAATTTCCTGATGCAGTTCCAGTCCGACATTCTGGGTACCCGCGTAGAACGCCCGGAAGTGCGTGAGGTGACGGCGCTGGGCGCGGCCTACCTGGCCGGTTTAGCGGTTGGCTTCTGGCAGAACCTGGATGAGCTACAGGAGAAAGCGGTGATTGAGCGCGAGTTCCGCCCGGGCATTGAGACTACCGAACGTAACTACCGTTACAGCGGCTGGAAGAAGGCGGTGAAACGCGCGTTAGCGTGGGAAGAGCACGAAGAGTAAGCACCGAGCCTCCCCGGGGTCGGCGTAAACGCCTCGCCCGGGCTACGATTTACGGGTAGCCCGGCCGAGCGCAGCGACGCCGGGACGGGCTCCACCTCAACCAAATATCGGCAGCAGCAGGAACAGCTTAATCACCAGCGCGTTGACGATATCAATAAAGAACGCCCCCACCATTGGCACCACCAGGAACGCCATATGCGACGGCCCGAAACGCTCGGTAATGGCCTGCATGTTGGCAATCGCCGTTGGCGTCGCGCCAAGGCCAAAACCGCAGTGGCCCGCCGCCAGCACCGCCGCGTCGTAGTTTTTGCCCATCAGGCGGTAGGTGACGAAAATCGCGTACAGCGCCATGGCAAGCGTCTGCACCGCCAGGATAACCAGCATCGGTAGCGCCAGATCCGCCAGTTCCCACAGCTTCAGACTCATTAGCGCCATTGCCAGAAACAATGACAAGCTCACGTTGCCCAGTACCGACACCGCACGTTCAAAGACGCGATAAAAGCCCAGCAGCGCCAGACCATTACTGAGGATCACCCCAACAAACAGCACGCAGACAAACGTTGGCAGCTCAAGTACGGTTCCCACTAGCAGTTGCGCAATAATTTTGCCGATGGTCAGGCAAATTGCGATCAACGCAATGGTTTCAATCAGCACCAGCGAGGTAATCATGCGCCCTACGTCCGGCTTCTCAAATGCCGTCGGCACTTCCTGATCGTCCGGCGTGCCGTTTGGCGACGATGAGTGTTTCACCAGATAGCGCGCCACCGGGCCGCCAATTAAGCCACCGAGCACCAGCCCGAAGGTTGCGCAGGCCATCGCCACTTCGGTAGCATTATCAAAGCCATAGCGCTCAATAAACAGCTTACTCCACGCCGCGCCGGTACCGTGACCGCCGGACAGCGTAATCGAACCCGCCAGCAGCCCCATTAAAGGATCCAGCCCCAGCAGCTTCGCCATCCCGATGCCCAGCGAGTTTTGCAGCAGCAGCAGCCCGACCACCACGATCAGGAATGTGCCCACCACCTTCCCACCCGCGCGCAGGCTGGCGATGTTGGCGTTCAGACCGATGGTGGCGAAGAAGGCCAGCATCAGCGGGTCCTTCAGGCTCATATCAAAATCAATTTCCCAGCCAATGCTTTTTTTCAGCACCAGCAGCGCCAGCGCCACCAGCAGGCCGCCCGCTACAGGCTCGGGGATGGTGTATTTTTTTAGGAGGGGGACACTCTGGACCAGCTTTCTTCCCAGCAGCAACACCAGCGTTGCGGCAACGAGCGTCGATAAGGTATCGAGGTGAAACATAATTGCAGCTCCTTACTAAACGCATGATCCATTCATACGCGACCAATTTCCGATGTCGAGATCGCCTCTTCTTGAGACGCCGGCCCAAAGTGTAATCACGAAAAGTGCTAAAGTGATAGAAAAAGGTATGATTTCTCATCATTTTCTTTAACTTCTTCAGCCAAACACCCTGTTTTTATACGTCTATTTTCCGCAATAATTTATGCCACACCAAAGCAACCGTTTGCTTTTGCCCGCCAGTCCGCTAAAATCGCCACTTTTCCACCACGGGATTGCCTCTGAGATGTCCTCTAACACACTCGAACAAGCCAATGCGCAACCGATTGCGCATAAGCAAACCAGCGAATTGATTTACCGCCTGGAAGATCGTCCCCCGCTTCCGCAAACTCTCTTTGCCGCGCTCCAGCACCTGCTGGCGATGTTTGTTGCGGTGATCACGCCAGCGCTGCTGATCTGCCAGGCCCTTGGCCTGCCCGCTGAGGATACTCAGCACATCATCAGCATGTCGTTATTCGCTTCCGGTGTGGCATCTATCATCCAGATTAAAGCCTGGGGCCCGGTCGGCTCTGGCCTGCTGTCGATTCAGGGCACCAGCTTCAACTTCGTCGCGCCGCTGATTATGGGCGGCACGGCGCTAAAAACCGGCGGTGCGGATGTACCGACGATGATGGCGGCGCTGTTTGGCACCCTGATGCTGGCAAGCTGCACCGAGATGGTGTTATCGCGCGTGCTGCACCTGGCGCGCCGCGTGATTACGCCGCTGGTCTCCGGCGTGGTGGTGATGATTATCGGCCTGTCGCTGATTCAGGTGGGCCTGACCTCCATCGGCGGCGGCTATGCGGCCATGGCTGACAACTCCTTCGGCGCGCCGAAAAACCTGCTGCTGGCGGGCGTGGTGCTGGCGCTTATCATCCTGCTTAACCGTCAGCGTAACCCGTATCTGCGCATTGCTTCGCTGGTGATCGCCATGGCGGCGGGCTACCTGCTGGCGTGGTTCCTCGGCATGCTGCCGGAGAACACCGCGCCGACCAACACCAGCCTGATTATGGTCCCGACCCCGCTTTACTACGGCCTCGGCATCGACTGGAGCCTGCTGCTGCCGCTGATGCTGGTGTTTATGATCACCTCGCTGGAAACCATCGGCGACATCACCGCCACCTCCGACGTCTCCGAGCAGCCGGTTTCCGGCCCGGTGTACATGAAGCGTCTGAAAGGCGGCGTGCTGGCGAACGGCCTCAACTCCTGCGTTTCCGCCGTATTCAACACCTTCCCGAACTCCTGCTTTGGCCAGAACAACGGCGTGATTCAGCTGACCGGCGTCGCTAGCCGCTATGTAGGCTTCGTGGTCGCCCTGATGCTGATCGTGCTGGGCCTGTTCCCGGCGGTAAGTGGTTTCGTGCAGCACATTCCGGAACCGGTGCTCGGCGGTGCCACGCTGGTGATGTTCGGCACTATCGCCGCCTCCGGCGTGCGCATCGTCTCCCGCGAGCCGCTGAACCGCCGCGCCATCCTGATTATCGCGCTGTCGCTGGCCGTTGGCCTGGGCGTTTCCCAGCAGCCGCAGATTCTGCAGTTTGCCCCTGACTGGCTGAAAAACCTGCTCTCTTCCGGCATCGCCGCAGGCGGCATCACCGCCATCATTCTGAATCTGGTCTTCCCGCCAGAGAAAGAGTAATCCTCTTCGCGGCAGTGGCGCTGGCCACTGCCGCCGACATCGAATAATACGATTCCCGCCTTGAGGTATGCGCATAAATCATGCATAACAGGTTTATGTGCCCTTCTCAGGACGGAAGATCATGAAATTTCTTGGAAAGCTCATTATCTGGCTCCTCATCGCCCTGTTGCTGGTGATGCTGGCCTTCTACTTTCTGCTGCAAACGCGCTGGGGCGCGCGCCATATCAGCCAGTGGCTGAGCGATAACACCGCCTACCAGGTGACGTTCGACGCGATGGATCACCGCTTCTCGTCCCCTTCACACATTCTGCTGCAAAACGTCACCTTTGGTCGCGACGGCAAGCCCGCAACGCTGGTGGCGAAAGCCGTGGATATCGGGCTCAGTTCGCGCCAGATCACCGACCCGCAGCACGTCGATACCATCCTTTTACAGGACGGTACCCTGAACCTGTCGCCCTCCAACGCACCGCTGCCGTTTGCCGCCGACCGGCTACAGCTGAGTAATATGGCGCTCAACAGCCCGGAAACCGGCTGGGAGCTGAGCGCGCAGCGCGTCTCCGGCGGCGTAATGCCGTGGACACCAGAAGCGGGCAACGTGCTGGGCAAAAAAGCGCGGATTCAGGTGAGCGCCGGCTCGCTGGCGCTGAACGGCGTACCGGCTACCAACGTGCTGATTGAGGGCGATATCAATAACGGTGAAGTCACGCTGACCACCGTCGGCGCCGATATGGCGCGCGGCTCGCTCACCGGTAACGCCCGCCGCAATGCGGACGGCAGCTGGGTGGTGGAGAATCTGCGCCTGAACGATATTCGCATGCAAAGCGATAAATCGCTGCTCGACTTCCTGGCCCCGCTGACCACCGTACCGTCGTTGCAGATTGGCCGCCTCGACGTGACCGACGCCCGCTTGCAGGGGCCGGACTGGGCGGTGACCGATCTCGACCTCAACTTGCGCAACCTGACGCTCAGCCAGGGCGGCTGGCAGAGCAGCGACGGCAAGCTGTCGCTTAACGCCAGCGAGTTTATCTACGGCTCGCTGCACCTGCTCGACCCGATTCTCAACGCCGAATTCTCGCCGCAGGGCATTGCGCTACGCCAGTTCACCTCGCGCTGGGAAGGCGGCATGGTGCGCAGCTCAGGCAACTGGTTGCGCGACACTCACGCGCTGGTGCTGGACGACGCGGTCTTCGCCGGGCTGGAGTATACGCTGCCGGAGAACTGGAAAACGCTGTGGATGGAGCAGCTGCCGCCGTGGCTTCAAAGCGCCACGCTGAAGAAATTCGGCGCCAGCCGTAACCTGATTATCGATATCGACCCGGCCTTCCCGTGGCAGATCACCGCGCTGGACGGCTACGGCGCCAATCTCCAGCTGGTGAAAAACCGCCAGTGGGGCGTGTGGGGCGGTAGCGCCACGCTGAACGGCGCGGCGGCCACCTTTAACCGCATTGACGTGCGCCGTCCGTCGATGACGCTGAACGCCGACGCCTCTCAGGTCAACATCAGCGAGCTGAGCGCCTTTACCGAGAAAGGGATTCTGGAAGCCACCGCCACGGTCTCACAGCAGCCGCAGCGCCAGACCAGCGTGACGCTTAACGGCCGCGGCGTGCCGCTGAACGTGCTGCAGCAGTGGGGCTGGCCCGCACTGCCGATTACTGGCGACGGGAATATTCAGCTTACCGCAAGCGGTAATGTACAAGCAGAGGCACCGCTAAAACCGACGGTGAATGGACAGTTGCATGCGGTGAATATGGATAAGCAGGAAGTGACGCAGCAGATGCAGAGAGGCGTGGTTACTGAAGTGAAGTAACGCTGGCAGGCGTAAGTATTCTCCTGAAAAGAGATGTTCTTACGCCAGCCTTTACTCCGCGCAGGAAACACTACCGTAAGCGGGCATACTCGCTACATAACAGCCACTTTGCGGGGGTATCTTCTTCAACGGCCGGGAAGCGCCCTCCCGGTTCAAGAAAATGGTTGTCATGCTGGTCGTCATTGATCATTGAAATTTCCCAGCCCAATACAAAGGTTTTTTCCGCCCAGAACCGATGATATAGCTGCGGCGGCAGACACACTCCCTGCCCAGGTTTAAGCACCAGCGTCTCACCGGGCTTAATGCACCTCCTGCGGCCATCCACGCTGACTTCAACGCGCTTTTGTCGATCAAAATCGCCATCAGGGGTGGACCATACAAACTGCATACAGAGATCGCCGCCGCCGCGATTCACAATATCTTCCATTTTATACATATGAAAATGCCACGGCGTTTGTTGGTATTGCTGAATCTGCAGCATTTTTTCAGCGTAGGGTTTGGAGTAGCCCACGTGTCTTAACGAACCGTTGCGCAAGGTGAGAAGCGTTAGCCCCATCTGGTTGAAATCCCCGCGGCCAAAATCGGTAATATCCCAGCCCAGCTGAAGGTCCAGGACCTCACGCCATTCGTCGCAATTCTGCTGTTGCCAATCCTCAACGGTCAAAAATGCGAAATCCGGCAGGTATACTCTAAATGTCTCAGCAAGAGAGTGAGCTTTATCAATGAGATAGTTAATTTTCGAGCGTTTCATTTCACATGTCCTTATAGCAAAAAGGGCAGGTTTCCCCGCCCCTTATTTTCAGTACAGTGACGCTTTACCCGTTGAGCCGAACAGTTTCATCTTGTGGCGAATGACTTCCCGCGCCGCATTGATCGGCTCAGGATAAATGACATTCGGATCCCACCAGGTCTCTTTGGCCAGAATTTCACGCGCTTTCTGGAAATAGGCGTATTTCATATCGCTGGAAATATTGATTTTGCCGACACCAAGCGTAACGGATTCCGCAATTTCCGCATCCGGATTCGCCGAGCCGCCGTGCAGCACCAACGGAATCGACAGACGTCCGGCGATATCACGCAGGATGTTCATTTGCAGCTTCGGCTGCATCCCTTTCGGATAGATACCGTGCGCGGTACCAATCGCCACCGCCAGCGTATCCACGCCGGTACGAGTGACGAAATCTTCTGCCTGCGCCGGGTCGGTATAGGTAACCTCAGATACGCCGCCTTCAACGGAGGTTCCAGTCTGGCCGATAGTCCCCAGCTCACCTTCAACCGAGACGCCCACTGCATGCGCCAGGCGCACAACTTCGCTGGTCAGGGCCACGTTTTCCTCATAAGGCAGCAACGAACCATCGATCATCACCGACGTGAAGCCGCACTGAATCGCACGCAAAACATGCTCAACCGATGCGCCATGGTCCAGGTGCAGGGTAAACGGTACATGGCTGCGCATAGTGATATCCCGCACGTAGCTGAAAAACGCATCGCCAACAAAATCATGCTCGCTGGGGTGAATAGAAATAATCGCCGGGGTATTTGTCGCTTCCGCCTCTTCCACTACAGCGCGAATAAAACAGCTATCCGCTACATTAAAAGCGCCAATCGCAAAGCCATGCTGACGGGTAGGTTTCAGCAATTCTTTCATTGAAATTAACATGTTAATTCTCCAGTTTCAGGATGTAGCCAGCCCTGCCGATGCATTCAAGCAAAGGCATAGAGGGCGTGACAGAAAATAAATCAGGCGTTGTCGATAGACGGTTATTCCAGGGTAAAGGTAATTTCTTCGTCTTTCAGTTTGCGGTCATTTAACTCATCAAATTCCTCATCACGCTCGGTTACCGGCTTTTTCCAGAGTGACAGCATGACGCCACAGATGACGGTGCCGATCCCAAGCGCCAGGCAAAACAGCAACGGATGGGTAAACAACGGCACGACAAACATCCCGCCATGGGGAACCGGACTTTCTACTCCCCACGACATAATCAGCCCCCCAGCCATCGCCGACGCCACCACGCAGGAACCGACAACACGCAGCAGGTCACGAGCAGCAATAGGAATGACGCCTTCGGTAACCATGCACACGCCCATAGGAAACGCAGCTTTCAACGCTTCACGTTCAGCGCGAGTGTATTTGTGCCGCGTAAGCAGAAACGACAGGGAGATACCAAATGGAGGAATGATGGAGCCAACAAACTTCACCGCTTCAGGCCCATATACCCCGCTCACCAGCAGACCATCGGCAAATAGCGACATGGTTTTATTTACCGGGCCGCCAAAATCAAACGTTGCCATCGCCCCGAGAATCGCCCCCATCAGAAAGCGCGAGCCGCCCTGCATGGACTCAAGCATATGAATCAGCGCGTCTTGCAACCAGGAGATGGGCTTGCCAATCAACGTCATCATTAGTAAACCGCCGATAATGGTGCTCAGCACCGGTAATACCATGATAGGCATCAACCCCTGCATCGATTGCGGCAGGCGAATATAGCGTCGGAGTATTAATACGGTATAGCCAACCAGAAATCCCCCCAGCATCCCGCCAATAAAACCTGTATGAATTTCGCCGCATACGAAGCCGACAATAAGTCCCGGGGCAAAGCCAGGTCTATCGGCGATAGAATACGCGATTGCTGCGCTGATCAGCGGCACGATGAGCCCCATTCCCCAGCCACCAATTTGATTGAGCATCCAGGGTATAGAGCCTGTTTTCTCCCCGACATCGGTGCCACCAAGAATTTGGCCGAGGGCGATACAGATCCCCGCCGCCACGATCAGCGGGATCATCCATGAGATCCCTGTCAGCAGATGTTTTTTTATTTCCTGTGATACAGGAACTTTGGTTTCACTCATGTGGCCTCCACAATAAGGTTCACGCATTCGATAATGATTTTTCGACCTTCTCAAGGAATTGAACTGGCGACTTAATAACAATTTCAGTCTTTACTCGGACAATCCTTTTATTAACGAAGCGTTCTTCACCTTTTATTTTCACATCAATAGCCAGGATCACGACATCAGCAGCAGAAATATCTTCTGGTAGCAGCTCATTTTCCGTTCCAATAGTACCCTGAGTTTCTACTTTGATTGAGTGACCCAGGGATTTCGCGCCTTTAATGAGTTTCTCGCGCGCAATATAAGTATGTGCAATTCCTGCCGTACATGCGGCAACACAGACAACATTCATAAATCGTTCCCTTTTTATTTAACAAACGCCGGACTCAGCATATTGACTGAAAAGATCAACAATCTTTTGAGGACTGTCTTCTTTTAGCAATTGCTCAATAATGTCATCATCTGCTAATGCTCCTGCGACCTGGGAAAGCAGGCGAATATGCGTGGTGTTTTGGTCTTCAAGCCGGACGGCAAACAGAATAATGCAGCGAACCTTGCTACCATCCAACGTTTCCCAGGGGATCTCATGCTGTGTACGGCCAATTGCTAAAGTGGTATGAATGACCGCAGCTGATTTTCCGTGCGGAATGGCAATATGATTCTCAAAACCTGTCGAACCTTCCGATTCTCGTTGCCAGACATCGTTGATAAATGTCTTACGGCAGCTGATAGCACCATCTTTATGGAGGATATCAGTGAGTTCTTCAATTGCCTCCGTTTTATTTTTGGCCTGCATATTTAAAATAACACGATTTGTATTCAGGATTTTCATTATGTCCATCAATCATACCCCATGGAATTCAGCTATTAATTCTCTGTGACTAATGATGTTGCACGACGTAGTTTTTCCGTAATAACGGTTTCAGTCACCCGCTGGATATCCGCATCGTTAAAAAAAGCGGTAACATATACAACGGGCATAGAAATCGCTGGCATATTAATGGTTGAGACAACCAGATCAATCTCTTGTGCCAGCGCGGACTGCAGACTAGCAGCGGATACCACGCCAACAATTGTCCAGTCAGGGAAAGCCCGCAGAATGCGGCTTTTTAAGAGATGGGACGTACCAATCCCCGTCGAGCAAACGAGCAGCACACGCTTACGCGCAATTTGCCGCTCCATCGCCGCCTGAAAATGGACGGTCAGATAACCCACTTCATGTTCCGATACTGCCGACTCCCCCCGTTCACTAAATACCTGGTCGACCGCGCGCTGAGTCAGCCGCCAGACATCCTGAAGTTCTTGTTTGATATCATCAAGCAACGGATTACGAATATAGATTTGATAATTAAGTCTGTTTATTAGCGGCTTAAGATGAATAAGCAACCCATCATACAGCAGTGAATCTGCGCTAAAGTCACAGTCGGTCATTTCTGCAAAAGTGGTGATGAGCCGATGCGCCACCAGGCGGGCCTCATCGCTGGAATGCAGATGACCAATCATGCTGATATCGTTATGCTCTTCTATCATTACACCCGAAGAAATTATGTACTGATAAATAAACCAGACTTCGTCTTCAGGAAGCGGATGGTCAATTCTTTTTTCAATACGCTGAATCATGCGATGGGCAATAGAAAAAATTTTCTCCTCGCCAGATTTCACCTGTTCATCCTTACATAACAAGGCATTGCCACGGGTAATACGATACATCATGATCAGAATATGGGTAAAAATATTGACGTAGTAGGGTTCACCTAATGACCAACATAATTCATTTTCCATTTCCTGTAGCAAAGACTGTACAAACTGAACATCATCCTCACCAAAATAATGCACCAAAGCTCTGTAGCTGCCCGCATCAAGACGTGAATAAATCACACTGCTAGGTTCATTATGATGAATCACGCCGTTAATCAGCGATGCCATTGCCTGCCGTACGTTGTTCTCACTCCCTTCGATATGCGTACCGCTCTGGCTACGAATCAAAGATAATCCCATTGGGGCAATCCACGACTCAATAACTTTTAGATCATTAACAATCGAAGCACTGCTAATAAAATAACGCTCAGATAATTTACTTATAGAGGTTTCATGCGGTGTTTCATTAAGCAACTGAGAGGCTATCTTTATTCTCCGTGAGTTATTCATCATCCCATCCACATCATCATTTTCAACGCTAAGAAGATGGTCAAGTTGATGTATCTCAGAGAGATTATCAGCATTTAGCATAACGCCCACACCGGTTCTTTTATTTACCTTAATATTTAATTGCGCTAATGAAACCTCAAGTAAGCGTAGATCGCGCTGCACCGTTTTCTCTGAGACATTTAAATGCTCGGCGATGGTCAATATCGTGACATACTCTTTCTTTAATAGAAGGAACTTTAATAATCTGTTTTGCCGCGAGGTAATCATTTTCATTATTTCCCCTTTTCGCACAGCAGATTAAATAATTATGAAGCTCAAGCATCTGGCTTCACTTGCAATCCATGATGATAAATATAAAAGCATCGTAATTTCACAACAATACTAAACTGTGTCCTTAATTCCGGACAGAAATAAGACAAAAGAGACAAACTCGGGGTTATTTACAGCAGAGATCACATTTCTTCGGGAAATTAACGTGATGGTGCTCGCATAATGAGGATAAATAAAAACCCTCTGGCTGAATCACAGCAAGAGGGTTTATAGGATCGCTCTCGGAGGCAACGGTTGACGTCGCTATCCGGAAATGACGTGGAAATTACAAGGTAATCACCACCTCATCCCCCTGTGCCGTCACCACCACGCCGAGTTCACTCCCCGCCTGGCTTGCACCCTGCACGCCAGCCACCTGCTGGATATTGCGCAGGCACAGCGTCCAGCCGCTGGCTTTGCCGTTACCTTTCACGGTAATGACGTTACCCTGGCGTTTCGCGCTCAACGTATAGATGACGGAACCGTCCATCGCCGGGACTTCGCACACTGCTTCACGGCCGTCTTCCAGATGGAACAGCTGGAACGCGGTGCCTTCATGCCACGCGTAGTTCGGCACCTGGCTGTTGTTGCCCAGCGCCAGCAGGGTGTTGTCGCGCACGTACACCGGCAGGCTCAGGAAATCATGCTGCTGTTTATGCCAGCGGCTGCCCTGCACTTCGTCGTTGTGCCACAGGTGCGTCCAGCGGCCTTCCGGCAGGTAGAACTGCACGTCGCCCGCTTCGGTGAACACCGGCGCTACCGCCAGGGAATCGCCGAGCATGTACTGGCGGTCGAGATAGTCGCACGCCGGGTCGTCCGGGAACTCCAGCATCATGGCGCGCAGCATCGGCGTGCCCTGTTCGTTCGCCAGCGCGGCCTGACGATACAGGTACGGCATCATGCGACACTTCATTTCGGTGAAGTAGCGTACCACGTCGCAGGACTCTTCGTCGTACGCCCATGGCACACGATAGGATTTGCTGCCATGCAGGCGACTGTGACTGGAGAAAAGGCCAAAGGCGCACCAGCGCTTGTAGACATCCGCCGGCGCGGTGTTTTCAAAGCCGCCGATATCGTGGCTCCAGAAGCCAAACCCGGACAGACCAATCGACAGGCCGCCGCGCAGGCTTTCCGCCATAGATTCATAGTTGGCATAGCAGTCACCGCCCCAGTGCACCGGGAACTGTTGCGCGCCCACGGAGGCGGAACGGGCAAACAGCACCGCTTCTTCTACGCCGACGGTCTCTTTCAGCACGTTCCACACCAGCTCGTTATAGATATAGGCGTAGTGGTTGTGCATTTTCTGCGGGTCGGCATCATTGAACCAGCGCACGTCGGTCGGGATGCGTTCGCCGAAGTCGGTCTTGAAGCAGTCGACGCCCATCTCTACCAGGCCTTTCAGCTTGTCGGCGTACCACTGGCAGGCTTCCGGGTTGGTGAAGTCATAAATCGCCAGCCCCGGCTGCCATTTATCCCACTGCCAGACGGAACCGTCCGGGCGCTTCAGCAGGTAACCCTTCTCTTTCAGCTCTTTGAAAACAGGGGATTTCTGGCCGATGTACGGGTTGATCCATACGCAGACCTTCAGGCCCTTTTCTTTCAGGCGGCGGATCATGCCTTCCGGGTCCGGGAAGGTCACCGGATCCCATTCAAAGTCGCACCACTGGAAGGCCTTCATCCAGAAGCAGTCGAAGTGGAAGACATGCAGCGGCAGGTTGCGCTCCGCCATGCCGTCGATAAAGCTGTTTACCGTCGCTTCGTCGTAGTTGGTGGTGAACGAGGTGGTCAGCCACAGGCCAAAGGACCAGGCCGGCGGCAGCGCCGGGCGGCCGGTGAACTGGGTGTAGCGGTTGAGGACCTCTTTCGGGGTCGGGCCGTCGATGACGAAGTATTCCAGGTGTTCGCCTTCCACGCTGAACTGCACCTTCGACACCTTCTCGGAGCCTATCTCAAAGGAGACGTTTTCCGGGTGATTCACCAGCACGCCGTAACCGCGGTTGGTCAGATAGCACGGGATGTTTTGATAAGACTGCTCGGTGCTGGTGCCGCCGTCGCGGTTCCAGGTTTCGACGTTCTGGCCGTTGCGCACCAGCGCGGTAAAGCGCTCGCCCAGGCCGTACACGGTTTCGCCGACGCCCAGATCCAGACGCTCGAACATGTAGTTGCGGTTGTCGTTAGTGTCCTGCACGTAGCCGTTGTTTTTCAGCTGGCTGCCGGTGATCCGCACGCCGTTGCGCAGGAAGTCCAGCGACCAGAATTCGCCTTTGGTGACGCGCACGCTCAGGTTGCCGCTTTTCAGCTCGGCCAACTCGGCGGTGTTTTGAATCTGCACGTTCACGTCTTTCAGGACATTCAGCGGGTAGTGCGGGCCGTTATCGAGCGCCCCCTGGAAGTGCTCGATGCGCACGCCCACCACCCCTTCCTGAGGAGAGAAAAAGCGAATGGTGAACATCGGCGTATCCAGCTGCCATGTACGTTCGCGCACGTCGCGCGGCGCCACGTAAACCACCAACTCATTCCCATGCTGTTCAACATCAAACACCTGGACAGGATGAATTAAGTTGAGACCCGGCTGGGTCATCCAGTTTCCATCACTGATCTTCATAGTTTGTCCTCTTAATTCCTAACGGATTGTTCCATAGATACGTTTTCAAAATCCTGCTGAGTGCGGTGTGCGCCGCTCGCCAGTTCGGCCATCATCTTGACCAGGAACGGCGTTTTCAGGGTATAGAAGCGCTTGGCCACGATGGCGCTCAGCAGGTAGCAAATTGCCGGTACGATAGTGAACAGCGCGATAATGATGCTGATAGTAGCTGGGTTCTGCGTCTTGGCGGCCGCGTCGTAGCCGCCACCCGCCAGCATCCAGCCAATCATCGCGCCGCCCAGCGCCAGGCCCAGCTTCAGCACGAACAGCGTGCCCGCAAAGCTGATGCCGGTGAGGCGTTTCCCGTTACGCCACTCGCCGTAGTCCACGGTGTCGGACATCATCACCCATTGGATCGGCGTCACCAGCTGATGCAGCACGCCAATCACGAAGATAAAGGCGAACATGATGATGCTGGCGTTCATCGGCACGAAGAACATCGCCAGGCTCAGCACCGCCAGAATGGCGTTGGTCCACCAGAAGACGCTGACTTTGCATTTCCAGTCGGTCAGCGGCTTGGCCAGCGCCGAGCCAATCAGGTTGCCGACGCAGTAGGTGGTGAGGAAAGCGGTAAACAGCGCCGGAGAACCCATAATCCAGGTGACGTAGTACATCATCGCGCCGCCGCGAATGCAGACCGCCATGATGTTGAGGATGGTGAGCAGGCCGACGATGCGCCACTGGTCGTTTTGCCAGATATCGCGCAGATCTTCGCGCATTGAGTTGTTGGTCGGCGGCGCTTCCACGCGTTCTTTGGTGGTGAAGAAGCAGAAGGCCAGCATCAGGAACGCCACCACCGAGAGCACCGCGATACCGCCCTGGAAGCCCAGCGCTTTATCGTCGCCGCCAATCAGATTCACCAGCGGCATCATCAGCACGGTAGAGAGCATGCCGCCCGCCGTCGCCAGCACGAAGCGCCAGGACTGGAGCGAAATACGCTGCGTCGGGTCGTTGGTGATCACCCCACCCAGCGCGCAGTAAGGAATATTGACCACGGTGTAGAACAGGGTCAGCAGCGTGTAGGTGATAGCCGCATAAATCAGTTTGCCGTTGTGGCTGAAGTCCGGCGTGCTGTAGGCCAGTACGCAGACCACGCCAAACGGCAGCGCGCCGAATAGCACCCACGGACGAAACTTGCCCCAGCGGCTGCGGGTACGGTCCGCCAGCAGCCCCATGCACGGGTCGGAGATGGCGTCGAGCGCGCGCGCCAGGAGGAACATGGTGCCGACGAATCCTGCGGGTATACCGAAAATATCGGTATAGAAGAACATCATGTACAACATGACGTTATCGAAAATGATATGGCTGGCGGCATCGCCCATGCCATAGCCAATTTTCTCTTTGACAGATAATACTTCACTCTTCATCTTTCAAACCCTTTTCGCACCGAGGCCACACTGGAACCGGTTACTCGTTTTGTAAACCATCCGGCTTATAAGGTGAATTGCGATATCTCGTTATCAAATTACGTTTCTTAATTTCTGTGATCTGGGTTGGCGGGTAGAGTGTGACGAAGTGTAACTTGCGGATTTTGCAGCCATTTCTAACCATGCCGTGCGGAAGACGTAAAAAAGATGCGAAAAAATGTAAGTAAAGATGTGGTAAGCGATTGAAAGTAGCTATAATGCGCCCCGCCTCCATGTAGCAATCGAGGCGCGGAAGATCGTCGTCTCCGGTGAGACGATTGGACTTCATTTCCAGTGGTCGCCGTCTTCGGCTCCCGGCAGGTTCGACTCCTGCGATCTCCGCCAAAATTCGCGCGTTTTCCCCTCAAAGCATCACTCTGGTTTATCGATAGTTCTTCGGTTCAGGGCATCCTCCCACCTTCCGTCTGTTCAGCTTGCCAGCAGCAGAGAAAAACCGTCTAAAATGGTTAGTTCATGGGCATTGTTCCGCCATTCACGGTGGTTTTTGCAGCATCCAGTGGGCTGAGAAAAGGATTATGTAAAAATGGACAAGAAAGGGAAAATCGTAACCACTGGAAAAGGAAGGGTTTTATCCCAGGGGTGCGGAAATGCGGGCGAAAGGGCGAGAAAAATGTACCCTGGGGGGATGTGGTAAATGATTGAAAGTAGCTATAATGCGCCCGCCTCCATGTAGCAATGCAGGCGCGGAAGATCGTCGTCTCCGGTGAGGCGGCTGGACTTCAAATCCAGTTGGGGCCGCCAGCGGTCCCGGGCAGGTTCGACTCCTGTGATCTTCCGCCAAACTTCCTCCTCACCCATCCGAGAAAGTCTTAAAAACCCTTTATTTTCAATCATCATTGTGGGTTAATCATCCGTAGAAGTCCGACAAGATCTCCCTGAATCCATGAAAAATATGTATAGTTATGTGTATAGATTTTTTATACACATTATTGGCTTATACACATGGCACTTACAGATATACAAATCAAACGAGCAAAGCCCCAAGACAAGCCATACACATTGAACGACGGGCAAGGCCTGTCATTGCTTATCAATCCCGATGGCTCGAAGGGATGGCGTTTCCGTTTCCGCTTTGCCGGTAAAGCGCGGTTAATGTCATTTGGCAGCTACGATTTGGTAAGCCTTGCAGAAGCGCGTGAGAAGCGTGACACCGCCCGTAAGCAAGTTGCTAATGGCATTGACCCAGTAGAAGAACGCAAAGCATTAAAACTCGCTCAAAAGCTATCAACAGAAAACTCTTTCGAATCAGTAAGCCGTGAGTGGCATTCAACTAAAGCCGATCGTTGGACGGTTGCTTATCGTGAGGAAATCATCAAAACATTTGAGCAGGATGTTTTCCCTTTTATTGGTAAACGGCCTATAGGTGAGATTAAGCCACTAGAGTTGCTTGAGGTGCTGCGACGTATTGAAAAACGTGGGGCTTTAGAGAAAACTCGAAAGGTACGACAGAGGTGTGGAGAGGTGTTTCGCTATGCCATCATAACAGGGCGTGCTGAGTACAATCCTGCACCTGATTTGGCTATCGCATTGGCCGTTCCCAAGCAAAAACACCACCCGTTCCTATCTGCAGAAGAACTATCTCATTTTGTTCAGGATTTGGAGGCGTACACAGGAAGCATCATTACTAAAAACGCGACAAAAATTGTGATGCTTACCGGAGTCAGGACACAGGAGATGCGCTTTGCCACATGGGGTGAAATTGATTTTGATAAGGGGGTTTGGGAGATACCAGCAGAACGAATGAAGATGCGCCGACCTCATTTAGTACCACTTTCAGTACAGGTAATCGATTTGTTTCAACAGCTAAAACCCATCACTGGTCACTATCCCTACATTTTTATTGGACGGAATAACCGTAAAAAGCCTATAAGTAAGGAAAGCGTCAACCAAGTGATTGAGTTGTTGGGCTATAAAGGGAGAGCCACTGGACATGGTTTCAGACACACAATGTCAACAATACTGCATGAGGAGGGCTTCGATAGTGCATGGATCGAGACGCAACTTGCCCATGTGGATAAGAATAGCATTCGTGGTATCTATAACCATGCTCAGTATCTTGATGGCAGGGCTCGCATGCTTCAATTTTATGCCGAACAACTATACCCCCAAAAGTAATTATTAGTTAACTAATTAAGGGCGATTAAAATGTCTTATTTTTTTGACACAGCAGTAAATATCGAAGGTAATACAAAACTTAGAGCTCCGCAGATCGAAGCCTATATAAAAATAAAAGATTTCTTCAGCGATGAAGAAAATAAAGAGGCTCTAGTTGTCTTGCCTACAGGAACAGGAAAGAGTGGTCTTATCTCAATAGCTCCGTTTGGTGTTGCACATAAAAAAGTTTTAATTATCACCCCAGGGCTCATCACAAAAGATAGCATAAGAAAAACCCAAGAAGTTCTCGCTGATAACTTTTGGGTAAACTTCGATATTGTATTTAGTAGTAAAGACATACCCATTGTTAATGAATATTCTGCCGAGTTATCAGACGAACATCTTTTAAGTAGCCACATTGTTTACTCTAATATACAAAAGGTTGCGTCAACTCGCGATAGTGCATTAATCAATAGAGTTCCTTCGGATTTCTTTGATTTAATTATCATTGATGAGGCTCATCATGCACCGGCTCAGAGCTGGCGTGATACGCTCCGTTATTTCTCTAATGCGAAAATACTTCATGTAACAGGAACGCCCTACCGGGGAGATAATCAGGATATTCCGGGAGTAAGAATTCATGAAACACCTTTATCTGAAGTTATGAGAGATAAATATGTAAAATGGTTAAGAAAAGAAACAGTCAATGCGCATGAGTTATTTTTTTCAACTCCAGAACAGCCCGGTGTAAAATTATCTAAAGAGCAAATACTAATGCTCAAAGATAAAGAATGGATTGAAAAAAGTATTGCATTATCTAAAGAGTGCTCTTTAGATGTTATAGACCATAGCATTAGTAAACTCAGAGAACTTAAAGAAGCCTCGCCAAACGTTCCTCACAAAATTTTAGCTGTGGGTTGTAGTATCGCTCATGCTGAAGATTTACTTACTTGGTATAAAGACAGAGGCATGACCTCTGTAATAGTACATAGTGAAATGGAACAAAGTGAATTAGCTGATGCATTAATGAAAGTTGAACATCACCAGTGTGATGTTGTCATTTCCGTAAATATGTTAATGGAAGGCTACGACCATAAATACTTAACTGTTCTTGCGATATTTAGGCCATATAGAAGCCTTAATGCTTTTGCTCAAGTTGTTGGTCGTATTTTACGAGTTATTCCTGAATCTGAAATCACACATTTCGAAATTGATAATAACGGCATAGTGATATTTCATGAGGAAATAGGCCTAAATGTAATGTGGGAGAATTTCCAGAATGAGGTAGAAAAAGCTCGTAGAGCAACTGCACGCGAGTATACGTTTACTGACAGAGACTATGTCGAAAGAGGCAACGAATTAGCAGGAGTCGAAAGTGAAAGTGCTTATATCAGCGATAAAGATTCTTACTTAAATGACATTGACTTCAATGCGTTATTCGAACAAAAACGCCATGAGATAAGCGATTCGGTAAATCAGCAAATAGAAAAAATCAGACTGGCAGGGCTAGACCTTCCAGAGGACACATTAGAAGAGTTACGCCAGAAATTAGCTGAAAAAGAAGTTCAGAAAGCTGCTGAATACATTGATCCTGAGTTAATTGAGAAAAGACCTCACCAGGCAAGAAAATTAATGAGGGATATTCTGAAAACACGCACTCAAGATGCGGTATCTAATCTACTGATTGATAATGGTATTGGTGAGAAAAGCTCAGAGCTTTATCCGATTTTTAGCCGTTACATGCCATATTTAAAGACAACCGAGGCTAATGATGCTATATTAGTGAGATATGTTTTTATAAAGCTAGCCAAAGCTTATGGCCCAGTTGATAAGCGAGATAACAAAGCCCTTCTCCAGTCGATTAATGATTTAGATAAGGTTCTCGCAGAAGTTGAGAGGATGATTAAATGACAAACTATGCACAAATCATGAAAGAGATTAATAAAATAATTTCTTTTTGCATGGTAAAAGGGGTGCAGCCTCATGAGTTAGTTACATCTATTTTTGAGCGTGAATATCAACACATCGAAACTTATAAAAAAGGTGAGCTAGTTCATTTCATTTTAACTTATTCTGACATTCATGATGATGGAGTCAATTTAATTAAAATGAAATATGTCTATAACGATAGACAACAATTACTATCGATTGCTCAAAAAATTGATTCCTCAAGCTATAAGATCCAATGGGATCGCAGTGAAAAGCTTGATGCGCTGCTCAGTAACCTGGCATCGCAGTTGCCTAAGAACAGTTCGATTATCAGTCAACTTCGAGAGGCGATTCCTGATGATTTTAAAGCTATTTTTTATCCAGTTTTAAAAGTTGCCTGATAGTCCAGTTCCTTCATATCAAAGCCGCCAGCAGGCGGCTTTTTCATACCCTGCCACTATTTCACCTTAGACGCACCACGCACGCACGATTACAACCAACCACTAACGAACTAACATCGACCACGCCCTCGCCGTTACAACACACTCAGACAATAATAATTAATATTAAACACCACTGCTGGCGCGCAATGCTCTCCCCGCCACGCCTGCCCGCTTAATGGGCCGTTTTTAATGCAGGTGCAAAGGTGGTCTCAAGCCGCGCCACGACTGGCGCTGGTCTGGCATGCCGGAGCGATAAAACGCATGCAAAACCATGCACCTTATGGATGCATGGCTTTTTTCGGGAAAAATAGCGGAATTTCCGGGGATTTTTTGACAGGCTACTGCGCGGCCAGTCCGGCACGTCGACGGGTGTAAATCATGTTCTGTGCAGGGGTGAATTTTTCACGATTATCATCCCGCGAAGGCGCGTCAGGCCTGTATCCGATGGCCGTTAAAATGTCGTTATCCTGTGCCGAATAATTAATTTCATTTCCAGCGGTCAGCCAGACGGAAAGAGCTTCTCTCAGGTAAGAGGCTGAACGGTCAAGCGCGCGATTTTTTATCATCGCGGGCTGGTTTTTAATCCCCATCAGCTCCGGTGCCAGTGCGGCGGCCAGCTCTGCGCCGTTCTGCTGCATAAAATCATGCAGCCGGTTACGGATGCTGATGCGCTGCGCCTCCTCATGCGAGAAGATGTAGCGACCGGCGGCCTGATTAACTTCCCATTTTTTTACGTCAATCAGATCACGCAGCGTCTGTAATCTGCGGGAGCCTGATGCATTGTCATCCAGCAATAATTCCTGATATTCCTGCATTGCGGCGGCCAGTTCGGTTTTACGGTTCAGCCACGCGGTTTTGTTCGTCTGACAGGCTTCATAGGCCTGCTGTAAGGTCAGGGTGGTCACGGGTTGTCTCTCCTGATTAATGGCGGAACGGCGAGCTGTAGCAGCCTTTTACCCGACGGGGTGCCACGGGGGCTGTCGGAACCGACGCGGGTTTCTCATCGACGACTGGCGAACGTATCACTTCAAAGATGGACTCATGCGTTTTGAATGTCGCCGAGCAGTGCACATTCTGGCACTGCAGGTAACTCTCTTTGACGCTGTCAGACATATAGCGGCTGGTGCGAACGTGTGCCGCTGTGCGGCAGAAAGGGCAGCGCATCATGACAATAACCCCCGTGCTTTCAGGTCAGCTTCACGTTCCCGCATTTTTTCCTGCCAGACTTTTCGCTGACCGGGCGTGGTCGCAACGTCATGCTCCATATGTGGCAGCGTGGAGGCCGACAGCCCTGTTTTAAACAGCACCGGTTCATCGGTCAGACGGATATTGCAGCCCTTTACGGCCTGTTCAAGCCGGTCTTTTACCTGCTGCATCACAACCTTTTCCGGTTCGGTATATCCCTGATGCCCGGTGGTATTGGCAAGCGGATTATTCAGAACCAGTATGTTGAGTTTCATTGCTCTGATGAGGGCACCGCAGCTTTCACGCAGGGCTGCATTAAGTTCATGCTCTGCATACTTACTGAGGACGCCGTGATGTGCCTGACGGTATGCTCTGGCCGTGCGGTCACAGGCTCCTTTGAGCCTGTCCAGCTCAAAAGACAGTACCTCGTTCATGCTGTCACATTCCTGCGCCAGTTCCCGCCGTGCCACGCGCGCCAGATGGCGTTGTTTCAGCTCGTCGGTAATGACAGCACCACCGGCACGAAAGGCGGCGCGCCATGCGCCGGAATCATTGCCGTTTTCCTGCTCCAGTTCATTTTTTTGCGTTTGCACCTGGCTGATGGCCGTCGTGGTTTCATCCATACGGCTGGCACTGGCGAGATGCGCCGAGCGGGCAGTCTCAAGGTGTTCCATTGCAGGTTTAAGGTAGTCGGGAATAACAGCGGTA
>NZ_JBKDZH010000090.1:0-1965 GCF_047971185.1 Kluyvera sp.
GGAGGGAAAGAGGGAGAGAAGGAGGGGAAAGAGGGTTAGTGAGATGGAGAGAAGAAGGATATGTGTGTGTGTGTGTGTGTGTGTGTGTGTGGCATCGAAGAGGGGAGACAGAGAAGCAAAGAAGGATAGAGACAGCTTTGGGGCAAGAGAGGAAGGACGCGAGGGAAGGAGAAAAGGAAGGAAGAGAAGAAGACTTTAAGGAGAGTAGGAAGGAAAAGGAAAAGAAGGAAGAGAAGGTGGAGGAAATGTCCTTTGAGAAGCAGAGAGAGAGAGACAGGCAGACAGACAGACAGATAGACAGACAGAAACAAAGAGAGACAGGAAGACCACAAAAAAAGACAGACAGACAGACAAACAGAGAAAGAGACAAAAAGAGATAGAAAGACCACAGAGACAGAAACAAACAGACAGACATAAATTTAAAAAGGGAACAAGAGAAAGGTAAATTTAGGAACCGCGGCAGGATCAAGATGGAGGGAGACGCGAGTCCTTCCACAGGTGAGAGGAGGAATCGGAGGAGGAGGTAAAGTGGGGCCCTGGAGGAGTCTGGGAAGGATAGGATTGGAATCTAATCCTAGAGGCGTGAGGCGTATGTAATCATGCAGGGGAATCCAGGAATCATTGTTGCCCTTGTTTGTTCAGGGGCGTGGAGGGAATATCTCTCCTCCTCCTCCTCCTCCTCCTCCTCCTCCACGTCTTCCGTCGCCTCGTTCTTCTCCCTCTGCTACCTCCTCTTCGACCCTCTCCTTCTCTTTCTCTTCTACCTCTTTCTCCTCCCTTGTCTTTCTCTCCTTCACTTCCTCCTCTTACTGCTCCTCGTCTTTTCTTCCTCTTCTCCTCCTCCTCCTCTTCCCCTTCCTCTCTGGTCCCTCTTCCGTTTTGCTCTCTGTATTCTGCCTCGTGTTCTCCTCTTCTGGATCTTCTTTGTCTGTTTTTCCTTTCCTCCTTTCCTCCTCTTCCTTCCTCTTCCTCTTGCTCTTCTCCTTCCTCTCTGGTCCCTCATCTATTTTGTTCTCTTTATTCTGTCTCGTATTCTTCCATTCGCTGCTCACTTTTATCCTTATTTTCCTCCTCCTTCTCTTCTTCCTTTGCTCCGGTTGTCTTCCTCCTCCCTTTCGTTCCTTTTTCCTTTCTCTTGTTTCTCCTCTCTTTTACTTTTCTTTATTCCATGCCATATTCCTCTATTCACAGTTTTTTCTTTTATTTTCTTCAGTTTTCTCCATGCGTGTCTTTCTCTTCCTCCTCCTCCTCCTCCTACTCCTCCTCCTCCTCCTCCTCCCCCCCCCTCCTTCCTACCTCTCCTTCCTATGGACAGTAACCAATGTCTTTTTTCGGACGAGGAGAAGGGGAGAGAGAGATAGAGAGAGAGAGAGAGAGAGAGAGAGAGAGAGAGAGAGAGAGGGAGCGAGTGCGTATGTGTGTGTGTATTTCCATGGCTTGTATAATATTTGGCCTTAAATAAAAAAAAAAACAGATATTATTTTCTCAGGCAATAAATAAACTAAAACTCTCGGGCGGGTTTTCAAACGACGCTAATTCTGTGTGCATATATTTCCAGACTTTCCCATAATAATGTTGGCTTAATTGGCTTACAGGCGAGCAATTTCCGAGATTCTATTCTTTATTCCAGAGGATTTTCTGGGAGAGAACGAAATTATCCTTTTATTCCGCTCGGCTGTCTATATATAAGGGCGAGAGCGAACGGCCGTCCCTATGTGGAGGCTCTGAACACGCACCCACCAACCTCTTCCGCCTTGGAGTAGCTGCGTGCCAGAATGGAATTAGGGCTTCCGTCATCTATACTTAGGCTCGGTATGGCTTCTGTTAAGGCCATGAGACTGATTATAGAGGTATGCAAGCAAGCACGTTGATTGAAACCACAAGGCCGCATGCAAGCACGTTGATTGAAACAACAAGGCCGCAAGCAAGCACATTGATTGAAACCACAAGGCCGCAAGCAAGCAC
>NZ_JBKDZH010000091.1:0-2309 GCF_047971185.1 Kluyvera sp.
ACACACACACACACACACAGACACACACACACACACACACACACACACACACACACACACACATGTAATAAAATGTGATGAGATACGGCACATCGTGAATCTGACTCACTCCTGCAAAGTTGGGGAAGAAAATCGGGTAGAAAAATACGAACCAATGGGTAACAACACACGTAGCGAGGCAGCGGAGGATGTCACCTCACTTCTTTCTCAAATAAAAGGACAAATCCATGACTACACATGACAGTTTTTATCATCTGTTTTAGTGTGATGGTGAGTGGCACGGAAGACAGGCCAAGGGATAAAAAGTATAAAATAAAAATGACCACGACACGCTGCTTTGATTACGACAGACAGAGGAGAACACCAAAAACATAAAAATCAAATTAGTTTCAGAGGTGAGAACATCTGTCAGACACAACTCCTGCTGCCGGCTGATTTCTTTGCGCTTGTGTGGCTCAGCTGTGTGGCAGATGAGGTGCGGGCGGATGAAACACGTTGGAGGGGCTACACTGTGGGGGAGGAGATGCACGTGTCCAAGCCTTTGTACGGTGCGCCGGCGAGTGAAGACTACGACAACGATACTTCTCTGTACTGCCAACCAAGGAAGTAAACTACTACTACTACTACTGCTACTACTACTACCCCTACCACTACTACTGCCCCTACTACACTTACTACTACAACTACTACTACAACTTTTACTACTGTGACTTTAAAGACAACCCATACTACTACTACTACTACTACTACTACTACTACTACTACTACTACTATTACTACTACTACTTCTGCTACTAAGTTTACTGCTACAACTATTACAATACAACACTAGGACAAAAAACAGTACACCAAGCAACAGCGCATCGCTAAGCCACACCACACCACTTATACCACACCCCACCACCACACCACACCACACCACCACATCACACCCAACCACCACACTACACCACACCACCTCACCACGCCACACCTCGTTGACAATTTGCCCTCACCCACATTATGCAGCACCAAGGCCACAGCGGCACATGCAGGAAGTTAGTGAGATAATTGCAGTATTCACCCTCCCTCGACCCCTTGCACCCCTTTCGTTCACTCGCCGCGTAAGAGTAGGCGTGCAACCCTTTCTCCACCACTGTCCCCTTTCCTCCACCCTTCCATCAACCTTCCCTCTTCTTTCTCCTCTCCTCCACTCCTTACTTTCTTTCACCTTTCCATCAAGTCTCCATCCTCTTTCTCCTCTTCCCTACTGTTCTCTTCCTGTTTCTCCTCCACTATTCTCTTCCCTCCACTTTCTCGCAATCCTCCACATTGTCTCTTTCTCCACCGTTCTCTTTCCCCCATCCTTCCATCAACCCTCCCCCTTACTCTTCTGTCTACTCTCCTCCACTATTATCTTCCCTCCACCCTTCCACCAGCCCTTCTCCCTCTTTCTCCTCTACCATTCTCTGCCCTTGTGGTGGCCGGGGGATTATATCCTCTCAGGGGGTCTGTGTCCCTGCCCACGGCGAGCAGTCAGCCCAGTCCCTGATCTGGACTGGTTGGGGTGGGGCTTCCAACCCCACCCCGTAAAAAAGATCCGTCCCGCCAAAAACAAAGCAAAAGGTAGAGGCCGGGGTCAAGACTCACGTCGCGACCCCGGTCCGGTTTTGCTGGGGGGCCTGACCACGCGGCAGGCTCCCCCGATGCACTCGCATCCGGCGAGCCTGTCGTCTATGACGGGTGCAGGGCAAAGCCCCCGGGACCCCTGCATCCCGATGGGGGGAGGGCCCCCTAGCCCCTCTTTTTGTTTTGGGGGTGGCCGGGGAGGTGCAAATGCGGCGCCCGCCCGCAGAACCAGGCCTGGGGTCAACCTTCGGAGGGCTCTGCGTGTGGGCTCCTGGAATGTCCTGAGTCTATCGGAGGATCACCGACTGCCCTGCCTATCGGACGAGCTGAGGAGGCTGAAGGTGGATATAGTGGGACTCTCCGAGACGAGGAGGCCTGGCAATGGCGAGATCAGTAGTATGGGGTACACCTACTACTGGTCCGGCATGAGCAATGGTGCCCGTCTTAGGGGGGTAGCTATAGGCATCTCCAGCAAACTGCAGCCGTTCGTGGTGGAGGTTACTCCGGTTGATGAGCGTATAATGCGAGTGAGGCTGAAGCACACTTTGGGATTCATGTCTCTTATTGCAGTGTATGCTCCTACCGAGGTGTGTGAAACTGAAGTGAAGGAGGTGTTCTTCGCCAAACTCAACTCTGTATTAGACCAGTGCCCCCCTCGGGACACACTCACTGTCTTGGGCGACTTTAATGCTACTACTGGC
>NZ_JBKDZH010000092.1:0-63665 GCF_047971185.1 Kluyvera sp.
CACGCAGCTGAGAGAAACCTTGTGCATACGAGACGATTTTACCCAGATACAGCGCACGACGAACTTTCTCAACGAATTCAGCTTTATCACCAGCTGGTTTGGCCTGAGGACCAGACAGCACTTTTGAAGCGGCAACGCGCTGCTCTTTCAGAGAGGAAATGTAACGAGCAAACACAGATTCGGTGATCAGGGACAGGGGCTCGCCCAGATCCAGAGAGCTCTGGCTGGTCCATTTACCGGTACCTTTGTTCGCCGCTTCGTCCAGGATTACATCAACAAGATATTTACCCTCTTCATCTTTTTTAGTGAAGATGTCTTTAGTGATGTCGATCAGGTAACTGCTCAGCTCGCCTTCATTCCACTCGGTGAAGGTCGTTGCCAGTTCTTCGTTAGACAGGTTCAGGCCGCCTTTCAGCAGGGAATAGGCTTCAGCAATCAGCTGCATATCGCCGTATTCGATACCGTTGTGAACCATTTTCACGTAGTGACCCGCACCGTCAGCGCCGATATAGGTCACGCACGGTTCGCCATCTTCCGCCACCGCGGCAATTTTGGTCAGAATTGGTGCAACCAGCTCGTACGCTTCTTTCTGGCCGCCAGGCATGATGGATGGGCCCTTCAGCGCACCCTCTTCACCGCCGGACACGCCGGTACCAATGAAGTTAAAGCCTTCAGCAGACAGTTCGCGGTTACGACGAATGGTGTCCTGGAAGAAGGTGTTGCCACCATCAATGATGATGTCGCCTTTATCGAGATACGGCTTCAGGGAATCGATAGCAGCATCGGTGCCTGCACCCGCTTTCACCATTAACAGGATACGACGTGGGGTTTCAAGAGACTCGACGAACTCCTTGACCGTGTAGTGAGGAACCAGCTTTTTACCTGGGTTCTCAGCGATAACTTCTTCAGTTTTTTCACGGGAACGGTTGAAGATGGAGACGGTATAACCACGGCTTTCAATGTTGAGCGCCAGGTTGCGCCCCATTACGGCCATACCGACTACGCCGATCTGTTGTTTGGACATTATTTGCTCCTGTTTGGGGGTTCACGATTCATACACAGCTTGAAAATATTTGTGATGTTAACTCAAGTTTTATTCATGATGATAGCTGAAGATGCTTTTACTGTTTCGAACCAGGTTTGAATAGCTCTGTATTTTTCAAGGAGTCAGCATCCCAGAATGCATGCCAAAGTACTTTCAGTTGCTTAAACTGTCCTCTAATGAGGCAAGAACAACCGTACCCGATAGCTAGAATTATGGGTTTTTTCCTTACGAAAATGTTAGTACCGTATTTTTTGTGAAGATAGAACAGATTCCTAAGCATGAAATAACCTTTCCAAGAAAGTAGGTCATTTCCTTGGTGATTGACAAGAAGTCGGTATGCCTTCGCCTCAAGATTACAAACGATTGGTATCTTTTTCCTTTTTGCTTTTATAGCATACTCAATATCATCACAAAAAATAAAAAATTTGGGTTCAGGAAAACCAATACTAATTATGGTATTGCGGGAAATCAAAGGTCCCTCAAATGGGATAGCTTCTATAGATATCAATTTTGGCTTATCATCACTCTCTTTTATATGCTGTTTGAGAGGAATTCCTTTAGGGTTTAGTTTGAATGGATTGGATAAATTATATGTCAACGGGGAAAGTTCTGCACAAGTATTATCAAGATTATACCTAACTGGTTGTACTATCCCTTGAGGATTATTTGATATTAATTTTTCAAGACAGTCAACAGTCGGCATGAGGTCGTCATCCATTAACCAAAGATAGTCATAACTATATTTTTCAGCCTCAAGAAAACCAAAATGAAAACCGCCAGCGCCACCAAGATTTGCACCAGTATTTTGATACTGAATGATATCTGACTCGAACGTACTGACTAATTCCCTTGTACCATCAATGCTATTATTATCGACAATAATTATTTTTTTTAAAGGGTAGCTTTGATTGTTAACAGATTCAATAACCTTCTTTAATAAGTCTTTTCTATTATACGTTACAATTATAGCTATCACATCTTTATTCACTAGTAACTACCTCCTTGCGAAATGCAGACAAAGCAGATCTGATGACCTGGTGCATGTCATAATACTTATACTCTGCCAAACGCCCTCCAAAAATCACTTTTTCGTTTTCCATGGTCAATGAATAATATTTTTTATATATCTGCATATTTTTTTCATCATTTACAGGGTAATAATACTCATCCCCTGATTCAAACTCTTTTGGATATTCACGGGTAATCACGGTTTGTTTTTGCGTACCAAACTCAAAAAATTTATGTTCAATTATTCTAGTGAACTCATATTCTTTATCAATGTAATTAACTACCGCATTACCTTGATAATTTTCAATATCTAACAACTCAGTTTCAAATTTCAATGAACGATAATCAAGCGCTCCATACCTATAATCAAAATATTTATCAATAGGCCCTGTATAGATAACCTTATTTGCTACAGAATTCCAATAGTCGCGTTCATCAAAATAATCAACACTCGTTTCTACTTTGATACCTTCGAGCAGTCCAGAAATTATTTTATTATAACCGCCTACTGGTATCCCCTGATAGCGGTCATTAAAATAGTTATTATCATAAGTGAAGCGTACAGGTAACCTTCTTATAATAAAAGAGGGAAGTTCAGTGCATTTTCTACCCCATTGTTTTTCGGTATACTCCTTAATCAAGGTATTAAATATATCTCGCCCCACTAAAGATATTGCTTGTTCTTCAAGGTTTTTGGGGTCAATACTTGAAAACTCGGCGCTTTGTTTTGCTATTATTTCTTTTGCATCCTGTGGAGTGATTACCCCCCACAATTGGTTAAAGGTATGCATATTGAAAGGAAGATTATATATACGACCTTTAGATAAAGCCATTGGAGTATTTGTATATCGATTAAACTCAGCAAACTGATTAACATAGTCCCAGATATCTTTATCATTAGTATGGAATATATGTGCTCCATATTTATGTACATTGATATCAGCAATGTTTTCACAATATACATTCCCACCAACATGCTCTCGTCGCTCAATAACCATCACTTTTTTATTGGCTTTGTGCAACTCATGTGCAAAGACACTACCATAAAGACCACTACCAACAATAACATAATCGTATTTCACAATTATCTCCCACGCCAAGTTTTAATTAATTTGTGTATAATAATGATGGGTTTAAAACAAATGACAGGATAAATAAAATACTTCCCTGTCTTTTTTAAGATATTAAATGGAAATTGTCTGACACAGAGAACAGGAGTGAATTCTTTCATGTTGAATTCTTTTATATAAAAGTGCGAGATCTTGTTTAGGTTGGATAAACATTGTCGCATTGGTAATCTAAGGGACAAAAATACAAGAGTAAAATACTGATTAATTATTACTGATTTAATATATTTAGACTGAGAATTTTCATACAGATAACTAACTCCCTTTAGGATATCTAAATATTTATTATCATTAAAAAATGTTATAGCGCCACGACGTTGACGATAAAAATAGCAATCAAAATCAATATGAAAATGAATTTTTGCGCGATCTATTAATAATGGAATTAATGCTACATCTTCATAAAACCAACCTCGATGAAACTCAATGCCACTGAATAGTGTTTTTTTGTAAATTTTATTCCATGCAAATACCGGTTTATCATTATAAAAATCAATACTAACTTGCCTCAAATAATGATTCTCATATGAACAATTGTATTCCTCATATTTATCGCCAAAAAATTTGATAAAATTAAAGGATAAAATATCAAAATTTGTTTTTTCTATGCAATCCACAATAATTTTCAAGAATTGTGGATGAACTATATCATCAGAATCGATAAATGAATAATATTCCCCAGAAGCTTTCTTGATGCCAAAATTTCTAGCATCCGATAACCCTCCGTTACTTTTCGAGAAATACTTCACACATGAATATTCAGTAGCCATCGTTTTAACTATTTGTAGAGAATTATCAGTTGATCCATCATCAACAATGATAATTTCAATTTTTGTTAAATAACTATCCCTGGCGTTTCTCAACAGACTTTTTAGACAATCGGCTATATATTTCTCAACGTTATAAACAGGTATAATTATAGATAGAATGGGTTTGCTTTCTGCATAAGATGGGTGATTATTTTTAGCAGTAAAATCCCTATCATTTTGCATAAATAAATTAGACATAAACATTCCGATTTATTACAACTTTTATTAAAAGGTAGTTTCCATTATTTAGGATACACATGCCTTAGAAAATATACATATGTTGAAATAATAGTTATAATCAGTTTCTTTTGAAATATTTGAACCGACCATCACATTAAAGAGACACAGACATAATATGCAAGCAAAATAACACGGCAAAACAATTTTTGGCCTTACTAAATAAGACAATCTATAGACAGATGTAAAAATCAAGATAATTGCGATAGGTTTTAGAAAATCGCTAAGTCTTGAAAAGATCAAAATATCGATTGACATTGCACGTAAAAGAACAAAGAAAACAACATACTTAATCATCATATCATATTGTCGTGGAAGCAATTTTGCACAACTAACAACAACACCTAATACAATTATTATAGAGAAAATACTATACGTTTTTTCTAAGCCTGTCTTAGGAATGAAGAACTCAGACTCAAAATATGTTAAAAATCGGCTATCAAAAAAGAGTAAAATATACTTTATAAGCCCTGAGAATAAATTGAAGTATGATAAAAAAACCAAGAATGGAAACATTAAAAGAAGTAATTTAACATTAACTCTACGAAGAATAAAATATAATGGAAAAATAAACAATGCAGCAGAGTGAAATAATATTGCTAAGAAAGCCATTATATAGAATGATACATCTTTTTTATCTTTCAACAATGCGCAACTTATAAAGACCGCAGAAAGTGTAGAGCGAATTTGATTCAATGAGAGAAAGAAATTAAATGAGTAAAATGCCAATAATAGTCCACATGCATAAGTTATACTTACTCTGTTAATACACTTTTGATAAGCAATAACCACTAAATAATATAAACCAACTGAATATAATATTGCATACAAAAGAAATAAGGCTTGTGCATTACCGCCTAAAAACTGAATCAAGTAAGTAATTAATTTGAATGTTGGGTCCAAATATACATCACTTGTGGAGCGCAATAATTCAAAATAATTAACATATGACATAAAATCAAAACCAACATCATATCTGAAACCAGCAACTAATGTTGTCGGCACTAAAGCGGCGATAATAAAGAGTCTACGATCTGGCAATAAAATACAGATTAAAGCCATATAAAAGAAATATAATACAGAAAAAAAATATAGGAAAGTCATAGAACTGTTACCTGCAAAACGTCATGATTAAGCGCGCTTGGAGATTATTTTAACAACATAAACAAAGTTCTCTTTAGGAATGACATTTTAGCTAAAAATTTTCTTAATCGTTTTTAGTAAACCATTGTCGCGAATCTCATCTATCAAGATAATTGGTTTATTGATCCACGAACCTAGCGAAAGACCAAAAACTTTTATTAGTTTTTTCTTTCTTTCCAATCCCTTTTTCTTAACATCAGAAAGCCAACTTGCATCATAATGATGAATTGAATACGTATTTTCAGTAAAATTACTAACACCCAACAGAGATATTGGACATAAATAATCTTCAGATAAAATAATAATGTTTTTTAAAATTTGAGTTTTTCCGTTTACTTTTAACCCCAATCGCATCAGTGCTCTCGTTTCTCTTAAAACGCAGGGCGTCATATCATAATCACCGAGTTCATTAACAAAACTCAGTTGTTCATATTCGGCAAGCAGAGAAAGGAAAAATGGATGACCTTGCTCGGCCCCAAAACCTAAGCCTGAGTTAACAACACAATTTTTATTAGATTCAAAGCCCATATATGCAGGATATTGTAGTAGATTGTCGAGAGGTTTAAGTAGCTCAACATCTGTATCAAGATATATACCACCGTGTTCGCTTACAACTTTGAGTCGGATATAGTCAGAAACAAAAGCCCATTTTTTCGATGCATAAGCTTCTCTGACAAATAAGCAAGATTCAAGATCAACATTACTTTCATCCCATCTAATAATCTTGTAGTCGGGACAATATTTTTTCCAACTTTCAATACATTTTTTTGTTAATTCTGGAAGCGGGTTACTTCCGAACCAACAATAATGAATTATTTTGGGTATCATATTTTTACCTTCCTTTCATTTTTACTTGTATATAACCAATTATATATAATATTTTTTTCGCAAGGTAATGATAACCAATATTATGGAGAACGAGAATGAGCTTATAATAAAACCTAATGTCAGAGTCTATTATAGGTAACTTATCTTTTTGGAACATATTCCATGATATATTATTAGAACTCATCTTACTTTGAGACAAGAACCAAACCTTTTGTGTTAGTTTAAATTTATTCAAAGGTTTTGCAAAAGAAATTTCAGCAATGTTTTCTAGTAAGAAAAACTCAATGAAGTTGATGGCGTTTACAACATTGTTAATTTTTACCTCATCAATTTTACTAGTTAATGAATTCGGGTTATCACGTCTATAATGATAAAGTGATTTATCGATAAAAGATATTTTATTCGCAATTTTCAATACTTGAATTATAAAAACAACATCCTCTAGATAATTTAATTCCACATTGAAGGTTATTTCATTTTCTATTATTAATTTTCGTCTAATTAATTTATTCCATGTAAAACCCTGCATATTCCCAAGTAATATGTTTGTTATGCAATTGTATTTATTAATATCTGCTTTTTGCTTAACGGATTCTTCTTTATCATCCATAACCATATAATAGTTACATATGAGGACATCTGCATCGTCACTAACGATTTTTAAATACATGTCCTCCAGCATTGTGGGCTCAATCCAATCATCACTATCTATATGAATTATGAATTCGCCACTAGCAAGAGAAGTTCCTTCCGCCCTTGTATATGAAACCCCCTTATTTCCACGATTTATAATTCTAATTGTTTTATTATGTTGCGGACACTCTTCAATAACTCTTTCAATTACACTCAATGAATCATCGGTTGAACCATCATTGATAATAATTATCTCGATATCATCTAAAGTTTGCTCAAGTAAACTTGATAATGACTTTGCGATGTACATCTGACTATTATAAACAGGGACAACTACAGATACAGAAATTTTATGTCCTACTATTGATAAGGAATCTTCATTAGACGATTTTGATTTCATAACTTACTGATTGCCCAGAGCAAGTAAAGCTTTTTCTAGATTACCCATGCATTGTTCTTTTAAAATAGCTAATTTCATATTAACTACGTCATAGTCGATGTCACTATTTAACAGTTCCGGTGAGATATCTTCAACTTTACTAACCAGTCTATCGTCTAAATTAAAAAGATTAAGCAATGATATAAATCTAGCCTTCCCTCTCTCCTCATTGGCAATTGAGATAAATGGTTTATTAAAAATAATAGCAAATACAGTCCCGTGGAAAGAGTCTGTAATAACAAAACTAGCAGATTCAAAAGAGGCAAGCCACGACTCTATTGAAGGAAATTCATACTCCGAAAAATCAGCTATTTTGAATGTTTTCTTTCTTCTTGCCTTAGGATACGTAAAAAATATATCCTTATTAAAAAAATTTGCAACTTCATCGATGATTTTATTTTTCTTTATATTTTCATCAAGCACATAACTAAATATTTTACCTTTGTTTTCATTTATAATATATGGCTTCAACAAAGAAAAATATTCATCTCTGCTTAACAATAATGTTGGGTCCAATACATGAACAGCATTAACATTAAATTTTTCTTTACAAAGTGTAATCGCCGATTGCTCACGCACAGAGACATAATGAAAATCTCTCAGAAGCATGCCACAATTAATCGTTTGTTGTTCAGAAAACTCCCAGTCATCAGTTCCAAATGAAGCTGCATAAGAAATTTTTAATATTTCATTGTTTTGTATTAAAAAATCCAAGAAAAACGATTCTATTCGAGGTGAATATATTGGGCGCCAAGTTTGATCGCTTCCGACGATAACAGCCGAATATGCTTGTTTTTTGAAATAAGAACTTAAATCAGATATAGAATTAATCTCATGTGAATATTTAATGTTGATTTTTATAAAGCGCAAATGTTCTTTAGATATTCTTTCTATATCAGCAGACGAGAATCGATAATATAACTTACCATTTACTATTAATTGTTTTATCTTTGAAAAAAAAACTTTCAATATGTTAGGTTTTTTTGGATTAAGTCGATAATTAATTGTTTCAGGCTCATGCCCTAATTTAACTATTACTTTTTGTAAAGCATAAGCTTGCAATGTACCACCATAATTGGTATGCAATGGTTGAGTCATTATTGCTACTTTCATTTTCGCCCCGTTAAGAAACCTTTAAATAAATACACTAAACGATTATATTTTCTATTTATTAAGGTTATATAATTAAGCCTCATCAGATATTTTTTCATTAACTTGTCGAACATTGATGAATCTTTAGTCTCCCTCCATATTTCTAAGCTTTTTTCACGAGTGACTAAACGTTGTTTTTGCATTAATTTGGTCAATATTGTCGTTTCAGTTAAAAAGCGAGATCTTTTAATAGGATATTTTTTATTCTCTCTTTCTGCTTTTTTAATTCTTACAAGCAGTCCTTTATGCCTATGATTAAAGCTACCTTGCTGTGATGATTTAAATAGTTCAAGATCTAGCGTTTCTAATTTCAGATTGCCACTATTAATTCCATCTTCAATAATTTTCTGAGCTAATTCCGAGCGGCAAACAATAACGCTGTTTCCTGCGCTTTCTAAATTATATGGTTTAATCCATGCATCTCCTAATGATATATCAGCAAGCTCCGTTGTCACATCATCACAGAAATCACATGCATTAGATTTAAATAATCCAGTGCCCCACATATCGCCCATTTTCTGCATATCGATAACATGGATTCGTCTGCTGTCCTTACCAATACATGAAAATTGATAATCCAGTGCTATACCGTTTTTTTTCTTAACTCTATACTCTGCGTTAGAATATTCATTCTTACATCCTGCAGATTGAGATAAATAATCTGTATAATAACGACTTTTCAAACCCCCACAAATAATCCCCACAAGAAATGGTATTTTTTCTTTTAAAGCTGGATGAAAATGCTGTTTTAACCGAATTGCTTTAATAAAACAAGCGACCCCCGAGACTGCAACGCGACCTTCAATCCTATATAAACATTCGAAAAGATTTTCTAATGTCACTGGGTAATATCTTGTCTTAGATATGTCTTTTATTTTCTCATGATCATCAAATATTTGATAAGCATAGACTCCGTTTATCTCTCGAACGATGAAGAGATGCTCTACATATTTATTGATTAATAATTGCTCAAATACATAAGTTGCTAATCCACCAGATGATGAAGATTCTCGATACTCAGTTGAATAGCCAACATATAATTGCCGATAAAGACCGATATCCTTATCTTGTTTAGTAGCGTTTTCAAAAGAGAGCTTTGCTAAATCATCTTCATCGATAATAGACGTTCTATTTAAATTAAATGGACAAACTCTCTGCATTAAATCTAGTGTTGATTCTTGGCTAATTTTAGGTTCAAGAAAACCATTGGAATTCCATGTCATAGAAGATTTTTTACTTAAATCTTCCGATATACAAACCCCACATCCCGTACAAAGTTGATTATCAATTATATCGTTTAGTGTGCCGTTTTTTTCTTTATTAACAACTCTTTGAGCCATTTTTTTTCCTTTTTAGAAACAACAATACTATAAAAAACAATAACATTTAACATGGCAATTAATATACAATTAGTTAATGTTATCACTAAAGAATCAGGCCCAATGTATTTTGTAGTTAAATAACCAAGTAGAATAGCAATAACGGATGAACATGCACATGGGGAAATAACTTTTTTAATATAACTTCTATAATTAAATGTAGAATAACTCGAAATAAATAAAACTCTTAAAACTAGATTTATTACAGCTGTTATTGTAAAAGGTATGAACATTGCTAGAACACTATACCCCATCTTAAATAAAATAAAAGTTATTGGCAGGTTTAGCAGAATAAAGAAGCTAACAACCACTTGATATTTTTTTATTCGGCCAGTAGCTTGTATTCCAGTGATTATACTCTGAGAAAAACTATCAATTAAAGCAACTACAATGATAAACCTAACACATTCTACTGTATATAGAGGAATGTCGCCAAGCCATATTTTTAATAAGCTGTCAGTACAGATTAATATTGGAGAGCTAATTACAAACAAAAATGAAAATGTATATTTAGAACCAAATTCTATCAGCGAGTAGTATCGCAAGCGCTCATTTTCTACGTAAGATTTAAATATTTGAGGCCTTAATGCAACAATTAAAGACTGGGTTAGTGAATTAATTGCATTCAACACAGTCATAGAAATAGCATATGCAGCATTAATTGTCGTTGCAAAAAACATATTTATTACTACATTAATGCCTTGTACACGACACATATAGGAAAAATTACCGAACACATTCCAGAGAGAAAAGGCCGTGATATCCTTTAATATATTTTTGTTTAGCTGCCCCCCCTTTAGCACCTCTCCGAACTTTAATCTACAATATATGTAATAAATAAAGAAATCTAGAACTGCTACAGCTGTAAGTAATATAGAATATATAATCAATTTATTTTTTGTTGTTATAACCAGTAATAAAGTCATTACTAATTTAGCACCAACATCAAATATCATCATATATGCATAAAATGACATTCGCTCATATGCAAGCACCAAAGAGTTAAAAGGTGTTTGTAAGATAAGTAATATGACAGTAAAAACGGATGCTATATAAACAATTAATGCCGAATCAACTGAACCAGCAGGTATATTCAATAGCCTGCCAACAAGCATATCCTTAATAATTAAAAGTCCAACACCCAAAAGGATTCCCGCTGATGAGAATATAAAGAGACTATTCTTAACTGCATTTTTTATAGATTCTAATTGACCTGTCCCTACACCGAATGCAATGTAGCGCTGAACAGAATCACTCATTGCTGTTATCACAAATGAAAAAAAGGCTACTACTCCATATATCACACTGAATATACCATAATCAGAAGCACCTAACTGCTGGAGTATTATTCTAGTTGTATAAAATGAAACCCCAAGCGACACAATAGTTCTGGTAGCTAAAAACATGGTGTTTTTTACAATTAATTTGTTACGTGACATTTAGTTTATTAGACTTACATGATGGATTTATTGATTATAGCCAGAAAAGTAGTTTTACCACGCTACCGCCCCTAGCTTTACAGTTACCAGAACACTGATTAAATATATTAAAATGATGTAAATACTGAAACTTGAAGCAAAATGTTTAATGTCGAATTATTCCTTAAAGAATCGCCACATATGGGTCAGAATAGTTTCTCTATTTATATTTTACTTCAAGCATCTTAATTGCCACACCTTCAGTGAAAAAACTATATTTTATTTATTGACAAAACGATATTGATATTACCCCCTAGCCAGTTGATTTCATTTATAATGAAATCACTATTTAGATAAGATATCTTCAATGTGTTTTCTAAGTTTTGTCCCATCCTTCAAATTTCGTAACCCATACTTCACAAACGCCTGCATATACCCCATCTTCTTCCCGCAGTCGTAGCTATCCCCCGTCATCAGCATCGCATCCACCGACTGCTTATTCGCCAGTTCAGCAATCGCATCGGTCAGTTGGATACGGCCCCATGCCCCAGGAACTGTCTTTTCCAGTTCAGGCCAGAGATCAGCAGAGAGCACATAGCGCCCGACAGCCATCAAATCAGATTCCAGCGTTTGCGGCTGATCCGGTTTTTCGATGAAATCGATAATGCGACTAACCTTACCTTCAACGTCCAGCGGCTCTTTGGTCTTAATAACCGAATATTCTGACAGATCCCCAGGCATACGCTTCGCCAGCACCTGACTACGACCGGTTTCATTAAAACGAGCCACCATAGCAGCCAGGTTATAACGCAATGGATCGGCCGTGGCGTTGTCGAGCACGATGTCTGGCAGCACAACCACGAATGGATTATCGCCAACAATCGGTTTTGCGCAAAGGATAGAGTGACCTAATCCTAGTGGTTGGGCCTGACGTACGTTCATGATGGTCACGCCAGGAGGGCAAATCGACTGAACTTCAGCAAGCAACTGACGTTTTACACGTTGCTCGAGCAAAGCTTCAAGTTCATAGGAAGTATCGAAGTGGTTCTCTACTGAGTTTTTCGATGCATGAGTGACCAGGACAATCTCTTTGATGCCAGCAGCCACAATCTCGTCAACGATGTACTGAATCATCGGCTTATCGACGATGGGCAGCATCTCTTTAGGGATTGCCTTTGTCGCAGGCAACATATTCATACCTAAACCAGCTACCGGAATGACTGCTTTCAAATTCATCATTGTATAATCCACTTGTGTACGGTTGATAAAGTATAGGCTTTTAGCCTCTATTAGTCAGTGCCAGGTTGACTAACCTACTGAAATAGATAGCTAACTAAGTTCGCTTAACTAACAGTAGACCTCATCAACCCGCCATTTTGACTCAGAGGAATCGGAAAGCCCGCGATTTTGTCTTACTACCGCGGACGGAATCCGTCATAGCCACCTCAGCAACCTACTCAGTAACAAAGGTGATGTCATCTTTCTTATCGTGTACGAACTCGTACTGCAACGTACGGTCCAGCCCCTGGGATAGCGTGTATGGCGCGACAAAACCAGAACTATGCACTTTTGACGCATCAAATTGTGTCGTAGCGCAGAATTTTTTTACACGGACGGAGCTGATAGCGTATTTTTTCCCCGTGACTTTGCTAAGAATATCAAAGCAAAAACCGCCTAACATTCCTGCAAAATAAGGTAAGTGAACAGAAGGGATCTTTTTGTTGAGGCTTTTTTCAACTTCAGCAACCAGTTGATTCATGTTCAGGTCTGGCTTATCTACATAATTGTAAACTTCGTAACCTGCCTGTACGTTACTGAGTTTATACTTGATAAACGCAACGATATTGCCAACGTAGGCCATTGATTTATAGTTCGTTCCTGCGCCAACCATCGCAAACTTCCCGCCGGCAATTTGCTTGAGCAGGTTGTATACGTTGCCACGGTTTCTTTCACCGAAAATCACGGTCGGCCGGACGATCGTTAAAGAACGTTCCTCAGGTGCCTTGTTGTACCATTCGCGCAGAACCTCTTCGGCCTGCCATTTGCTTTTGCCATAATGGTTGAAGGGATCGTGCGGGTGAGTCTCGTCAGGGTTCTTTTTATTAAGACCATAAACAGCGACGGAGCTGGTAAAAATGATATTTTTAACACCATTTTTATCCATCGCTGCAAGGACATTGCGCGTTCCCTGGACGTTCACGTCGTAGTACAAGGTGGTCGGGCTGACATCATCACGATGCTCAGCAGCCAGAAGTACCACGGTCTCAAAGCCTGCGAACCCAGTATCAAGATTTTCCTGATTACGAACATCGCCGATTTCAGTAAGTTCAGGGAAAAAATGGCTTTGCTGTTTGTCTAAGTTTTTAACTTCAAAGTCATTTTTTACCAATTCAATCAAACGAGTACCAACAAATCCCGACGCTCCGACAAAGCAAATTTTATTATTCATAATCAAGTTAACTGTTTGTGCTATCTGCACTAAAAAAGACTGACTCCTGAAATCAAGAGCCTCTCTTGCAAACAATATCCAACCTTCTGGTAGTGCGGTGATTATAAGCCTTTACTCACCGATATCCAGTGTGTATGAATCAGACAGCTCATTTTATCATCAACTCAGTAACCGGGCGCTTTCTTTTGCGGCAATGGAAAATTTACAGCTTCAACATTGACCACATGCTGATCCACGCGGTCAATATCCACCGCCACCTCCCCCTTCTCGTTCACCGCCTTCACGTTCGCCAGCGACAGCAGTGTGTCCTGCTTAGCCATAAACTTCCCGCGCACATCCTTGCGTAAGTCAAAGTTGAGCTTCAGCGCGGGCCCGCGAGAGGATAGCTGCATCACGTTGATGTTCCTCAAGAAAATATGCTGAGGTTTGTTGTGGATCTCCAGCGAGGCATGCTTCATGGAGAGATTAGTGATCGAAACGAACGACGGGTTGTTACCAGAGGAAATTTGTATGCCTCGTACTTTGTAAGCCAGAGCACTATTATCCATCTGTACATTATTCAGCCGGAAATTTTGCGGTATCGACAGATAGTTGCCTTTGATAACACCGTAGCCAATAAGCATGCCCGCGCTATTTACCATATCGACACCATCAATAACGAAATTATCACAGCCGTAGATCGCCACCGTCGCATTATCTATTCCCGCCTTCTTACTGAACTCCGGCGTAATATTGCTGGCCTTCACGTTACGAATAATAAAATGCTTCCCATTCTCAACATGAACCAGCTGGCGGCAGTTGCTGCCGGTGATGTTGGCGACGACGAAGTTTTTCACCGCCTGCTCTTCCGGGTAGCCGTTATCGTAGGTGCTGCCGGCCAGGCCGATACCGATGCCCCAGTTGACCTTGCCGTTGGTGCAATCGATATGGTCGATTACGTGGTCGGAGATCAGAATGTTACGGTCGTTAATCGCCACGTTCCACTCGATGGCGTCGCCCTGTAGGTAGCTGAAGTGGCAGTGGGTGATGTTTACGTCCAGCCACTGATTATGGTAGCCCTGGCGCAGAATGCCGTAGTTGGCTTTGGTGATGGTCAGGCGGGTTATGGTCAGGTTGCGCAGCGTGCTTTTATCTTTACCGCCGATAAAAATCTGCGTCACCGGGCCGTAGCCGCTCATCGTTAGCCCGGCGATGGTGCAGTCGCCGCCGCGCACGTCGAGGGTAATGTTGTAGAGACTTGCCGCGCCGCTGCCAACAACCTGGCAGCCCTTTTGCAGTATAAAGCGCCCTCGCCCGTTGCCTTTCAGGACGCCGGCAATCGCCAGCGTTTTACCGGGCGGCAGCGTAATCGCGGTATTGATGTTATCGCAGACCACCTCCGCCGGGACGTTGACGGTATCCGCCTGTGCGAAGGCCTCGTTAAACGCGCGGATCCAGTCGCCGTCATGCACAAAGTCGCGAATGTCCGCGGTGGTGCGTTTCCCGGCGGCACGTGCGGTGGTCGCCGACAGTACCGGCAGCGCGGCGGCAAGCGTCGCCCCTGCCGTGAGGAAATAGCGTCGGGTTAAGGTGTGCATAGCGCCTCCTTAGCAAAGCGTCTGCAGCAGGCTGGCAAGCTGCCGGTTGATCACCTGCTGGTTAAAATCGGTTTCGACTTTCGCACGGGCGCGCGCCAGCACCGGCTGGAGGCTGTGCTCATCCATGCCGCCCAGCGATTGCAGTTTGTCCGCCAGCGCCTGAGCGTCGTTCTCCGCCACCAGCCAGCCGGAATTGCCGGATTCAATCAGCTCCGGGATGCCGCTATGCACCGTCGACAGCACCGGGATCCCCACCGCCATCGCCTCCATCAGCGCGACCGGGATACCTTCCATATCACCGTCGGCACCGGTTACCGACGGCAACAGAAAGACGTCGGCTTCATCAAGCAGCGCTTTCACTTCATGGCTCGGCTTAAAGCCCGGCATCTCCACCCGGTCTTCCAGCTGATACTGTTCAATCAGGGTGCGCAGGCGGCGCTCCCACGGGCCTATGCCGAGAATGCGATAGCGAAAGTTAACGCCGCGTTCCTTTAACTGGCGGCAGGCTTCAATCGCCACGTGCAGCCCTTTTTTCTCGGTCAGGCGCGCGACGGAGATAATCTGCAAGCAGCCGTCCGGCGCTTTCAGCGGCCGCAGCGAGAAACGCTCCATATTGACGCCCATCCGCGAGACGGTGATTTTGTCCGTCGGGCAGCCCATCGCCCGCAGCCGGTCGGCCCATAGCTGGCTGATGGGCAGCATCATGTCGCCACGGCGGAACAGCTGCTGGTATTCACCGGTATAGTGGTTCAGCACTTCGCGGCTGGAGATATCAATGCCGTGGAAGACGGTGGCAATTTTGCCGCTGATGACGCCCAGCTCGCGCAGCTTGGCGGCGGTGACGCCCGCCGGGCCGAAGTGGGCGATGTAGACGTCGGCGGCAATCGGCGCGGGTGTCCGGCTACAGATAGAGGAGAGAATCAGGTTGCGCGCCTCCTGGCCGTAGCGGCGCGCGTTCAACGCCCGCCAGACGGCGGGACGGAGCAAGCCGCGCAGGGTGCTGAACGCCCGGTAGCGCAGCTTCTCCAGCGCCGTCGGCGGCTCATCCTGCAACCAGCGGACTTTGTCCGCCAGCTGGTATTGAGTGTAGGCGGCATGCGTGTTGGTCAGGTCGCCCTTTTGCAGGGCGACAATCTCCACCTCATACCCCATCTCGATAAACGCCACGATTTGGTTTAAGACAAACGTCTCTGACGATAGGGGAAATTTCAGCAGGAAGAAGCTGACTTTCATCGGCCCTCCCGGATGCGGTTAAGCACCGATTCAATCATGGTGAAGCCCTTCTGGCGCTCGCCTTCGACCGCCGCCGCCACTTTCTCGCCCAGCGCCGGCAGCTGGTTGAGAATATCGCCCACCACGCCCTGCATCGAGCCGTCGAGCAGGTGACGAATGTCGATGGCCATTTCCGGCATCCCCAGCTGCTGCATAATGCCCGCCGATTTGTGTTCGTAGTTGATGGCAATCGCCGGCGTGCCGAAGTTCATCGAGATAATCGCCGAGTGCAGGCGGGTACCGATCGTCAGTTCACAGGAGGCGAGGATTTTGCCGATCTCCACGTCGTTAAGCTCGTCCATCGCGATATGGAAATGCTCGCGATTTTTGACGTACTGCGCCATCCGCAGCGCGACCATACGGTCGTCGCGGTTGTAGCGGTCGATGCTGGTGCAGGTCGAGAGCGCCAGCACCTGATAACCGTCATCAATCATGCGGTTGACCACCTCGGCGAAGGCTTTTTCATACGCCTGCTGGGTGGTGCCCAGACGCTTATCAAACGGCTCCAGCTCGCGCAGGGTGATCGCCACGGTTTTACGCTGCGCGGTCAGGTTCAGCCAGTGCTGCACCGCGTAGCTCGGCGTAAAGCTGTCGTTGCGATGCTCGACTAACCAGGCGGTATCCACGCCCTGCTCCACTTTGCTGGTGTTGATTTGCGCTTTCGCCATCAGCTCGCGGCTGACGGTTTCGCGCAGAATCAGCGCATTGGTGCGGCCAAACACGTAGTTGGCCAGCTGGTTGAAGTCCGGGTTCTGGAACGGGCCAACGCTGTGGCCAATCATGTAGATAGGCTTGTTGGCCATAAAGGCGCACAGTGGGTATTCGAAGTGGGTTAGCCCGTAGAGATCGACGTAGTTCGACCCGCCAACCTGAATAATCGCGTCATAGTTACCCAGGAAGCGCACAAATTCATGGAACTCCGGCGCAATCTCAAAATTACGCAGCTTGCCTTCGCCGGTCACCTTTGCCAGCAGGATCTTGTGCTGGAAACGACGGCGCAGCACCTTCTTCACGCGCCCGCTCACGCCGGCTGCCGCCTGCTGTTTCTGGCTCAGCTGATACAGCGGGTCGGCAATAATCTCACGCCCCTGCAACCAGGAGGAACTGATCGGGAAACGGCTCATCACGTCCATTTCAACGTCCGGCTGCTGGCGGAGGATTGCATCAAGCAGGCCACGCATAATTGCGCTATCGCCGCGGTTGCCGCAGGTGTGGTTTCCCAAAATAAGTAATTTCATCATGGCCTCATCAAAAGGGGTTTCAATTCTGTAGCCCGGCCGAACGCAGTGACGCCGGGAAATCCCCGGAGTCGGCGTAAACACCTCGTCCGGGCTACGTTATGTCAGCAGTCTGAAATGCGTAATAACGTCTTCAGTTTCTGGCTCCGACAGAGCGGTTTTTTAAGTTCAATCAATAGGCTGTTGCGCGACAGCATGATCACCAGCGCAAAGCTGATGACACCAGCCAGCACCTGCAATGCCAGCAGCAGAGAGAGCGAGACGCTCCCTTCCAGCAGCCGCCCTACCGCGTAGCTTGAAACAAGCGTCGGCAGCGAGAGACGGAACGGCAGCCACAGGCTCAGCAGGTAATCGCGGTAGCCCGGCCCCAGCACCGGTTTGATCATCACGAAGTAGCTGAGGATGGTGTTGATGATTTGCACCAGCAGGAAGCCGAGGGTGACGCCAATCGCGCCGCCGAGCTGCCCGCCGATAATCACCGCAGGAATAAACAGGAAGGTTTTAAAGACGTTGAATTTGAAGCTGATATCCACCCGCGCTTTCGCCATCAGCAGCGAGCCAATCGGGTTGCCCACCGAACGCAGCAGCCCCACCACGCACAGCAGCTGGAGGATCGGCACAATGTGCAGCCATTTGTCGCCAAACACCAGCGGCACAAAGTTGTTGCTGACCACCATCAGCCCCAGCAGCGCCGGGAAGTTGATAATCCCCACCACCGACAGCAGCTTGTAGAAATTAATCCGCAGCTTGTCGGTGTCGTCCTGAATTTTAGCGAACGCCGGGAACAGCACGCGGGTGATGATCGGGTTAAGCTTCATCGGCGGCACCACCGCCACGTTGTAGGCGAGGTTATAGCCCCCGGCGACGCTGGCGCCGAGGATACGCGCCAGCGTTAGCGTCGACAGGTTGGTGTTGATGTAGTTGACGATGCTGTCCGCCGTCAGCCACGCGCCAAAGCGCAGGTTCGGCACCACCGCCGCCAACGAGAAATGCAGGCCGGGACGATAGATCTTACGGCCAAAGTAGCCGAACAGCAGCGTACGTACGGCGCTGTTGACCAGATAACCGAGGATTGCCGTCATCGCCAGCGGCCAGAAGCAGGCGCTGATCACCGTGAAAGTAAAACCAGACAGCACCGCCGCGGTCTCAATCGAGCCAATCTTGTTGAACTCCAGCTCTTTTTGCATCAGCGCGCGGAACTGCTGGCCGTGGGGGATCACCACAAAGGCCAGGGACAGCGTCTTAATCAGCGGCGCCAGGTCCGGGTTGTGCAGCAGGCGGGCGATGGTATCGCTCAGCAGATACACCGCGGCAAATACCGCAATCCCCAGACCGACGTTCAGCCAGTAGAGCGTGGTCAGCTCCAGCTGGCTAATCGCTTTACGCTGAATAATCGAGTTGGCGATGCCGAAATCCGACAGCGTGTCCGCCAGCGCGATAATCACCAGCGACACGGTCAGCAGGCCAAACTGGTGGCCGTCGAACAGCCGCGCCAGCACGGTCATCTGCGCCAGCCCCAGGCCAATAATCACCACCGTTGCCATCGCCGACCATTTCGCGCCGTTGATGGTTTTTTCTCTCAGGCCCATGTCACTTCCTCAATAGGCTGCTTTGTTGACAAAGCCTTTGAACACCGTCAGGAACACAATCTTGATATCGAGCCACAGGCTCCACTCGCGAATGTATTCGAGGTCGAACTCCACCCGTTTCTCCATTTTTTCCAGGGTGTCGGTTTCGCCGCGCCAGCCGTTGATCTGCGCCCAGCCGGTAATGCCGGGCTTCACTTTGTGGCGCAGCATGTAGCCTTCAATCAGCTGACGGTACTGCTCGTTATGTGCCACCGCGTGCGGGCGCGGGCCGACGATCGACATGCCGCCGGTGAGCACGTTGATAAACTGCGGCAGCTCGTCGAGGGAGGTGCGGCGCAGGAAGTTGCCGACGCGGGTGACGCGCGGGTCGTTCTGCGTCGCCTGGGTTACCACCTTGTCGTTCTCCATCACCTTCATCGAGCGGAACTTCCACACTTTGATCGGCTTACCGTCCATGCCGTAGCGGGTCTGGCGGAAGATGATCGGCCCCGGCGAACTCAGCTTCACCGCCAACGCAATGCAGCACAGCGCAGGGGAAATCAGCAGCAGAATGCCCAGCGCCAGCACGATATCTTCCAGCCGTTTGATGATGCGGTTCACCCCGGAAAGCGGCGTGTCGTACAGCGGCACCAGCGGAATGCCGTTCACCACCTCCACGCGCGAGTGCAGGATATTGAAGGTAAAGACATCGGGGATCAGCAGCACCGAGCAGGTGGTGTCGGCAAGAGAACGGACCACCTCTTTAATCTGGCTTTCTTCCTGCATCGCCATCGAGATATAAACGTTGTGAATTTTGCCGTTGCGCGCGTCGTCGAGCAGCTGCTGTAGATTACCCATCCAGTCGGCGTTGACGCCGCCCGGTTTGGCATCGTAATAGCTGCCCACCACCTCATAGCCCAGCCACGGCTGGTTGCGGAAGCTCTCCAGCAGCGCCTGCCCTTCCGGCATATCCCCCGCCACCGCCACGTAGCGGGTGTTATAGCCGCGATGGCGCAGCATACCGGCGCCGTAACGAATAAACGCGCGGCTTGCCAGCATGCCGATGGTGCTCAGCAGGTACCACGCCAGCCAGATGCCAAAGTTAGTATTAAAATCGTCGTTAAACGCCAGCAGTCCGGCGGCAAACACCAGGCTCAGCGTCCAGTTCTGCAGCAGCAGCAGCAGTTCGGTGGTGATACGTACGCCGCGCCATGAGCGATAAAAATCGGTGATCCCGCCGATCATCTGGAAAACGACCAGCGTCACCAGCGCCATCAACAGATGGAGATACATGAACGGCAACGCGAGGGCCTGACACACCAGCCACAGTCCACCGAGCATGATGGTGATGTCAGAAAAACGCTGCACCATGGAGATTAACGATGCATTCGTTTTGGCTCGCTCGCGCTTTTTTAGAGTCGTCATCGTCGGTCCTATTTCGTGGTTTCCCCCTCACCCTGGCCCTCTCCCCAAAGGGGAGAGGGAACAGTCCGATTTTCTCCCTCGCCCTTCGGGGAGAGGGTCGGGGTGAGGGGCAATAATTACTGATTAAGCAACGCCAGAATGTCCTGCGTTCGCGCCTGCATCAGCGGCGTATTCCCGCGAGACTCCACGTTCAAGCGCACCACCGGCTCGGTGTTGGAGGAGCGCAGGTTGAAGCGCCAGTCGGCAAACGCCAGGCTGATGCCGTCGGTGCGGTCAATCTCCAGCGCGCTGCCGGCAAAGTGTGCTTCCACGCGGGCAATCGCTTCCGACGGTGCAGCCAGCTGGCTGTTGATTTCGCCGCTCGCCGGGAACGCCGCCATACGGTCGCGTACCAGCTCGCCCAGGGTTTTCCCCTTCAGGCACAGCAGCTCGCTCACCAGCAGCCACGGGATCATCCCGCTATCGCAGTAGGCGAAATCACGGAAATAGTGGTGCGCGCTCATCTCGCCGCCGTACACCGCGTCGTCCTGGCGCATGCGCTCTTTAATAAAGGCGTGACCGGTTTTCGACATCACCGGCGTGCCGCCCGCCGCCGTCACCACGTCCACGGTGTTCCACGACAGACGCGGGTCGTGAATAATGCGCGCGCCGGGGTTCTTCTCGAGGAACGCTTCCGCCAGCAGGCCGACGATGTAGTAGCCCTCGATAAACTGCCCTTTCTCATCGAACAGGAAGCAGCGGTCGAAATCGCCGTCGAAGGCGATGCCCATATCGGCACCGTATTTGATCACCGCGTCGCGGGTATCGGCGCGGCACTCCGGCAGCAGCGGGTTAGGGATACCGTGCGGGAAGGTGCCGTCGGGGGTGTTGTGCACTTTGATCAGGTTGACCGGCACGTTCAGCGCCTTAAAGCGGGCCTCCAGCGCATCAATCACCGGGCCTGCAGCGCCGTTACCGGAGTTCACCACCAGCTTCAGCGGGGTCAGGTTTTTGACGTCGATATAACCCAGCAGATGGTCAATGTAGGCATCGCGCAGGTCGATTTTCTGATAGCTGCCGCGCGCGGCGTCGTTGACCGGCGGGAAGTCGTTAGCTTCCGCCAGACGCTGTACGTCGCGCAGGCCGGTGTCGCCGCTGATCGGACGCGCGCCTTCGCGCACCAGCTTCATGCCGTTGTAGTCCATCGGGTTATGGCTGGCGGTCACTTCAATGCCGCCGTCAACGCCGAGGTGGAAGGTGGCGAAATAGATCTCTTCGGTACCGGAAAGCCCGATATCCAGCACGTCAACGCCCGCGTCGCGCAGGCCGTTCGCCAGCGCCAGCTTCAGCGCTTCGCTGGTCAGGCGTACATCGCCGCCCAGTACGATAGTTTTCGGCTTCAGGTATTCGCCGTAGGCGCGGCCGATGCGCCACGCGATGTCTTCATTCAGCTCTTCGCCGAGCTTGCCGCGGATGTCGTAGGCTTTAAAACAGGTTAATTTAGTCATGTTTTTACCTTTCTTCAGGCAACAGTTCGCCCTGACCGTAATGGCCATCAATTTTGGTCTCGTTATTTGCCGGACGGCGCCGCGCTATCCGGCCTGCTGGGCGCTATACGCGCCCGTAACGGTCCTGGAAGCGCACCACGTCGTCCTCTTCCAGATAGGCGCCGGATCGCACCTCGATCAGGTCGAGCGGGATTTTCCCCGGGTTTTCCAGGCAGTGGGTCACGCCAAGAGGGATATAGATAGATTCGTTTTCGCCCAGCAGCGTAATCTGGTCGTTGAGGGTGACTTTGGCGGTGCCCGCCACCACAATCCAGTGTTCCGCACGGTGGTGATGCATTTGCAGCGACAGCCCTTCCCCCGGCTTCACGGTGATACGCTTAACCTGATAGCGATCGCCGGAATCGATCGAGTCGTACTTGCCCCACGGGCGGTAGACTTCCCGGTGAATGTGGTGCTCGTGGCGGCCATCGGCCTTAATCTTCTCGACCACCTTTTTCACGTCCTGCACCGCGTTGCGATCGGCGATAAGCACCGCGTCTTTGGTTTGCACCACCACCAGGTCCTTTACCCCGACGGTCGTCACCAGGCCAGACTCTGCATAGACATAGCTGTTTTCGGTTTTATGGCTGATCACATCGCCGTGGTGCACGTTGCCTTCCGGCGTGTGGTTGCTGATCTCCCACAGGGATGACCACGAGCCCACGTCGCTCCAGCCCGCGTCCATGGGCACCACCACCGCATCCGCCGTCTGCTCCATCACCGCATAGTCGATGGATTCGTCCGGGCAGCTCAGGAACGCCGCTTCATCGACGCGGATAAAATCGAGATCCGGGTCGGTGACGTCCATCGCTTTTTCGCAGGCGCGGAGGATATCCGGGCGGTATTTGCCCAGCTCTTCCAGATAGCGCCCGGCGCGGAACAGGAACATGCCGCTGTTCCAGTAGTATTCACCGCAGGCCACGTAGGCCTGCGCGGTATCCAGGTTCGGTTTTTCGACAAACTGCGCGACGTCGAAGGCCAGCCCGTCGCCGCTGCCCGGCGTGACGTCACCGCGACGAATATAGCCGTAGCCAGTCTCCGGCACGTTCGGCACAATGCCGAAGGTCACCAGCTTGCCGCTTTCGGCATACGGCGTGGCTTCGCGCACCGCGGCGCGGAAAGCGTCTTCGTCCTGAATCACATGGTCCGCCGCCAGCACCAGCATCAGCGGGTCGCCGTCCGGCTCGCGGCGCTTCGCCGCCAGCGCCGCCAGCGCAATGGCTGGCGCGGTGTTGCGTCCTGCCGGTTCCAGGATAATGTTTTCAGTGAGCTTATCGAGCTGGCGCAGCTGCTCAGCCACAATAAAGCGGTGCTCCTCGTTGCAGATCACCACCGGGCTGGCGCACTTCACGCCGTCCAGGCGGTTCACCGTCGCCTGCAGCATGGTCATGTCCCCTTTCAGGCACAGGAACTGTTTGGGGTACAGCACTCGGGACAGCGGCCACAGTCGGCTACCCGAGCCACCGGCCATCACGACCGGGAAAAGCGTAGTTTGACTCATCGTTTAACCCCGAATATCAGCAATAAATTGGTTGAGAACGTGTTCTTTATCGAGCGAACGTTCCGCCCAGCCGCGTGCGATGGTATTGCGCTTCGGCATCTTCAATGCCTGTTCAATGCCTTCCACCAGCGACGGAACCGATTCAGGCGTCACGCACACCGCAATGCCCGGATTGTCCAGACACAGCTGGCCGAGCTCGGTCTGCGGTTCGGCGGTAATCACCGCGTTACCGCCTACCGCCAGAATATTGGTCAGCTTAGAAGGCAGCACCGCGTCCGCCGCGCCGCGCTTCTGAATCACCAGATGGCAGTCGCCAATCGCCAGCAGCGCGGGTAAATCCTCATACGATTGCAGCGGCAGGAACCTGACGTTATCCAGTCCGCGTTCGGCGGCCATTTTCTCCAGCCGCGCTTTGCCGCCGCCCTGGCCGACAATCGCAAACAGCCACGGCTGTTCACGGAGCTGTTCGGCGGCGGTAATCACGCTCTCCAGCCCCTGCTTCTCGCCGATATTGCCGGAGTAGAGAATAATTTTGCGCTCGGCCGGCAGGCCAAGACGCTCACGCAGCGCCATCACCAGCGTTTCCGGCACCTCGCGAAAACGGGACACTTCCGACCAGTTGGGGAAGAAAATCACCTTCTCCGCCGCCACGCCCTTTTCGCAGGCCTTGTTCATCATCGAGCGCGAGATGGTCGACACGTTATCGACGTTATGCAGCCCGCTGCGCTCAAAGGCGCTGGCGAGTTTCGCCACCTTGCCGCCGTTGCCTTTGCCGGCCATACCCAGCCCGAGCATCGCATCCACTTCATAATCCTGAATGTGCAGCAGCGTGCGCGCCCCGGAGAGCTTCGCCAGCAGGCGCATACCGGGGGTGCAGAACAGCGTCGGCACCACGCCGATAATGCGATCCGGTTTCCAGCGGCGCTGGGCCATCAGCGGGAAGAAGCTGCTCAGCGCAAAGCTGCCGAGATGAAGCAGACGCTTCAGCGTTGACGGCTGCTTAGGCACATACAGCGGGCAGCGCCAGACGGTGGCGTCGCCAACTTCCCGGCGGTAGCGCCAGCTGGAGTAGTTAACGCCAACCTGCCATTCCGGGTAGTACGGCGGTGCGGTAATCACCCGTACCTCATGGCCCTGCTGCGCCATCCATTCGACCATTTCCCCGGTGTATTTGCCGATGCCGGTCAGTTCAGGCGAATAGTTGATGCCATACACCAGAATCTTCATAGGCCCGGCACCTCGGCCATTTTGTCGATACGAAAATAGGCGCGGCTGTTTTCGTGAACGTTGTCGGACTCCAGCAGCGCGGGCGGCGTCAGCCAGCGGTAGTCATTGTGCTGATCGTCCGGCAGCGTTAAGGCGTCGGCGTCCACCTGTAGGCGGAAGGCCAGCACGATGTAATGGGTGGAGAAATCCGTGCCGGAGAAATTATCGTCATAGAAATGCTGCCACACGCCGTAGAAGCTGCCTGCCGTGATCGGCAGGCCCAGCCCCAGTTCGGCCTCGGTCAGGCGGGTGAACGCCTGCGCCAGCGTTTCATCTTTCTGTACCCGCCCGCCCGGCACGAACCAGTAGCCCTGCGCCGGACGGTTGGTGCGTTTGCCGAGCAGACACTCGCCCTGCGCGTTCTCGACGATCAAATCGATGGAGATCAGCGGCGTAGAGCGCACCACGGTGGCAAACGCTTCCTGGCTCAGAAACATACGTTACCCCCGGAAGCGGTGCTGGTTTTCCAGAAACCACTGGTAGGTGCTGGCAAGACCAGCCTCCAGCGAGATTTCGTGGTACCAGCCCAGCTGATGCAGGCGAGACACGTCGAGCAGCTTGCGCGGCGTGCCGTCGGGTTTGGTGGCGTCAAAGACCACCCGGCCCTTGAAGCCCACCACTTTCGCCAGCGTCTGCGCCAGCTCACGGATGGTGCAGTCAACCCCGGTGCCGACGTTGATGTGCGACAGCATCGGCTGGGTGTTCTCCAGCCACACGCTGCGATCGAGCTCCATCACGTGGATGCTGGCCGCCGCCATATCGTCGACGTGCAGGAATTCGCGCATCGGCGTACCGCTGCCCCACACCACCACGTCAGAGGCATTCTGCTGTACCGCTTCGTGGAAGCGGCGCAGCAGCGCCGGGATGACGTGCGAATTGCTCGGGTGGAAGTTATCGTTCGGCCCGTACAGGTTGGTCGGCATCACCGAGCGATAGTCGCGGTTGTGCTGACGGTTATAAGACTCGCACAGCTTGATACCGGCGATTTTGGCAATCGCGTACGGCTCGTTGGTGGCTTCCAGCGTGCCCTGTAGCAGCTCGCTCTCGTGCATCGGCTGATTGGCCATCTTCGGGTAAATACAGGATGAACCGAGGAACAGCAGCTTATTCACGTTATGGACATGCGCCGCGTGAATGATGTTGCTTTCGATCATCATGTTTTCGTAGATGAAATCCGCCGGGAAGGTGTTGTTGGCGACAATGCCGCCCACCTTCGCCGCCGCCAGATACACCTGGTCAATCTTTTCGCGGGCGAAAAAGTCGTTCACCTCGCGGCTGTCCAGCAGGTTAAGCTCCTCGCGGCTGCGAACCACCAGATCCACGTCGCCGCGCTGCGCAAGCTGTCGGACGATGGCCGAGCCCACCATTCCCCGGTGGCCCGCCACAAAAATACGTTGTCTGGTCATACTCAGGACTCCAGCGCGATCGCCACTTCGTAGCCATGGGATTTCAGCAGGGAATGTTTTTTCGCCGCTTCAAGATCTTTCGCGACCATTTCAGAGACCATCTCCTGCAGCGTGGTTTCCGGTTTCCAGCCCAATTTCTCGTGTGCTTTGGTCGGGTCGCCGAGCAGGGTTTCCACCTCTGCCGGACGGAAGTAGCGCGGATCGACCGCCACCATCACATCGCCCGGCTTCACGCCCGGCGCATCGTGACCGGTCACCGACACCACAATGCCCTTCTCGTCCACGCCGGTACCTTCAAAGCGCAGTTTGATACCCAGCTGGGCCGCCGCCATTTCAACGAACTGACGCACCGAGTACTGCACGCCGGTGGCGATAACGAAATCTTCCGGATGATCCTGCTGCAGCATCATCCACTGCATTTTGACGTAATCTTTGGCATGGCCCCAGTCACGCAGGGAGTCCATGTTGCCCAGATACAGGCATTTCTCCAGGCCCTGAGCGATGTTAGCGATCGCACGGGTGATTTTACGGGTGACGAAGGTTTCGCCACGGCGCGGGGATTCGTGGTTAAACAGAATGCCGTTACAGGCGTACATGCCATAGGATTCACGGTAGTTGACGGTGATCCAGTAGGCGTACAGCTTGGCCACCGCATACGGCGAGCGCGGGTAGAACGGCGTGGTCTCTTTCTGCGGAATTTCCTGAACCAGGCCGTACAGTTCAGACGTGGACGCCTGATAGAAACGGGTTTTCTTTTCCAGGCCGAGGAAGCGGATGGCCTCCAGCAGGCGCAGGGTGCCCATCGCATCCACGTCGGCGGTGTATTCCGGCGACTCGAAGGAAACGGCAACGTGGCTCATCGCCCCCAGGTTATACACTTCATCCGGCTGCACTTCCTGCAGGATGCGCGTCAGGTTGGAGCTGTCGGTCAAATCACCGTAGTGCAGGTGAAATTTCGGGTTGCTGCTGTGCGGATCCTGATAGATGTGATCGACACGTTCGGTGTTAAAGGAGGAAGCACGACGCTTAATCCCATGAACTTCATACCCTTTTTCCAGCAGCAGTTCTGCCAGATAAGAACCATCCTGCCCCGTTACGCCGGTAATAAGTGCGACTTTTGACATTCTATTTTCCTCAAATTGTCCCGTTTAGGGAGTCACTTTCTCTACGCGCTCACGCGTAACCACTGCGGGATTGCCACGGCAAATCGTATTTGCCGGTAGCGATTTAAAAACGCTGCTCCGCGCACCCACGATAGTGCCGTCGCCAATCGTGATGCCGGGTGCAACAAACACATCGGTTGCCAGCCAGCATTTCTCACCGACCACAATAGGTGCGGCGTTAATATCAAAATGCGCGCTCTGATAATCATGGCTGCCGGTGCATAAATAACATTTTTGCGATACCACCGAATTCGCCCCAAGGGTAATGTCGCCAAGGGTATATAACACCGCGTCATCCCCTACCCACGCATAATCACCAATGGTCAATTTCCATGGATAGGTAATTTTTACCGACGGGCGAATCACTACGTTTTTTCCTATTTTTGCGCCGAACCGGCGTAATAAAAAAGCACGCCAGCGGTACATAATTTGTGGCGACCACGCAAATAATGTTGCCTGTACCGCCCACCAGATTTGAACTTTAATCCCCCCGGCGCCGCGAAACCCTTTAGGCACCGAAAAGCCAGATAATTCCTGCATCCTGTTTCCTTACGCTTTGTTGTATAACGCTTTGGTTTTACCGGTCGTGCGCAGGCGTAATAAATAAGACAATTCCGTCAATACCGCTGGCATGTGTAATATTTCACGCTGCACCTTTTTCGCATCCTGGCACAGTTGCAGATTATTGGTCGTTGACACTCCGCCCATCGAGAACTCTGACACCAGCCCCTTAATACGCTTAAAGGCAAATCCCGATTTATACATTCGCGCCGCCAGCGCATAATCAGAAGAAACACGATACTGAACATCGTAAGGATAATTTTTCAGCCCGCGCAGCGGGAAGAAAATAGCCTGATGGCTGGCCGGCAGGCTGTGGTAAATATACCAACCCTGCTTGGCGCTACGACGAATCTGGGTGCCGTCGCCGAAGTCCAGCATCGCATCGCCAAGGTACATCGCCTCGTCGCTTTTCCCGCGCAGCTGGCGGACAAACTGCGAGACGTCCGGATGGAAGCTGTCGCCAGAATTGAGGAACAGCACAAACTTGCCCTGCGCCATACGGATGCCTTTGTTCATCGCATCGTACAGACCTTTATCCGGCTCGCTAACGTAACGTAAGTTATACTGGCCGTTACGTTTTTCGAGAAACTCCGCGGTACCGTCGCTGGAGCCGCCGTCGACCACAATCCACTCAAAAGTGAGGCTCGGATCGTTGGCCAGATGCGCCAGCGAACGCCAGGTTTTCATCACGCCGTCAAAGTTACGAAACGCCACGGTAATCACGCTTAACAACATGTTTCACCTCATCTGTTGTCAGCAATATTCAGCGCTTTACGCAGAATAAAAGGACAAACAATTAAAAATGCATATTCCGGGCTAAATATCGAACCGGTAAAAAATAACGATATCGGCGTGAAAAGATACAGCTGCACGGCGAAATTACGATTATTCCCAAAAGCGTTAATGAACATTTTAAATACGTAGTACAGATAACCTGCGGTTAATATCACAGCGAACCACGAAAAATAAATCATTAACAGATACAGACCATTGTCTATGGTTTTACCGACATCCGCACCGTTAAATATTCCGAATGATGCAACATATTCGTAAAGAGAACCAAAACGCACGACACCATCAATACTGGTTAGTGAATAACCGACCATCACTAACGGCCCAATAATTCGGTAATACGATGACGAGCCTTCGGTTCCCAGATCGCCAAGACGTTCTGAAATATAGGGAAACGCAAACACCAGCCCGATAAAAAACGCACCTAGCGAGATAATCGCCAGCGGTAACTTTTTCTTGATCGCTTCTTTGTTCAGATACTGGAAAGCCCACTCCAGCAGATAGAACAGGATAAATGTCATTACCCCTGAAAACGACCCAGAAAGAATTATTCCTGCCAGAATCATAGCATCAGACTTCGGGGTTTTGATACCAAACTGTTTGATACAGAGCCAAATTGAGATTAATGCCAGAGCAAAGAATGCCGGTTCGAAATATAGCGCGGTGGTACGCTTGCCACCGAATTTGATGAAATTCAGTACATAGCTATTACTGTAAATAAGATATTTCGAAATCGTCGATATCAGACTACTGCCGCCAGTGAGAATAATCTGCGCCATCTCCAGCGCCGCCAGCGCCACCACCAGGGTAATCACCACGTAGAAAAAGCGCAGGATCTTGTGGTGGTTATGCGGCGAAATGGTTTTAAAGCGAATGCTCCAGACCATGCCGATGATAATCACGATATAGACAAACAGCATCGTCGAGGTGACGTACTTACTCGGATCCAGCGATTGCCCAAACAGATAGTTGAACAACGTCAATCCCACGCCCAGCCCGAGAGCAATCATCAGTTTTTTCAGGTTGATGCGTTCGACAAACAGCAGCAGCAGCAGGGGAAGGAAAGTCACGATGGTAATGGGGAAGCTTTCCCCCAGCTGCGCCAGCTTTACGTTAACCAGCAGGTAGATTAACGGCAGCAGCAGATAGCTACAGACTCTGATAGAACGAGACATATTCCTCCAGCATCTGTTGTCCGCTGTAGGCCTTGCGGCTTCGCGCGCTAAAGTTTTCCAGCGTGGTACCAAAAATCTGCTCGGCGATCTCCGCTTTCGGTTGCTGCACCAGCGCGAGCACCTCGGCGTCATCCACCGTACGTCCGCCGGATTTGGCCAGCACTTCTTTTGCCGCTTCGCTATGGGTGGCGATCACCGGTACGCCAATCGACAGCGCTTCGCACAGAATCAGCGGGTAGTTATCCACCCGCGAGCTGAACAGCAGCGCGTCCAGCGGGTTCAGTTCACTCATCAGTTGGCGTTTATCGGTCAGAAAACCGTGGTTCACCACGTTGCTGCCCTCAAACGGCGAGAACTTGCCGAAGGTATGGACCTCAACCTTATCGCCGAGGGCGATAATATCGCGCACCAGCTGCTGGTTAGTTTTCCCGTCATAGCGCAGGTCGTGGGCGACCACGGCGATTTTAGGCCGCGAGGAAAAGCGCTTTACCGGCGTCAGCTCGGCAAGAATCGCCTCCGTCGCCACGTCGATACCGTTATTGATAATCTGGCAGCGACCCGCGCCATAAAGGCTGTTAAAGGCCTCCGCAACGTGCTGGCTCGGGGAAATAAAGCGGCAGCCCAGCGCCAGCATCTGGCGGAAAAGCTGACGCTTTTCGTCTACCAGCGCATGCGCGCGGTCAACCTTCACCGGCGGGTAGTTACTCAGCGTCGGGCACTTCTGGCAGCCGCTTTTCCAGCCTTCACAGCCGTCGAGAAAGGCACAGCGTCCGGTTACGCTCCAGTGGTCGTGCAGCGTCCAGATAAACGTGACGTCGCTTTTGTGCGCCTTCACGCGCTGGCAGAAGCTAACAATATCCGCCAGGTTCAGCCAGTAGCTGTGCATCACGTGGAAATGCAGCACTACCGGCCCGTTGGTACGCGTGACCTGACGATAAAGGTTGTTCAGGTTGCCAAACAGGTCGCGGTTAAACAGGCGGAACAGCGCCAGGTTAGCCATCGACGTCAGCCGCCCGGTCTGCTTCACCACCTGCGGATAACGATCGTGGCTGACGCTCTTCTTGCCGCCCTTACCGTAGCCGTAGACAAACTTTGATGACAGACCCTGACGCAGCGCGCGCTGATGCAGGTCCAGCGCCACGCCCGCCGCGCCGCCTTCGGCCAGTCGAACGTTAAATTGCAGAATATTCATTTAATTACCTTCACTCGCGCTTTCTCACCTACCACCAGCGCATGGTCCGGAACGTCGTCCAGCACCACGCTGCCCGCGCCAATGGTGACGTGGTTGCCGATGGTAATGCCGCCGATAATGACCGCGTTGGCGCCCAGCTCAACGCCGTTGCCAATCGTCGGGCAGGCCAGGCTCTCCGGGCCGCGATTGCCGATCGTGATGCCGTGACGAATGGTGAAATCATCGCCCGCCACCACGTTTTTATTGATCACCACGGCATAACCGTGGTGGATGGTGAAGCGTCGGCCAATGGTCGCCGCCGCCTGGATTTCATAGCCGAAGAAACACTCGGTGATGAGGCGATACAGCACCAGTACCGGCGCGGCCCACAGGTTGTTGAGCACGTTTTTCTTGCGCCACACCGAGCAAAAATGGGCGACGCGGTAGGCGATCACCATGCAGCACGGGCGCAGGCTCCAGCTGTTGGCGCGTAAATCTTCCAGTAGCATCATTTACTCCGCAGCCCGTCCACCCAGCGCTTGCCGTTACGTACCGACAGCAGCGTCAGAAACGTCTTCCAGGTCATGCGCTTATTGCGAATCTGATACAGCGTAAACAGCTGATATTTCTTACTCGCGCGGTCGAATTTCTCTTTGTGCTTACGGTAAAAGCTGAAGTAGCCGGAGAATTTTTTCGGCGACGAGGTGATCTGCATCTCGCCGTGATTGATGTGCAGAATCTGGGTCGCCGCCTCAATTTTCCACGGTTCGCCGTAGGCCACCACCATGCGCAGGAAGATGTCGTAGTCCTGCGCCGCCTTCAGTTCGGTATCAAACAGGCTTTCTTTAAAGCGCCACGCCCAGCTAAATACCTGGTTGCCGATAATATTGCGCTTGTAGAACAGCTGGCGGGAGAACGGCGATTTCGGGTACAGCGGCAGACTGGCCGGCTGCGAGTACACCTCCCCTTCGCAGACGTAGTCGTTGGCGTACAGGAAAGCGTGATTCATCAGCTGCTGCTTGTGTTCGAGGAACAGCGAGAGGCGGTTCGGCGTCCACTCATCGTCATCATCGATGCCGGTAATAAACTGCCCTTTCGCCTGCAGGATGGCCTGATTGCGCACCGCGCAGGCGCCGGAGTTAAAATCGTTGCGGGTGTACTGCACGCGGCTGTCGTTCAGCTCAAGGACGTACTGCTGAAGCTGCTCGTAGCTGCTGGAACAGTCGTCGACGATAATCATTTCCCAATGGGGATAGTCCTGACGCAGCACCGATTTGATGGCGCGAATCGCCAGCTGCTGTCGGTTCCAGGTGGGCATATAAATGGAGATCAACGGATTGTCTGTTGTCATAGAATATCCCTTATCGAGTAGCCCGGCCGAGCGTAGCGACGCCGGGGATTCCCCGGAGTCGGCGCTGTCGCGCCTCGTCCGGGCTACAGGTGAAGCCCAAAATTACTTTGAATCCGACTGATACTCGTACTCGTAGTAGCCGTAATCCTGATAGCCCGTCGCGCGGCGGAAGATCGAGTTGAGGATCACCCCTCTCACCGCAATACCGTTCTGTTCAAAACGACTCAGGCTGGTTTCCACTTCTTTCAGGGTATTTACCGCATAGCGCGCGACCATCAGCGTGGTGCCCGCGTGGCGGCCGACAATGGCGGCATCGGTCACCGCGAGAATCGGCGGCGTATCAATCAGGACCAGGTCGTAGTTGGCCGAGCCCCACTTCAACAGCTCGCCAAAGCGCTCCGCCATCAGCAGTTCCGACGGGTTCGGCGGCACCTGGCCACGCGGAATCAGGTCGAAGTTCGCCACCGACGTCCGCTTAGCGCTGCTCTCAATTGCCGCTTTGCCGACCAGCACATCGGACAGGCCGTTATCATTGGTGGTGCCCAGCAGCTCGTGGGAATAGCCTTTACGCATATCGCAGTCGATCATCAGCACCCGCTTATTGGTCTGGCTGATGACCGCCGCCAGGTTGGCGCAGACGAAGGTTTTACCGATCGACGGGCTGACCCCGGTCATCATCAGCACGTTATTCGGCGCCTGCATCATGGCGAAGTGCAGACTGGTACGCAGGCTGCGAATGGCTTCGATCGCCAGGTCGGTTGGGTTACCCACCGCCAGCAGCTGGCTCTGTTTGTAACGCTTGACGCCGTTAACGCTTTTCACGCTATCGCGCGACTTCTGCCATTCGGAGAGCGGAATGCTGGCATAGACGTTGATGCCGTGCTCCTCCAGCACCTGCGGGCTTTCAATACCGCGGTTAAACAGCGAACGCAGCAGCACGCCGACGATCGACAGCATCAGGCCAAGGATTATGCTGCCCAGTACGATCAGCGCTTTCTTCGGCTTCACCACGCCCGGCTGGGTAATCGCCGGGTCGACGATACGCACATCGCCCACGGTGCTGGCCCGGGTGATTTTCAGCTCCTGCTGCTTGTTCAGCAGCTGCATGTAGACCTGCTGGCCGGACTCCACGTCGCGGGTCAGGCGCACAATCTCCTGCTGGGTTTTCGGCATCGCCGTTACGCGCTTGCTCAGCTTCGCCTTCTCTTCTTCCAGCGCCCGACGTTTCTCCAGCAGCGTGCGGTAGGCCGGGTGAATTTTGGTGTAGAGCTTGGAGATTTCCGCTTCGCGGAAGGTCAGTTCGTTCAGCTGCGCGTCGATGTTGACCATCGAGTCGAGCACCGATTTCGCCTCCAGCGGCAGGTCAACGGAGTCCTGCTGCTGGCGGTAGGCGTTGAGTTTGTTTTCCGCCACGTCCAGCTGGCTGCGCACCTGCGGGAGCTGCACTTCCAGGAACTCGAGGCTTTTCGCCGCCTCTTCCGACTTACGCGCCACGTTCTGCGCCACATAGTTGTGGGCGATGCTGTTAAGCACGTCGCGAATCTGATCTTTATCTTCACCCACCATGGTGAGCGTCAGCACGCCGGAGTCTTTTCCGTCTTCGGTCACGCTCAGGCTGTTTTGCAGGGTATTGATCATCCCCAGCGTGGAGTACTTGGTAACGGTAAAGCTCGCGCCGTCGTGGGCGGCAATCCCGGTGACCAGCAACGAGACGCCGCTTTTATTCAGCGTCTCCCCCACCTTCCCTTCCGCGCTAAAGCCATCATCGTTGCTCAGGCGGTAGCGCGTCGGGTCGATGACCTCCAGCGTAAAGGTGCTGTTAGCCATCGAGGCCGGGCGGTTAAAGGCGTTAACCTTCACCGTCTCATTCTGGCGGCCCATCAGCCGTTCCCAGCCCGCGCCAAGAACCGGGAAGGTATTTTTACTGACGGCGATGTCCAGCCCCAGATCCTCAACGGTTTTTCCCAGCACCAGACGCGAGGTGATCATCTGGATTTCCGCTTCGGAGGCCGGCGGTTTGCTGGTGAGCGCATTGCTAATATCCTGCACCAGCGCGCTGCCCTGATTTTGCTCAATACGCACCAGCGCGTCGGCGCTGTAAATCGGCGTCGCAAACAGCGCGTAGACAATCGCCAGCGCGGCAAACAGCCCGGTAATGCCGATGACCCACCATTTGGCTTCCACCACGGTGCCCACCAGGCGACCAATATCGATCTCATCGTTGCCCGAAACCGGTGGACTTATCTGTTTTACTTTATCTGTCATGGTTATCCCTGCTGAGCTTTCAGTGCCTGCGCCCACTGGCTGGCAGACCTGTCGAGTAACTGGTACACCGCTTCAAACGCCTCGCGGCTTTTACGATACGGATCGGGAATCTCACGTTCGTTATCCCAATGACCAAACAGCATGACCTTGCCGCGCATCTCCGGCGCCATTTCATGCAGGGTGGCAACATGACGTTTTTCCATCGCCAGAATCAGGTCGTATTCCCGGCACATGCGGCCGGAGAGTTGCCGCGCGCAGTGGCCGTCGAGCGAAATCGCGTGCTCGGCCGCGACGCTGGCGGCGCGTTCATCCGCCGCTTTGCCGACTAACGCGCCCAGCCCCGCCGATTCGACGGTCAGCGCGGGCAGATGGCTGCGCAATAAACGTTCAGCCGTGGGGGAACGGCAAATGTTCCCCACGCAAACCACAAGAATTTTGTTAAACATGACGGTTACCAGGTATGAATGTCTTTCGCCGAGTCGGTCATGTAGCGAACGCCACTGATGGTCGGCAACAGTTGGTTGATCAGACGGTTCCAGCGGGCAACCGGTGCGGTCGTGACGTAAACCACGTCATACGGCTGGAGGATAAAGTTGGTCGCCATCACCAGCGAGGTCGCATCGGACATATCCAGCTGGTAAATGTTGGCCATCTTGCCGTTGTTGCCTGCTTTGGTTGGACGGATCACGAAGATACCGCTGGCATCGGAGGTGGTGAGGTCGATGCCTTCCGCCTGGCCCAGCGCTTCGGTCAGCGTCATGCCGCTGAAGTCCATTTTGAGCGTGCTCTGTTTTTTCACTTCGCCCATCACGAAGACTTTGAGATCGTCGTTGCGCGGCACGAACAGAATATCGCCCGGGTAAAGCAACCGGTTCTGGCTCAGATCGCCGTTTTGCATCAGCGCCTGTACCGAAATGCGCTGCTCTTTACCGTCATGGGTCAGCACCACGTTGCGCCAGTCGGCCAGCTCGCTCAGGCCACCGGCGGCGTTAATGGCATCCAGAATGGTGAGCGGGACGTTGGTAATGGCCTGCTGGCCGGATTTGTTCACCTGGCCGGAGACATAAACCTTCTGCGAACGGAAGGCGGCGACGTTGACGTCAACCTGCGGGTCGGTAATGTAGGCGGCGAGGCGCTGGGTAATGGTCTGGCGGATTTCGGCCAGCGTGCGCCCTTTCACCTGCACTTTACCGATGTAGGGGTAGAAGATGGTGCCGTCCGGCTGCACCCAGTTGCCGGTATCGCTGGAGCTACGGTACTGCCCCGCGGGCGTCGTTAACTCCGGGTGGTCCCACACGGTGACGTTCAGCACGTCGCCGGACCCGACACGATACTGGTAATTGCTTAACTCCTGATCCAGCGACATGTTGGGTTGCGCGACGTCGGGACGTGGGCGTAATTGTTCAATCAGTCGCGGGGTCAGCGGATAAACATTCACCATCCGACCAATGTCATAATCAGCATCCTGCTGCTTAATCACATCTTTTCCGTAGGTAGACATATTGCTGCCTGGAAGTATGGTGCAACCACTCATCAAGCTTACCGACACCAATAATGGCATCAATTTTAGTTTGGATTTCATCATTGATTATTTATCACTTTGGCAGAAAATTATCCTGTGCGAATTAAATTAATCCGTACGATTTGATTACCGCTAAACTCACCATGCATTTATTTGCTGATGAATATAACTGGCATATATCCTAAAAAAGTTGGGATTCATCCGCAGGCTATTGACAGAATAATTCAGGCTTTGCGTCACGCCTTCAGGCACGCTACCGCCCTTGGCTTCCAGCTACCAATTCACCTAAAAATCATGTTGTTATAGGGAAATCAGCCACTCATCAAATGAATGGAGAATATTCCTGGATATATAATTGCAGAGACGATATCCCCTGCCTGTCTATTTTATGACGCACGTAAATGGCAATTCCATTCAGTACCGGGAGAATTGTTGCAGTTAAGCGAATAGCAGGCAAGGTAACTGCCGCCTAAAAAATATTTTTAAGAATAATATTAAGATTAATTATGCCGGTGGTTTTAGGAATTTCTTTATATTGACAGATAGCGTAAATAGTTTCTCACAATTTTTATTTCAGAATACCGCCTGTCATTATTCTCGCTATATCCATAATATTTGTCATGATAAATCACCGGCAAACGTTGCATTTTGTCGCGGCTTTATCCATGATCAATTTGTCTTGTAACATAAGGTTTTAACCAACGTATGGAATGGATTGCCGATCCCTCTATTTGGGCGGGACTCGTGACGCTGGTCGTCATCGAGCTGGTTCTCGGAATTGATAACCTGGTGTTTATCGCCATCCTCGCGGAAAAACTGCCGCCAGCCCAGCGCGACCGCGCGCGCGTCACCGGACTGATTCTGGCGATGCTGATGCGCCTGCTGCTGCTGGCCTCCATTTCGTGGCTGGTCACGCTCACCAAACCGCTGTTCAGCATTAGCGACTTCACCTTCAGCGCCCGCGACCTCATTATGCTGGTCGGCGGCTTCTTCCTGCTGTTTAAAGCCACGGTAGAGCTCAACGAGCGGCTGGAGGGGAAAGATAGCGATAACCCTACCCAGCGGCGCGGCGCGCGCTTCTGGGGCGTGGTGGCGCAGATTGTGGTGCTGGATGCAGTCTTCTCGCTCGACTCGGTGATCACCGCCGTCGGCATGGTAGATCATCTGGCGGTGATGATGGCGGCGGTCATTATTGCCATCAGCCTGATGCTGCTGGCCAGTAAATCGCTCACCCGCTTTGTTAACAGCCACCCGACCATCGTGATCCTGTGCCTGAGCTTCCTGCTGATGATTGGCTTTAGCCTGGTGGCGGAAGGTTTCGGTCTTGTCATTCCAAAAGGCTATCTGTACGCGGCCATCGGCTTCTCGGTGATGATCGAGTTCTTAAACCAGCTGGCCATATTCAACCGTCGTCGCTTCCTTAGCGCCAACCAGTCGCTGCGTAGCCGCACGACGGAAGCGGTTATGCGCCTGCTGAGCGGCAAAAAAGAGGACGCGGAGCTGGACGTCGGTACCGCCTCGCTGCTGGTCGACCAGGACGATCAGCAAATCTTCGACCCGCAGGAGCGGCGGATGATTGAACGCGTGCTCAACCTTAACCAGCGTACGGTCAGCAGCATTATGACCTCGCGTCACGATATTGAGCACATCGACCTCAGCGCGCCGGAAAGCGAAATTCGCGCGCTACTGGAGAAAAACCAGCATACCCGCCTGGTGGTGACCGGCGGCGATGACGAAGAAGATCTGCTCGGCGTAGTGCACGTCATTGACCTGTTGCAGCAGTCGCTGCGCGGTGAACCGCTGGATCTGCGCGTGCTGATCCGCCAGCCCTTGGTCTTCCCGGAGGCGCTGCCGCTGCTGTCGGCGCTGGAACAGTTCCGCAATGCGCGAACCCACTTTGCCTTCGTGGTGGATGAGTTTGGTTCCGTGGAGGGGATTGTGACATTAAGCGACGTCACCGAGACCATCGCCGGCAACCTGCCGAACGAAGCAGAAGAGATCGACGCCCGTCACGACATTCAGAAAAATGCCGACGGCAGCTGGACGGCCAACGGCCACATGCCGCTGGAGGATCTGGTGCAGTATATTCCGCTGCCGCTGGATGAGAAACGCGAGTATCACACCATTGCCGGGCTGCTGATGGAACATCTGCAGCGCATTCCTAAAGCCGGTGAAGAGGTACAGGTTGGCCCGTGGACGCTGAAAACCTTACAGGTTGAGAGCCACCGGGTGCAGAAGGTGCAGATTATCCCGCCGCCGCAGGAAGATGAGTGGGATTACGAAGTGTAGTACGTTCCCGGCGGCGCAAAGCCGCCGGGGTATTTCAACCGCTATTGCTTATTCAGCAACTGCTTAACGTCTTTTCCGGACTGGGTGTTCTTATTCCGCTCCGCCCAGTCATTTAACCGACGCTTCGCTTCATTCTGCAGCTGACGGCGCAGAATCTGATCGACCTGCAGGCTGTAGTTCAGCGCTTCCCATTTGCCGTAAACGCGCAGCGGGATCGCCGTGGTCTTCAGAATTTCCACCAGCTTACCCTGGCCCTGCCAGCCGTCGGTCACCTGAATACCGAACTGTAAATCCCCTTCCTCTTTCATCAGATTAAGCGTGCCGTTGCCGGTCAGCTGCATCAGCGAAGATTTACCGTTCATATTATTGAGGGTCAGAATGCCGTTGTTGAGGGTAACGTCGGTCGTCAGCTCGTCCAGCCGCGTGGCGCTGTCATAATTTTCCTGCGCCTGCACGTCGGCGCTACGCTCGACCGCCTGCTGAACCAGCTGCTGGAAGTTAAGCCCTTCGGTACGGGTCTCTTTCAGTTCAAGATTGGCCTGGCCCTGCCAGTCACGGCGGAAGTGATTAGCATCGATAATCGAACCGGAGAAATCACCGGCCAGCGATAGCTTGCCCATCATGTCGATTGGGTAGTTGAAGGCCTTCAGCAGGCTGCCAATCTCGATGTCGTCCAGCTTCGGCTGGAAAGCCGCGCGAGGCGTACTTCCGCGCACGTCGAGGGTGCCCGGTAGCGATAGCTGCCCGTTCGCCAGGGTACCGTCCAGTTGCGAAATACGCAGCAGCCCGCGTTGGTTATTGGCCTCGACGGTGACATTGGTAAACGGCAGCCCGCGCCAGAGGATCTGTTTAGCCGTCATTGCCAGCGCGCCGTCGAAGCCCAGCAGGCTGTTATACGGCGGTACGCTCACGCCGTTGGCGATTACCGGGCGCGGTTTGCTCGGCGCCGACTGCGCTTTCTGCGCCTCGCCGCCGATTAGCATGTCGGAACGCACCAGCAGGCTGTCGAGGTTAAGCTTGTCGGACTGGAGGTTCAGCGCCCACACTGGCCTATCGCCCAGCACGACGCTGCCGTCACCGGCCAGCGAGCTGTCGTTGGCGGTCAGGTTGAGCGCGCTAAAGCTGAGCTTCTTCGCCTCTTCCTGCCAGCTGGCGTTTACGCTGCCGCTACCGCTGATACCCTGTGCGGGCAGATCGGCCCCCTGAAGCTGCCAGCTGATTTGCGACAGCTGCGCATCAAGGCGCTGCGGGTAGTTACCCGCCTGCACGACGGCGGAGAAACGCAGGGATAAATCGCGCTGATCGCGATTCATGCGGCCCGAGAAATCGACGGTTGCCTGATGATGATCGTCCTGCTCCATCTGCAGGTGGATATCGCGAACCGTCATCTGCTCATCGTTTTCATGCTGGAACACCAGCACGCTATCGATGACCTGCAGCCCGGCAATATCGAATGACCAGCCGCTATCGCCCGGTTCGTGCGGTAAGGAGGTGCCTTGCGGCGCGACCGGCGCACGCTGGTCGCGTATCGCTTTGGTTTGCGGCGTCAACTGTACCACCGCGCCTTTCAGCATCACCTGCTTCACCTGCAGCTGATGCGACAACAGCGGCAGCAGCGCCACGTCGAGACGCATATTATCGGCGCGCACCAGCGGCGCGCTGGCGCCGGGCGCGGTTAAGGACATGCGCCCGGACAGGATGCTCAGCCGCGGCCAGACGTGCCAGCGCAGGGAGCCATCCAGCTGCAGCTGATAGCCGCTACGCTCGGCCACCTGCTTGACCATATAGCTACGGAAATCATTGGGATTGACCAGCAGCACCAACGATGACAGCCCGGCGATCAGCACCACCAGCAGAATCATCAGCGTCGTCAATATTCGTCTCATGGCACCCTCATCCGCTTTGCGATGGGTCAGTCTTTATCGATACGGCTGGCGACCGCGCCCTGCTGGTCGCGATATTTGGCATCTTCACGACGGTTATACGGGCGTGCCGCCGGGCCGGACAGCGGTTCGAAGCTCAGCGCGCCGATCAGCATTCCCGGACGCAGCGCCAGCGGCAGCTTGCCGGAGTTGTAGAATTCCAGCACGATGCAGCCCGACCAGCCCGGATCGATACGGTGCGCGGTGACGTGCACCATCAGCCCCAGGCGCGCCAGTGAAGAACGTCCGTCCAGCCAGCCCACCAGATCCGCCGGCAGGGTCACCGACTCCAGCGTCACCGCCAGCGCCAGCTCGCCCGGATGCAAATAGAAGGCGTCGCCTTCCGCGAGCACGATCTCTTCGCTCATCACGCGATCCAGCGCCGCGCTGACTTCGGCCTTCGGCCCGCTTAAATCAATATAGGCGGCGGTATGGCCGCTGAAGGTGCGAAATTTATTGCCTAAACGCACGTCAACGGTGGCACCATTGATACGCTCAATCGGCGGACGCGGGTTAATCGACAGTCGGCCTTCGTCCAACCAGGCTTCTATATCACGGTCACACAGACGCATATCACTCTCCTTTTGTACGACTACCCTCTCCCGTCACGGTTAAGGGCGTTTATTGCACGTTACACAATTCGCGTGAGTTATTCAAAAAACTGGCTAATTTTCGCTTTCAGAATATCGATGGCGATACGGTTTTTGCCGCCGCGCGGCACGATGATGTCGGCGTACTGCTTGGACGGTTCAATGAATTGCAGGAACATCGGGCGTACCGTTTTCTGGTACTGCGCCATCACCGAATCCATCGAACGGCCGCGTTCGTTCACGTCACGCTTGATACGTCGCATCAGGCAGATATCCAGCGGAGTATCAACGAAAATGGAGAAGTTCATCGCTTCGCGCAGGCGCGCATCGGTCAGCAGCAGGATCCCTTCAAGGATAATCACTTTCTTCGGTTCTATGCGAATCGTTTCCTGCATGCGGGTGTGTTCGACGTAGCTATAAACGGGGAGTTCAATAGGAGTGCCGCCTTTCAGCATTTGCAGATGCTGGAACAGCAGGCTGTGGTCCATAGCGTTCGGGTGGTCGTAGTTGGTTTTAACCCGATCTTCCATGGACAGATGACTTTGGTCTTTGTAATAGCTATCTTCAGGAATAACACCGATGTGCTCATCGCCTACCTGCTCGCGCAGCTCGCGATACAGCGTACTAGCAATAAGACTTTTACCTGAAGCCGATGCGCCGGCGATGCCTACAATGACGCACTGATGAGACTTATCAGTCATAAATTTTGCGACCCGATTAACCTGGATGATAGGAAGGACGGCACGTAATAGACAATAGTATTCAAGAGGAAACGTTCTGAATCGTCACGTGTATCAGCGCCAAACGCGGCAATTATAGGGATTTCATGTCAGCGATACCAGTCGAAAGCATCAATACGCCGCCACAAACACCAAACCCCGCGGCCTGCGGGCAGCGAAGGATGCGTCAACGATGATACGTATTACGAATTGATGATTATTGTCAATGAGTGGCACAGATCCAATACCGAGGGACAATGTTGTTGCATAATAGTCGCTTATCTCAGCCTGGCCGGTGAAATGCTGTCACCGGAAAACAGTGGTAATGAATAAAGAAAATCGCCATATCCCGCTCGTCCCCTCCTCGCGACGCTCTTCGCTACAGATCCTGGTGTGCCTCGGCCTGCTGACGTTTCTGTTTACCCTGTTCTCGCTATCGCTGACCCATGCGACCAACAAACTCGCGCCGGTCTGGTTTCCCACCGCCATGATGACCGCGGCGTTTTATCGCTTTCACGGCGCGATGTGGCCGGGCATTGCTATCGCCTGCCTGGTCGGAATTATCACCGCAACCGCCGTTTATAGCCCCGCTTCACTGGCGCTGTGTTACCCGGTGCTCAATCTGGTCGAGGCGCTGATCGGCGCCGGGCTGCTGCGCCGCTGGCTGGCGTTCGCCAATCCGTTGAAAAACCTGCACGACTGGACCCGCATGGCCATCGCCTGCGCGCTGCTGCCGCCGCTGGTGGGTGGCGTTATCATTGGTATCGGCGAGCCTGGCGAGAGCGCATGGCAAACGCTGCTGGTCTGGACGCTAGCGGAAGCCTCCGGCGCGCTGGCGATGGTGCCGCTGGGGCTTCTCCTTCCCGCCCCCCTGTTCCGTCGGGCTTATCATCGAAAATGGCTGGTCTCCACGCTGCTGACCGGGCTCGTGACGCTGGTACTGAGCGTGGTGTCGATGCTCTATATCCCGTGGCCCTTTACCTGCATCATGGTGCTGTTGATCTGGAGCGCGGTACGCCTGCCCAGAATTGAGTCTTTCCTTATTTCACTGTTGACCATTATGACGGTGCTGACCTTCTCGGCGCAGCACCCTCTGGTGCAGGGAATGATTGAGACCACGCTCAGCAACTATCGGCTAAACAATTTACCGGGGCTGCCGTTCCTGATGGTTCTGCTCCCCGTCGGCGTGATGAGCGTGGCGATGTATGCCGTGCACAGCGAACGTCGCCATATCGCCGAAAGCGAAACCCGTTTTCGTAACGCGATGGAATATTCCGCCATTGGCATGGCGGTCGTCGACACTTACGGCCAGTGGTTACAGGTTAATAAAGCGCTCAGCCAGTTCCTTGGCTATAGCCAACAGGAACTGCACCAGATGACCTTCCAGCAGGTCACCTGGCATGAGGATTTGCCTGAGGATCTCGCCCAGCTCGACCGTCTGGTCCGCGGCGAGATCGAAAGCTATTCGCTCGAGCTGCGTTACCGTACCCGCAGCGGCGAAGCGGTATGGGCGCTGCTGGCGGTCTCGCTGGTGCGCCACAACGACGGCTCGCCGCTCTATTTTATTAAGCAAATTGAAGATATTAACGATCTGAAAAAGAGCCGTGAGGCTAATAAGCAGCTAATGGCTGAAATAACCCACGCTAACGAAGCGCTGTTCCAGGAAAAAGAGCGCCTGCATATCACCCTCGACTCGATTCGGGAAGCGGTGATCAGCACCGACAGCCAGCAGCGAATTATCTTTATGAACCCGGTGGCCGAACGGCTTAGCGGCTGGCTGCAGGCGGACGCGCAGGGTCAACCGCTAAGCGATATTCTGCACATTACTTTCGGTGATAACGGCCCGCGGCTGGAAAACCTGTACAGCGATGAAAATCTGGATAGCGATATCGAACTGAATAAAGTGCTGCACAGCCGCTATGGCGTGAACTTTGATATTCACCACAGCATGACGCCGCTCAGCCCCCAGGAAGGCAAACATATCGGTTTTGTACTGGTGATCCAGGATGTGACGGAATCCCGCAGACTGTTGCGTCAGTTGAGCTATAACGCCAGCCACGACGCGCTCACCGGGCTACCGAATCGCACCAGTTTTGAAAGCCAGCTGAAAGAGCTGCTGAAGACGCTGCCGGGCGGCCACCAGTCACACGCGCTGGTGATGCTCGACCTCGACTTCTTTAAAGCGGTTAACGACAGCGCCGGGCACGCCGCAGGCGATGCCCTGCTGCATGAGATTGCCACGCTGATGCGCTCGCAGCTGCGGCCCAGCGATATTCTGGCACGGCTCGGCGGCGATGAGTTTGGCTTTATTCTGCGCCACTGCACCACCGAACAGGCGCTGAATGCGACCGAACGCGTCGTTGATGCCATTAAGCATTATGAGTTTATCTGGGCTGGTCGACGACACCGCATCGGCGCTAGCGCAGGGCTGACGATGATTCACGAACACAACGCGCAGCTGGCGGAAGTGCTGGTGCAGGCCGACTCCGCCTGCTATGCCTCCAAAAATCACGGCCGCGGTGTCGTCACGGTTTACGCTCAGGTGCATCACTTCGGCGACCAGTCGTCGGTATGCCAGATATGCAATAACGCATAGGACCGCCAGGGCTGCCAGCGTTCGGCATAACGGCGGATCTGCGCGGGCGTCATGCCCGGGAAACGCTGCTTGATCAGATAGTCATCCGGCAGAAAGATATCTTTTGCCTGCCAGGCGCGCAGCGCAAAGTAGTTCGCCGTCCAGCGCCCGATGCCGGGATACTGCTGCAACGCCTTCAGCGCCAAATCCACGTCGTCCGGGAGGGTTTGCGGCAGTTCGCCGCTCACCGTCGCCTGGGCAAAATGAATTAACGCCTCGGCTCGCTTCAGCGGCATGCCCAACGCCTTAAGCGCGACCGGGTCGCCTGCCGCCAGCCGTTCGGCGGTGGGAAAAAGCGTAAAACCGGTATCCTGCGCCAGCGGTTCGCCGTACAGCGCCACCACTTTTCCGGTCAGCTTCGCGGCCATCGCCACGCTCACCAACTGGCCGAGAATCGCCCGCACGCCCTGTTCAAACGCATCCAGCGCGCCGGGCAGCCGTAGCCCCGGCTTTGCCGCCGCCAGCTCGCCCAGCGAGCGCTGAATGTGTAGCGGGTCGCAGCGCAGGTCCAGCAGCTTCGTGACCCTCGCCAGCGCCTCATCCGCCACCGGCAGCAGCCCGGCGGAAAGCGTCACCCGCAGCACCTGGCGGGCGGGATCCGGCGTCATGGTGATCAGCCCATGATGCGGACCGAGGCCCCAGCTGCGGGTGTAGCTTTCATCATGAAAATACTCGATGCCAGCAACGGCACGCGCCTGTAGAAAACCGAACATCCAGCGCCAGTCGTACGGCGGCAGCCAGGGCAGCTCAAACATCCTTTATCCTTATCGTAGACAACCGGTAGCGTGTTACAGCATAGCGGTTAATCGCGGCAAAAACCTTGCTTTCATATTCCAGTTGCCGCCATCTCCACATTCCGCTAAAGTCGCCCCCTTTTCTTCACTGGCATGGGGATGATTGACGTGTTTATTGGTTTTGACTACGGGACGGCGAACTGCTCGGTCGCCGTGATGCAGGATGGCGCACCGCGCATGCTGATGATGGAGAATGGCAGCACCCTGCTGCCGTCGATGCTGTCGGCCCCTACCCGCGAAGCGGTCAGCGAGTGGCTGTACCGCCATCATCAGGTACCGGCGACCGGCGATGAAACGCAGGCGCTGCTGCGCCGGGCGATGAACTATAACCGCGACGAAGATATCGACGTGCTGGGCAACAGCGTGCAGTTTGGCCTAGCGTCGCTCAAGCAGTACATTGACGACCCGGAAGAGGTGTATTTCGTTAAGTCCCCCAAATCGTTCCTGGGTGCCAGCGGGTTGAAGCCGCAGCAGGTTGCCGTATTCGAAGATCTGGTCTGCTCGATGATGCTGCATATTCGCCAGCAGGCGCAGACGCAGCTTCAGGACACCATTGAACAAGCGGTGATTGGCCGCCCGATTAACTTCCAGGGCCTTGGCGGCGACGACGCCAACGCGCAGGCGGTAGGCATTCTTGAACGCGCCGCCAAACGCGCCGGTTTTCAGGACGTGGTTTTCCAGTATGAACCGGTCGCGGCAGGTCTGGATTTCGAAGCCAGCCTCAGCGAAGAAAAACGCGTGCTGGTGGTCGACATCGGCGGCGGCACCACCGACTGCTCGGTGCTGCTGATGGGGCCGCAGTGGCGGACCCGTCACGACCGTGAGCAGAGCCTGCTCGGCCACAGCGGCTGCCGCGTAGGCGGTAACGATCTGGACATCGCGCTGGCGTTTAAGAGCCTGATGCCGCTGCTTGGCATGGGCGGCGAAACGGAAAAAGGCATCGCCCTGCCGATTCTGCCATGGTGGAACGCGGTGGCGATCAACGACGTACCGGCGCAAACCGACTTCTACAGCTCGGCCAACGGCCGCCTGCTGCGCGACCTGGCGCGCGACGCCCGCGATGCGGAAAAAGTCGCCCTGCTCTACAAGGTCTGGCAGCAGCGCTTGAGCTACCGTCTGGTACGTAGCGCGGAAGAGAGCAAAATTGCGTTGTCCGAAAGCGCACAAATCGATACCACGCTGCCGTTTATCAGCGATAGCCTGGCCACCGCCATCAGCCAGGACGGACTGGAAGCGGCGCTGAACCAGCCGCTGACCCGCATTCTTGAGCAGGTACAGCTGGCGCTGGAAAACAGCAGTGAGAAGCCGGACGTCATCTACTTAACCGGCGGCAGCGCCCGCTCGCCGCTGATTAAGAAAGCGCTGGCCGAACAGCTCCCCGGCATTCCGATTGCCGGCGGCGACGATTTTGGCTCGGTAACCGCCGGTCTGGCCCGCTGGGCGCAGGTGGTATTCGCCTGATGGTTCGCCGTTGACTTTGCTGTTTTTTCGACCTATGGTAAAGGAATGAGGGTAAGGGAGGATTGCTCCTCCCCCTGGTGTCTTAGTAAGCCGGTAAGCTGATCGCTAAGAGTATCACCAGTATGATGAGGTACTTCATCATAACCCTTTCCTTATAAAAGGCCCCTTCGTCAGGAGGGGCTTTCCTGTTTTAGCGCCCTGCTAAACGCCGCCGACGGTAGCACATGCGGCTGCTGCGCGGTTTTTCATCACCACGGATTGCGAGGCGGCGCGTAAAGCTGACGCGATTCGGACGATTCCTTCCGTGTTTCATATTTCCTCCATTTTTCCTGAGCGTTCCGTTACTAAACTAGTATCATTTCGTGAAATGATTCAGGACGAGACACGTATAACGATGAAAGGCAGTCATAAGTTTCGCTGGCGGGTAGCGCTGGCCGTGCTGGTAGTGGTCGCAGGGGCGATCGGCATCTGGCACTTTAGCAGCAATTCTGACACCTCGGGTTCCACTGCGGCTAAACCGGCGGGCGCGCCGGGGGCCGGCGGTGGTCGCCACGGCGGGCGCTTCGGCGGCGCGCTGGCACCGGTGCAGGCCGCTACCGCCACCAGCGAAGCGGTGCCGCGCTACCTCAGCGGGCTGGGCACCATTACCGCCGCCAATACCGTCACGGTGCGTAGCCGCGTCGACGGCCAGCTGATGGCCATTCACTTCCAGGAAGGCCAGCAGGTCAAAGCCGGCGATCTGCTGGCGGAAATTGATCCCAGCCAGTTTAAAGTGGCGCTGGCGCAGGCGCAGGGGCAGCTGGCTAAGGATAAAGCCACGCTCGCCAACGCGCGTCGTGATTTAGCCCGCTATCAGCAGCTGGTCAAAACCAATCTTGTCTCTCGCCAGGAGCTGGATACCCAGCAGTCGCTGGTGAGCGAAACCGAAGGTACCATCAAGGCCGACCAGGCCGCCGTCGCCAGCGCCCAGCTGCAGCTCGACTGGAGCCGCATCACCGCGCCGATTGACGGCCGCGTGGGCTTAAAACAGGTGGATATCGGCAACCAGATTTCCAGCGGCGATACCACCGGTATTGTGGTGCTGACCCAGACTCACCCAATCGACCTGGTGTTCACCCTGCCGGAAAACGACATCGCCACCGTAGTTGCCGCGCAGAAAGCCGGTAAAACGCTGGCGGTTGAAGCGTGGGATCGCACCAACAAACAGAAGCTGAGCGACGGCACGTTGCTGAGCCTCGATAACCAGATCGACGCCACCACCGGCACCATCAAGCTGAAGGCGCGCTTTAATAACCAGGACGACGCGCTGTTCCCGAACCAGTTCGTCAACGCACGGATGCTGGTCGATACCCAGCAGAACGCCGTTGTTATTCCAACCGCAGCGCTGCAAATGGGCAACGACGGCCACTTCGTGTGGGTGCTGAACAGCGAGAACAAGGTCAGCAAGCACACCGTGGTGCCGGGGATTCAGGACAGCCAGCGAGTGGTGATTGACGCCGGGCTTTCCGCGGGCGACCGCGTGGTCACCGACGGTATCGACCGCCTGACCGAAGGGGCAAAAGTGGAGGTGGTGACCGCCCACGACGCGACCGATGCGACGACGGATAAACCGGCCGCCGCAGAGGGACAGGCCGGCCATAAAGGAGCGCGCGGCTGATGCAAGTTTTACCGCCGAGCAACACAGGCGGCCCGTCCCGCCTGTTTATTATGCGCCCTGTCGCCACCACGCTGCTGATGGTGGCGATTTTGCTGGCCGGGATCATCGGCTACCGTTTTCTGCCCGTCTCCGCGCTGCCGGAGGTGGATTACCCGACCATTCAGGTGGTCACGCTCTATCCGGGTGCCAGCCCTGACGTGGTTACCTCGGCGATTACCGCGCCGCTCGAACGCCAGTTCGGCCAGATGTCCGGCCTCAAGCAAATGTCGTCGCAAAGCTCCGGCGGCGCGTCGGTGGTCACCCTCCAGTTCCAGCTCACGCTGCCGCTGGACGTCGCCGAGCAGGAAGTCCAGGCCGCCATCAACGCCGCCACTAACCTGCTGCCTAACGATCTGCCTAACCCGCCGGTCTACAGCAAGGTCAACCCGGCGGATCCGCCGATCATGACCCTTGCCGTCACCTCGTCCGCCACGCCGATGACCGAAGTAGAAGATATGGTCGAAACCCGCGTGGCGCAGAAAATTTCCCAGGTCTCCGGCGTCGGTCTGGTGACCCTGGCGGGCGGTCAGCGCCCGGCGGTGCGCGTGAAGCTCAACGCCCAGGCCATTGCCGCGCTGGGGCTGACCAGCGAAGATATTCGCACCGCCATTACCAGCGCTAACGTTAACTCGGCGAAGGGTAGCCTTGACGGCCCGGCGCGGGCGGTAACGCTCTCCGCCAACGACCAGATGCAGTCGGCGCAGGAGTACCGCCAGCTGATTATCGCCTATAAAAACGGCGCGGCCATTCGTTTGGGCGACGTCGCGACCATCGAGCAAGGTGCGGAAAACGCCTGGCTTGGCGCGTGGGCCAATAAAAAACAGGCCATCGTGATGAACGTCCAGCGCCAGCCTGGCGCGAACATCATCTCGACCGCCGACAGCATCCGCCAGATGCTGCCGCAGCTGACCGAAAGCCTGCCAAAGTCGGTCAAAGTGGAGGTGCTTTCCGACCGTACTACCAACATTCGCGCCTCGGTGTCCGATACCCAGTTCGAGCTGATGCTGGCGATTGCGCTGGTGGTGATGATCATCTACCTGTTCCTGCGCAACGTCCCGGCAACCATTATCCCCGGCGTCGCCGTGCCGCTGTCGCTGGTGGGTACCTTCGCGGTGATGGTGTTCCTCGATTTTTCCATCAATAACCTGACGCTGATGGCGCTGACCATCGCCACCGGCTTCGTGGTCGATGACGCCATCGTGGTGATCGAAAACATTTCGCGCTATATCGAAAAAGGCGAAAAGCCGATGGCCGCGGCGCTGAAAGGCGCGGGCGAGATTGGCTTTACCATCATCTCGCTGACCTTCTCGCTGATCGCGGTGCTGATCCCGTTGCTGTTTATGGGCGATATCGTGGGCCGTCTGTTCCGCGAGTTCGCCGTGACGCTCGCGGTGGCGATACTGATTTCAGCAGTGGTGTCGTTAACCCTGACGCCGATGATGTGCGCCCGCATGCTCAGCCACGAATCGCTGCGTAAGCAGAACCGTTTCTCCCGCGCCAGCGAGCGTTTCTTTGACCGGGTGATTGCCGGGTATGGCCATATGCTGGCCCGCGTGCTGAACCATCCGTGGCTGACGCTGGGCGTGGCGCTCGGCACCCTGGCGCTGTCGGTGATCCTGTGGATCGCCATTCCGAAAGGCTTCTTCCCGATTCAGGACAACGGCATTATTCAGGGCACGCTTCAGGCGCCACAGTCGGTGTCGTTCGCCAGCATGGCGCAGCGCCAGCAGACGGTGGCCGACGCCATCCTGAAAGACCCAGCGGTAGAGAGCCTGACCTCGTTTGTCGGCGTCGACGGTACCAACCCGGCGCTCAACAGCGCCCGTTTACAAATTAACCTGAAGCCGCTCGACGAACGCGACGATCGCGTGCAGACGGTGATTAGCCGCCTGCAGCAGGCGGTTGACCGCATTCCCGGCATCGAACTGTATCTACAGCCGACGCAGGACTTAACCATCGATACCACCGTCAGCCGTACCCAGTACCAGTTTACGCTGCAGGCCAACTCGCTGGACGCGTTGAGCGAATGGGTGCCGCAGTTGATGACCCAGCTCCAGGCGCTGCCGCAGCTTTCCGACGTCAGCAGCGACTGGCAGGATAAAGGGCTGGTGGCTTACGTTAACGTCGATCGCGATAGCGCCAGCCGCCTCGGTATTTCGATGGCCGATGTCGATAACGCGCTGTATAACGCCTTCGGCCAGCGCCTGATTTCCACCATCTACACCCAGGCCAACCAGTATCGCGTGGTGCTGGAGCATGATACCCGCGCCACGCCGGGGCTAGCGGCGCTGGATAACGTGCGCCTGACCAGCAGCGACGGCGGCATCGTGCCGCTCACCGCCATTGCCAAAGTCGAGCAGCGCTTTGCGCCGCTGTCGATTAACCACCTCGATCAGTTCCCGGTGACCACCATTTCGTTCAACGTGCCGGATAACTACTCGCTGGGCGACGCGGTGCAGGCGATTCTGGATAGCGAGAAGACGCTGAACTTCCCGACGGATATCCGCACCGAGTTCCAGGGCAGCACCCTCGCCTTCCAGTCGGCGCTCAGCAGCACCATCTGGCTGGTGGTCGCGGCGGTGGTGGCGATGTACATCGTGCTCGGCGTGCTGTACGAAAGCTTTATCCACCCGATCACCATTCTGTCTACCCTGCCAACGGCGGGCGTCGGCGCGCTGCTGGCGCTGATGCTGGCCGGTAACGAGCTGGACGTGATCGCCATCATCGGCATTATCCTGCTGATCGGCATCGTGAAGAAAAACGCGATCATGATGATCGACTTTGCGCTGGCCGCCGAGCGCGAGCAGGGCATGCCGCCGCGGGAAGCGATTTATCAGGCCTGCCTGCTGCGTTTCCGCCCGATTCTGATGACCACGCTCGCGGCGCTGCTCGGCGCGCTGCCGCTGATGCTGAGTACCGGGGTCGGCGCGGAACTGCGTCGCCCGCTGGGGATCGGCATGGTGGGTGGCCTGCTGGTCAGCCAGGTACTGACGCTGTTCACCACGCCGGTGATTTATCTGCTGTTTGACCGTCTGTCGCTGTACCTGAGAAGCCGGTTCCCGCGCCGTGAAGAGGAAGCGTAAGTGAAATTTTTTGCGCTCTTTATCTATCGCCCGGTGGCGACGATCCTGATTTCGATCGCCATTACCCTGTGCGGGGTGCTCGGTTTTCGGCTGCTGCCGGTGGCGCCGCTGCCGCAGGTAGATTTCCCGGTAATTATGATCAGCGCCTCGCTGCCTGGCGCCTCGCCGGAGACCATGGCCTCGTCGGTGGCGACCCCGCTGGAGCGCTCGCTGGGGCGCATTGCCGGCGTCAATGAGATGACCTCCAGCAGCTCGCTGGGCAGTACGCGTATCATTCTGGAATTCAACTTCGACCGCGATATCAACGGCGCGGCGCGCGACGTGCAGGCGGCGATAAACGCCGCGCAAAACCTGCTGCCGAGCGGCATGCCCAGCCGCCCGACCTACCGTAAAGCCAACCCGTCCGATGCGCCGATTATGATCCTGACGCTGACCTCGGACACCTACTCGCAGGGTGAGCTGTACGATTTCGCCTCCACTCAGCTGGCGCAGAGCATCGCGCAGATTGACGGCGTGGGCGACGTTGACGTGGGCGGCAGCTCCCTGCCCGCCGTGCGCGTTGACCTCAATCCGCAGGCGCTGTTTAACCAGGGCGTATCGCTGGATGCGGTACGCACCGCCATCAGCAACGCCAACGTGCGCAAGCCGCAGGGGGCCATCGAAGATAGCGCCCAGCGCTGGCAGGTGCAGACCAACGACGAGCTGAAAAAGGCCGCCGAATATCAACCGCTGATTGTGCACTACAACAACGGCGCGGCGGTGCGCCTGAGCGACGTGGCGACGGTGAGTGACTCGGTGCAGGACGTGCGTAACGCCGGGATGACCAACGCTAAACCGGCCATCCTGCTGATGATCCGCAAGCTGCCGGAAGCCAATATTATCGATACGGTTGACCGCATCCGCGCCGAACTGCCGGAGCTTCAGCAAACCATTCCGGCGGCCATCGACCTGCAAATCGCCCAGGACCGTTCGCCCACCATCCGCGCCTCGCTGGAAGAGGTCGAACAAACGCTGGTGATCTCGGTGGCGCTGGTGATTCTGGTGGTGTTCCTGTTCCTGCGCTCCGGCCGCGCGACGCTGATTCCGGCGGTAGCGGTGCCGGTATCGTTAATCGGCACCTTCGCCGCCATGTACCTGTGCGGCTTTAGCCTCAACAACCTGTCGCTGATGGCGCTGACCATCGCCACCGGCTTTGTGGTCGATGACGCCATCGTGGTGCTGGAGAATATCTCGCGCCATCTGGAGGCGGGGATGAAGCCGCTACAGGCGGCGCTGCAAGGCAGCCGCGAGGTGGGTTTCACCGTGCTGTCGATGAGCGTGTCGCTAGTGGCGGTGTTCCTGCCGCTGCTGCTGATGGGCGGCCTGCCCGGCAGGCTGCTGCGCGAATTTGCGGTAACGCTGTCGGTGGCGATTGGCATTTCGCTCGCCGTCTCGCTGACCCTCACGCCAATGATGTGCGGCTGGATGCTGAAATCCAGCCGCCCGCATTCGCCAACCCGTAATAAAGGTTTAGGGCGTCTGCTGGTCGCCATGCAGCAGGGCTACGGCAAATCGCTGCGCTGGGTGCTGAATCACGCGAAGCTGGTCGGGGTAGTGTTCCTCGCCACCATCGCGCTGAATATCTGGCTGTACATTTCAATTCCGAAAACCTTCTTCCCGGAGCAGGACACCGGCGTACTGATGGGCGGCATCCAGGCCGACCAGAGCATCTCCTTCCAGGCGATGCGCGGCAAGCTACAGGACTTTATGAAGATCATTCGTGAAGACCCGGCGGTGGATAACGTCACCGGCTTTACCGGCGGTTCGCGAGTCAACAGCGGGATGATGTTTATCACCCTCAAATCACGCGACGTGCGCCAGGCGTCGGCGCAGCAGATTATTGACCGCCTGCGCAGCAAGCTGGCCAAAGAGCCGGGGGCCAATCTGTTCTTAATGGCGGTACAGGATATCCGCGTCGGCGGGCGTCAGTCGAACGCCAGCTACCAGTACACGCTGCTGTCGGACGACCTCAGCGCCCTGCGCGAGTGGGAGCCGAAAATCCGCAAAGCGCTGGCGGCGCTGCCGGAACTGGCGGACGTCAACTCGGATCAGCAGGACAACGGCGCGGAAATGGCGCTGGTCTACGATCGTGAAACCATGTCGCGGCTGGGCATTAACGTCGAGGCGGCCAACAGCCTGCTCAACAACGCCTTCGGTCAGCGACAGATTTCCACCATCTATCAGCCGCTTAACCAGTACAAGGTGGTGATGCAGGTCGACCCGGTCTACACCCAGGACGTCAGCGCGCTGGATAAAATGTTCGTGATTAACAGCGACGGCAAAGCCATTCCGCTCTCCTACTTCGCCAAATGGCAGCCCTCCAACGCGCCGCTGTCGGTGAACCACCAGGGGCTGTCGGCGGCGTCAACCGTCTCCTTCAACCTGCCAACTGGTAAATCGCTGTCGGAAGCCAGCGATGCGATTAACCGCGCCATGACCCAGCTTGGCGTGCCGAGCACGGTGCGCGGCTCGTTCGCCGGGACCGCGCAGGTGTTCCAGGAGACGATGAACTCGCAGATTATCCTGATCATCGCCGCCATCGCCACGGTATATATCGTGCTGGGGATCCTGTACGAAAGCTACGTGCATCCGCTGACCATTCTCTCGACGCTGCCGTCGGCGGGGGTCGGCGCGCTGCTGGCGCTGGAGCTGTTCAATGCCCCATTCAGCCTAATCGCCTTAATCGGGATCATGCTATTAATTGGCATTGTGAAGAAAAACGCCATCATGATGGTCGACTTCGCCCTTGAAGCGCAGCGTAACGGCAATCTGCCGCCGGAACAGGCCATATTCCAGGCCTGCCTGCTGCGTTTTCGCCCGATCATGATGACTACGCTGGCGGCGCTGTTTGGCGCGCTGCCGCTGGTTATTTCGGGGGGCGATGGCTCCGAACTGCGTCAACCGCTGGGGATTACGATCGTAGGGGGGCTGGTAATGAGCCAGCTGTTAACCCTCTACACCACGCCGGTGGTTTATCTGTTCTTCGATCGTCTGCGTCTGCGTTTTTCGCGTCAACCCCGACAATCGGTAACTGAATAACGATGACTGAGCTACCCGCCAACGTACGCTGGCAACTCTGGATCGTGGCGTTCGGCTTTTTTATGCAATCGCTGGACACCACGATCGTTAACACCGCCCTCCCCTCCATGGCGTTAAGCCTGGGGGAGAGCCCGCTGCATATGCATATGGTGGTGGTCTCCTACGTGCTGACCGTCGCCGTCATGCTGCCCGCCAGCGGCTGGCTTGCCGACCGCGTCGGCGTGCGCAATATCTTCTTCACCGCCATTGTGCTGTTCACCCTCGGTTCGCTGTTTTGCTCGCTCTCCAGCACGCTGAATGAGCTGGTTATGGCGCGCGTGCTGCAGGGGGTGGGTGGCGCGATGATGGTGCCCGTCGGCAGGCTCACGGTGATGAAAATCGTCCCCCGCGAGCAGTATATGGCGGCGATGACCTTTGTCACCCTGCCGGGACAGGTGGGGCCGCTGCTCGGCCCGGCGCTGGGCGGGATTCTGGTGGAGTACGCCTCCTGGCACTGGATTTTCCTGATCAACATCCCGGTCGGGATTATTGGCTGCATCGCCACCCTGATGCTGATGCCCAACTACACCGTCCAGACGCGGAAGTTTGATATTTCCGGCTTCGTAGTGCTGGCGCTGGGCATGGCCACCTTAACGCTGGCCCTCGACGGCCAGAAAGGCCTCGGCATTTCGCCGCTGATGATGGGCGCGCTGGTGGCCGTCGGCGTGGCGGCAATTCTGATGTACCTGTGGCACGCCCGCGGCAACGACAGCGCGCTGTTCAGCCTCAAGCTATTTCGCACGCCCACCTTTTCGCTCGGGCTGGCTGGCAGCTTCGCCGGCCGCATCGGCAGCGGTATGCTACCGTTTATGACGCCAGTGTTCCTGCAAATTGGCCTCGGCTTCACCCCGTTCCACGCCGGTCTGATGATGATCCCGATGGTGCTGGGCAGCATGGGGATGAAGCGCATCGTGGTGCAGGTAGTGAACCGCTTTGGCTACCGCCACGTACTGGTGTTTGCCACCCTCGGGCTGTCAGTCATCAGCCTGCTGTTTATGTTTACCGCGCTGGCGGGCTGGTACTACGCCCTGCCGGTAGTGCTGTTTATCCAGGGGATGGTGAACTCCAGCCGTTTCTCCTCGATGAACACCCTGACGCTGAAGGACCTGCCGGACGACTTCGCCAGCAGCGGCAATAGCCTGCTGTCGATGATCATGCAGCTGTCGATGAGTATCGGCGTGACCATCGCCGGGATCCTGCTGGGGATGTTCGGCCAGCAGCACATCGCCGTCGGCAGCGAGGCGACGCATCACGTCTTTATGTACACCTATCTCTGTATGGCCATCATTATTGCGCTTCCCGCTCTCGTCTTCGCACGCGTGCCGGACGACACCAGCAAAAACGTGGTTATTGCCCGACGCAAACTGAAGGAGTAGACCGTGAAATTATGGCGCCCGGGGATTTCCGGCAAACTGTTTCTCGCCATCTTAGCCACCTGTATCGTGCTGCTGATCAGCATGCACTGGGCCGTGCGTATTAGCTTTGAGCGCGGCTTTATTGACTATATCAAGCGTGGCAACGAGCAGCGGCTACAGCTGCTGAGCGACGCGCTGGCGGAACAGTACGCCCAGCATGGGAACTGGCGCTTTTTACGCAATAACGATCGTTTTATTTTCCAGATCCTGCGCTCCTTCGAGCACGATAATAACGACGATCGCCAGCCGCCGGGGCCACCCGGCCCGGACGGCGGCCCCGAGCGTGGCCCGGATCGCGGCGGTATGCCGCCGCACGGCTGGCGCACGCAGTTCTGGGTGATTGACCAAAACGCGCGGGTGCTGGTCGGCCCGCGTGAAGCGGTGCCGCACGACGGCACCCGGCGCGGGATTATCGTCAACGGCATGGAGGTCGGCGCGGTGATCGCCTCGCCGGTTGAGCGGCTGACCCGCAATACCGATATCAACTTTGACCAGCAGCAGCGCCGCACCAGCTGGCTTATCGTCGGGCTGGCAACCCTGCTGGCCGCGCTGGCGACCTTCCCGCTGGCCCGCGGGCTGATTGCACCGGTACGACGGCTGGTAGAAGGTACCCACAAGCTGGCGGCGGGCGATTTTTCGACCCGCGTGCCGGTCAGCAGCAGCGATGAACTGGGCAGGCTGGCGCAGGACTTCAACCAGCTCGCCAGCACGCTGGAAAAAAATCAGCAGATGCGCCGCGACCTGATGGCCGACATCTCCCACGAGCTGCGCACCCCGCTGGCGGTGCTGCGCGGCGAGCTGGAGGCGATTCAGGACGGCGTGCGGAAATTCACCCCGGAGTCAGTGACCTCGTTACAGGCTGAAGTCGCCACGCTGACCAAACTGGTGGACGACCTGCATCAGCTGTCGATGTCCGATGAAGGGGCGCTGGCCTACCAGAAAGCGCCGGTTGATATCATCGGCCTGATTGAGATTGCCGCCGACGCCTTCCGCGAACGTCTCGCCAGCCGGGGGTTAACGCTCAATCTGGCGCTGGCGGAGAACGCCACCGTATTTGGCGACCCGGACCGCCTGATGCAGCTCTTCAACAACCTGCTGGAAAACAGCCTGCGCTACACCGACAGCGGCGGCCAGGTGCTGATTCGCACCGAACTGCTGGCGCAAAGTATCGTGCTGGAGTTCGCCGACAGCAGCCCCGGCGTCACCGACGACCAGTTAGCCCGACTCTGCGAACGCTTTTACCGCACCGAAGGCTCCCGCAACCGCGCCAGCGGCGGCTCCGGCCTGGGTCTGGCCATTTGCGCCAACATCGTGACCGCCCACGGCGGGCGGCTTAGCGTCGGACATTCGCCTTTTGGTGGGGTTAGCATTAAAGTAGAATTACCGCTGGAACGCGTAATACCGAGAGAAATATGACCGAGTTACCGATTGATGAAAACGCCCCACGCATCCTGATCGTGGAAGATGAACCCAAGCTGGGGCAGTTGCTCATCGACTATTTACTGGCCGCGCACTACGCGCCGACGCTAATCAGCCACGGCGACAAAGTGCTGCCGTACGTGCATCAGACGCCGCCGGATCTGATCCTGCTGGATCTGATGCTGCCGGGCACCGACGGCCTGACCCTGTGCCGCGAGATTCGTCGCTTCTCCGACGTCCCGGTAGTCATGGTGACCGCCAAAATCGAAGAGATCAACCGGCTGCTGGGCTTAGAGATCGGTGCCGACGACTATATCTGTAAGCCGTACAGCCCGCGGGAAGTGGTAGCGCGTGTGAAAACCATTCTGCGCCGCTGCAAACCGCGCCACGAGCTGCAGGCGCTGGACGAGCAAAGCCCGCTGATCGTCGATGAAAACCGTTTTCAGGCCTCATGGCGCGATCGCCTGCTGGATCTCACCCCCGCCGAATTCCGCCTGCTGAAGACGCTGTCGCAGGAGCCGGGCAAGGTGTTCTCCCGCGAACAATTGCTGAATCACCTCTACGATGACTACCGCGTGGTGACCGACCGGACCATCGACAGCCATATTAAAAACCTGCGCCGCAAGCTGGAATCGCTCGACGCCGACCAGTCATTTATTCGCGCTGTTTATGGCGTGGGCTATCGCTGGGAAGCCGACGCCTGCCGGATGGCGTAATCCCTACGAGCGGCCTCCCCCGCCGCTCGCAACTTCGCCAATTTCTCCCATACTGATAGTGTCAGTCGATATGTTCAACGATACTAATCTAATCAAGGAGTCACCATGGCGGGTTGGTTTGAATTAAGTAAAAGCAGCGACGATCAGTTTCGATTTGTGCTGAAGGCGGGAAACGGCGAGATTATTCTCACCAGCGAGCTGTACACCACCCGGGCCGCCGCGGAAAAAGGCATCGCCTCGGTGCGCGTCAACAGCCCACAGGACGCGCATTATGAAAAGAAAACCGCCGCTAACGGCAAGTTTCACTTCAACCTGAAGGCGGGCAATCATCAGGTGATTGGCAGCAGCCAGCTGTACGCGACCGAACAGTCGCGCGATAAGGGCATTGCATCGGTGAAAACCAACGGCGCGAGTGAAACCGTCAAAGATAATACCTGATAGGTAGATCCTTAGCCGGGTTGCCCTCTGTGGCGACCCGGCGCTTTACCTCGCCTCCCCGCAGCGCTACAATGCCCGCCCTTAATGTGGGGGCACTCCCCAACTCGCCGCATCAGGTGTGGCGAATCTGACCTGTCATCAGAACGAGAAAATCATGTTTAAACCGGAACTCCTTTCCCCGGCGGGAACGCTGAAAAATATGCGTTACGCTTTCGCTTACGGCGCCGATGCCGTTTACGCGGGCCAGCCGCGCTACTCGCTGCGCGTTCGTAACAACGAATTCAATCACGAAAACCTGCAACTCGGCATTAACGAAGCCCACGCGCTGGGTAAAAAGTTCTATGTGGTGGTCAACATCGCGCCGCATAACGCCAAGCTGAAAACGTTTATTCGTGACCTGAAGCCGGTGGTGGATATGGGGCCGGATGCGCTGATTATGTCTGACCCAGGCCTGATTATGCTGGTGCGCGAAAACTTCCCGGAGATGGACATTCACCTGTCCGTTCAGGCAAACGCCGTGAACTGGGCGACGGTGAAGTTCTGGAAACAGATGGGGCTGACCCGCGTGATCCTCTCCCGCGAACTGTCGCTGGAAGAAATTGAAGAAGTTCGCAGCCAGGTGCCGGATATGGAGATTGAAATCTTCGTTCACGGCGCGCTGTGCATGGCCTACTCCGGCCGCTGCCTGCTCTCTGGCTACATCAACAAGCGCGACCCGAACCAGGGCACCTGCACCAACGCCTGCCGCTGGGAATACAACGTGCAGGAAGGCAAAGAGGACGACGTCGGCAATATCGTCCACAAATACGAGCCGATTCCGGTACAAAACGTTGAGCCTACGCTGGGCGTCGGCGCGCCGACCGACCAGGTGTTTATGATTGAAGAAGCCAAGCGTCCGGGCGAGTATATGACCGCCTTCGAAGACGAGCACGGCACCTACATCATGAACTCGAAAGACCTGCGTGCTATCGCGCACGTTGAGCGTCTGACCCAGATGGGCGTGCACTCGTTGAAAATTGAAGGCCGCACCAAATCCTTCTACTACTGCGCGCGTACCGCACAGGTATACCGCAAGGCTATCGACGACGCCGCGGCGGGTAAACCGTTCGATACCACCCTGCTGGAAACCCTGGAAGGCCTGGCGCACCGCGGCTATACCGAAGGCTTCCTGCGCCGCCATACCCATGATGACTACCAGAACTACGAATACGGCTATTCCGTTTCCGAGCGCCAGCAGTTTGTCGGCGAATTCACCGGTGAGCGTAAAGGCAACCTGGCCGCGGTGGCGGTGAAAAACAAATTCCTGATTGGCGATAGCCTTGAGCTGATGACCCCGCAGGGTAACGTCAACTTCACGCTCGAGCATATGGAAAACGCCAAAGGCGAAGTGATGCCGGTCGCGCCGGGCGACGGCCACACCGTATGGTTGCCCGTGCCGGAAGATATGGCGCTGCAGTATGGCCTGCTGATGCGTAATTTCTCAGGACAATCCACTCGCAATCCGCATAACGGCTAGTACATTTATATTGTTTTTCAATAGCAAGGATTCTTAGAAATGGATCACAGACGGAATTATCAATTGTCGATACTATTCCTTCGCTGAAAAACATAACCCATAAATGCTAGCTGTACCTAGGAACCACCTCCTTAGCCCGTGTAATCTCCCTTACACGGGCTTATTTTTTTGTCATACCGTCACCTCAAACGACAGTTATTGGCTCAGGTACGTTTACTTCTGGTTGCAATCACTCTTTCCAGTGCCGCCTGTGCTAAAAAACCCGATCGACTCTTAAACTCCGGATGGCTCGCAACGCAGCGATCGATTCTGTCGATCAGCGATTTTGGTAACGTGACATTGATTTTTTCTGAGCCCCCCAGCAGGCGCGTCATATCAATCTCCACCAGCGCCCAGGTATATCCGCAATACTCCGGATTTTTTGCCAGTTCCATCACCGTTGAAACGGCTGGAATATCCTGCTCAAGTTCAACCAGTAGTTCTATATGGCCGGTAATCGCCTCTTTTGCATTAACGATGGCTTCATCTAGCGTATCACCTGCCGAAAAACAGCCAGGTAAATCGGGAACAACTACTCCATAAGCATGTTGGTCATCACCCGCTTCAATTGCTATTGGATAAAACATGATTAGCCTCTTCACCTCGGCAGGAGTTAGATCCCTGCTTGTTTTCTGATACTTTTTACCGTACCCACCGGAAGTTCCTTTTTGGGATGAGGTACGGTGACCAAACCTGGCTTAGTGGGATGCGTAAAGTGATGATGACTACCATTAACTCTGATAAGCACCCAACCATCAGCCCTGATTTCCGCAATTAACCTTCGGCTATCCATGCCAGCTCTCCACCTAAACTCATAGAACAAAAATAACCCCAATAACTCTAAAATACAATCACTGCGATCGTGGATGCACAGTTCGAGCAGCGAGCACACCCGCATTTCCTTTGTTACACTCATTGCATCCCCCAAAAAGAGGCGCCACGGATGTCAGATTTTTCAGCAAGCTTATTGATACTTAACGGCAAAGGAGCCAACAACGCTGAACTACGCGAGGCGGTGGACCAGTTGCGCGATGAAGGCGTTGAGATTCACGTACGCGTCACCTGGGAGAAAGGCGACGCGGTGCGCTACGTCGAAGAAGCGGTACGGCTGAACGTGGCGACGGTGATTGCCGGCGGCGGCGATGGCACCATTAACGAAATCGCCACGGCGCTGATTCAGCGTGAAAGCGGCCCGGTACCGGCGCTGGGTATTCTGCCGCTGGGCACCGCCAACGATTTTGCCACCAGCATCAATATTCCCGCCGATATGGTCAATGCCCTCAAGCTGGCGATTGCCGGTCGCGACGTGCCGGTGGATATCGCCCAGGTCAACAATAAAACCTGCTTTATTAATATGGCGACGGGCGGCTTCGGCACGCGTATCACCACCGAAACGCCGGAGAAACTCAAGGCCGCGCTGGGTGGCGTGTCGTACCTGATTCACGGCCTGATGCGCATGGATACCCTGAAGCCGGACCGCTGCGAGATTCGCGGCGAGAACTTCAGCTGGCAGGGCGACGCGCTGGTGATCGGCATCGGCAACGGTCGCCAGGCGGGCGGCGGACAGCAGCTTTGCCCGGAGGCGCTGATCGATGACGGGCTGCTGCATCTGCGGATTTTCACCGGCGAGGAGCTGCTGCCCGCGCTGTTGAATACGCTCGCCAGCGAAGACGGTAAAGAGAATCTGGTCGATAGCGTCTCGCCGTGGTTTGAGGTCAGCGCACCGCATGAAATGACCTTTAACCTCGACGGCGAGCCGCTAAGCGGGACCTCGTTCCGGATGGAAATTCTGCCGGCGGCGCTGCGCTGCCGCCTGCCACCGGACTGCCCGCTGCTACGTTAACGCATCGCGCGTTTTAAGATGCGTTCCGACTGATGCTTGAAATCCGCCGCCGCTTCGGCGACGGTTTTCTTACCGTAGTCGATGGACTGCAGCGCGCTGTCAAACTCCTGCACCAACTGCGGGTCTTCGAGATACGGCGACACGCCCACCTTCGCCGGCAGCGACAGGGCAAGCTTGATACCGGCAACCGACGGGTCTTTATCGTTAATGACGCCGGAGGCGGTCAGGATCTCCGCGCCGCTGTTGCTCAGCGGCACGCCGCGCTCCAGCCCCAGCAGCGTCACCCCCTCTTTGCTATTGAGCAGGAAGTTAATCAGCTTCGCCGCCGCCTGCGGATGTTGGGTGGTTTTGCCAATCGACAGCATCATCGACGGCTTCATAAACAGCCCCGCATCGGTGGCGCCCGGCAGCATCGGGTAGCCGCCCAGCTCCAGCTTCGCCGGCGGTTTCAGGTTATCGGAATATTTGGTCACGGCGGTGTTCCACATGTACACGCCGCCCCACTCGCCCTCGATCCACGGCTTCATCTCATAGATATTGCCCTTGCCGAAGGAAGCGTAGTACTTCATGTCTGGAATGACGTGATTGTCGATAAGCTGCTTGTAGAGCTGGAAAAACTCCACCCACTGGGCGTCGCTGTAGCTGAACTTTTTGCTCTGCTCGTCGATGGCCGGAATGTTGTACTTCTGCACCATGTAAGAATTGAGCAGCGCCAGTACGCCGAGGCTCTCCGGGGCCACCGGATAGTACTGTTTGCCGAGCTTGCTCTCGAAGGTTTTCCCGGCGTGCATCAGCTCGTCCCAGTTTTGCGGATAGCTTAAGCCCGCTTTTTTCCACGTCTGGTCGTTGTAATAGAAGATGCGCGCGGTCATGGCGACCGGGATCCCGTTCAGCTTGCCCTTCACCGTCACCGGCTGAAGATCTTTGGCGGTAAACTGGTCGAGGCCAATTTCATCTTTCACTTTATTCAGATCGTAAAAGCCGTTGCCGTCTTTGGAGAACAGCGTCAGCCAGTTCCAGTTGGTCTGCATCACATCCGGCTCGGTGCCGCCCGCCAGCTGCGTGGTCAGGCGTGAGGTGTGACCGTCCCAGCCGGTGTATTCGGCTTTAACGTTAATGTCCGGGTTTTGCTGATGGAAGGCTTCCAGCGCTTTTAAGGTCACCTGATGGCGGCCGTTGCCGCCCCACCAGGACATGCGCAGGTCAACGGTTTCCGCCGCCAGCGCGGAGGCGGTACAGGCTGAGAGGACAATAGGGAGGGCAAGACGAAACGATTTTTTATCCATTGTGATGATTTCCCAGAGTTCGAGTAGCCCGGCCGAGCGAAGCGACGCCGGGATTATTCACTGAGTCAAAACCGGCGTCGCATCGCTCGGCCGGGCTACAGGCTTAATACGCCCCCACCTCTCGCGCCATTTAGCGCGTGTACTGGCGGCAGGCGTTGACCAGCATCTGGGTATAAGGCGTTTGCGCTTCGCCGTTCACCAGTGAGTCCACCGTCAGCGTTTCGAGAATATTGACATACTG
>NZ_JBKDZH010000093.1:0-19400 GCF_047971185.1 Kluyvera sp.
CCAAATCGGCAGATACCTATCACAAAGAGACCCGGAGCAACCTAAACTCCCACGGTATCGGCTCCGCCGGTGGTGTAAAACAAATTACCGCCAATACCGTTGATTTCGGCGCTTCTGATGCACCGCTGTCTGACGAGAAACTGGCACAAGAAGGCCTGTTCCAGTTCCCGACCGTTATTGGCGGTGTGGTGCTGGCGGTGAATATCCCTGGACTGAAATCCGGCGAGCTGGTGCTTGATGGTAAAACGCTGGGCGACATCTACCTCGGTAAAATTAAGAAGTGGGATGACGAAGCCATCACCAAACTGAACCCAGGTCTGAAGCTGCCTTCGCAGAATATCGCTGTTGTGCGCCGCGCTGATGGTTCCGGTACTTCCTTCGTCTTCACTAGCTACCTGGCGAAAGTGAACGAAGAGTGGAAATCTAAAATTGGTTCTGGCTCTACCGTAAACTGGCCGACCGGTCTGGGCGGTAAAGGTAACGACGGTATTGCCGCGTTCGTCCAGCGTCTGCCGGGCTCAATTGGCTACGTGGAATACGCTTACGCCAAGCAGAACAACCTGGCTTACACCAAACTGATCTCTGCCGACGGCAAACCGGTTAGCCCGACCGAAGATAACTTCGCCAATGCCGCCAAAGGCGTTGACTGGAGCAAATCCTTCGCTCAGGACCTGACCAACCAGAAAGGTGACGATGCGTGGCCGATTACCTCCACCACCTTTATCCTGGTGCACAAAGAGCAGAAGAAACCTGAGCAGGGTGCTGAAGTGCTGAAGTTCTTTGACTGGGCATACAAAAACGGCGGCAAGCAGGCGAACGAGCTTGATTATGCTTCTCTGCCGGAAAGCGTGGTTGAGCAGGTTCGTGCTGCATGGAAGACCAACGTAAAAGACAGCAGCGGTAAAGCGCTGTACTGATTATCGTCGCCCGGCGGCGACGCCGGGCATCGATAAACGTCGTAGCGGAAATTAAACAGAAAGAGTGATTTATGGCTGCAACTAAGCCTGCTTTTAACCCACCGGGTAAAAAGGGTGACATGATATTCAGCGCGCTGGTAAAACTGGCTGCGCTGATTGTGCTATTGATGTTGGGCGGGATTATCGTCTCGCTGATCATCTCCTCCTGGCCGAGCATCGAGAAATTTGGCTTTGCCTTCCTGTGGACCAAAGAGTGGGACGCGCCTAACGATATCTACGGTGCGTTGGTGCCCATCTACGGTACCCTGGTCACCTCGTTTATCGCGCTGCTGATCGCCGTCCCGGTGAGCTTCGGTATCGCACTCTTCCTGACCGAACTGGCGCCAAACTGGCTGAAACGCCCGTTAGGTATCGCGATTGAACTGCTGGCGGCTATTCCCAGCATCGTTTACGGCATGTGGGGCCTGTTTATCTTCGCCCCGCTGTTCGCGACCTACTTCCAGGAGCCGGTCGGCAATATCCTGTCTAACATCCCGTTTGTCGGTGCACTGTTCTCCGGCCCGGCCTTTGGTATCGGTATTCTGGCGGCAGGGGTTATCCTCGCCATCATGATCATCCCGTATATCTCCGCCGTAATGCGTGATGTGTTTGAACAAACGCCGGTGATGATGAAAGAGTCGGCCTACGGCATCGGCTGCACCACCTGGGAAGTGATCTGGCGTATCGTTCTGCCATTTACCAAAAACGGGGTGATCGGCGGCGTGATGCTCGGCCTGGGCCGCGCGTTGGGCGAGACGATGGCGGTCACCTTTATCATCGGTAACACCTACCAGCTCGACAGCGCCTCGCTGTATATGCCGGGCAACAGCATCACCTCCGCGCTGGCGAACGAATTCGCCGAAGCGGAATCCGGCCTGCACGTCTCTGCGCTGATGGAACTGGGCCTGATCCTGTTTGCGATTACCTTTGTTGTGCTGGCGGCGTCGAAGTTCATGATCATGCGCCTGGCGAAGAATGAGGGGGCACGCTAATGGCAACGCTGGAAATGCAAAACACCGCTCAGCTTGCGGAATCCCGCCGCAAGATGCAGGCGCGTCGCCGCATGAAAAACCGCATTGCGCTGACGCTCTCGATGGCGACCATGATCTTCGGCCTGTTCTGGCTGGTGTGGATCCTGATGGCCACCATTACCCGCGGTATCGACGGCATGTCGCTGGCGCTGTTCACCGAAATGACGCCGCCGCCAAATACGGCGGGCGGTGGCCTGGCGAACGCCCTGGCGGGCAGCGGCCTGCTGATTCTGTGGGCCACGGTGCTGGGTACGCCGCTTGGCATTATGGCGGGTATCTACCTGGCGGAGTACGGACGCAAGTCCTGGCTGGCGGAAGTGATCCGCTTTATTAACGACATTCTGCTGTCCGCGCCGTCGATTGTAGTGGGCCTGTTCGTCTACACCATCGTTGTCGCGCAGATGCAGCACTTCTCCGGCTGGGCGGGCGTGATTGCGCTGGCGCTGCTGCAGGTACCGATCGTCATTCGTACCACCGAGAACATGCTGAAGCTGGTTCCGGACAGCCTGCGTGAAGCGGCCTACGCGCTGGGAACGCCGAAGTGGAAGATGATCTCCGCGATTACGCTGAAAGCCTCTATCTCCGGGATTATGACCGGTATCCTGCTGGCTATTGCGCGTATCGCCGGTGAAACTGCACCGCTGCTGTTTACCGCGCTCTCGAACCAGTTCTGGAGCACCGACATGATGCAGCCTATCGCCAACCTGCCGGTCACCATCTTTAAATTTGCGATGAGCCCGTTTGCTGAGTGGCAGCAACTGGCCTGGGCCGGGGTACTGATTATTACCCTGTGCGTACTGCTGCTGAACATTCTGGCGCGCGTCATTTTCGCGAAGAAGAAACACGGTTAATTTTTTACGGCGCGGCCAACGACGGCGGCGCTGGATGAGGAAGAGATTGAGATGAGTATGGTTAACACGACTCCGGGTAAAATTTCAGTTCGTGACCTGAACTTCTACTACGGCAAATTCCATGCCCTGAAGAACATCAACCTGGATATCGCCAAAAACCAGGTGACGGCGTTTATCGGCCCGTCGGGCTGCGGCAAATCGACGCTGCTGCGTACCTTCAACAAAATGTTTGAACTGTACCCGGAGCAGCGTGCGGAAGGCGAAATCCTGCTGGACGGTGACAATATTCTCACCAATACCCAGGATATCGCGCTGCTGCGCGCCAAGGTTGGGATGGTATTCCAGAAGCCGACGCCGTTCCCGATGTCCATCTACGACAACATCGCCTTTGGCGTGCGTCTGTTTGAAAAGCTATCGCGTACCGACATGGACGAGCGCGTGCAGTGGGCCTTGACCAAGGCCGCATTATGGAACGAAACCAAAGATAAACTGCACCAGAGCGGGTACTCTCTCTCCGGTGGCCAGCAGCAGCGTCTGTGCATCGCCCGCGGCATCGCGATTCGCCCGGAAGTGCTGTTGCTTGATGAGCCGTGCTCAGCGCTTGACCCGATCTCCACCGGGCGTATTGAAGAGCTGATCACCGAGCTGAAAGAGGATTACACCGTGGTGATCGTGACCCACACCATGCAGCAGGCTGCACGTTGTTCCGACCACACGGCGTTTATGTACCTGGGCGAGTTGATTGAGTTCAGCAACACGGACGATCTGTTCACCAAGCCCGCGAAGAAACAAACAGAAGATTACATCACCGGTCGTTACGGTTGATTCAGGAGCGCGTTGTGGACAATCTGAACCTTAATAAACATATTTCCGGCCAGTTCAACGCCGAACTGGAGAGCATCCGTACCCAGGTGATGACCATGGGCGGCATGGTTGAGCAGCAGCTTTCTGATGCCATTACCGCGATGCACAACCAGGATAGCGAGCTGGCGAAGCGCGTCATTGAAGGCGATAAGAACGTCAACATGATGGAAGTGGCGATCGACGAAGCTTGCGTGCGCATCATCGCCAAGCGCCAGCCAACCGCGAGCGACCTGCGCCTGGTGATGGCGATTATCAAAACCATCGCCGAGCTGGAACGTATTGGCGACGTGGCGGATAAAATTTGCCGCACTGCGCTGGAGAAATTCTCCCAGCAGCACCAGCCGCTGCTGGTCAGCCTGGAGTCGCTGGGCCGCCACACCGTGCAGATGCTGCACGACGTGCTGGACGCCTTCGCGCGCATGGATCTTGACGAAGCGGTGCGTATTTACCGTGAAGACAAGAAAGTTGACCAGGAATATGAAGGCATCGTGCGTCAGCTGATGACCTACATGATGGAAGACTCGCGCACCATTCCAAGCGTGCTGACCGCGCTGTTCTGCGCGCGCTCTATCGAGCGTATCGGCGACCGCTGCCAGAATATCTGCGAATACATCTTCTACTTCGTGAAGGGGCAGGATTTCCGTCACGTGGGCGGCGATGAGCTGGATAAGCTGCTGGCGGGGAAAGATCCGAAAGAGTAACGTTATAGTCCTCTCTCCTGTCAGGAGAGAGGACTATGTAATAGAAAGACAAAGATATATTCCTCAGTATTATATTTATAAATTCCTAAAGTAATATGAATATAATATTAGCGATGTTTATCACAATTTATCGCATTTGCCATTGCATTTGATTCTGTTAAATACAAAAATCCACTTCAATTAATATTTATAAAAAGCTAAATTCACGCTGTTTTAATGACTGGATTGTTACTGCATTCGCAGGCAAAACCTGATTGCGTCAGCTAGCGCTGACAATGTCGGGTTTTTTTGTCTTTAAAAAAGGTCATACAGATGATTATGCAGATCGCCAGAGTTTTAAATAATAATGTATTAGTCGTCATTGACGAAAATCAATGTGAGAAAGTCGTCATGGGCCGCGGCATTGGTTTTCAGAAGCGCGTAGGTGATTATATTAATCGTTATGGTATTGAAAAGGAGTATGCATTAAGCACTCATGAATTGACTCGCCATTTTAGTGAACTGCTAAGCCGTATTCCTCTCGATATTATGACCACCTGCGATGTCATTATTTCGCGCTCTCGAGAGCGGTTGGGGCATTTGCAGGACAGTATCTACATATCGCTAACCGACCACTGTCAGTTTGCGATAGAGCGCGTCCGTCAGGGGATCGTACTGCCTAACGCGTTGCTGTGGGATATCCAACGCCTTTATCCGAAAGAGTTTGAGTTGGGGGAAGAAGCGCTAGTGGTGATCGAACAGCGTCTCGGAGTGCAACTTCCCAAGGATGAAGCTGGCTTTATTGCAATGCACCTGGTGAGCGCACAGATGCGTGGCAATATGGAGGATGTCAAAGAGATCACCCAGTTGATGCGGGAAATGCTGCAGCTGATTAAGTTTCAGTTTTCCATTAATTATCAGGAAGACAGCCTGAGCTATCAGCGCCTGGTTACGCATTTAAAATTCTTTGCCTACCGTATTATTGAGCACGCCTCAGTCGGCGATGAAAATCGGGAGCTACAGCAGGCAGTCAAACAGAACTATTTTGATGCCTGGGAGTGTGCGGAACGGATTGCTGCCTTTATCCGCCAGCAGCACCAGCGGGAAACGACGTCAGAAGAAATTATGTTTCTGGCGATCAATATTGAGCGAGTTCGTAAGGATCATTAATCGTACATCATTGGTTTAACTTCAGCATTGTTACCGCCTCGGCGGGCAAAACCTGAAGAAGATTATCTCTGAGAGGGGGTAATTTTCTTCAGGTTTTTTTTGATTGCCGCATCGCGGTTGAGGATCACACATGACGGAATTAGCCCAGAAAATTGTGGCTGGAGTTGGGGGTAGGGACAATATCATCAGCCTGATGCATTGCGCCACGCGCCTGCGCTTTAAGCTAAAGCATCTCAGTAAGGCACAGGCTGAGGTGCTGAAAAACACCCCGGGCATTATTATGGTAGTGGAAAGCGGCGGCCAGTTTCAGGTAGTGATTGGTAACCATGTCGCCGACGTTTTTAATGCTGTTAATACATTGATTGGTTTAGATACTGGCTCACAGTCCGTAGTAGAAGGTGATGCTAAAGACGGTTTGTTAAGCCGTTTTGTCTTCATCATCTCCGGGATTTTTACGCCGCTTATCGGACTGCTGGCGGCAACGGGGATCCTGAAAGGGCTGCTGGCGGTGGCGCTGGCCTTGCACTGGACAACCGAGCAAAGCGGCACCTATTTGCTTCTGTTCAGCGCCAGCGATTCGCTGTTCTATTTTTTCCCCATTATTCTCGGCTATACCGCGGGCAAGCGCTTTGGCGGCAGCCCGTTTCTGACCATGGTGATCGGCGGGGCGCTGGTGCATCCGCTTATTCTGCGCGCCTTTGAGAGTGCGCAGATGCCGGATGCGACAGTGCTGCATTTCTTGGGGCTGCCCATCACCTTCATCAACTACACCTCATCGGTGATCCCGATAATTTTCTCCGCCTGGCTGTGCAGCCTGATGGAGAAAAGGCTCAACGCCTGGCTCCCCTCGGCGATTAAAAACTTCTTCACCCCATTGCTGTGCATGGTGGTGATTATCCCGGTGACTTTCCTGGTGGTTGGTCCGCTGTCTGCGTGGGTGAGCGAACTGATTGCGGCGGGCTACCTCTATCTCTATCATGCCGCCCCCTGGTTTGCTGGCGTGGTCATGGGCGGGCTGTGGCAGATCTTCGTGATGTTTGGCCTGCACTGGGGGTTAGTGCCGCTGTGTATCAATAATTTTACCGTACTCGGCTACGACACCATGCTGCCTTTGATGATGCCCGCAATTATGGCTCAGGTTGGGTCGGCGCTGGCTATCTTTCTGTGTGAGCGTGACGGGCAGAAAAAACTGGTCGCCGGGTCTGCGGCGTTAACCGGGTTATTTGGCATTACGGAACCGGCGGTATATGGCGTTAATTTACCGCGAAAATACCCGTTTATCATTGCCTGCGTAAGCGGCGCCATCGGTGCTGGCCTTATTGGTTTTACGCAAACAAAAGTCTATTCCTTCGGCATTCCCAGTATTTTCACCTTCATGCAGACCATTCCGCCAACCGGTATTGATTTTACCGTTTGGGCGAGCGTCATTGGTGCTGTGATTGCGGTCGTCGGCGCATTTGGCGGAACGGGTATTTTTTACCTGGCGTTGAGTCGAAAAAACAGGCCAGATGCTGAGGCCGTATCGCCTGCACCCGCCACTCACCGCGTAAGCCCGCAAACTATTGTGGCACCGCTGGCGGGAAAGGTGGTTCCGCTCTCATCCGCAGCGGATGCGACCTTCGCCAGCGGACTGTTGGGCAAAGGCGTCGCGATCGTCCCGACGCTTGGTGAAGTACGCTCTCCGGTGACTGGCCGGGTTGCTTCTCTGTTCGCTACGTTGCATGCCATTGGTATTGAATCCAGCGACGGTGTAGAGGTGCTGATTCATGTGGGCATCGATACGGTAAAACTTAATGGGCAATATTTTACCGCACATGTGCAAATTGGTGATGATGTGGTGGTGGGGGAGCGTTTGCTGACGTTCGATGCTGATGCTATTGCTGCCGCTGGGTTCGATTTAACCACGCCAATATTAATCAGCAATAGCGATGATTATACCGATGTCTTGCCATTAAATCTGGAAGCGGTAAATATTCAGGAGCCACTGCTCTCCGTTATTCAGTAGCAAAAAATATATGCCATAGCTGGAGCGATAATTCGCTTCAGCAGGCCTCTGCTTTCCCATATTACCCGGGCTGTTATGTCGACCTTAATAATTAATTATATAAAGGGATATTATGTTTAAAAAGAACCGTATTGCCTCTGCCATATTATTGATGGTGCCACTCTCTTTTTCATTTCAGTCGTATGCTGAATCATTAAACGTTGAGCAGCGTCTTGAGCTGCTTGAACAAGCGTTAAAGGATACGCAAAAGGAACTGAAAAAATATAAAGATGAGGAGCGTCAGCGCAACCTAACCTTCGCAGCAGCCCCGGTAGCGACGACGCCAGCAACGAAAACCATCGCCAAACCCGATGCGGTACTGGTGAAAACCGAAACGACGGGCGCCGACGGCAGCGAAGCCGTGTACTCGTCGATGACGATGAAGGACTTTAGCCGCTTCGTGAAGGATGAAATTGGCTTTAGCTACAACGGTTACTACCGTTCCGGCTGGGGGTCTGCCTCCCATGGCTCGCCGAAATCCTGGGCTATCGGCTCGCTGGGCCGTTTGGGCAACGAATACAGCGGCTGGTTCGATCTGCAATTGAAGCAGCGCGTGTATAACGAAGGCAATAAACGCGTTGATGCCATTGTGATGATGGACGGTAACGTTGGTCAACAGTATTCCACCGGCTGGTTTGGCGATAACGCCGGTGGTGAAAACTATATGCAGTTCTCCGATATGTACGTCACTACCCAAGGCTTCCTGCCGTTTGCGCCGGAAGCGGATTTCTGGGTCGGCAAGCACGGCGCGCCGAAGATTGAAATACAGATGCTGGACTGGAAAACGCAGCGTACGGATGCGGCGGCGGGCGTTGGCCTGGAAAACTGGCAGGTTGGGCCGGGTAAATTTGATATCGCATTGGTGCGCGAGGATGTCGACGACTACGACCGTGCGCTGGTCAATAAACAGCAGATCAACACCAATACCCTGGATATTCGCTACAAAGATCTGCCGCTGTGGGATAAAGCCACGCTGATGCTCTCCGGGCGCTACGTGGCGGCTAACCAGAGCTCGTCGGAAAAATATAATGAGGACAACAACGATTTCTACGAGTGGAAAGATACCTGGATGTTTGGCACCACGCTGACGCAGAAATTCGATAAAGGCGGCTTTAACGAATTCTCGGCGCTGATGGCGAATAACTCCATTGCCAGCAGCTTCTCGCGTTATGCGGGATCTAGCCCGTATACCACGTTTAACGGCAGATACTATGGCGATCACACCAACGGTACCGCCGTACGCTTAACCTCGCAGGGCGAAGCGTATGTTGGCGATCATTTTATTGTGGCTAACGCGCTGGTCTATTCCTTCGGTAACGACGTGTACAGCTATGAAACCGGTGCACACACCGATTTTGAATCCATCCGTGCGGTGGTTCGCCCGGCCTATATCTGGGATCAATATAACCAGACTGGCGTCGAGTTGGGCTACTTCACCCAGCAAAACAAAGATATGAAGGGCAAGAAGTACTATGAATCTGGCTATAAAACCACGCTTTTCCATACCTTTAAAGTCAATACCAGTATGTTGACCTCCCGCCCGGAAATCCGTTTTTACGCCACCTATATTAAGGCCGAAGATACCGACCTGGATAAAGCCGCGAATAATGTCGATACCGTTTTTGAAGATGGTAAAAACGATCAATTTGCCGTTGGTGCACAGGCTGAGATCTGGTGGTAAAGCAGGGAAAAACTCTTCAAGGAATAAAAATGAAAAAACATACCATTTACTTCGCGTTGGCGCTGGCAGGCGCAGCGTTTACCGTTAATGCCGCGCCGTTTCCAGCCGCACCGAGCACAGCGATCCCCGTCAGCCAGTATGTGACTCAGGTTAACGCCGATAACAGCATTACCTTTCGCTTGTTTGCGCCGGATGCAAAACGCGTTTCAGTGGTGACGGGCGCGACGGCAAACCGTATTGCCTCACATGATATGACCAAAGACGAGCAGGGCATCTGGATGTGGAAAAGTGACCAGATGAAACCCAATCTCTACGAGTATTATTTTGACGTTGATGGTTTCCGTACGATTGATACCGGTAGTCGTAACCAAAAACCGCAGAGACAAATAAACACCAGTCTGATTCTGGTGCCGGGCAGCATTCTGGATGTGAAGTCCGTCCCGCATGGCGATCTTATTACCGTAACCTATCACTCCAGCGCGTTAAAATCCGAGCGTCAGCTGTTCGTCTGGACGCCGCCGGGTTACAACGGCCAGGGTAAACCGTTACCCGTGCTCTATTTCTATCATGGATTCGGCGATTCAGGTCGTTCAGCCATCGACCAGGGTCGTATTGCGCAGATGATGGATAACCTGCTGGCGGAGGGCAAGATTGAACCGATGCTGGTTGTCGTTCCCGATACTGAAACCGATGCGCCAGGGATCGTACCGGAAGACTTTGTCCCACAGGATCGGCGTAAGTCATTTTATCCGCTCAACGCGAAAGCGGCTGATAGTGAGCTGATGAATGACATTATTCCGCTGATCGGCCAGCGTTATAACGTGCGCCAGGATGCCGAGGGCCGCGCGCTGGCCGGGCTTTCACAGGGCGGATATCAGGCGTTGGTGTCCGGGATGAACCACCTGGAGAGCTTTGGTTGGCTGGCGACCTTTAGCGGCGTGACCACCACCACGGTGTCGAATGACGGCGTCAGCGCGCGCTTTAAAAACCCGCAGGCGATCAATAAACAGCTGCATAACTTCACGGTGGCTGTCGGCGATACGGACGTGGTCACCGGTAAGGATATCGCTGGGCTGAAGGCCGAGCTGGAGAAACAAAAGATCAATTTTGAGTATCATGAATACCCGGGCCTTAACCATGAAATGGACGTCTGGCGTCCGGCCTATGCGGCCTTCGTACAGAAAATCTTTAAACAGTAATCGCAGCTCAAGGGCCAGACCGCTGGCCCTGTTTAAACCTCAAGGAATGGACAAAATGAAATTAATCGTAACGGAAGATTATGCCGAGATGAGCCGGGTTGCCACGCAGCATCTGCTGGGCTACATGTCGCAATCGCGACGGATGAACCTGGCTATCACCGCAGGTAATACGCCAAAGCTGATGTACCAGTATGTCACTGAGGCGGTGCAGGGCAAACCGTGGTATGCACACTGCTATTTTTATAACTTCGATGAGATCCCGTTTCGTGGAAAATCGGGGGATGGCGTGACCATCACCAACCTGCGGAAGCTATTTTTTACCCCGGCAGGCATTAATGAAAGGAATATCCAGCAGCTGACGCTTGATAACTTCCGGGATCAGGACGATAAAATCGCCCGCGATGGCGGCCTGGATCTGGTACTGATGGGGCTGGGGGCCGATGGTCACTTTTGCGGTAATCTTCCTGGCACGACGCATTTCCACGATCTGACAACCGAGGTGCCGATTGAGGGCAAGATGGTGGATATCGTTGTGCATGGTGAACTGGGTGGGGATTATTCGTTGGCTCCTGACAGCTACGTCACCATGGGACCTAAAAGTATTATGGCGGCGAAAAATCTGATCCTGATCGTCAACGGTGAGGGAAAAGCGCAGGCGCTTAAACAGGTGCTTGAAGGCCCGGTAACCGAAGCGGTTCCTGCTTCTGTGCTGCAACTTCATCCGTCATTAACGGTGATTGCGGATAAAGCCGCGGCATCGGCACTCGCCTGAGAGGGCGAGAAGAATGCCCGATAGCGCAGGGCCATCGGGCAGCACGATTACTGCGTAATATCCCACCCGCGCGCCTTCCACAGCGCCGGCAGTTCCGCCAGGTCGGTAAAGGTCGTCACCTTCGGGTGGTTTATCGGCTTGTTGTGCGGGTCGGCGCAGAAGTAAAACACCTCCATCCCGGCATCAATCCCCGATTGTGCGCCTGCGCTGGAGTCGTCCACCAGAATGCAGTTCTCCACGTTCACGTTCAGGGCTTTCGCCGCGTGATGCATCAGGGCCGGGTCCGGCTTCCAGCGCTGGATGTCGTAACCGCTAAACAGTTTATCTTCGAAATGGTGCAGCATCCCCAGCTTGCCCAGAGAATGCTGCATCTTGCTGACCGGGCCGTTGGAAACGATGCACATCGGAATGGCTACGGAATCGACTAACGCGTTAGCGCCGGCAATCACTTCCAGCTCCGAGTCGAAAAGGCGTGCGACCTCGGCGCGATAAACCGGTTCTAAATCCGCAATGGCCAGTTCAACCCCGTGTTCGGCGTTGATGATGTCGATAATCTCGTAGAGTTTTACGCCTTTGAAACGTTTAAAAATCTCTTCCAGATCGAGCGTGATGCCAAATGTTTTAAACATGTGGACGTAGGCCCGTGAACAGATTACTTCGCTGTCAACCAGCGTACCGTCACAGTCGAAAAAAACCGCTTCAACTCCGGACATGTCATTTCCTTTTTAACAAGTTTAACGTTTACGTAATGCTGAATTGAGAGACGCAATCGTTGCCGTATAAGCAAAATCAATGAAAAAAAACATCTCACAACCGCGCCTATTGTCGCATTTTGGTATAGGATAGCGACGAATTTTCCTTCCTTGTCTGCGGAAATTGATAATGAGTCAACAACACACCACCCCGGCTTCCGGCCAGGGGATACTGGAGCGCGTGTTTAAGCTGCGCGAACACGGCACAACGGCCCGTACCGAAGTGATCGCCGGCTTCACCACCTTCCTGACGATGGTCTACATCGTCTTCGTAAACCCGCAAATTCTTGGCGTGGCTGGCATGGACACCAGCGCGGTGTTCGTCACCACCTGCCTGATTGCGGCGCTGGGCAGTATCCTGATGGGCGTATTCGCCAACCTGCCGGTGGCGCTGGCGCCAGCGATGGGCCTGAACGCCTTCTTCGCGTTCGTGGTGGTGCAGGCGATGGGTCTGCCGTGGCAAGTGGGGATGGGCGCTATCTTCTGGGGCGCGATTGGCCTGCTGCTGCTGACGATTTTCCGCGTTCGTTACTGGATGATCGCCAATATTCCGGTGAGCCTGCGCGTGGGCATCACCAGCGGTATCGGCCTGTTCATCGGTATGATGGGGCTGAAAAACGCCGGCGTTATCGTCGCGAACCAGGACACGCTGGTGGCGATCGGCAACCTGACCTCACACAGCGTACTGCTGGGCGTGCTGGGCTTCTTTATCATCGCGATTCTGGCTTCCCGCAATATTCACGCGGCGGTGCTGGTATCTATCGTGGTTACCACCCTGCTGGGCTGGATGCTGGGCGATGTGCACTACACCGGCATCGTTTCCGCGCCGCCGAGCATTACCACCGTTGTTGGCCATGTCGATCTGGCCGGGTCGTTTAACCTGGGCCTGGCGGGCGTGATCTTCTCCTTCATGCTGGTTAACCTGTTCGACTCCTCCGGCACCCTGATCGGCGTGACCGATAAAGCCGGCCTGGCCGATGCGAAGGGCAAGTTCCCGCGCATGAAGCAGGCGCTGTTTGTTGATAGCGTCTCTTCGGTTGCCGGTTCCTTTATCGGGACCTCTTCCGTTACCGCGTACATCGAATCCTCCTCCGGCGTTTCCGTGGGCGGTCGTACCGGCCTGACGGCGGTCGTGGTCGGGATTCTGTTCCTGCTGGTGATTTTCCTGTCGCCGCTGGCGGGGATGGTGCCGGGCTATGCGGCTGCGGGCGCGCTAATCTACGTTGGGGTGCTGATGACCTCCAGCCTGTCACGCGTGAAGTGGGATGACCTGACCGAAGCCGTTCCGGCGTTTATTACCGCCGTGATGATGCCGTTCAGCTTCTCTATTACCGAAGGGATTGCGCTGGGCTTTATCTCTTACTGCGTGATGAAAATCGGTACCGGCCGTTTCCGCGACCTCAGCCCGTGCGTGATTGTTGTCGCGCTGCTGTTCGTGCTGAAGATTGTGTTTATTGACGCAAAATAAACAGTAAGCCCTTTTCTATGAAAAGGGCTTTAGTGTTTGTACCCTCTCCCTGTGGGAGAGGGCCAGGGTGAGGGCATCAGCCCGCACTTACGCTTTAACGCGCTGAATATACTCGCCAAATGCGGTTAACTGACCGGTCAAATGATCCAACGTTCCCTGCTCAATCACTTCACCCAGCTGCGGGTCGACTTTGTTCTGAATCACGCCGCCCATAAACTCCGGCTTGTTCATCACCATCGCATCCAGGAACACCAGAATCTGACGCAGGTGATACTGGCAGCGCGCGCCGCCGATAGCGCCCATTGAGCTGGTCTGAATCAGTACCGGCTTACCGGCCAGCGGTTGATCCGGCAGGCGCGACAGCCAGTCAATGGCGTTCTTCAGCCCGCCCGGGACGGAATAGTTGTATTCAGGGGTGACGATGACCACGCCGTCGGCCTGGCGAATCTGCTCAGCCAGCGCTTCAACGCTCTGCGGGAAGCCTTCTTCTTGCTGGAGATCGGCATCGTACAGCGGGATATCGCCAATGGACGGCAGCGCAGAAACGCTCATGCCCGCCGGGGCGATTTTGGGCAGGGTGCGTGCCACCATGCCGTTGAATGAACCTTTGCGCAGGCTTCCCAGTAACGTAACTACTTTCAACGTTTCAGACATGACTACTCCTTAGCATCATGAGGCTGTTTTCCAGCCGAATCAGTTGAGTATAAGCGCTTTTTCCGCCGGAAGGCTGGTGAATCTCATCAACCGCGCCGCCGGTTCGTTGGCCCGCGCCTGGGCGTCGGGCAGGCTGCGCCAGCCGTATTTACCGTCAAATTCCCATACCTTCAGCTTCTCAATCGCCGGTGAGGCTGACAGCGACCACACCAGTACGTCTTCCGCGTCGCAGATCGCTTCCAGCTGGGCGGCGTTGGCCGAGCGTAGACGGCCAGAGCCGGGCAGCAGCTGGAGCATTTGTGGGGAGTCGCGGTGCACGTCGCCGGACATTTTGAGCACGCTCTGGCGCAGCGTAATCAGCTGCGCGCGCGCTTCATGCGGGTCGTTTTGGTTGTTGATCCACAGATTTTCATTGCTGGTAAACCGGTAGTTTTCCATCATGGTGGCCTGCGGGGTGCTACGCAGCGTGCGCAGTAGCTCCATATCGAGGCCGCAGTGGCCTTCGGTGGTCAGCGCAACGCCGACAATGTTGCCCGCATAGGCGATGGAAAAATCAGGCAGGTGGCTATCTTTAAAGTACGGTTTGCCCTCTTCTGGCGTGACAATTTCCGGTAATTCACTGATGCCATAAAGCATAAACAGCAGTTCGGCCAGCAGCGCGCGCGAGGCCAGGTAGCGCGTGCGGCGGTGGGCCGGCAGCTGGCGTGCAATGTTGTGGCTGGTGGACGACAGCCGTACCGATAGTAGATGCCCGTCCTTAAGGATCCCTCTTGCAAAGTGCGTCGCCATTTTTCGCTCCGTGATTAATGGACTGTGGTGATGACGAGAGTATCATTTACGGCAATGATGATCAGGTTTTACTGCCTAAAAATGCGATTGAAAAGGGGTATTACGCGACTTTTACACTTTCCCCTAACTGAAATGGACTATTTTTACGAATAATCAATCAGGAAACAGCAAGATATAAGGCTTTCAGCGTTTCACGCAGCCAGATAATTTTCGGGTTGTGACTATTTCGTTTATGCCAGAGTAGGGTAAACGGCACCTGTAGCTTGTCCCGTTGCGCGGCGTCAAACGGCAGAGGGCGGGCCACCAAAGGCAGCTGGTGGAGCTGATTATAATGCTGGCAGTAGCGCGGCGCGGTGGCCAACATGGCGTGATCCGGCTGGGCGGCCATAAATAACGACTGCTCAAAACCCGGCAGGCTTAAGGCGATATTGCGCTCGCGGCCCATCTCTTTCAGCACATCGTCCAGTGCCCAGGTATCGCTCTGCTCCCAGCAGATGCTGATATGTGGATAGCGTAGAAAGGTCTCCAGATTCCACTCTTCCTGTAGCGCCGGATGATCCTCGCGCAGCCACACCCACGGTAGATCGGTAAACAGCACCTCGTAGTCGATCGATAGCGGCAGCAGGCTTAACAGCTCGCGGGATCGCGGATGGCTCTCGCGGCCGGTAAAGCCGATATCCACCTCGCCCCGCACGATCGCATCCAGTGAATCGTAGTCCCAGCTGCGAACTTTGATCGTCGCCTGTGGATAACGTTGATAGATCTGTCTGGAGAGCGCGTTGAACATGATCATGATCAGCGGCGACTCGGCCACCAGATCAAACTTCAACCCGCGCGGCGTTTCGTGGTGCGGCTTATCCAGCAGCTGGTTGCCCATCTGCATCCACTCCGCCAGGCTCTGCTCCATGCTGAACATCAGCGGCGTCGGCGTCAGCCCCAGCGGGGTGTTTACAAATAGCGGATCGTCAAACCAGGCCCGCAGCTTTGACAGCGATTTACTGACCGCCGACGGCGTCACGTTCATCCGTTTGGCAGTTTTGGTGACGCTGCGCTCCTGCATCAGGAGCTGCAGGCAGAGCAGCAGATTAAGATCGAGGCTGGTGAGCGGTTTCTTCATGTGTAAGCGCGGGCCGGTTAGGTGCAACTGAAATAATCAGCATGATGCTGACTATGCTACAGCCAATCAGAATCCCGATCAGCATATTCAGCGCATCGAGGCCAAGGATTGCCGCCAGCCAAATCCACAGCGATGAGCCGCACACCTGCGCAATCCCCAGCGCCGAACTGGCGACGCCCGCGCGCAGCGAGAACGGTCCCAGCGCCTGGCTCATCGCCACGCCAAAGCCCACCGAGAACCCGGCGCAGATCAACGTCAGCCCAAAAAGGGTGAACGCGTGGGTGGTCGCGAGGATTAAAACGATGCCGGCGGACAGGAACAGCGCCTGTGAGGTAAGCATCAGCGTGCGCGGCTTAAACAGACTCAGGGCGAATGGCGTAGAGAAGGAGACCGCCATGCTGATGCCGGCGGTCATCGCCATCGTGGTGGCGTATTCACCGCGGTCGAAGCCCATCACTTCCATCAGCAGCACAGGCGAAGTGTTGACGAAGGTGAGGATCACCGACACGCTGAGGGTGGTAATCGCCAGGCGGCTCAGGAAAAAGCGGTTGACCAGCGATTCGGCGCTTCCCATCGTGGCGGTGGATAACGTTGATGTCGCCGGACGTGATTCGCGCAGGATAAATACCGACAGCAGACACACCACCACGCCCATCCCTACCATGGTGTAGAACAGGCTTTGCCACGGGTACCTGAGCATAATCAGGTGCCCCATCACCGGCGCCAGCACCGGCACGATGCAGGTGATCCCGTTCAGCAGCGACAGCACTTTGGCACGGCGGCGGTCATCAAGCGTATCGCGCAGAATGGCGAACGCCACGACGTAACAGCAGCCCGCGCCCACTCCCTGAATAAAGCGGCCCACCAGGAACGGCGTACCGCTCTCCGCCAGCGAACACAGCGCGGAGGCCACGATATAAATCAGTGCGCCGACGATAGCCACCGGCTTGCGCCCCGACTGGTCGGCTACCTTGCCAGCGAACAGCATCGCGGTCGCCATCCCGGCCAGATAGACCGAAAACGCGATATGCAGCTGTGCCTCGCTGGCCTGTAAATCGGCCGCGATGCGGGGTAACCCGACCAGGTACATATCGATACCGGCGGGGTAAAGTAAAACTAAGGCAAAACTGCAAAGGAGAAAGCGTGTCATAGCGGCCTCACGGAAAGTGTGGCGCTAAGCATACGGGGTGTAGCACGAGGCGACGAGTTGCCATTTGGACAACAGTAATTGCCTGAAAGGAAATCTACTTCCAGACCCGCGCCATTCCTTCACTTTCCGGACGGACGGATTCAAAGCCAAATTTGGCGTATAGCTCCGGAACGTCCGCCACCAGAGTCACATAAGCACCTTTAAAGGCGTTAGCATCCAGCCAGGCGATGAGCGCTTCCATGATCTGCCGACCCAGGCCTTTTCCCTGATGATCGGGGTCCACGGCGATATCGACGATATCAAAGTTCAGCGCGCCGTCGCCAACAATGCGACCCATGCCGACGGGGGTGCCTTGCCAGAGGATATGCACCCCATAGCAGCTGCGTGGCAGTCCTGCCCTTGCGGCGTCCAGCGGACGCGGAGAAAGGCCAGAAATTTTGCGCAAGCGGCAGAAATCTTCAGCGGAGGGAACGGTATGCATCAAGGTGTATTCAACGGCCATTTCGGTAACCTTTTCATGAGGGGTTATCTGGTTTTAGCAGTTGAAAGACTGAAAGTAAAAACCCGAATTCACTGTCGCTCATTCGGGTTTGATCGTTTACTTACCAATACAGAAGCTGGAGAAAATCCTGCCCAGCAAATCATCGGAGGTAAACTCCCCGGTGATCTCGCTCAGGCACTGCTGAGACAGCCTCAGCTCCTCTGCCAGCAGCTCACCGGCCCACGCGCCTAACAGCTGCGCCTTGCCCTGCTGAAGGTGCTCAGCGGCGTCGGAGAGCGCCTGCAGGTGGCGACGGCGGGCCAGAAAGCCGCCTTCCATATTGGTTTCAAAGCCCATGCTCTGTTTGAGATGATTGCGCAGCACGTCGACGCCTTCGCCGGTACGGGCGGAGAGGCGCACAAGTGAGTAGTCATTCACTTCGCTCAGACCCAGCGTCTCGCCGGTAATATCCGCTTTGTTACGCACTACGGTAATCGGCAGATTTTTCGGCAGACGGGCGATAAAGTCCGGCCAGATCTCCGCCGGGTCGGTGGCGTGGGTGGTGGTGCCATCAACCATAAACAGCACGCGGTCGGCCTGCTCAATTTCCTGCCACGCGCGCTCGATACCGATACGTTCCACTTCATCGTTCGCGTCACGCAGACCGGCGGTGTCGATAATGTGCAGCGGCATACCATCGATGTGGATATGCTCGCGCAGCACGTCGCGGGTGGTGCCGGCAATGTCGGTCACAATCGCCGCTTCACGGCCCGCCAGAGCGTTCAGCAGGCTCGATTTCCCGGCGTTCGGGCGACCGGCAATCACCACTTTCATCCCTTCGCGCAGCAGGCTGCCCTGACGCGCTTCGGCGCGGACGGCGTCGAGATCGGCTATCACGTCATTCAGCTGTGCTTCAATCTTACCGTCGGAGAGGAAGTCGATCTCCTCGTCCGGGAAGTCGATGGCCGCTTCTACGTAGATGCGCAGGTGAGTGAGTGCTTCCACCAGGTGATTAACGCGGGTGGAGAAGGCGCCTTGCAGCGAGTTTAACGCCGAGCGCGCCGCCTGCTCGGAGCTGGCGTCGATCAGGTCGGCAATCGCCTCAGCCTGCGCCAGGTCGAGCTTGTCGTTGAGGAATGCCCGCTCGGAGAATTCGCCGGGGTTGGCGATGCGCACGCCCGGCAGCGTCAGAATGCGTTTCAGCAGCAGGTCGAGGATCACCGGGCCGCCGTGGCCCTGTAGCTCCAGTACGTCTTCACCGGTAAAGGAGTTCGGGCCGGGGACCCACAGCGCAATGCCCTGATCCAGCGCGCTGCCGTCAACGTCTTTAAACGGCAGGTAGTCGGCATAGCGCGGCTTTGGCAGCTTGCCCAGCACCGCCTGGGCGACGTCGCGCGCCTTCAGGCCGGAGATGCGCAGAATGCCCACACCACCGCGTCCCGGTGGGGTTGCCTGGGCGACGATAGTGTCGTTATGGCTCATGGTTAGTCTCAACTTTGTTGCAATAAAAAAGGCGGTCATTCGACCGCCTTCCATTTTAGCTTGTGCTTAACACCGAATCAGGATTTTTTCTTCTCGCGGCTATGCAGGCCACGTTTTTCCAGACCACGGTAGATCAGCTGCTGCTGAATAATGGTGACCAGGTTGCTGACGATATAGTAAACCACCAGGCCAGACGGGAACCACAGGAAGAACACCGTGAAGATGACCGGCATAAAGGTCATGATCTTCTGCTGCATCG
>NZ_JBKDZH010000094.1:0-60988 GCF_047971185.1 Kluyvera sp.
GCTATGGGTGTTGCAGTGGTCAACGTTCTGGATGTAGATACGGCCGGTAGAGGCACGTTCCTGCATCATCAGAGAGAACAGTTCAACCGCTTTGATGCGCTGTTTACGAATGCTGTCGTCTTGTTCGTATTGGGTATACAGACGCTCGAATTCGTCCTGATCGGCGAAGAAGGCATCGTACAGGCCCGGGACATCAGACGGGCTGAACAGGGTAATGTCGCCGCCTTTCAGCAGACGGGTGTACATCAGCTTGTTGATCTGTACGCCGTAGTCCATGTGACGCACGCGGTTGCCTTCCACGCCGCGGTTGTTTTTCAGTACCAGCAGGCTTTCCACTTCCAGGTGCCACATCGGGTAGAACAGGGTAGCCGCGCCGCCGCGAACGCCGCCCTGAGAGCAGGATTTCACCGCCGTCTGGAAGTGCTTGTAGAACGGAATGCAGCCGGTGTGGAACGCTTCACCGCCGCGAATCGGGCTGCCCAGCGCACGAATGCGGCCGGCGTTGATGCCGATACCGGCGCGCTGGGAAACGTATTTCACGATCGCGCTGGAGGTGGCGTTGATGGAGTCCAGGCTGTCGCCGCACTCGATCAGCACGCAGGAGCTGAACTGACGGGTCGGGGTACGCACGCCGGACATAATCGGCGTCGGCAGCGAAATTTTGAACGTAGAGACCGCATCGTAGAAACGTTTGACGTAGCTCAGACGGGTTTCACGCGGGTAGTTGGAGAACAGGCATGCCGCCACCAGAATATAGAGGAACTGCGCGCTCTCGTAGATTTCACCGGTCACGCGGTTCTGAACCAGGTATTTCCCTTCCAGCTGCTTAACGGCGGCGTAGGAGAAGGTCATGTCACGGTCGTGAACGATGAACGAGTCCATCTGCTTGAACTCTTCTTCCGTATAGTCTTCCAGCAGATGATTGTCGTATTTACCCAGGCTTACCATGTTTTTCACGTGGTCGAGCAGCGCCGGCGGCTCAAACTGGCCGTAGGCTTTTTTGCGCAGGTGGAATACCGCCAGACGCGCGGCCAGGTACTGGTAGTCCGGCGCGTCGCGGGAGATCAAGTCAGCAGCGGCCTTAATAATCGTTTCATGAATGTCTGACGTTTTGATGCCATCGTAAAACTGGATGTGTGAACGCAGCTCGACCTGGGAAATCGACACGTTGTGCAGCCCTTCCGCTGCCCAATCCAGCACGCGATGAATTTTGTCGAGGTTAATGCGCTCTGTGCGGCCGTCACGCTTCGTCACCAGCAGACTCTGATTCATGTGATTGTTACCTGTCCGTGAAAAGAAAAATATCCCCTGATTTATCCACAATTGCGCTAGTCGTAAAACCTGTGGATAAATACTACATGTAGGGGTTCGTTGATTAAGTGAACGCTATATGGTGAGTATTCTAGTCCGGATTCTTTTGAGTACAAGGGTTGATTTTGACGTTAAATTGAGGTTGATAAAGGGTGAAAAACGTCAAGTCCACGGCGCATAAGGGCTGGCGGGGATGTCAATAATATGCAAAAAAAAATGAAAATTTGATCGAGTGCTGATTTCTTCGGCGAAGCTGTAAATTGCGCAATGTGATGTGGCGCAATTTTGTTGTAAGCGCCTCCCATGATTGGTAGGCAATATGTCGCAGGCGGATAATTAGTGGGTAGCCCGGGCGAGGCATTTATGCCGACCCGGCGTCGCGTTCGCTCGACCGGGCTACCGGTCATGCTGATTTGGCGGTGGTGTGCAGCATATAGTTAACGTCAACGCCCGGCGCCAGCTTGAAGCGGTTGGTGATCGGGTTATAGTGCAGGCCAATCATATGGCGCTCTTTCAACACCGTCTGGTCGACCCAGCCGAGCAGCTCGGCAGGCTTGATGAATTTCTTCACGTCATGGGTGCCTTTCGGCACCATACGCAGGATATATTCCGCGCCGACCACCGCCATCAGCCAGGACTTGCCGTTGCGGTTAAGGGTAGAGAAGAACACCTGGCCGCCGGGTTTCACCAGCTGCGCGCAGGCTTTAACCACCGACTGTGGGTCCGGCACGTGCTCGAGCATCTCCATACAGGTCACCACATCATACTGACCGGCGTGCTTTGCGGCATGCTCTTCTACCGTCTCCTGGACGTACTCGACGGGAATACCGGTTTCCAGTGAGTGCAGCTTTGCCACCTGTAACGGCTCAAAGCCCATATCCAGCCCGGTGACCGTCGCGCCTTCGCGGGCCATGCTTTCGGCCAGAATGCCGCCGCCGCAGCCGACATCCAGCACCTTTTTACCGAACAGGCCGCCGGAGCGCTCGGCGATGTAGCCCAGACGCAGCGGGTTAATGCGGTGTAGCGGCTTAAATTCGCCTTCCAGATCCCACCAGCGTGACGCGACGGCCTCGAATTTGGCGATCTCTTCGTGGTCAACGTTATGCGCTACCGCAGCTTTTTCGGCATTCATGGGTGTTCCTGCTCCTTATTTCATTATTGTCTGCGAGTATATCAGCACCGACGCGCGAATAAAGCGTCTGGCAGGTGCTAATGGGTTTACCTGTCTTTACGCTAATGTGTTATAATTTGCGACCTTTGAATCCGGGAATACAGTAGAGGGATAGCGGTTAGATGAGCGACCTTGCGAGAGAAATTACACCGGTCAACATTGAGGAAGAGCTTAAAAACTCTTATCTGGATTATGCGATGTCGGTCATTGTTGGCCGTGCGCTGCCGGATGTCCGAGATGGCCTGAAGCCGGTACACCGTCGCGTACTTTACGCCATGAACGTATTGGGCAATGACTGGAACAAAGCCTATAAAAAATCAGCCCGTGTCGTTGGTGACGTAATCGGTAAATACCACCCGCACGGCGACTCCGCGGTATATGACACCATCGTTCGTATGGCCCAGCCGTTCTCGCTGCGCTACATGCTGGTGGATGGCCAGGGGAACTTCGGTTCAATCGATGGCGACTCCGCGGCGGCAATGCGTTATACGGAAATCCGTCTGGCGAAAATCGCTCACGAACTGATGGCCGATCTCGAAAAAGAGACGGTGGATTTCGTGGACAACTATGACGGCACGGAAAAAATTCCGGACGTCATGCCGACCAAAATTCCTAACCTGCTGGTTAACGGTTCGTCCGGTATCGCCGTAGGTATGGCAACCAACAGTCCGCCGCACAACCTGACGGAAGTGATCACCGGCTGTCTGGCCTATGTCGATAATGAAGACATCACTCTCGAAGGCCTGATGGAACACATCCCAGGCCCGGACTTCCCGACTGCTGCCATTATCAACGGCCGCCGCGGGATTGAAGAAGCCTATCGCACCGGCCGCGGTAAAGTGTACATTCGTGCCCGCGCGGAAGTGGAAGTTGACCCGAAAAACGGTCGTGAAACCATCATCGTGCACGAAATTCCGTATCAGGTGAACAAAGCGCGCCTGATCGAGAAAATCGCCGAGCTGGTGAAAGACAAACGCGTTGAAGGCATTAGCGCGCTGCGCGACGAGTCTGATAAAGACGGCATGCGCATCGTGATTGAAGTGAAGCGCGACGCGGTGGGTGAAGTGGTTCTTAACAACCTTTACTCCCAGACTCAGCTGCAGGTTTCCTTCGGTATCAACATGGTTGCGCTGCACCATGGTCAGCCGAAGATCATGAACCTGAAAGATATTATCGCCGCGTTCGTTCGCCACCGTCGTGAAGTGGTAACGCGTCGTACGATTTTTGAACTGCGTAAAGCGCGCGACCGTGCGCACATCCTTGAAGCGCTGGCGGTTGCGCTGGCGAACATCGACCCGATCATTGAACTGATCCGTCGCGCACCGACGCCGGCCGAAGCGAAAGCGGGCCTGGTGGCGCAGGCGTGGGATCTGGGCAACGTATCGGCGATGCTGGAACGTGCAGGCGACGACGCCGCGCGTCCGGAATGGCTGGAACCTGAGTTTGGCGTACGCGACGGTAAATACTACCTGACCGAGCAGCAGGCACAGGCGATTCTGGATCTGCGTCTGCAGAAACTGACCGGCCTTGAGCATGAAAAACTGCTCGACGAATACAAAGAGCTGCTGGAACAGATCGCTGAACTGCTGCACATTCTGGGCAGCGCCGAGCGTCTGATGGAAGTGATCCGCGAAGAGCTGGAGCTGGTTCGCGAACAGTTCGGTGACGAGCGTCGTACCGAAATCACCGCCAACAGCGCCGATATTAATATCGAAGATCTGATCAGCCAGGAAGATGTTGTCGTGACGCTGTCTCACCAGGGTTACGTCAAGTATCAGCCGCTTACCGATTACGAAGCGCAGCGTCGTGGCGGTAAAGGCAAATCAGCCGCGCGTATTAAAGAAGAAGACTTTATCGACCGCCTGCTGGTGGCCAACACCCATGACACCATCCTCTGCTTCTCCAGCCGGGGCCGTCTGTACTGGATGAAGGTCTATCAGCTGCCGGAAGCCAGCCGTGGCGCGCGTGGCCGTCCGATCGTCAACCTGCTGCCGCTGGAAGCGAACGAACGTATCACCGCCATCCTGCCGGTGCGCGAGTACGAAGAGGGCGTGAACGTCTTTATGGCGACCGCCAGCGGTACCGTGAAGAAAACGGCGCTGACCGAGTTCAGCCGTCCGCGTTCCGCCGGTATCATCGCGGTGAACCTGAACGACGGCGACGAGCTGATTGGCGTTGACCTGACCTCCGGTTCCGATGAAGTTATGCTGTTCTCCGCCGCCGGTAAAGTGGTGCGCTTCAAAGAAGATGCCGTGCGTGCCATGGGTCGTACTGCGACCGGCGTACGCGGTATCAAGCTGGCGGAAAACGACAGCGTAGTCTCGCTGATTATTCCGCGCGGCGAAGGCGCAATCCTCACCGTGACCCAGAACGGCTACGGTAAACGTACCGCTGCGGAAGAGTATCCGACCAAGTCGCGTGCGACCCAGGGCGTTATCTCTATCAAAGTGACCGAGCGTAACGGCTCCGTGGTCGGCGCGGTGCAGGTCGACGATTGCGACCAGATCATGATGATCACCGATGCGGGCACCCTGGTGCGCACTCGCGTATCGGAAGTCAGCGTGGTTGGCCGTAACACCCAGGGCGTGATTCTCATCCGTACCGCGGAAGACGAAAACGTAGTGGGCCTGCAGCGCGTGGCCGAGCCGGTTGACGACGAAGAGCTGGACGCTATCGACGGTAGCGTGGCGGAAGGTGACGATGAAATCGCGCCGGAAACCGACAGCGACGACGACGTAGCGGACGACGCTGACGAGTAATCGTTGAGCAACGTTGCGAAAGGGCCGGTGAATACCGGCCCTTTTTTATTCGGGGTATGGGCGTCGCGACGCGCGGTTGGGCTACTCTCTGATTGCGACAAATGCCTTTTCCCGCTACCTTAAACCCCATCCTGTTAGCCATTGACGGCGGAGTTTCGCCCCCTTGAAATATCTTGTCTCCTTTCGCACAACGCTGAAAGTTTCACGCTACCTGTTCCGGGCTTTGGCGTTGCTGCTGTGGCTGCTTATCGCGCTGATCTCCGTGTTCTATATCGTGAACACGCTGCATCAGAAAGAGTCGGAAATCCGCCAGGAGTTTAATCTCAACGCCGATCAGGCGCAGCGCTATTTCCAGCGAACCTCCGATGTGATGAAGGAGCTGAAGTATATTGCGGAAAACCGCTTAACCGCCGCTAACGGCGTGCTGCCGGCCATCTCCACAAAAGACAGCACCGACGTGCCGGACTTTGAGCCGCTGTTCTCTGACTCTGACTGCGGCGCGCTCGACACCACCTGGCGCGGGCCGTTGGAGTCGCTGGCCTGGTTCCTGCGCTACTGGCGGGAAAACTTTTCGGCGGCCTACGACCTTAATCGCGTGTTCCTGATTGGCAGCGATAATCTGTGCATGGCCAACTTTGGCCTGCGCGAAATGCCGGTTGAGCGCACCGAAGCGTTGCAGGAACTGCACCAGCGCATCATGGACTACCGTAACGCGCCGCAGGACGATCGCGGCGGCAACCTGTTCTGGGTCGGGCAGGGGCCGCGTCACAGCGTCGGTTATTTCTATGCCCTGACGCCGGTGTATCTGGCTAACCGCCTGCAGGCGCTGCTGGGCGTGGAACAAACTATCCGCGCAGAGAATTTCTTTACCCCGGGCAGTATGCCGATGGGGGTGTCGATTCTTGACGATAACGGCAAGACGCTCATCGCGCTGGCCGGGCCGGATAGCCGCCTGCGCATTAGCACAAAGGGAATGCAGGAGCGGCTGTGGTTTGGCTACACCGCGGGCTATCGTGAGCTGGTGCTGAAAAAGACGCTGGCACCTTCGTCGCTGAGCATCGTGTATTCGGTGCCGCTGGACGCGGTGCTTGAGCGGATCCGCGTGCTGGTCCTGAACGCGCTGCTGCTGAACCTGCTGACCGGCATCGCGCTGTTCACCATGGCACGCATGTATGAGCGGCGCATTTTCCTGCCGGCAGAGTCTGACGCGCTGCGCCTGGAAGAGCATGAGCAGTTCAACCGTAAAATCGTCGCCTCGGCGCCGGTGGGGATCTGCATTCTGCGCACCCAGGATGGGACCAATATCCTGAGTAACGAACTGGCGCACAACTATCTCAATATGCTGACCCACGAAGACCGCCAGCGGCTGACGCAGATTATCTGCGGCCAGCAGGTGAACTTCGTAGACGTGCTGACCAGCAACAATACCAACCTGCAAATCAGCTTCGTCCATTCGCGCTATCGCAATGAAAACGTGGCGATCTGCGTGCTGGTGGACGTGAGCTCGCGCGTCAAAATGGAAGAGTCCTTACAGGAGATGGCGCAGGCGGCGGAGCAGGCGAGCCAGTCGAAGTCGATGTTCCTCGCCACCGTCAGCCATGAGCTGCGCACGCCGCTGTACGGGATTATCGGTAACCTGGACCTGTTACAGACCAAAGAGCTGCCGAAGGGAGTTGACCGCCTGGTGACGGCGATGAATAACTCTTCCGGGCTGCTGCTGAAAATCATCAGCGATATTCTCGACTTCTCGAAAATTGAGTCCGAGCAGCTGAAAATCGAGCCGCGCGAGTTCTCGCCGAAAGAGGTGATGAACCACATTACCGCCAACTATCTGCCGCTGGTGGTGAGAAAGCAGCTGGGGATGTACTGCTTTATTGAGCCGGATGTGCCGACCAAGCTGATGGGTGACCCGATGCGTCTGCAGCAGGTGATTTCCAACCTGCTGAGCAATGCCATCAAGTTTACTGATGTTGGCTGCATCGTGCTGCACCTCAAGCGGGAAGGGTACTACCTGAGCATCAGCATTCGCGATACCGGCGTGGGCATCCCGGCCAAAGAGGTGGTGCGTCTGTTCGACCCGTTCTTCCAGGTGGGGACCGGGGTGCAGCGTAACTTCCAGGGTACCGGGCTGGGGCTGGCGATTTGTGAAAAGCTGGTCAACATGATGGACGGCGATATTGCCGTGGATACCGAGCCGGGCATGGGCAGCCAGTTTACACTGCGTATTCCGCTGTACGGCGAGCAGGATGCCACGCCGCTGGAGATTGACGGCCTGGCGAAGATTCGCTGCTGGCTGGCGGTGCGTAACGCCTCCCTCGCCGACTTTATTCAGTCGCTGCTCGTTTTCCACGGGATGGATGTGCAGATCTATAATGGCGAAGCACCGGCCGCGGACGATCTGCTGATTACCGATGCCGCGCTATCGCAGCCGTGGGCGGGCAGGGCGGCAGTCGTGTTCTGCCGCCGGCATATCGGTATTCCGCAGGAATCCGCGCCTGGCCAGTGGGTGCACAGTATCGTGTCGCCGCATGAGCTGATGACGCTGCTGGGCCGTATTTATCGCGTGAGGGTGACCACCGGCGATGCGACGGAACTGCAGTCCGCGCCGGAAGAGCCGGAAGACAGCAACGACGATATGATGATCCTCGTGGTTGACGATCATCCGATTAACCGTCGACTGCTGGCCGATCAGCTGGGATCGCTCGGCTATCAGTGCAAGACCGCTAACGATGGCGTCGACGCGCTGAACGTGCTGAGTAAGAACCATATTGATATCGTGCTGAGCGACGTCAACATGCCGAATATGGACGGCTATCGTCTGACCCAGCGTATTCGCCAGCTGGGGCTGACGCTGCCGGTTGTCGGGGTGACGGCGAATGCGCTGGCGGAAGAGAAGCAGCGCTGTCTTGAGTCGGGCATGGATAGCTGCCTGTCTAAACCGGTGACGCTGGATGTGCTGAAGCAGACCCTGACGGTCTATGCGGCGAGAGTGCGCAAATCGCGGGAATAATGGCGCCTCCACGGCGTCGGCTGCGCCTCGTCCGGGCTACGATCGTGTAGCCCGGCCAAGCGAAGCGCCGCCGGGACGGGCGCTGAAGTTTGAATAAAGACGTTAGTCTTTGTCGGAAGGAGACAGCGTGACGGAAGAGAGGTAGTTCAGCAGCGCGATGTCGTTTTCCACGCCCAGCTTCATCATCGCCGATTTTTTCTGGCTACTGATGGTTTTGATGCTGCGGTTTAGCTTCTTGGCAATTTCGGTCACCAGGAAACCTTCTGCGAACAGACGTAGCACTTCACTCTCTTTTGGCGACAGACGTTTATCGCCATAGCCGCCGGCGCTGATTTTCTCCAGCAGGCGAGAGACGCTCTCCGGGGTAAATTTCTTGCCTTTCTGCAGGGCAGCCAGCGCTTTCGGCAGATCCGTCGGCGCGCCCTGTTTCAGCACGATCCCTTCGATATCCAGATCCAACACGGCGCTCAGAATCGCCGGGTTGTTGTTCATGGTCAGTACGATAATCGCCAGCCCTGGGAAATGGCGTTTAATGTACTTAATCAGGGTAATACCGTCGCCGTACTTGTCTCCGGGCATGGAGAGGTCTGTGATCAGCACGTGGGCATCAAGTTTCGGTAAGTTGTTAATTAGCGCAGTGGAGTCTTCAAATTCGCCAACAACGTTTACCCATTCAATCTGTTCCAGGGATTTACGGATCCCGAACAGCACAATCGGATGGTCATCGGCAATAATTACGTTCATATTGTTCATGTAAAGGCTACCTTGCTACAGCAAGCTCTTGACGTAGGCGTCAATGTCGCTGATGTATTTTTCTATGCTGGATGCATCTTTCTCACGAATAAGATGTTCAAGCGTTTCACATAACTGCTTGCCAGGTACCAGATTTAGCATGGCAAACACACCCTTAAGGCGGTGAGCTGTCTGTGCCAGTGCGGCAAAGTCCTTTGCTGCAGATTCAGTATACAGCCTGCTAACATCTTCCGGTACCGTATCAACAAACAGAGCATAATATCCGCTGGCCTGAAGTTCGGCGTTTTCATCACCACCCAGCGGCGATTCCGTCACTTCTTCCTGCGCCAGCTGCTCCTCAATAAGCTGGAGCACGGCATCCTGCATGGCATTACTCATGTTAAAGTTGACGCGCAGCTGGCCTGGGCCAATTTTGCGTACTCCAGCCTCATCATCGCTTAAAAGCAAGCCGGAAGCAGTAAGATTAGACGGATTATCAGTTAAAAACAGATCAAATTCTTGACTTGTTGCGCGCTCGTCCGGGCTGATGCAGGTTGCCCCCCAGCTTTCCAGCTGGCGAGTGACGATGTTGCGAATCTCGTTAGAGGTGATATCCACCATCGCCACCACATCATCAAGCAGCTGCTCTTCCACCTCGGCGCCTTCCTCACGCACCGCCATTTTCACGTGCAGCGTGTAGCGGGTGCCCAGCGTTTCCCGCGATTTAATGTTCAGATGCCCGCCAAGTTTGCGCGCCAGCTGGTCGCACAGCCAGAAGGTGAGGGCGTTGGCCTTACCGTAGCGGTCCGACTGGGTATCGTTCAGATACGGGAAGTGCAGGTTGTCGATTTCGCCATGCGACACGCCGCTGCCGGTGTCGAGAATGCGGAAGGTTAAGCGCTCCTCCGCCGACTCGTCGGCGCTGACTTCAAGGGTAATTTTGCCTATCTGAGTGGTGGTCACGGCGTACTGGATCAGCAGCAGCAGGATCCTACGCAGCGCGTCGCGGTCGCCGTGGCGCTGCTCTTTACCCGGAACCTGGTTGTTGATCAGCAGCTGCAGCCCTTTACGTTTGATCGACGGCAGCACTTCCGGCACCACTTCATCAATCAGCTCCTGCAGCGAGAACTGGGTGGTCGAGCCTTTCCAGCTGTCGTTTTCCAGCATGTTGGCCAGCTGAATTTCGTCGACCAGACGCACCAGTAGATCGGCGTGGTTCGCCAGCCGCTGGCTGTCTGGCGTATTAAGGTGGCTGGCTTCCGCCGCCAGCGCCTTGATCGGCTGCTTCAGCGTATCGCTAATATTCTGCATAAACGCCGCGCGACCCTGCTGATTTTTCTCATACAGACGCTGCGCCTGTTTGAGCTTTTTATTCACCAGTATTTCACGATCCTGATCGCGAATGATGAAAATCTGCGTGCGCGGCGATACCTGGCTGCGGAACTGGCGGATCTCGTACAGTTCGTTATTGATGGTGGCCTGAATCACCCCTTGATGCTGGTCCGCCATGCTGGTGATGTTCTGCAGATTAAGGTGCGGCAGCAGGTGGTCGGCAATTTTATTACTGATGACCGTACGGTTCGACTCCTGGTCGTGTACCAGCAGACCCAATGGTAATAAAGAGACGATTTCTTCATTAATCGCTCTGAGCACGCGCAGTTCGTTGTTGTTGCCGGCAGAGGAGACGCTGCTGCTGGTATTGCCGCGTGTGGGCAGGTTACGGAAGGTGGAATAGCCGAACAGCGCCAGCGCCAGCAGGCCGATATTCAGCAGCAGCGGCAGCATGATGTTCTGGAAGGTATCCAGCAGCAGCGTGCCGAACGGCACCTGCCACACCAGCCGCATCCCGGTGGTGTTCAGGGCTGAAGTGATCTCAATGCGCGAGCTATTAAAGTTAATCGCTACGCTGTCGCTCGGATCTTTCTCCTGGCTGCGCTGGGCGTTTTGCGCCGGATCCGGTTCGAGGCGGAAGCTATCCAGTGACATGGTTGGCGGCACCAGATCGTTAATCGGCAAATCGAAGGCCACGACGGTCGCCAGATGCCCCGGCTGATTAAAGGTGGTGCGCAGGGTGAAGTAGCGGCCATTCTGCCAGGCCAGACGGCGTAACGACGAGAACGTTTCACGTTCATCCAGCGTGTTGGCCTGCTGCAGCATCTCGGCGCGGCGTGAGTCGACAATGCTGCCGACGGTGGATTCTTTAAAGCCGGAAGAGAGATCTTTAAGCGGGAGCGTAGAGATCAGGATCAGGCTGTTGTCCTGGCCGTTCAGGTAGTACATCGACCACGGTACGTTTTCCGCGCCCCACAGGGTATCCAGATAAGTTGACATGCGCTGGGTGATGTCGAGCGTTGCGCTGTCGTGAGAGCCAAAAATCAGCGCCTCGGTTTTACGCCGCGGCTTTTCCAGATAATAGACGTCCTGCTTCAGACGTGTTTCCTGAAGACCATCGGCAGGCGTGGCGTTGGTGCTGGACGCGGCAATGTTGTCGTAGATCTGCCAGGTGGTGTAGCGCCAGGTATCGATGCGCTTATGGACGGCATGCGTCATATCGACAATCTGATAGCTTTTATCTTTCAGCCACGCGTTGACCGCGCTTTGAATCATCACGCCCATCGTCACGAGCAGAACGATGATCATAAGAAGGAAGAAACGCGTGATGCTCCCAGGGAGCAGGGTGAATTTCGTCGGGCTCATCTTGTCGGACTGACTCATTGGCGTGTGTAACCCATCATAACGGCATCTGAATGAGGATATGCTCAAGCTTATAACGCATTGAGACGTGCAAACCCTGCTTTTGTTCTGCTGGCAGTATATACAAAAAAATCGGCGGGGTGCATCCACGAGGCAAAAACGTCGTCGGCAAGGGGCGCTTTTGGCTGGCAGAATGAAACGGAGTTTTATTGTCAGAGGCCAGGAAAATTCAATATTGCGGATTATGTGTACAACAAGACGGATATTGTACAATTATTGATTAAATTCGGATAAAAATAGCACTAAATAACAAGACATTAATTTTCATTGGTGTGCAAAGACATTATTTGTCATCAAATGCGATTAGTTAATAGTCGTTATAATTTACGATTGTTAGCACAGTATGATTAAGTTTACGTAAAGAAAGGTAAAAAAAAACCGGATGCGAAGCATCCGGTGGAAATAGGGGTAAACAGACATTCAGAACTGAATGACGGTAATAAATAAAGTTAATGATGATAGCACTGACTATTTTAGTTCTGGGTGAAGGTTTTGTTTTACCATTCAGTGCTATACCCTTTAGGTTTTTTAACTCATTGATTTTATGTATGTATTTTTTATTCTTTTGATTATTAGTGCTATTTTTCCAGGCTTTTTGTGCTTATAAAAGTTCCCTTGAATTTACATTTTGAAACATCTGTATGGACAAATGAAACATTTCAAGGGTTTTCGTATCATATTCTTATTGGATTATTCCTGTTTTTACAGCACAATGGGTCTGCCGACTGATTAATGAGGGTTAATCAGTAAGCAGTGGCATATATAAAGGCATATATATATAACAGAGGGTTAATAACATGAAAGTTAAAGCACTGTCCCTCCTGGTACCAGCTCTGCTGGTAGCGGGCGCAGCGAATGCGGCTGAAATTTATAACAAAGACGGCAACAAATTAGACCTGTACGGTAAAGTTGATGGTCTGCACTACTTCTCCAGCGACAACGGCGTTGACGGCGACCAGTCCTACGTTCGTCTGGGTATCAAAGGTGAAACTCAGATTAACGACCAGCTGACCGGTTACGGCCAGTGGGAATACAACGTTCAGGCGAACAACGTTGAAGGTTCTTCTGACCAGGCGTGGACCCGTGTAGGCTTCGCAGGTATCCGCGTTGCTGACGCAGGTTCTTTCGACTACGGTCGTAACTACGGCGTGGTTTACGACGTGACTTCCTGGACCGACGTTCTGCCGGAATTCGGCGGCGACACCTACGGTTCCGACAACTTCCTGCAGTCCCGTGCTAACGGCGTTGCGACCTACCGTAACACCGACTTCTTCGGTCTGGTTGAAGGTCTGAACTTTGCTCTGCAGTATCAGGGTAAAAACGGCAGCGTATCCGGCGAAGGTTCAACCGCTAACGGTCGTAAAGATCTGAAGCAGAACGGTGACGGCTTCGGCGGCTCCCTGACTTACGATCTGGGCGAAGGCTTCAGCGTAGGTACTGCGATTGCTAGCTCCAAGCGTACCACCGATCAGAACAACATGGTTTACGGTCACGGCGACAACGCAACCACCTACTCCGGTGGCGTGAAATATGATGCGAACAACATCTATCTGGCCGCTCAGTACACCCAGACCTACAACGCTAGCCGCTTCAGCGGTAACGGCAATGCTGACGCAATCAGCGGTTTTGCTGAAAAAGCGCAGAACTTTGAAGTGGTTGCACAGTACCAGTTCGATTTCGGCCTGCGTCCGTCCATCGCTTACCTGCAGTCTAAAGGTAAGGACATCAATGGTTCTGCCGGTAACTACGGCGACCAGGACCTGCTGAAATATGTTGACGTAGGTGCGACCTACTACTTCAACAAAAACATGTCCACCTACGTTGACTACAAAATCAACCTGCTGGATAGCAACGAATTTACCCGTCGCGCCGGTATCTCTACCGATAACGTCGTAGCACTGGGTATGGTTTACCAGTTCTAATACTGTTAATACCGTTGCAAAAGGGGCCTTTGGCCCCTTTTTTTGTGCCGAATTTCAGCAAATTAGTGTACTCTTGCGCCGATTGCAGGAGGGTAATAACGGATGGAAATGACTTTTATACGAATGGCGCTGTTGAGCGTCGTCATTCTGCTGACGGGCTGTGATAACGCCAGCGCGCCAGCGGCCCCCAAAGCGGCGGTAACCGTGCTGGAAGGCAAAACCATGGGCACCTTCTGGCGCGTGAGCGTGGTAGGCATCGACAAAGCCCGGTCTGAAGAGTTGCGCACCAAGGTACAAAACCTGCTGGATAGCGACGACCGCCTGCTGTCGACCTGGAAAAACGACTCGTCGCTGATGCGTTTCAACCATTCACAGAGCACCACGCCGTGGCCGGTGAATGAAGCGATGGCGGATATCGTCACCGAATCACTACGCGTCGGGCGTAAAACCGACGGGGCGATGGATATCACCGTTGGCCCGCTGGTCAATCTCTGGGGTTTCGGCCCGGACAAACAGCCGGTGAGCACGCCGACCCAGGCGCAAATTGACGCCGCGAAAGCGCGTACCGGGCTGGACAAACTGACGGTGATCAACCGCGCGGATCGGCAGTATCTGCAAAAATCGATCCCCGATCTTTATGTCGATCTCTCCACGGTAGGCGAAGGTTATGCCGCCGATCATCTCGCGCGACTGATGATTGAAGAAGGCATCTCCCGCTATCTGGTTTCGGTCGGGGGGGCGCTGGTAAGCCGCGGCATGAACGCCGATGGCCAGCCGTGGCGAGTGGCGATTCAGAAGCCGACCGACCGGGAAAACGCGGTGCAGGCGATCGTCGATATCAACGGTCACGGCATCAGCACGTCCGGCAGCTATCGGAACTATTATGAACTGGACGGCCAGCGGATCTCACACGTGATCGACCCGCAAACCGGACGGCCGATTACCCATAAGCTGGTTTCCGTCACCGTGATTGCGCCAACCGCGCTGGAAGCCGACGCCTGGGATACCGGCCTGATGGTGCTCGGCAGCGAGAAAGCCCAGCAGGTGGTACGCGAGCAGGGCCTGGCGGTGTACATGATCATGAAAACGGATGATGGTTTTAACACCTGGATGTCGCCGCAGTTCCGCGCCTTCCTGGTGAATGGGAAAAATTAGAAAGCAAGATTGCGGGTTTTTTAATTCCTCCTTTCCGGCACTGTGGCAGTTACACTAGAAGGAGGAGCCCATTATGACGATTCAAACGCGACATACCGACGAGGCGCGCTGGCAGGCGGTCCTCGATCGCGACGCAAATGCCGACGGTCAGTTCGTCTTTGCCGTGCTGACGACCGGTATCTTCTGCCGTCCGTCCTGCCGCGCGCGTCATGCGCTGCGGCAGAACGTACGCTTCTTCAACGATGCCAGCGCGGCACTGGCGGGCGGTTTTCGTCCCTGCAAGCGCTGCCAGCCGGACACGCTCTCGCCTGAACAGCAGAAAATCGCTAAGGTGGCCCACGCCTGTCGGCTGCTGGAGCAGGACCGCCCGGTCACGCTCGATGCCCTGGCGCAGGCGGTGGCGGTTAGCCCCTATCACTTCCACCGTCTGTTTAAGTCCGTCACCGGTCTGACGCCCAAAGCCTGGCAGCAGGCCTGGCGCGCAAACCGTCTGCGAGAGGCGCTAAGCGAGGGCAGGCCGGTCACCGAGGCGGTGCTGGCGGCGGGCTTCCCGTCGAGCAGCAGCTATTACCGCCACGCCGACTCGCTGCTGGGTATGACCGCAGCTACCCGGCGTCGGGGCGGCGAAGCGGCGGAGATTCACTACACCGTGGGTGAGTGCTCGCTGGGGCGTTGCCTGGTGGCGCTGAGCGAGCGGGGCGTTTGCGCCGTCCTGCTGGGCGACGATGACGCTAGCCTGCTGGCCGAACTGCAGCGTAGTTTTCCCGCCGCGCGGCTGCTGGCCGCCGGAGCGGAGGTGAGCGCGGCAACCCGCACCGTAATGGCAAGCCTTGAACCCCACGCGGCGGCGCTGACTTTACCGCTGGATATTCAGGGGACCGCTTTTCAGCAGCAGGTCTGGCAGGCATTACGCGCCATTCCCACGGGCGAGACCCGCAGCTACCGGCAGGTGGCGGAGGCGATCGGCAAACCGAACGCGGTGCGCGCGGTGGCCAGCGCCTGCGCGGCAAACCGGCTGGCAATACTGGTACCCTGTCACCGGGTGGTACGCGGCGACGGCAGCCTCTCCGGCTACCGCTGGGGCGTGGCGCGTAAAGCCCGATTGTTAGCGCGAGAAAAAGCGCAGGAGAGCGAATGTTAGATTTGTTTGCTGATGAAGCGCCATGGTCGGAACCGCTGGCTCCCGGCGCGATGGTGTTACATCGGCTGGCGCGGGCGCAGAGTGACGCGCTGCTGGCGGCGATCGCCGAGGTTGCGACGGCCTCGCCGTTTCGCCACATGGTGACGCCGGGCGGCTATACCATGTCGGTGGCGATGACCAACTGCGGCCCGCTCGGCTGGAGTACGGACCGTCGCGGCTATTGCTACGCCACCGTTGACCCGCTGACGGGAAAGCCCTGGCCCGCGATGCCGGACTGTTTTCGCCGGCTGGCGCAGGAGGCGGCCAACTGCGCGGGCTACCCGGGCTTTAACCCCGACGCCTGCCTGATTAACCGCTATCAGCCGGGGGCAAAGCTGTCGCTGCATCAGGACAAAGATGAAGCCACGCTGGACGCGCCAATCGTGTCGGTATCGCTCGGCCTGCCCGCTGTTTTTCAGTTCGGCGGCCTGACGCGCAGCGCCCCGCTGCAACGCGTGCTGCTCGAGCATGGTGATGTGGTGGTATGGGGCGGTGAATCGCGGTTGTTTTATCATGCCATTCTGCCGCTCAAAGAGGGTAATCACCCGCAGGTTGGCCCGTGGCGTTACAACCTGACCTTCCGCCGCGCCGCAGAATGACGAATAAAAATAAGAATTATTCTTGATGTAGACTCTCAGCAGTTTACACTGCTGGCTGTTTTTTCTTGCCCTGGTCACTGCTATGGAACTTCTGTTACTTGTCTGGCGTCAGTATCGCTGGCCCTTTATCGGCGTTATCGCCCTAAGCCTGCTGAGCGCCGCGCTCGGTATCGGGCTGATTGCCTTTATTAACGTACGTCTGATTGAGACGGTGGATACCACGCTGACCGTACTGCCGGAATTTCTTGGCCTGCTGCTGCTGCTGATGGCGGTGACGCTCGGTTCACAGCTGGCGCTGACCACCCTGGGGCACCATTTTGTCTACCGCCTGCGCCGGGAATTTATCAAACGGATCCTCGACACCCAGGTGGAGCGCGTAGAGAAACTCGGCAGCGCCTCGCTGCTGGCGGGCCTGACCAGCGACATTCGCGCCATCACCATTGCCTTCGTGCGCCTGCCGGAGCTGGTGCAGGGGATTATCCTGACCGTGGGGTCGGCGGCCTACCTGGCGATGCTATCGAGCAAAATGCTGCTGATTACCGCGCTGTGGATGGCGCTGACCATCTGGGGCGGTTTTATGCTGGTGGCGCGCGTGTACCGCCATATGGCGACCCTGCGTGAAACGGAAGATCGGCTGTACAACGACTACCAGACGGTGCTGGAAGGGCGCAAAGAGCTGACCCTCAACCGCGAGCGCGCGGAGTACGTTTTTGAGCAAAAATTTACCCCGAATGCCAAAGACTACCGCCACCATATCGTTCGTGCCGACACCTTCCACCTGAGCGCCGTTAACTGGTCAAACATTATGATGCTTGGTGCCATCGGCCTGGTGTTCTGGATGGCGAACAGCCTCGGTTGGGCCGACACCAACGTCGCCGCCACCTACTCGCTTACGCTGCTGTTCCTGCGCACGCCGCTGCTGTCGGCGGTGGGGGCGCTGCCTACGCTGCTGAGCGCCCAGGTGGCGTTCAATAAGCTGAATAAATTCGCGCTGGCGCCGTATCAGGAAACCTTCCCGCAGCCGACCGCGCACCCGAACTGGCAGACGCTGGAGCTGCGCGACGTCACCTTCCATTATGAAGACAACACCTTTGCGGTAGGCCCGCTGAACCTGACGCTTAAGCGTGGTGAACTGGTGTTCCTGATTGGCGGCAACGGCAGCGGTAAATCAACGCTGGCGATGCTGCTGACCGGCCTGTATCAGCCGGTTTCCGGGCAGATTCTGCTGGACGGCCAGCCGCTGGCGGCGGACAAGCCGGAAGATTACCGCAAGCTGTTCTCGGCGGTGTTTACCGACGTCTGGCTGTTTGACCAGCTATTAGGCCCGGAAGGCAAGAACGCGGACCCGGCGCTGATTGATAAATGGCTGACTCAGCTACAGATGACGCACAAGATTAAGCTGGAAGACGGGCGGATTCTGGATCTGAAGCTGTCGAAAGGGCAGAAGAAGCGCGTGGCGCTGCTGCTGGCGCTGGCGGAAGAGCGTGACATCATTATGCTTGATGAGTGGGCGGCCGATCAGGACCCGCATTTCCGCCGTGAGTTCTATCAGGTATTGCTGCCGCTGATGCAGCAGATGGGGAAAACCATTTTCGCCATCAGCCATGACGATCACTACTTTATTCATGCCGATCGCTTGCTGGAAATGCGTAACGGCCAGCTCAGCGAGCTGGTGGGCGAGGAGCGCGAACGCGCTTCCCGCGATGCCGTTGCCCGTACCGCCTAACTTTTTTTTCGCCGCTCTGCCGGTTTTTTCACCGGACGGGCGGCTCGTTTAAACTTTTTTACATCTCTGCGCGCTATGCTTAATTCGCCCGGCTATCCGGCGGGGTAACGTCTCACGAATAAGGATTATTCATGTCTCTGTTGAAAAAGAACAGCGCCCGTCTGCGCGACGAAGAGCGCCAGCGCCTTATCTGGCTGCTGACCACTGATAAAGCCGTGACTTCCGCGCTGCTGGGCAAACTGACGCTTGCCGAGCAGTACGATGAAGGCACGCTGGTTGACGACCTTGCTGAAGTCGGCAATTTAGTGGCGCACCTGCCGCCGCCGGATCTCGCCGATACCCTGGAAGCGTTACCGTCTGAAGAACGCCATGCGCTGTGGAACATGGTTGAAGACGATCGCCGCGGGAAAGTGTTGCTGGAAGCATCGGAGAACGTCTGGGACGACCTCATTGAAGATATGAGCGACCGGGCGTTGCTCGATGCACTGCAAACGCTGGATATCGACGAACAGATTTACCTGGTGCAGCACCTGCCGCGCGACCTGACCGGACGCCTGCTGGCGTCGATGTCGCCGGAAGAGCGCGCGCGCGTACGTCAGGTGATGAACTACGCCCACGAGCAGGTGGGTTCCATCATGGAGTTCGAGGTGATTACCATTCGCCCGGACGTCACGCTGGCCTCGGTGCAGCGCTTTTTGCGCCGCCTGGGCAAAATGCCGGAGAACACCGATAAGCTGTTTGTCGTCCAGCGCGATCAGACCCTGATTGGCGAGCTGGAGCTGAAAACCATTCTGCTCAACCCGGCGGAAAAACTGGTGCATGAAGTGATGGAAGCCGATCCGGTCGCCTTCCATCCGGAAGAAAAGTCGGAACTCGTCGCGCGTACCTTCGAACGTGACAACTTAATCAGCGCCGCGGTAATTGACTCTCAGGGCAAGCTGATGGGGCGTTTGACCATCGATGAGATCGTCGACGTGGTCTATGAAGAGACCGACAGCGACCTGCGCCGCATGGGCGGCCTGAGCAGTGAAGAAGACGTGTTTGCGCCGGTGACCAAAGCGGTGAAAACCCGCTGGGCGTGGCTGGCCATTAACCTCTGCACCGCGTTTATCGCCTCGCGAGTGATTGACGGCTTTGAACACACCATTTCTCAGCTGGTGGCGCTGGCATCGTTGATGCCTATTGTCGCGGGCATCGGCGGGAATACCGGTAACCAGACCATTACCATGATCGTGCGCGCGTTGGCACTGCAACACATTCAGCCGGGTAACTTCTCGTTCCTGATCCTGCGTGAAATGGGGGGGGCGCTGATTAACGGTATTGTCTGGGGCGGCATCATGGGCACCGTGACCTGGCTGCTGTATGACGACCTGGCGCTCGGCGGCGTGATGACGCTGGCGATGATCCTGAACCTGCTGGTGGCGTCGATCATGGGGGTGCTGATCCCGATGATCATGGCCAAGCTTGGGCGCGACCCGGCGGTCGGCTCAAGCGTGATGATCACCGCGATCACCGATACCGGCGGCTTCTTTATTTTTCTTGGGCTGGCGACGCTGTTTCTGCTTTAAGCTTCGCCCGAAGCTTCAGGCGTGCAGGCACGATCGCCATCATGATGATACCTGCCAGCACGCCAATCGCCAGATTACCGGTACTGACCGTTGCGCCAACGGTGACCAGCATCACCAGCGTTTCCGGCCACGGCGCGCGCTTGAGCGTCGCGGGCTGGAGGCTTGGCCAGCTAAAGGTCTTAAAGGCCACAATCACCATAATCCCCGCCAGTACCGCCATCGGGATCTTCGCCATCACTTCGCTTAAGGCGGTTACCAACAGCAGCAGCACCAGCGCGGCGGCAACGGTTGATACGCGGCTGCGGCCTTTCCCCATCTCCACGTTCACAATGGTCTGACCGATCATCGCGCATCCGGCAATACCGCCGTAGCAGCCGGCCAGCATATTGGCGATGCCGAGGCCCGCGCTTTCACGCGTTTTGTTCGATGGCGTATGGGTGAGATCGTCTACCAGTTTAGCGGTCAGCAGCGATTCCATCAGTCCGACGAAGGCAATGCTCAGCGCACAGGGCCAGATAATTTGCAGCGTCTCGAGGTTAAACGGCACCAGCCACTGAGTCAGCCCCGGCAGGCCGCCGCTCATTGAGCCTTCATCGCCCACGGTCGGCAGAATCTGCCCGCTGGTGACGGTAAACAGCGTCAGCAGCACGACGGCAACCAGCGGGGAAGGGATGCTTTTTGTCACCCGCGGTAGCCACAGTACGATCAGAATGGTAGCGGCAAACAGCGCGACGATAAGCGGGCTGCGGCTCCAGAAGTGGGGTACCTGGGCAAAGAAAATCAGGATGCCGAGCGCGTTCACAAAACCGGTCATTACCGACTGGGGAATAAAGCGCATCAGCTTCGCCATGCCGCAGAGGGCAAACAAAATTTGAATGATGCCGGCCAGCAAAACCGCAGGTAAAATATAGGCCACGCCGTGCACGTGGACCATCGGGCCGATGACCAGCGCGACTGAACCGGCGGCGGCCGTGACCATTGCCGGGCGTCCGCCAAGGAACGACATGCTAAGGCACAGCACGACCGACGCAATCAGGCTGACTTTAGGGTCAACGCCGGCAATCACTGAAAACGAGATCACTTCAGGGATCAGCGCCAGGGCGGTAATAACGCCAGCCAGCGCTTCGCGGGTAAGCAGCGACGGTGAGCGTAGCACGCTCAAGGAGGAGGTGTTCGACATTAGAGTATTCGCAGGTTATCGATGGCCGGTTTTCCATAAGCCACGGCTTCCGTGCGTACCATCACAAAGGGGAGAATAATACCGCTTCCCGTCACATTCTGCCAGTACCAAATCTCATTTTCTGTACACATTTATTAAACATTTTAATAACAGATCTCAAAACTCAACTTAAATTTTAAACAATATTTAAATTTCATCGCCCTGGTGGTAACGTAACTGTACGGATGTTTTTACCTGCATGTAACAACTCGATGGTCAAGTAAGGCCCCCTACGATGAAAAAAAAGATAGCTGTACCCAACTCACAGAAATCGGGTACCGAGAAGACTTCTGTGGCGAAAAAGGCGAAGACTCGTGCGGTTCACGAGACGGATGTATTGCTGATCGGTGGCGGAATTATGAGCGCTACGCTGGGTACGTGGCTGCAGGAGCTTGAACCAGACTGGTCGATTACCATGGTTGAGCAAATGGAGAGCGTCGCGGAAGAGAGCTCAAACGGCTGGAATAACGCCGGAACCGGGCACTCCGCGCTAATGGAACTCAACTATACCCCGCAAAAAGCTGACGGCTCCGTCAGCATCGATAAAGCCATTGATATCAACGAAGCGTTCCAGATCTCCCGCCAGTTCTGGGCGCATCAGGTGACGCGCGGGGTGCTGACGCAGCCGAAAAGTTTTATCAACACCGTGCCGCACATGAGCTTTGTGTGGGGCGAGGATAACGTTAATTTCCTGCGCGCCCGCTACCGCGCGCTGCAGAAGAGCCCGCTGTTTAACGGCATGCGCTACTCCGAAGACCACGATCAGATTAAAGCGTGGGCGCCGCTGGTGATGGAAGGGCGCGATCCGCAGCAGAAAATCGCCGCCACCCGCACCGAAGCGGGCACCGATGTGAACTACGGCGAGATCACCCGTCAGATGATCAATGCGCTGAAAACCCGTGACGGTTTTTCTCTTCAGCTGAACACCGTGGTACGCCGTTTTCATCGTAACGCCGATAACAGCTGGAACGTGACGGTTTCCAACGCCAATAACAGCCATGAAAAGCGCACGATTAAAGCGAAATTTATATTTATTGGCGCGGGCGGCGCGGCGCTGAAGCTGCTGCAACAAACCAAAATCCCGCAGGCGAAAGAGTATGCGGGCTTCCCGGTCGGCGGGCAGTTCCTGGTGTGTGAGAACCCGGAAGTGGTCAACCATCATCTGGCGAAAGTCTACGGCCAGGCTTCTGTGGGCGCGCCGCCGATGTCGGTGCCGCATATCGACACCCGTATTATTGACGGCAAACGGGTGGTGCTGTTCGGGCCGTTCGCCACCTTCTCTACGCGCTTCCTGAAAAATGGTTCGCTGTGGGATCTGCTGGCGTCCACCAATAAATCCAATATCTTGCCGATGCTTAACGTCGGGCTGGATAATTTCGATCTGGTCAAATACCTGGTCAGCCAGGTGCTGCAGAAGGATAAAGATCGCCACGCCGCGCTACGCGCCTACTACCCCATGGCGAAAAAGCAGGACTGGCGTCTGTGGCAGGCGGGCCAGCGCGTGCAGATTATCAAACGCGATGCGCGCATTGGCGGCGTGCTGCGTCTGGGCACTGAAGTGGTGAGCGACGATGAAGGTACCGTTGCCGCGCTGCTGGGCGCTTCGCCGGGCGCGTCTACCGCCGCGCCGATCATGCTGGATCTGATGGAAAAAGTGTTTAAGGATAAGATGCAGACCGCCGAGTGGCAGACTAAGATTCGCGCCGTGGTGCCAACCTATGGCTCAACGCTAACCGAAAACCCGCATCTGATTGAACAAACGCTGGCTTATACCAGCGAGGTGCTGGGCCTGCGTCATGAAGCGCCGCGTGAAGCCGATCCGGTGCCGGCAGTGCAGACGCCGCCGAAGACGGTGACGGTGAAAGAGGTTGCCGATATCGCGCTGTAGCTGCGGGACAGGTTATCATCAGGCAGTAAAAAAAAACCGGCATCGCCGGTTTTTTTATCATCTATTTTAAACCACCTCCGGGGAGGTGGCGATCGTTCATCAACGCACTTCGGCGTTATGTACCGTTTCCTGGGCTTCCCAGACGCGGTATTTGACTTCCACATTTTCCGGGGCGTAAACCACGATCGGCAGCTTGCTGTTGTAGCGCAGCATGCCATCGTCACCCAGCGAAGCGGTGATGAATTTCCTGGTTTTTTTCTGGTCAGGGCAGGCCATCATTGTTGACATCGGGCCGCTGACTTTCTCTACCACGTAGTAGTCATAGCCCCAGCCTTCCAGCGTTTTGCTTTCCAGCTCGGCACCCAGGCGCTGATGATTACAGTCGACTTCCAGCGTTTTACCAATTAATAACTCTACCTTATAGGCAGATTCGTCTTTCTGCGCCGGTAACTGAATGACCTGACGCTTCATGCCTTTCTCAGCCTGCGGGTAAGGGGCAACCTTTTCAAGCGGCTGTTCTGCGGCCCAGGCGGTGCTGGAAGCGCAGGCGATGGCGAGTAATGAAGCGGCAAGCTTATGTGAATTTTTCACTGTTCATCCTTTTTATCAGTTTCAACAACAAGAGAATAGCATTCCTGATGTGAATGGTAATCGGTTTTTACTATATTTTTCATTAGGAATAGTTTGATATTTTGGTTTTGTGTTTATGTGTGGTGTTTATGACTGGCTTGTTGCTTTGTAATGTGCTTTTTACTCTGTGATTTTGCGGGGCTCCCTTTTATTTGCTTACCGACTGCTTGCCGGGGTTGGCTGGTTTCTGGATTGAGAGGTCATAGAACAGATTATTTTTAAATTTAGAATAAATATCCTACATAGTGGTATACATAAATTTAAAAATTAATTGGCTAATTATATTTTTGCTGGGTAATAGAGGGGTAAACGGGTTGATCTGGTATTACCTGTGGCTGATATTTTATTTTTCCTATTGTAAAAAAATGTATATGAGAATAGATTGCCAACATCTTTCGATGTTCAAAATTTGTTCTAACAAATATCCAACAATTATGATGGTGGTTTCATATGAAGTATAAAGTATTCGCTTTATCTATTTTCTTTTCCGTCTCCGCTTATGCAGGTGTGGGGGCATCTTCATTAGCTAACAATGGGATTACCGATCCTTCTTTAGGGAATACCATAAACTATTCAGGCAACAATGCTAATATAGCAAATCAGTCATATGGCTCTTCCTACATGAATGCACGTAGCCAACAGGTTCTTGGCACAGCCCCTAATACTGGAACCCCACCTAATACTGGTAATCCATCGAATACAGGTACCCCATCGAATACAGGCACTCCGTCGAATACAGGTACTCCATCGATTACTGGCACTCCTGATGTAACAGAACCCAATGAACCCGGGCATGTGGTCACCGTTCATCCTCCGTTTGCGGGCGAATCCTGGGGTAATCATAGCCAGAGCAAGAGTAGCCATGGAGAGCATGGAACGGGTAATGGCGGCGAAAATGCGCAGAACAGCCATAGCGCCGGCGGGTTCTCCACTGCGGGTACCCACATCGGTGGCGGGCATTCCAGTTCAGGTTTCCATTATTAAGCTATTGGTAGCATCCACATTTAACATTGTGGGCGTTTACACGTTGCCGTTTTCTCGGTACAGAAATAATGATGCTAGCAGGGTGCTATTTTTTCGGCATAGAGAGACAAATATTTATTTATAATCATTAAGTTCGCATCAAATTTGGGCTGAATATAGTGTTATAACCATTTTTATAATAATGGGGATTACCTATGGGCGAATTATTGATGACTAAAGTATACATATATACATCAGAATAGGTGCGACCTGGACGTGCGTGAGGAATGACTAAATAGAAACAGGGGCCACCCCTGTTTCTATTTATGGTGAGGCTCAGCATGACTGATATGCTAAAAGCCCTCGGCCAGCTTTATCCTCACAGGCTACAAACCTATTGGTAAATAACCCTGCCATTCTGGTCGATCCCGGCACCCTGAATCACAAGGTGTGAGATGAATGAATAGATCGCCAATCCTCTCAAGTAGTAAGCAATCATCAACCTCGGTCAAATTATCTTTATGCTGCTGATCGACACCACAGAGCAGGGTATTCAACGCTTTATTTTTTGCAGCCTGGGCATTCTCGGCGACAAATAAATCGTACTCATGGAGCTCCGCGAGCGTATCCGGCCTGTAGCCTCCTGCGTTAACGAAGAACAATCTTTTGGAGGACTTGGGCGGCACCGGGGAGAGTGTGACAGAATACCCATCTGCCCACGTGATACGACTGTAACCGTCGATATGAATTTTATCTTTATCACCGAACCATGCTTCACGCAGCGCGGGCCAGGTATCTTTTGCTTCGTTGGCTGCTACAAACTGAATATCGTGGACCTCGATGTTCGATTTTCCGGCATTCCCACCGATGTAAAACATAAACAAATGCATCGTTAACCCCATTAAAATAATATAATCGTTATGTATTTGACTATATAACGATAGTTCTCGCAACTGACTTATCGATGCCATGTTGAGATAGGTATGTTCAGCGACTATCGACCGCGGACTCTTACGCTCAGGGAGCCATCGTGCTCTGAACGTCGGCGGTGAAAGAAAGTGATAAAGACCAGAAGTGGGTTCATTACTGATGTATTACGCAGAATGCCGGGAGGAAAACGAAGGGGGATTTCCCAGTATGTCCGCTCAGAAGACAGGCATAAAAAAACCAGCCTTAAGAGGCTGGTTTATATAATAATTTTGGTCGGCACGAGAGGATTTGAACCTCCGACCCCCGACACCCCATGACGGTGCGCTACCAGGCTGCGCTACGTGCCGACGCATGGGCAAATACTACCGCTTTTATCGCTGATTGCAAGCCGATAACCCACTGATTGATTCATAATTAATCAATCAGTTAGCGATAAAACGTTTTTCGTCGGTCAACACCTGCAGCAGCAGGCTCAACTGGGCTTTCTGATCGCGTACGCGTTCGCCCTCGGCGGTCCAGGTTTTATAGTGGCCGTTATGATCGAGCACCACGGTGAGGGTCGGCGTGGTGATGGCCAGCGTACTGCTATCTGCCGCGGTAACCCAATTATGACGGCGCGCGGCGCTGAACAGATCCTGGCCCTGCGAGTATTCGTTGGCCGACGTTGATACGTGCAGCAGGCGCTGCATCAGGGTAGTCATAACGTCTTTATGATCGGTCAGCAGGTCGATACGCTGGGCCGGGGTGCCTGGCCAGTGAATCACCAGCGGTACCTGCAGCCGCGCGCGTGACCAGTCGAAGCTGTTTTCCTGCCCGCTGAGCGGCACGCCGTGACCGGCGGTAATAATCACCACCGTATTTTTCAGCTTGCCGGAGCTACGCATTGCGTCCAGCATGCGGCCAATTTGCTCATCAACCTGCGCGGCCGCGCGGCCATACTGACGGTCGCTAGCCGGTGAATTGCTGACGGTGGTGCCGTTAAAGGATACCCACGAGAACCAGCGCGTTTCCTCCTGCGCATTGTTGGTCAGCCAGTTAATCCACTGATTGGCCGTTTGAGTATCGTTCTGCGGCTTGCCAGGCGGCAGCGAGAAGTCGGACAGCAGCGCCTGGCGGTAAATAGGGCTTTCAAAGCCGTCGGAGGAGAACAGCCCCAGCTGATATCCCTGCTGGTTAAGCGCGCTGATGAGCGCTGCCGGAATGCGCGCCGCGAGCACGCCGTCCATATAGCCAGGCGAGATACCGTAGAACAGGCCAAAGATACCGCTATCGGCGGTGTTACCGGCGCTCATATGCTGGGTAAAGTTGACGTTATCGTTGGCAAACCGCGCCAGCGACGGCATCTGCTGTTCGAAGCGTGAATAGTTCAGCCCATCGACGGTAATCAGCAGCACGTTCTGGCCTGCACCCATATCGCGATAGCGCAGATCGCTCAGCGGATATTGCACGGTGACCGCTTCCGGGTCGCCTTGCTCCACCAGGCGGCGCTGATAATCCTGCGCGTCAAGCAGGCCGTGTTTCTCCAGGAAGCGGCGGGCCGTCATCGGATAGGAGAGCGGCAGGTTGGCGCGCTGCATGGTAATCGGGCGATAGAAGTTGGCGTCTGCCCAGATGTACATCACGTGCGAAGCGATAAACGAGGCAAAGAAAAACCACGCGACCGGGCGCGCGTAGTGGCGGCGGCGCGTCAGGCTGCGCAGCTTCTGCCAGCTCCAGGTGGCGAACAGCATTTCGACGAGCAGAATCACCGGCACGCTGATAAACATCAGCTGCCAGTCGCGAGCCGTCTCGTTTTGATCGGGGTTGATGACCAGCTCCCACACCACCGGGTTCAGGTGCAGGTGGAAGCGGGTAAAGACCTCGCTGTCGATAATCAGCAGCGTCATGCCCGCCGTCGCCAGAATGGCCGACAGGAAGCGCATCAGGCGCTGGGACATGACGATAAAGGTCAGGGGGAATAAGATCAGCAGATAGGTGGAGAACACCAGAAAGCTGAAGTGCCCGACGAGGCTGATGTAGGAGAACACGCGTCCTGCCAGCGTCGTCGGCCAGTCGGCGACAAACAGATAGCGGCTACCGAGCACCATGGCCAACAGCATGTTGAACAGGGCGAACCAGTGCCCCCAGCTAACCATCTGGGAGACTTTTTCTCGGTAAGGCTGACGATGTGTCACCATAAACTGTTGCTTGTACCCTTAGTGCGCAGGATCGCTATTAATGGAAGATTGCAGCGCCTGGGCAAAAGAACGCGCGATAGCCTGGCGCTGAGCCGGAGCCACGCTGCTGTTAATCAGGTTGGTTACCATATTGCCCAGCACCATCAGCGAAAGATCGGTCGGGGTTTTATGTTGTTCCAGCACGTTAGCCAGCTCGCTCAGCAGCTGTTCTACGTGTTCATCACTATAGCGGGATTGTTGTGGCATAAATCGAAATCTGTCTGTTCATTAAAGGGCAGTATATTACCGTAGCAGCAGCATTTTTTCCGCTTTTTTTCCGCGTAACGCGTTATCCTTTGCGCATTATACTGCCGCGACCCCGGTAATATGCGAGTTGCACTGTGATATCGGGGGTGGTTGAATACACCCGATCTTAAAGGAGAGTTTAACATGAGTCTGGATATCGACCAGATCGCTTTGCATCAGCTCGTCAAACGCGATGAGCAAAACCTCGACGTGGTGCTGCGCGACACGCTGCTGGAGCCGACGGCGCCGGTTGAAGAGATGATGGCCGAGCTGCATCGGGTGTACAGTGCCAAAAACAAGGCCTATGGCCTGTTTACCGAAGAGAGCGAACTGGCGCAAACGCTGAAGTTGCAGCGTCAGGGCGAGGAAGATTTCCTCGCGTTTAGCCGCGCGGCCACAGGGCGTCTGCGCGATGAGCTGGCAAAATATCCGTTCGCCGACGGCGGCATCGTGCTGTTCTGCCACTATCGCTATCTGGCGGTAGAGTACCTGCTGGTGGCGGTGCTGAACAACCTCAGCAGTATGCGCGTCAACGAACAGCTGGATATCAGCGCCACCCACTATCTGGATATCAACCATGCGGATATCGTGGCGCGTATCGATCTCACCGAGTGGGAAACCAACCCGGAATCAACCCGCTACCTGACCTTCCTGAAAGGGCGCGTTGGGCGCAAAGTGGCCGACTTCTTTATGGACTTCCTCGGCGCCAGCGAAGGCCTGAACGCCAAGGTGCAGAACCGTGGTCTGCTGCAGGCGCTGGACGATTTCGCCGCCGAAGCGGAGCTGGATAAAAACGAACGCCAGAACGTGCGTCAGCAGGTGTATAGCTACTGCAACGAACAGCTGCAGGCGGGCGAAGAGATCGAGCTGGAGTCGCTGTCGAAGGAGTTGGCTGGCGTCAGCGAGGTGAGCTTCAGCGAGTTTACCGCGGAGAAGGGCTACGAGCTGGAAGAGAGCTTCCCGGCGGATCGCAGCACCCTGCGCCAGCTGACTAAATTTGCCGGCAGCGGCGGCGGGCTGACGATTAACTTCGACGCCATGCTGCTGGGCGAGCGTATCTTCTGGGATCCGGCGACTGACACGCTGACGATTAAAGGCACCCCGCCGAATCTGCGTGACCAGCTACAGCGCCGGACATCAGGCAAAAGCTAATCCCTAAAGCCCGCCTTCGTGCGGGCTTTGTCTATTTGCTCTCTGCGCATAGTGAGTGACCCCACTCGCAATTCTGAGATCGCTTCTTTTGTATGCAGGTCAAATCTTGACCTGACTCTCAGTTATTTCGCATGAAAATAAATAAAAATGCGTTTCATTTTAAATGCAAAATTATTTTGATTTTATAAGGAGAGCTGTTTTTACAACAGCAGCTCATGAACGCGGTTATTTGTGCCCAATACCGCGGAAAACTGAGAGGAAAAATAAAACATGCACAATACCTTCAGGCATTCCCGAATTGCGCTGGCTTCGGCGCTACTCTTTACAGGCCTGCTGAGCGGCTGCGACGACAGCGCTGCCGCCGAGCGCGCTGAGTCGGCAGCGCCGCAGAACGTCCAGTCGCCGGTACTGTCAGCCGACGATGGGCACGTGGTGCTGGTTTGGGAAAAGCCGCTCGCGGAAGCAGAGAAGGTGGTTGATTACCATATTTATCGTGATGGCGTGTTTACGGGGAGCGCGCGGGATAATCAGGACGTTTACTCTCCGGCCAAGCCTTACATCGATAACTTCTATCAGACGCTGGACGACGGCTGGCAGCAGAAGGTGGATCTGCGTACCTTTACCGCCGACGGCCTGAAGGCCGATACCGAATACCGCTTCACCGTGCGGGCCGTTTATGCGGAGGGTAAAGAGTCTGTCGATAGTGCGCCGATTGCATTGCGGACCACCAAAACACCGCACGTTGTGGATGTGAAAGATTTTGGGGCGGTGGGTGACGGTAAAACGCTGGATACCGCTGCACTGCAAAAGGCGATCGACAGCTGCACCCTTGCGGCGTATCCCCAGGGATGCAAAGTCAGCCTGCACGACGGCGTTTTTAAAAGCGGCGCGTTGTTCCTGCACAGCGACATGACGCTGGATATTGCCGCCGGGGCAACGCTGCTGGGTTCCGATAACCCGGCTGACTATCCGCTCAGTAAAGGCTATTACCTTTATCCTTATACCGACAACCCGCTGCCAAAGCGCCCGCCGTCGCTGATTAACGCGCTGGAGGCGGACGATCGCGGTAGTTCACACGCGGGCACCTTCCAGAATATTCGCATCGTCGGCAAAGGCAGCATTGATGGCAATGGCTGGACGCGGGGCGTGAAGGCCGGCGGCGCAGAATCGATTACCGATGAGCTGGGAAACACGCTGCCGCAGTATCGGGCCAGCAATGCGAAGAAGGTTGCAAGCGACGGCATCCTGGCGAAAAACCAGACCGAGCAGGCGGTAGCCGAAGGGATGGACCGTGATAGCGCCTATAAAAACCGCCGCTCCAGCCTGATGACGCTGCGCGGCGTCAGCAATCTCTATCTCGAGGGGTTAACCATTCTCAACCCGGCGTTTCACGGCATCATGGTGCTGGAGTCAGAGCACATCGCTTTCAACGGGCTCTCGCACAAAACCTTCGACGGTAATAACGCCGACGGCATTGAGCTGGGCAACAGCCAGAACGGTATGGTGTTCAACAACTTCTTCGACACCGGCGATGACGGGATGAACTTTGCGGCGGGCTATGGCAAGGGGGTGGAGACGTTTAACCAGAAAGCGCAAAGCGGTACGTGGATCTTCAATAACTACTTCCGTAAAGCGCACGGCGCGGTGGTAACCGGCAGCCATACCGGCGCGTGGATCGAGAAGATCGTCGCGGAAGATAACGTGATGTACCTGACAGACATTGGCCTGCGCATGAAAAGTCGTCCTTATTACGGCGGCGGGGCGCGTGAGGTGGTCTTCCGCAATAACGCGATGAAAGATTTAGCCAAAGAGCCGTTTATCTTCACCATCAAATACAGCGCGGACGTCAACGACACCACGCCAGCCGCAGAACCGGCGCAGTTCCGTGATGTAACGGTGGAAAATGTGACCGTCGACGGCACGGCGGCGAAGAGCAGCATTCTGGTCGATGGTATGACGGCGGATGAAATGGCGGCGGCCTATGGCATCACGTTTGCTCGCGACGCGTACCATCAGAATCTGCTGTTCAGCAACGTGAAGTTCCGCAATACCCGGGCGACCAATATTTCCTTCCTGCGTGACAGCCAGTTCAAAAATGTGACCTTTGAGAATACGGTGCAGGCGTGGAATTTTGCGCAGGTGAGCAATGTTACCTTGCAGGATAGCGCCAACAATGAAACGCTTTCAGCGACGGGAACGGAAACGGTGATACGGGAAGCGGCAACGCAATAAACGACAGGCATAAAAAAACGGCTCCCATAGGGAGCCGCTCTTTCGTCACGTAGACTCGCTGGCGATTAAGCGCGAACGAAGTCGATGTGAGCCAGTTTCGGCTTGAACGGGTGACGCTGCACCGCCTGAGCCTTAACTTTTTCTTCTTTACCATCAACAACGATGGTCAGAACTTCGCTGTAGAATTCAGCGTTGTTCTGCAGGTTCCACAGCTTGTCGTGATCCAGTTCGATAGCAACCGGAGCTGCTTCGCCACCATAAATGATAGCCGGGAACTTGTTAGCTGCGCGCAGGCGGCGGCTCGCACCCTTACCCTGCTCTTTACGTGCTTGTGCTTCGATAGTAAACATTGAATAGCTCTCTTGATTAATCCTGCTACAGGCGACCCAGCAGCAGGCAAATGATCTGCTTCACGGATGTGAAAGCGGGCGGCATTATAGCCTCCAATCCACTGGCGGGCAATGAAAACCTCACCGTCAATTGGCCGTCATTCGCAGACGCAGGCTGTCGGGGTAGGGCGCAAAATAGCGCTGAGTCTGCAGGTAGGCGTCCGGGTGCTCGGCCAGATAGTGCTTCAGCAGCGTCAGCGGCGCGAGAATCGGCAGCAGCCCCGCGTGATAATCATCGATAGCGTTGCGTAGCTCCGCGCGCTGACGGTCGTTCAGCTGTTTGCGGAAGTAGCCCTGAATATGCATCAACACGTTGGTGTGGTTCTTGCGCGAGGCGGGCTGCTGCAAAATCGCCATCAGTTTTTCCCGGTACGCCACAAAAAAAGCCGCCAGATCGTCCCATTCATGAATACGGGCGATAAACGGACCAATTTCGCGATATCCCGGCTGGCTATGGGCCAGCAGATGCAGCTTATAGCGGCTGTGAAAGGCAATCAGGCCGCCGCGCGTCAGCCCACTTTCCCGCAGCGTGTTCAGCTCGTGCAGGGCAAACACGCGCGCGACGAAGTTTTCCCGCAGCACAGGATCGTGCAGGCGGCCGTCTTCTTCAATCGGCAGCCACGGGTAGCGCTGGCGAAGCGCGGCGGTAAACAGCCCGACGCCCGCCTTGGCGCCCCGGTTGCCGCGATCGTCATAGAGCCGCACGCGCTCCATGCCGCAGCTTGGCGATTTTGCGCAGACGATAAAGCCAGCGTAATCGGCAATACCGGGAAGGTAGCCTTCGGCAAAACGCTGCATTTTGTCGGTCAGATCGTTGTCGGCATCCTGGCTGACGCGCATACGGGTGTCGCCGTCGGTGGTAAGCACCAGCCGCAGCGCCGGGCGCGGCACCGGCAAGCCAATAGCCATTTCCGGGCAGACCGGTTTAAAGGTTACCCATGCGGCAAGTTCATCCATAATGAACCCCATCCGCTTATGTCCGCCGTCGAAACGGACGGCCGCGCCGGTCAGACAGCCACTAATGCCCAGCATCGGTTTATTACTCATGTTCGCGTCCTTTTGCTTGCGGAGGATAAGTTAAGCATAGGATCGGCCTATTCTGGTCGCGCGGCTTTTTTTATCTTCTACACTGGAGGAATACCGTTTTTTGAAAGGAGATTGCATGAAGCTATGGCCGGTGGTTACAGGGGTTGCTATCACACTCGCGCTGGTGGCCTGTCGTTCGCCGACGCCGCCTAAGGGCGTCACGCCCATCAGCAATTTTGACGCCAGCCGCTATCTGGGCAAATGGTATGAAATCGCCCGCCTGGAAAACCGCTTCGAGCGAGGGCTGGAGCAGGTGAATGCCACCTACGGCAAGCGCTCGGACGGCGGCATCTCGGTGGCGAATCGCGGTTTTGATCCGCAAAAGGGTGAGTGGAAGCTCAGCGAGGGCAAGGCCTATTTTACCGGTAAGCCCACGACCGCCGCGCTGAAAGTCTCCTTCTTTGGCCCGTTTTACGGCGGCTACAACGTGATTGCGCTGGATGACGACTATCAGTATGCGCTGGTGAGCGGGCCAAACCGCGACTACCTGTGGATTCTGTCGCGTACGCCAACCCTGCCGCCTCAGGTTCGCCAGAACTATCTCACCATCGCCCGCGGTCTGGGCTTTGCGGTGGATGAGCTGGTATGGGTAAAACAGTCGCGTGATTAGCGCAGCTCGTTAGCCCGACGGTAGCGACCTTCATAGTCGAACACCTTCTCGCGCACCTGCCAGTAGGGGCCCTTTTTCCGGGCGACGACAAAATCCGGCGCCCGCAATAGCGCCTGCTGGGCGATAATGTCGGCCGGCGTTATCCAGCGCAGCGGTACGCCGGGCGTGCGGGTGTGCGGGCGGATAAACAGCTGCTCAAACGCCGTTTTTTGCGCCGGCGTGTGCAGGCGGAAACGCTCGCTGACGTCGGCACCGTCCTCATCGTAGTAGGTTATTTTCAGCCAGCTGCCTTTCTCGTCCATCCCGTCCTGTAGCACCATGCCGCTACAGCGCAGCACCAGCGCGTCCTTCAGCTTCAGCGCCGCCTTCAGCATGTCGTCCGGGTCAACCAGTACCGTATCGCACTCGCGGCAGCGGCGGGCGGCAATGTCGTTTTCAGCGTTACACTGCGGGCAGTTTTTAAAGCGGAATCGATAGTCGCACTGCTCGCGGTGGCCCTCGTCATCCTCCAGCCAGCCCTGACAGCGGCGGCCAAAGTGCTCAATCAGGGTGCCGTCGGCGGTGGTTTTGCCCCAGAAGGTGTTGGCGAAGCCGCAGCCGGGGCAGAACACCTGTACCGGCACGTTATCACTTTTGCCTTTTGGCGCGCCCACTTCCGGCGCGTAGAGGTCGTGCGGGTTACCAGCGTAATCGAGGATCAGGCAGTCCGTTTTTCCCGGCGCCAGGCGCAGGCCGCGGCCGACAATCTGCTGATACAGACCGATCGATTCGGTCGGGCGCAGGATGGCAATCAGGTCGACGTGCGGGGCGTCAAAGCCGGTGGTCAGCACCGCCACGTTCACCAGATAGCGGAACTGCTGATTTTTAAAGGCCTCGATCAGCGTATCGCGCTGCGGCCCCGGCGTTTCACCGGTGATCAGCGCCGCGTCATCGGCGGGCAGCAGGCCGGTTATTTCCCGGGCGTGCTCAACGGTGGCGGCGAAAATCATCACCCCTTTACGCGTCTGGGCAAACTCTTCAATCTGGCTGATGATGTGCGGCGTAATACGCTGCTGCTGTTTCAGCTCGCGGTTGAGATCCGCCTCGCTGAACAGGCCGTTACTGTTGGACTGTAAACGGCTGAAGTCGTACTGCACCACCGGCATATCCAGCCGCTCCGGTGGGGTGAGGTAGCCATGCTTAATCATATAGCGCAGCGGCAGCTCATAGATGCAGTCGCGAAACAGCGCCTTGTCGTCGCCGCGCACCATGCCGTGGTAGTGGAACTGGTAAATCCAGCCTTTGCCCAGGCGGAAGGGGGTGGCCGTCAGCCCGAGCAGGCGAATCTGTGGGTTAACCTGCTTAAGATGGCTCAGTATCTGCTGGTACTGGCTGTCATCATCGTCGCTGATGCGGTGGCATTCGTCGACGATCAGCAGCGAAAACTCGCCTTGAAAATGGTCGAGGTTGCGGGCGACGGACTGCACGCTGCCGAAGACCACTTTGCCGTGGCTCTCTTTACGCTGCAGCCCGGCCGCATAAATATCGGCCTCCAGCCCCAGCGCGCAGTATTTCGCGTGGTTCTGCGCCACCAGCTCTTTGACGTGGGCCAGCACCAGCACGCGCCCGCGCGCCAGCCGCGCCAGCTCGGCGATAACGAGGCTTTTGCCCGCACCGGTCGGCAGAACGATAACGGCAGGCTGCGTGTGGCGGCGGAAGTAGGCCAGCGTGGCGTCAACCGCTTCCTGTTGGTAGGGGCGAAGTGTAAAAGTCATGAGCGTCGTGATTGTCCTTAACAGCCAAATAGTATGCCACGAATCTTTTCACTTGAGTGGCAGGGTAAGCCCGTTATACTTACCGATTGTTATTACCCCTTTTTTCGGACGCCTCGTCCGGCACCCGGCACTTTTTACAGGCTAAAAATACTTCATGCGACTTGATAAGTTTATCGCTCAGCAACTCGGCGTCAGCCGTGCTATTGCCGGGCGTTTGATCCGCGGCCACCACGTGACCGTTGACGACGAAGTGGTACGCGATACCGCCTTCAAACTACAACCTGACCATAACGTGGCCTATGAAGGCAATTCGTTGACCCAGCAGAACGGTCCGCGCTATTTCATGCTGAACAAGCCCCAGGGCTACGTCTGCTCGACGGAAGATCCGGATCACCCGACGGTGCTCTACTTCCTGGATGAACCGGTTGCCCACAAGCTGCACGCCGCGGGGCGTTTAGATATCGACACCACCGGCCTGGTGCTGATGACCGACGACGGCCAGTGGTCTCATCGCATTACCTCGCCGCGCCACCACTGCGAAAAAACCTATCTGGTGACGCTGGAAAATCCGGTCAGCGACGATACCGCCGCGCAGTTCGCCAAAGGCGTACAGCTGCATAACGAAAAAGATCTGACCAAACCGGCGGTGCTGGAAGTGGTGACGCCGACCGAAGTGCGTCTCACCATCAGCGAAGGCCGCTACCACCAGGTCAAACGCATGTTTGCCGCCGTGGGTAACCATGTGGTGGGGCTGCACCGTGAACGTATCGGTGACATTGCTCTCGATCCTGAGCTCGAGCCGGGAGAATACCGCCCGTTAACCGCAGAAGAAATCGCCAGCGTTGGCGCCCCCGCGCGCTAACCCACTCATCAGAGGTAGATTGTGACGTCCAGGTCGCGCTCGTCGTTAAAGATTGTTTTCATTCTTGGCCTTCTGGCCATGTTAATGCCGCTGTCGATAGACATGTATCTTCCGGCGCTGCCGGTGATCTCCGAACAGTTCGGCGTCCCGGCCGGCAGCGCGCAGATGACCCTCAGTACCGATATTCTGGGGTTTGCCCTCGGCCAGCTGCTGTATGGCCCGATGGCCGACAGCCTCGGACGCAAGCCGGTGATCCTTGGCGGCACGCTGATCTTTGCGGCGGCAGCGGTGGCATGTGCGCTCGCGCCGTCCATCGACTACCTGATCGCCACCCGCTTCTTCCACGGGCTGGCTGCCGCGGCGGCCAGCGTGGTGATCAACGCCCTGATGCGCGATATCTATCCCAAAGAAGAGTTTTCACGGATGATGTCGTTCGTGATGCTGGTGACCACCATCGCCCCGCTGGTGGCACCGATGGTCGGCGGCGCGGTGCTGGTCTGGTTTAGCTGGCACGCCATCTTCTGGATTCTGGCCGTTGCGGCGCTGCTGGCGTCGGCAATGATCTACTTCTTTATTGATGAAACGCTGCCGATTGAAAAGCGTCAGCCGTTCCGCCTGAGCACCACTCTCGGGAACTTTGCCTCGCTGTTTCGCCACAAGCGCGTGCTGTCGTATATGCTGGCCAGCGGCTTCAGCTTTGCGGCGATGTTCTCGTTCCTCAGCGCCGGGCCGTTTGTCTATATTGAGCTGAACCACGTTTCGCCGCAGCATTTTGGGTACTACTTCGCGCTGAATATCGTGTTCCTCTTTATTACTACCACCATCAACAGCCGCTTTGTCCGCCGGGTAGGGGCGCTGTGGATGTTCCGCGCTGGGCTGCTGATTCAGTTTGCGATGGCGGTGTGGATGGTGGTTACCGCGCTGCTGGATGTTGGCTTCTGGTCGCTGGTGCTGGGGATTGCGGTGTTTATCGGCTGCGTGTCGATGGTTTCGTCTAACGCGATGGCGGTGATCCTCGATGAGTTCCCGCATATGGCCGGGACGGCGTCGTCGCTGGCAGGCACTTTCCGCTTTGGTATTGGGGCCATTGTTGGCGCGCTGCTGTCGCTGGCGACCTTCACCACCGCCTGGCCGATGCTGATTTCAATCGCGCTTTGCGCCTCCTGTTCCATTCTTTTCTATCTCTATGCCAGTCGGCCACGCAAATCCGCGCACTAATACATCTTTCGTAGGGGCGAAATACGCCCCTTTGTTGATATGTATCAACAGAAATGGCATTGCTGCTGGGGTGCGATGTTTCTTTTATGTAAAATCCATTCATGCAAAAAGTCACATTGTTGTAGATAAAAAGGTTGCGTTAGATCACAGATACGGGTACATATAGCGCACAAATGCATCAGTGCACCGAATAATGTCGTAAGAAGAATGTTGAATGCTGGCGTTTTTTTTCTGGATGCAGGACGATTTGTCAACAATGTGTTAATATGGATGTGAAATAATTGTGAAGTCATGTGGCTTCCGGGGAAAAGAACGTAATGACATTCCAGCTATCAATCGTACATCGACTGCCGCAGGACTATCGCTGGTCTGCGGGTTTTGCAGGTTCCAAAGTTGAACCGATTCCGCAAAATGTCGCTGAGAGCGACAACGCACTGGTGGCGCTGAAATTATTAAGCCCGGACGGCGATAGTGCCTGGCCGGTCATGCACTCGCTCAGCCAGGCGTTAACGGACATTTCCGTTGATTGTTCGGTGCTCGAGTGTGAAGGGGAACCGTGCCTGTTCGTGAAGCGCCAGGACGAGTTTGCCGCCACCTGCCGCCTGAAAAATTTCGGCGTCGCCATTGCCGAACCGTTTTCCGGCAACAACCCGTTTTAACCGTCAGCTCAACGTAATGAGCTGACGCGTATACGCCTGCTTCGGTTCGGTAAACACGCGCCGACACTCACCCTGCTCGACAACCTCTCCCTGCCGTAACACGATTACCTGGTGGCACAGCGACCGGACAACCTGCAGATCGTGGCTGATAAAAATATAGGCCAGGCGGTGTTTTTCCTGTAACGCCTTCAGCAGCGTCAGGATCTGCGCCTGCACCGTGCGATCGAGCGACGAGGTCGGTTCATCCAGCACGATCAGCTCGGGTTTGAGGATCAGCGCCCGCGCGATGGCGATACGCTGCCGCTGCCCGCCGGAAAACGCCGACGGATAGCGCTGGCGGGTTTCGGGATCCAGCCCCACTTCCTGCATCACGTGGATAACCTGCTGCTCGCGTTCAGCGGCGCTCAGCGACGGATGGTGTACCCGCAGCCCCTCTTCAATAATCTGTAGCGCCGTCAGCCGTGGATTAAGCGATGAGTTCGGATCCTGAAATACCACCTGGATGCGATGACGCAGCGGCAGCATCTGCCGCCTGTCGCGTCCCTGAATGGCTTCGCCCGCAAAACGAATATCTCCCTGCGAGGCAATCAGCCTCAGCAGCGCCAGCCCGGTGGTGCTTTTCCCCGACCCGGACTCGCCAACCAGACCCAGCGTTTCACCGGCCCGCAGCGTAAAGCTGAGTTCTTTCACCACGCGGTTATGATCGACAACGCGGCGCAAAACACCTTTACGAATAGGGAACGCGACGCTGAGCTGGTTCACTTCGAGCAGCGGTGCGGCATCGGGCGGCAGAGGAATAGGCTCGCCCGTCGGTTCGCTGTCGAGCAGTTTACGGGTGTAGGGATGCTGAGGTGCGGCAAACAGCGCCGGTGCCGCGTTTTGCTCCACACAGCGGCCATGCTGCATCACCGCCACCCGGTCAGCCAGTTTGCGCACGATGCTCAGGTTATGGGTGATAAACAGCAGCCCCATATTCAGTTCAACGCGCAGCTCGCGCAGCAGTTGCAGGATTTGCGCCTGCACCGAAACGTCCAGCGCGGTCGTGGGCTCATCGGCAATCAGCAGCTCCGGGCGCGTGAGCAGCGCCATGGCAATCATCACTCGCTGGCGCTCGCCGCCGGAGAGCTGGTGCGGGTAGTCCGCCAGCCGTTTCGCCGCCTGACGAATGCCAACGCGATCCAGGCAGTCCAGAATCTCCCCGCGCGCCGCCTCTTTGCGCATCCCGCGGTGCAGCGACAGCACCTCGTAGAGCTGTTTTTCCAGATTGTGCAGCGGGTTTAGCGAGACCATCGGCTCCTGGAAAATCATGGCGATACGGTTGCCGCGCACCCCGCGCAATGTTTGCGGGCTGGCGTGAAGCAGCGACTCGCCGGCAAAGCGGATGTCGCCGGTGGGATAGCTGACCGGCGGCTCCGGCAACAGGCGTAAAATGGACAGCGCCGAGACGCTTTTCCCCGAACCCGACTCGCCGACCAGCGCCAGCGTCTCCCCGGCGTTCAGCGACAGCGACAGCTGCTCAACCACCGTGGTGATCACCCCCTGCTGGCGGAAGGCGATAGAGAGGTTGTCGATTTCCAGAAGTGGCTGCTGCATCTTATACCGCCTTAGAAGGATCGAAGGCGTCGCGTACCGCTTCACCGATAAAAATCAGCAGCGACAGCAGGACGGCGACGCAGAGAAAGCCGGCGATCCCCAGCCATGGAGCCTGGAGGTTATTTTTGCCCTGCAACAGCAGCTCGCCCAGCGACGGCGAACCGAGCGGCAGACCAAAGCCGAGAAAATCGAGTGAGGTCAGGGTGGTGATCGAGCTACACAGAATAAACGGGATAAAGGTCAGCGTGGCGACCATCGCATTGGGCAGCATGTGGCGCAGAATAATACTGCGATCGCCCACTCCCAGCGCCTGCGCGGCGCGGATATAGTCGTAGTTACGGGTACGCAGGAACTCGGCGCGCACCACGCCGACCAGCGACATCCAGCCGAACAGCACGGTGATGGCCAGCAGCCACCAGAAATTAGGCTGTACTACGCTTGAGAGCAGGATAATCAGAAACAGCGTCGGCATCCCCGACCACACTTCGATAAAACGCTGGCCCCAAAGGTCGATACGCCCACCGTAGTAGCCTTGCACCGCGCCGACCAGCACTCCCATCACGCTGGAACAGAAGGTCAGAATCAGGCCGAACAGCAGCGAGATCCGCGTGCCGTAGAGAATCCGCGCCATCACGTCGCGGCCGTTGGCGTCTGTGCCCAGCCAGTTCTGCCGCGAGGGTGGTGAAGGGAAGGGGACGCTGCTCGCATAGTTGATGCTGGTGGCGCCAAAGCGCACCGGCGCCCACAGCACCCAGCCGTTATCTTCGAGCCGTTGCTGTAGCCACGGATCCTGATAGTCCGCCGTGGTGGCAAACTCGCCGCCGAAGGTTTTTTCGTCGTAGTTTTTCAGTACCGGCACGTACAGGCTGCCCTGATAGCTCACCAGCAGCGGCCGATCGTTGGCGATAAGTTCGGCGCACAGGCTGCAGAGAAAGATCGCCAGAAAAATCCACAGCGACCAGTAGCCGCGACGGTTGTGGCGAAAGCGCGCCCAGCGGGCCTGATTGACGGAGCTTAGGGTCATGGTTAGCGGCCCTCAAAATCAATGCGGGGGTCGACCAGCGTATAGCTGATATCGCTGACGATATTCATCAGCAGGCCGATCAGGGTGAAGATATACAGCGTGCCGAACATCACCGGGTAGTCGCGCGAGACGGTGGCCTCGTAGCCCAGCAGCCCCAGCCCGTTGAGGGAGAACATCACCTCAATCAGCAGTGAACCGGTAAAGAACATGCTGATAAACGTGGCGGGGAAGCCGGCGATCACCAGCAGCATGGCGTTGCGAAACACGTGCTTCCAGAGGATCTGCTTTTCGCCGACGCCCTTCGCCCGGGCGGTGACCACGTACTGTTTACGAATTTCATCAAGAAACGAGTTTTTGGTCAGCATAGTCAGCGCCGCAAAGCCGCCAATCACCGTCGCCAGCACCGGCAGGGTAATATGCCAGAGATAGTCGGTGATTTTTTGATACCACGGCAGGGTATCAAAATTGGCCGACACCAGCCCGCGCAGCGGGAAAATATCGTAGTAGCTGCCGCCAGCGAACAGCACGATCAGCACGATGGCGAACAGAAACGCCGGAATGGCGTAGCCGATAATAATGCCGGTGCTGCTCCAGATATCGAAGCGGCTGCCGTTATATACCGCTTTGCGGATGCCAAGCGGTATCGACACCAGATAGATAATTAACGTACTCCACAGCCCCAGAGTGACCGACACCGGCAGGCTCTCCTTCATCAGCTGCATCACCGAGGCGTTGCGGAACAGGCTGTTGCCGAAATCGAAGCGCAGGTAGTCGCCGAGCATTTTGAAGTAGCGCTCGTGCAGCGGCTTGTCGAAGCCGTAGCGCTGGGTAATTTCCGCAATCACCTCCGGGTCGAGGCCGCGCCCGCCGCGGTACTGGCTTTCGGCAATATTACTGACGCCCGCGCGCGCCTGGCCGCCGCCCATCCCACCGCCGCCGCCGGGCAGGCTGCCCTGGTGACCGAACTCGACCGCCGCAATGGCCTGATCGACCGGGCCGCCGGGGGCAATTTGCACAATAAAAAAGTTCAGCGTGATGATGGCCCACAGGGTCGGGATAATCAGCAGCAGTCGACGAATCAGGTAGGCGCCCATATTCTCTCCTTAGCGACGGGCAGCGGGCAGGGTGGCCGCTTTGTTGACGTCATACCACCAGGTGTCAAAACCGGGCGCGTCCACGCCGGATGAGTACAGCGGATGCACCGGCGGATAAGAGAACTTATTCCAGTAGGCGGTACGGCTGCCGGCCATGTACCACATCGGTAACATGTAGTTGTTCCAGGTTAATACCCGGTCGAGCGCGCGGCCGAGCGGCACCAGCTTCTGTTTGTTGCCCTGCCAGCGGATGATTTGGTTAATCAGGCTGTCGATGGCTGGGCTGGCTACGCCGGGCGCATTGTAGGAAGAGTTGATATACGCCGATGACCAGGCGATTTGCAAATCCGCGCTGGGCCACGGCGTGGCCCGCCACAGGCTTGGCATCATGTCATAGTCGCGCTTGCGCAGGCGGTTGGTGAGCTGGGAAATATCCACCTGACGGATATCCATCCTGACGCCAAGGCGCTGTAAATTATGCTGGAACGGCATCACCCACTGGTCGTTTCCGCCGGAGGCCAGCAGCAGTTCGAAGCGCAGCGGCTGGCCGGTTGTGGCGTTTACTCGCTGTTGGCCCTTCAGCACCCAGCCCGCGTCGTCTAACAGCTGGCCGGCTTTAAGTAGATTCTTACGATCGAAACCGTCGCCGTTCGACGTTGGCGGCTGATAAATCGATGTAAACACTTCCGGCGGCAGTTCATCTTTGAGCGGCCCCAGCAGCACCAGTTCGTCGGCGTCCGGATAGCCGCGGGCGGCGTATTCGGTATTCTGGAAATAGCTGTTTGGGCGGCTGTAGGCGTTATAGAACAGCGCTTTGTTCATCCATTCAAAATCAAACGCCAGGCTGACCGCCTGACGTACCCGACGGTCGGCAAACACCGGGCGCTGAATGTTAAAGGCCAGCCAGCGCGTATCCTGCGCGGCATCGTTTTTTTGCCGATCTTTAACGATAAACCCGCTGGCGAAGTTTTTGCCGATATAGCGGGTTGCCCAGTTTTTGGCGCTGCTTTCGGTGCGAACGTCGTAGGCACCGGCCTTAAAGGCTTCGAAGGCGACGTTGTCATCGAGGTAATAATCGTAGCGCAGCATGTCGAAATTCCAGCGCCCGCGGTTTACCGGCAGCTCGGCGCCCCAGTAATCCTTGACGCGGGAGTAGACAATATATTGCCCCATCTTCCAGCTGCTGATGCGGTACGGGCCGCTGGCCAGCGGCGGCCTGCTTAGCGGATCGCTGAGCTTATGATCTTTCCAGAACTTTTGCGGCAGAATCGGCAGCGTAAACAGCCCGAGCATATCTTCTTTACCGGGCTTCGCCAGTTCAATACGGACGGTCAGCGGAGCGATGGCTTTGACGGTTGAGCCTTTATAAATCAGGCGGAACTGCGGTACGCCTTCGGCCATAAATTTGTGGAAGGTAAAAGCCACATCGTCGGCGGTAATTGGGCTGCCATCGTGAAAACGGGCGTGGGGGTTTATCGTCAGCTCCACCCATGAATAGTCGTCGGCATAGCGCGCACGGTCGGCAACCAGCGGATAGTAGCTACCCGGTTCATCGTCAGAAGTGGTGAACAGCGCATCGTACAGCGATTCGGTGCGCACCGCGGCGTTGCCGCGCAGGGCATAGCGGTTAAAGTTGTCGAAGGTGCCAATGGCCGCCAGGGTGACGCTGCCGCCCTTGGGGGCCGCAGGGTTAACGTAGTCAAAGTGATGAAAATCGACGTCGTTCTTTGGGTCGCCGATCACCGCAAAGGCAAAGCTCTCTTTGATCGTTTGCGCTTGCGCGGGCAACGCGCTAAGCAGCAGCAGGGCAAAACAGATACGCGCTATGATCACGACAGGCTACCCCGCATTGAACGTGTTGATTGAACACACCTTTTACCACGAAATCTTAATCGAGCTTGATTAACTTGTGAAATAATTTGCGGGCTTATGATATTCCGCCAGCAGATCCTTCAGCGTCAGCGGGCGGCTTATCAGGTAACCCTGGAGGTAATCCACCCCGTGATCGCGCAGCCACGCCGCCTGCTCTTCGGTTTCTACGCCTTCCGCCACTGTCACAATATCCAGCCGCTGGGTTAGCGTCAGCACGGCGTCCAGCACCGGAGAGGTGATCGTCTCACGGCCAATGGCGCTCACAAAACCGCGATCGATCTTCAGATAATCAAGGGTAAAGCGTTCGAGGTAAATCAGCGCGCTGTGGCCGGTACCGAAGTCATCAATCGCCACTTCGACGCCTTCACCGCGCAGCCAGCTAAACAGGCTCATGGCCTTTTCCTGGTGGAGCATGTCGCGTTCGGTTATCTCCAGCACCAGCTGGAAATAGTTGTCGGGCAGGCTCGCCGCCAGCTTACGGATATCTTGCTGGAAACTCTCGCCGTGCAGATGCCCCGGCGCGATGTTGATGCCGAGCTTCGCCCCCGGCGGCAGAATCTCTTTGAGCGTCGCGGCGTCATTGGCGATCAGTTCAAACAGATGCTGGGTGAGAGGAACAATCAGATTCTGCGCTTCGGCAAAGCTGATAAAGGCGTCCGGCGGAATATTGCCCGCCGTCGGGTGCGACCAGCGCATCAGCGCTTCGACGCCGCCAATCTGCCGATTCTTTGCATCCACCACCGGCTGATACACCACATGGAACTGATGATGTTTGATGGCGGAGAGGATCTCTTTGCCCGGGCGTGAGCGAATGGTCAGGATATAGAAGCACAGGATCCCGCCAACCAGGCCGCAGGTCAGCCCTAAAAGCAGCGCAAACAGCGAGTTGTCGGTGCTCGAGGCGTTGCTATAGAGATAAACCTCCAGCGGCACGCCTTTAATTTTGACGTGGCGCACCGCGGTGTCGGTAATCTCGCTCAGTGCGATAGGTTTACTGCTAAAGGTGGAGATGGCCGTTTTGCCGTTAACCACCAGCGCTACGCCGTTGTACGGCGTCTGTTTTGAGGAATAGAGCACCCACGGCATTAAATTGGCGTTAATCGAGGCGAAGATGCCGCGGTTTTCCAGCAGCGGGCTTTTGACCCACAGCACGAAGGCTGGCGTGGTGGGCATCATCGGTGTGCCGGGCAGGATCCCCATGACGTGGTTTTTATTGAGATCGAGATCCGGCACCAGATCTTTTAACGGCATCGACATCGGCCCGGTGGCCGAGGAGCAGTAGGCGATGTGATCCTTCACCAGCAGGAACGCGCGTACGTTCATGCTGAACGCGGCGCGAGCGGTCAGCTCGGACGACACATCGTCGCACGGGTTCATGGTCAGCGTTTGTAGCGAATCCATGGTGATGAGGATTTGGCTGAAGTAGCCGTTAAGGTAGTTCTGCAGGCTGGAGATGGTGTTGTCGAACTGTACCGCGCGACGATGATGGAATATAGAAAACTGCATCACCCCGGCAAGCAGAGCAATCAGCAGACCAGCAATAACGCTGGTAAATATAATACGACGGTTAATCGACGAATAACGGGTGAACATTCAACTTCTCTATGCTACGGAACTCTAAAGAAAAGAATACTGATGAAGCATAAAAAAAGCACTGCCGAAGCAGTGCTTTTTTTATGCTTACCGTCAGCCAAGGGAAACTGACGCTAAACGGCATTACGAACGGCTCAGTACGCGGCGAGCCTCGTTGTAACGCTTGTTCCAGTACGGTTCATTCATGCTGGAAATCGTCACACCGCTGCTGGTGGATGCATGTACGAACTGATTGTTACCAATATAAATGCCAACGTGGCGACCGGTAGAACCGGCACGGAACAGCACTAAATCACCGGTACGAAGCTGACTGCGCGAAACGGCTTTGCCCGTTTCCTGCTGCTCCCAGGTGGAGCGCGGCAGTTCTAAACCAAACTGTTCACGGAAGGTGCGCTGTACAAAGCTGGAGCAGTCAACGCCGCGTTTGGTGTCACCGCCGAGACGATAACGAACGCCTTTCCAGCCTGCGTATTGATCCATCAGACGGGATTTCACGTCGAGGTTACGCACCATCTTTTCAAATTCATCCTGAGAGGCTTGCAGTGACGAAGTATCTTCGCTACCCACAGCATGCGTCTCAGAATGCATGTTCTTCGCGGTATTACTGGTTGAACTACATGCAGAAAGCAGAACCGCGACTGCTACTGCTGGAATCGCTCGCAAGATATATCTCAAAATCGGCTGAGATTTGACCATTTTCGTTGTTTTCCCTTGAAGTCCTTACGACCGTAGCCGTTATAAAAAATGCCAAACGCGTCTGAGACTAAATACACGCAATCAATGAGACAATTCTTTGAATTCAGATTTGTGGCGCAGCGCACAAACTTTATTTTATGGCCACAATAATTGCTCTTTGAAACGACAAACGCGAATGAGATTACCTTAACGAAAGCGGCATTGCGAGCGCTTTTGGCCGATTTTTTATAAGAAATAGTGATACACAAAGTTAAAATTTGTGAATGGGTAAAAATTCGGCGTTAGTGAGTAAAAAATCAGCAACCCATTCATTATTCGGGTGAATATTATGACCCGCAGATGACATTCACGAGAAACAGATAAAAAAATAAAAAGAGGGCCCAGGCCCTCTTTCCGGAATGTCAGACGTAATGGTTATTTAATAGCCCGATTCATTTTAGTGAAATGGGGTAAATTTCGGGCAAATAGCCCAATCAGTTTATCGCTTACCGGCGTCAACAGAACCCATGGCACCCCAATCAGCACGGCGGTCAGGGAACCGACGGCGATATCGGTAAACCAATGGGCGCCGATCATTACCCGTGGGAAGGCAAAAGCCACAAAAATAACCAGTGAAATAAGGAACGCGCGACGGCCGAAATAGCGCAACATGAAACTGGCGAATATCAGCAGCATCATGCCGTGGTCGCCCGGGAAGCTGTCGCGGGAGCCGTCTTTGGTGGAGAAGGCGATAAAGTCTCTGACGCGGTGTACGCCCGGCACAGAAACCGACGGGCTGCTGCGGGTAACCGGAATCAGGTTCTGCGCCAGCTGGTTGATAATCACCGCCGCCAGCAGCATCACCAGGCCAATAACAACAATGCGGCGGCGGCCGTCGGGGTCTTCTTTCAGCCAGAAGCTCAGCATCAGGCCGCCCATCGCCAGCAGCGCGCAGCCGTCAAAGGCGCGGTTGTTGATGATGGCTAAAAACCATGCATAGCCCAGATTGTCAGCGCTCAGGCCCTGATTGAAGAAATGAAAAATCGCCAGGTCGAGCGTCGACCACAGCCCGTGGTTCTCGGGCAGATACCAGGACATAAATAACGCCACGCCGGCGGCGTTAAGTAACAGAATCAAGGGAAAACGTGTACGCATGGTCATAGTTACCGCAGTTAGTCTCGACGCAAACCTTAGCGGTATCACCCTAAACGAAGTTTCAACAGCGCTGATTGTAGTGTATTCCAGTCGCTTTCGGCGTCGTTAATCAGCTCGATTCGGCTGTCCGGCGGCGCGACGTTTTGCGTTTCAATATGCAGGTCTGCGCCCTGGCGGTTAATGCGCACCAGCCCCTCTGGAATACGCATGACGGCCTTCAGCCTGGCGACCGGGGCCAGCCGCGCCCACTCCAGCAGGCCGATGGTGTCAAAAGTGGTGTCGGCGTCAAAAATCCAGCCGCAGGCGTAGTAACCTTGTCCCTGGTTGACGCTGCGACGCCAGCGCTGATGCTCCGGCAGGCTTAATGCCGCCAGCCCTTTGTTCGAGGGATGCGAGTGGGAATGGGCGGCGCTGGCGGTGAGTTCCACCCGATTGCTGCGCGGCCTGTCGAGCAGGGTGATGTCGATATTGCCCTGAGTGGCGTCAACGCGCAGGCGCTCGCCGCCGTTCTGCTGCCACCACTGGTTCATCTCTTGCTGGCTTTCCGCCGTGGCGCGGTCGGATTTATTGCTGACGATAATGTCGGCCGCCGCCAGCTGATCGCGGAAGTTTTCGTTGTGGCGGATCTTGTCGTCCAGCAGCTGACGCGAGTCGATCACGCACAGCGTCGCCCGCAGGTCGATCCACGGTTCATAGACCGGCGCGGTCAGCAAATCGAGAATTTGTTTCGGATGGCCCAGGCCGGTTGGCTCAATCAGCAGACGATCCGGTTTCCCCTGGCGCAGCAGCGTGTTTAAGCCAACCTGCATCGGCAGGCCGTTCACGCAGCACATGCAACCGCCGGGAATTTCCTTCAGCAACGCGCCGCTGTCGGCCAGCAGCGCGCCGTCGATGCCCACTTCGCCAAATTCGTTGACCAGTACGGCCCATTTTTCATCGGCGGGCTTATGGGCTAACAGGTGCAGAATGGAGGTGGTTTTACCGCTGCCGAGAAAGCCGGTGATCAGATTGGTTTTAGTCACGAAAACTCCGGGATGAAAGAGAGAACAGTGTTACCTGGATCACTTTATCCTGGCGAAAACGGGAACAAAAGAGAAGCGCTGAAGCGGGCCGGAGAGAAAATGGCCCGCCTGAAGACAGGAAACGTTAACGGTTCAGCGCCGTCAGCACCGCCTGACGCGCGCCTTCGCGCACCAGACTTTGCCAGGCAGCTTCCACCGCCTGAACAAACTGCGGGTTGGCGGGGAGGTCGTTGCCGAAGATTTCGTTGAGCGTGAGCAGCGCGGCCACGCGGTTTTCATCGTTGCTGTTGCCGACAATCGAGCGAATTTTCTCCGCCAGCGGATCGCGAATATCAATGGCGTTGCCCGCATCGTCAACGCCGCTCACGTAGCGCATCCAGGCGGCCACGCCCAGCGCCAGCAGCGGCCAGGCGCTACCCTGGCGCAGATGAATGCGAATACCATCGAGCAGCCGTTGCGGCAGTTTCTGGCTGCCGTCCATGGCGATTTGCCAGGTGCGGTGCTGAAGCGCCGGGTTGCTGAAACGTTCGATCAGGCTATCGGCATAGGCGCCGAGATCGACGCCGGAAATACGCAGGGTCGGCGCCTGTTCGGCCATCATCAGGTGACGGGCGGCACGGCGGTAAGAGGCATCCTGCATACAGTCGCTGATGTGCGCATAGCCCGCCAGATAGCCGAGGTAGGCGAGGAAAGAATGGCTGCCGTTCAGCATTCGCAGCTTCATCTCTTCCCAGGGCAGAACGTCATCCACCATCTGCGCGCCCACGCTGCCCCAGTCGGGACGCCCGGCAACGAAGTTATCTTCAATCACCCACTGAATAAACGGCTCACAGCTGATGGCGCAAGGATCTTCAACGCCAAGCTCGGCGGTGATTTCCGCCAGCGATGCGTCGGTGGCCGCCGGGACAATACGGTCAACCATGGTGCCAGGGAAGCTGACGTGTTCGGCAATCCAGCTTGCCAGCTGCGGGTCGCGCCGGGTAGCCATGTCCAGTACCGCATTTTTCACTACGTGGCCGTTGTCGGGAATGTTGTCGCAGGAGAGAACGGTAAACGCCGGCAGGCCGCGTTCACGGCGGCGGGATAGCGCTTCGACGAGGATCCCCGGTGCGGAATGCGGTTCGTCAGGCGATTGCAGATCGTGGACGATCCTGGGCTGGGTCAAATCCAGATGGCCGGTGGCCGGATCGATGCAATAACCTTTTTCGGTGATGGTCAGCGAGACGATCGCCACCTGCGGCTCGCAGAATTTTTCGATGATCGCCGCCAGAGAATCGAGCTTCGCGTTAAGGCACTCATGTACCGCACCGATAATAATTGGCTGATTGCCCGCCGCGCTTTTCTCCATCACGGTAAACAGATGATCCTGCTGACGCAGCTGGCTCATCAGCACGTCGCCGCTGAACAGGCTGATCTCGCAGATGCCCCAGTCGCCGCCGTGTTGATTCAGCACCCGGTTCGTCAACAGCGCCTGGTGCGCGCGGTGAAAGGCGCCGAAGCCGAAATGCACAATCCGCGAGCGCAGCTGTTGTCTATCATATTGGGGTAACTGTACGCTGGCGGGGAGGGTGCACGAGGCGATTGTCTTCATTGTCTACACATCCGATTAACGATTAATTAACGTCGGCAGTGTAAAGTTATATGACAGCAAATTAAATTGGTGTGCCGTATTTATCGCGTTAGTGTGAGCTGGATCAATCAATCCAGGCGGATTATTTGACGGTCCGGAATAAACATGTATGGTAGTCGTCATTAACAGCGAATTTATTGGTATAACAACTTTCAGAGGTGAGGCAATGGAACAAACCTGGCGTTGGTACGGCCCGAACGATCCGGTATCTCTTGATGATGTGCGTCAGGCTGGCGCCACCGGCGTAGTCACGGCATTGCACCATATCCCGAACGGTCAGGTATGGCCGGTTGAAGAAATTAAAGCGCGTCAGGCGCTGCTGGCGGAAAAGGGGCTGACCTGGTCCGTCGTCGAAAGTATTCCGGTTCACGAAGATATCAAAACCGCTTCTGGCCAGTGCCAGACCTGGATTGCGAACTATCAGCAGAGCATTCGCAACCTGGCAGAATGCGGCATCGATACCGTGTGCTATAACTTCATGCCGATCCTCGACTGGACGCGTACCGACCTGGAGTACACGCTGGAAGACGGTTCTAAAGCGCTGCGTTTTGACCAGATCGCCTTTGCGGCGTTTGAACTGCATATCCTGAAGCGTGAAGGCGCAGAAGCGGACTATACCGCCGAAGAGCAGCGTCAGGCGCAGGACTATTTCAACGCCATGAGCGAAGCGGAAGTCACCAGGCTGACCCGCAACATCATCGCTGGCCTGCCGGGTGCGGAAGAGGGCTATACCCTTGACCAGTTCCGCGCGCGCCTGGCGGAATACGACCACATCAGCAAAGATCAGCTGCGTGAAAACATGGCCGTATTCCTGCGCGCGATTGTGCCGGTTGCGGAAGAAGTGGGCGTGCGCCTTGCCGTACACCCGGACGATCCGCCGCGCCCGATCCTCGGCCTGCCGCGTATCGTTTCCACCATTGAAGATATGCAGTGGCTGAAAGAGACCGTTAACAGCATCAACAACGGCTTCACTATGTGCACCGGTTCTTACGGCGTGCGCGCCGATAACGACCTGGTGAAAATGATTGAAACCTTCGGCGATCGTATTCACTTCACGCACCTGCGTTCTACCTGCCGTGAAGAGAACCCGAAAACCTTCCACGAAGCCGCGCACCTGCAGGGCGACGTGAACATGGTGGCGGTGGTTGACGCCATCCTGACCGAAGAGCAGCGCCGTAAAAAAGCGGGCGACCTGCGTCAGATCCCGATGCGCCCTGACCACGGTCACCAGATGCTGGACGATCTGAAAAAGAAAACCAACCCGGGCTACTCCGCGATTGGTCGTCTGAAAGGTCTGGCGGAAGTGCGCGGCGTTGAGCTGGCGCTGAAAATGACCAAGTTCCGCGATCTGCTGTAATTTCTGATTTTCCTTACCCATCGGGGCGCGCTTGGGCCTCGAGATGCGCGCCGGTGGGGGAGGAGAACGCAGCACAAAAAAAGGACAGCCGCCTGGCTGTCCTTTTTTGCTTTCCCGGCGTCACTTCGTTCGGCCGGGCTACAATGAAGCGTAACTTCTAACCCGGACGAGGGGCGAAGCGCCGACTCCGGGGAAGGCAACGCTTAGTCTGCGCGGCCCATATAGCGTTTTTCTTCGATATGAATGCGGATCTTCTCGCCGCTGGTCAGGTATTCCGGTACCTGCACCACCAGACCGGTGGTCAGCGTTGCCGGTTTGGTGCGGGAGCTGGCGGACGCGCCTTTGATGCCCGGCGCCGTTTCCACGATTTCCAGATCCACGGTCTGCGGCAGTTCCAGCGCCAGCACCTGGCCGTCCCACAGCAGAACCTGCATGTCAGGCATACCGCCTTCCGGGATAAACTGCAGCTCTTCCGCAATCTGGTCGTGGGAGAAGATATACGGGGTGTAGTCTTCTTTATCCATAAACACGTATTCGTTGCCGTCGATGTAGGAGAAGTCAACGAAGCGGCGGTTCAGGGTCACGGTATCGACCATATCGTCGCCCTTAAAACGCTCTTCCACTTTCAGGCCGGTGCTGACGTCGGAAAAACGCATTTTGTACAGCGTTGCGGCGCCGCGGGCGCTCGGTGACTGAATATCAATGTTTTTTACAATCAGCAGCTTGCCGTTGTAATTCAGCACCATACCTTTTTTAATTTCGTTCGCTCTTGGCATTGCAATTATCCTGTGAAAAGGGTGTCAAAAATATCGCGTAAAAGTACTCGCGCCGGGCGTTTCAGGCAAGGGGAATTAAAGGCTTTTGCTAACCCTTATTAAAAGGTGGTACTGTGCGCCACAACCACCTCAACACCTTAACTGAGAACCCGCGATGGAATGTCGTCCGGACTGCGGGGCTTGCTGCACTGCACCGTCAATCTCCAGCCCGATCCCCGGCATGCCCCACGGCAAACCGGCTAACACGCCCTGCGTGCAGCTGGACGAGCATCAGCGCTGCAAAATCTTTACTTCACCTCTGCGCCCGAAGGTGTGCGCCGGGCTACAGCCGGCACGCGACATGTGCGGCGCGAGCCGGGAGGAGGCGATGACCTGGCTACTGCATCTTGAGGCGCAGACCGCGCCCTAAACGTCTTTAATCCGCATCAGGCAGCCGATGGTGGCTACACACAGCACCAGCGCAATCCAGAACACGGTGTGATAGTTCCAGATTTCCGCCACCACGCCCGCCAGTGAACCGGCGATAATCCAGCCCACGCGCGACGTGTTGGCGTACAGCGTCGTGGCTGAACCGGCCTGGCCCGGCATCAGATCCTGGAAATAGAGCATGCCAATACCGCCGAGAATTCCGATATACACCGCGTTCAGCAGCTGCATCGCCAGCAGCAACGTCGGGCTGTTGAAGGTCAGCATGCTAATATAGAAGCATAGGCCCGCTACCGCCGCCACGCGCATCAGGAAGCGTTTCCCCAGCCGTTTCGCAAAGTAGCCGGCAATCAGCATCGTCGGGATTTCCAGCCCGGCGGCGGTGCCCATCATCACCCCGGCCAGTTTCTCCGGCAGGTGCAGCTCATTAATGATGTACAGCGGCATGTTGATGATATAGAGGCTGTTGGTCCCCCACATCAGGGTACAGATGACAAACAGCAGCAGCGCGTCTTTACGGTTGGTGCGCGGGGCCTGGATGGCGCCGCTCATGGCCACTTTCTCTTTGCGCATGGTCGGTAGAAACAACCAGACCATCGCTCCGCAAACCACAAACGCCACCGCCGCTGACAGATACATCGCCGTAAAACCGAAGCCCATGGCCAGCGCATAGGCCAGCGGCGGACCAATCACCCACGCCAGCGACACCTGGGCACGCATGATCGAGCTGAACATCACCGCTTCGCGACCGGTTTTATCGGCATGCTCTCGGGCGAGAGCAAACATCTGCGGGTTGGCGGTGGAGCCGAAGCTGCTGAGGAACACGCCGATGAATAGCAGAACAAAGTAGTTGCGGTTCCAGGCGAACAGCACGCAGGCCAGTACGCCCAGCAGGCAGCAGAAGACGATCAGATTTTTGCGGTCGCCGCGCTTATCCGAATAGCCCGCCAGAAACTGGCTGACGAAAATGCCGATCACCGCGCTACCGGTAAAGAAGAAACCCACCATCGCCGGGCGGACGTGGACCTCATTGCTGAGAAACAGGCTCAGCGTCGGGGTTTGCAGGGCGCCGGCGATACCGGTTAAAAATGCGACGATCAAAAAAGAGGACGAAGTAAAATCAAGCGATCGCCGAGGGGCGGCGGCGGTACTGTTTTGCATGGTGTTTTATCGGTCACTGTAGGAGAGGCGGCGAGTTTACGCCGCGAGTCAGAAAATAAACAGTCACCTGAATCAAATTTGGCACGGAAAAATAAAAACCCATTTCAAAAACTAGCTTACATCATGCTGAAGTGATTGAAGGTGTCGTCCTGGCGCTTCAGCAAATGTGGCGAGAATGCTAACGAAATGTGCTGTAGATCTAATTTATGCGATCAAGTTTACGGCATAACTTGCAGGCTGATTAAGAAAGGCACAAAATTATTGAAACGTTTCAGCGTCGGCTTCAGCACTTTTCGCGCTAAGTACGACGATTTTTTCTCACAGAAGCTGAATCGATTCAATTCAGCGAGCGAGGGGAACCATGTTCCAGTTAACTGTTCAGGATATCCATCCCGGCCAGCAGGCCGCGAATAAAGAAGAGGCTATTCGTCAGGTTGCCGCTGCGCTGGTTAGCGCGGGTAACGTTGCGGAAGGCTACGTCGCCGGTATGCTGGCGCGTGAGCAACAAACCTCCACGTTCTTAGGCAACGGCATTGCCATTCCGCACGGCACCACCGATACCCGCGATCAGGTGCTGAAAACCGGCGTACAGGTTTATCAGTTCCCGCAGGGCGTGACCTGGGGTGAAGGGCAGACCGCGTATGTCGCCATCGGTATTGCCGCCAGCTCCGACGAGCATCTGGGGCTGCTGCGTCAGCTGACGCACGTGCTGAGCGATGACGAGGTAGCTGAACAGCTGAAAACGGCGACCACCGCTGAAGAGCTGCGTGCGCTGCTGATGGGCGAAAAGCAAAGCGAAGCGCTGAAGCTGGACAACGATATGCTGTCGCTGGACGTCGTCGCCAGCGACCTGGTGACTCTGCAGGCGCTGAACGCCGCACGTCTGAAAGAAGCCGGCGCTGCGGATGCTAACTTCGTGGCGAAAGTGATCAACGAGCAGCCGCTGAATCTGGGTCAGGGCATCTGGCTGAACGACAGCGCCGAGGGCAACCTGCGCAGCGCCATCGCGGTTAGCCGCGCGGCCGCGCCGTTCTCCGTGGGCGAGGCGACGGCTTCCGTGCTGATCACCGTGGCGATGGCCGATGCGCAGCCGACTACGGTGCTTAACCGCCTGATCAACCTGCTGCTGGACAATAAAGCTGAACGTCTGCTGAAAGCCGATGCCGCCACGCTGCTGGCGCTACTGACCAGCGATGACGCCGCGGCTGACGACCAGCTGAGCGAAGAATTTGTTATTCGCAACGAACACGGCCTGCATGCCCGCCCGGGCACCATGCTGGTGAACACCATTAAAAAGTTTAATAGCGACATCACCGTCACCAACCTTGACGGCAGCGGTAAACCGGCCAACGGTCGCAGCCTGATGAAGGTTGTCGCGCTGGGTGTCAAAAAAGGTCATCGCCTGCGCTTTACCGCCCAGGGTGATGACGCTCGTCAGGCGCTGGACGCCATTGGCGAAGCAATTGCTTCAGGCCTTGGGGAGGGCGCATAAATGAGCAGAAGAGTTGCCACAATTACCTTAAACCCGGCCTATGATTTGGTAGGGTTTACGCCGGAAATTGAACGCGGCGAAGTGAACCTGGTGCGTACCACCGGGCTGCACGCGGCGGGTAAAGGCATTAACGTTGCCAAAGTGCTGAAAGATCTCGGCATCGACGTCACCGTCGGCGGCTTCCTGGGGAAAGATAACCAGGACGGTTTTCAGCAGCTGTTCAGCGAGCTGGGCATCGCCAACCGTTTCCAGGTGGTGCAGGGTCGTACGCGTATTAACGTTAAGCTGACGGAAAAAGACGGCGAAGTCACCGACTTCAACTTCTCCGGTTTTGAAGTGACGCCAGCTGACTGGGAGCGTTTTGTTAATGATTCTCTGAGCTGGCTGGGCCAGTTCGACATGGTGTGCGTCAGCGGTAGTCTGCCGGCGGGCGTCAGCCCGGAAGCGTTCACCGACTGGATGACGCGTCTGCGCAGCCAGTGCCCATGCATTATTTTTGACAGCAGCCGCGAAGCGCTGGTTGCCGGTCTGAAAGCCGCGCCGTGGCTGGTGAAGCCGAACCGTCGCGAGCTGGAAATCTGGGCAGGCCGTAAGCTGCCGGAAATGAAAGATGTGATTGAAGCCGCCCACGCGCTGCGTGAGCAGGGGATTGCCCACGTCGTCATTTCGCTGGGTGCGGAAGGCGCGCTGTGGGTTAACGCCTCCGGCGAGTGGATTGCGAAGCCGCCGTCAATGGAAGTGGTCAGTACCGTAGGCGCAGGGGATTCAATGGTTGGTGGCCTGATCTATGGCCTGCTGATGCGTGAATCCAGCGAGCACACCCTGCGTCTGGCAACGGCGGTTGCCGCACTGGCTGTCAGCCAGAGCAACGTCGGGATCACCGATCGTACCCAGTTGGCCGCGATGATGGCGCGTGTCGACCTGAAACCCTTTAACTAACAGCAGGAGAGGCGTATGAAAACGCTGCTGATTATCGATGCCAAACTCGGACAGGCTCGTGCTTATATGGCGAAGACCCTGCTGGGCGCGGCGGCGCAAAAAGCGCGCCTGGAGTTAATTGATAACCCGAACGACGCCGAGCTAGCAATTGTGCTGGGCTCCACGCTGCCAGCCGATACCGCGCTGGCGGGCAAACAGGTTTACCTTGGCGACATCAACCGGGCGGTTTCGCATCCGGAGCTGTTCCTGAGCGAAGCCAAATCGCACGCGCTGCCTTACGAGGCTCCGGCGCAGGCCGAGCCGACCGCCACCGGCGCGGTGAAGCGTATTGTTGCAGTAACCGCGTGCCCAACCGGCGTCGCGCACACCTTTATGGCGGCGGAAGCAATTGAAACCGAAGCCAAAAAACGCGGCCTGTGGGTGAAAGTGGAAACCCGCGGTTCCGTCGGTGCTGGCAACGCCATCACCCCGGAAGAAGTTGAACAGGCGGATCTGGTGATCGTGGCGGCGGATATCGAAGTGGATCTGGCGAAATTTGCCGGAAAACCGATGTATCGCACCACCACCGGCCTGGCGCTGAAGAAAACCGCGCAGGAGCTGGATAAAGCGATGGTCGAGGCTAAGCCTTACCAGCCTGCTGGCCAGAGCAAATCGCCTGCCGACGCGGCGAAAAAAGAGAGCGGCGGCGGGGCGTATCGTCACCTGCTGACCGGCGTTTCTTACATGCTGCCGATGGTGGTGGCGGGCGGTCTGTGTATCGCGCTTTCCTTCGCGTTCGGGATTAAAGCGTTTGAACAGCAGGGCACGCTGGCGGCGGCGCTGATGCAAATCGGCGGCGGCTCTGCCTTTGCCCTGATGGTGCCGGTGCTTGCGGGCTTTATTGCCTTCTCCATCGCTGACCGTCCGGGTCTGACGCCGGGTCTGATCGGCGGTATGCTGGCGGTGAGCGGCGGTTCCGGCTTTATTGGCGGTATTATCGCGGGCTTCCTCGCGGGTTACGCGGCGAAGTTTATCAGCACTAAGCTGAAGCTGCCGCCGAGCATGGAAGCGCTGAAGCCGATTCTGATCATCCCGCTGGTCTCCAGCCTGATTGTCGGCCTGGCGATGATCTACCTGATCGGTACGCCGGTTGCGGCGCTGCTGAACTGGCTGACCCACTGGCTGCAAACCATGGGCACGGCTAACGCGGTCCTGCTGGGCGCAATCCTCGGTGCGATGATGTGTACCGATATGGGCGGCCCGGTAAACAAAGCGGCATACGCCTTCGGCGTCGGCCTGCTGTCTACCCAGACCTATGCGCCGATGGCGGCGATTATGGCGGCGGGGATGGTGCCACCGCTGGCGATGGGTATCGCCACGCTGGTTGCGCGTAACAAGTTCGACAAAGGTCAACGTGAAGGTGGTAAAGCGGCGCTGGTACTCGGCCTGTGCTTTATCTCTGAAGGGGCGATTCCGTTCGCTGCCCGTGACCCGATGCGCGTTCTGCCTTGCTGTATCGTGGGCGGCGCGGTGACCGGCGCTATTTCGATGGCGGTGGGGGCGAAGCTGATGGCGCCGCACGGCGGTCTGTTTGTCCTGCTGATCCCAGGCGCTATCACGCCGGTGCTGGGCTACCTGGTGGCAATTGTTGCCGGTACGCTGGTGGCGGGCCTGTCTTACGCGGTGGTGAAGCGCCCGGAAGGCGAGGTAGTGGCGAAAGCGTAAGCGTTCGACGAAGATAAAAAAGGGCCGATGATTCGGCCCTTTTTTTACGCCTGATGGCGGCTACGCCTTATCATGCCTACCCGAATCTGTAGTCCCGGTAAGCGCAGCGCCACCGGGGAATCAAGCGGCCGCGGACTCAGCCTGCTGTGCTTTCAGCCACGCAATCTCTTCTGCCCAGATATCCGGATTGATGGTTTCCAGCACCAGCGGAATGCCGTCAAAGCGGTTGTCCTGCATGATAAAGCGGAACGCATCGTGGCCGATGTTACCTTCGCCCAGGCTATGATGGCGGTCAACGCGGCTGCCGAACTCGCTTTTGGCGTCGTTCAGGTGCATGCCGCGCAGGTACTGGAAACCGACGATGCGCTCGAACTCGGCGAAGGTTTCCGTGCAGGCTTCCGCGGTGCGCAGGTCATAGCCCGCGGCAAACGCGTGGCAGGTATCGATGCAGACGCCAACGCGCGACTTGTCTTCTACGCCGTCGATGATGGCCGCCAGGTGCTCGAACTTAAAGCCGAGATTGCTGCCCTGGCCGGCGGTGTTTTCAATCACCGCCGTCACGCCTTCGGTTTGCGCCAGCGCGATGTTGATGGATTCGGCAATCCGCGCCAGGCATTTATCTTCATCAATTTGCAGCAGGTGGCTACCCGGATGGAAGTTCAGCAGCGTCAGCCCCAGTTGCTGACAGCGCGTCAGCTCGTCGAGAAAGGCCTCGCGGGATTTCTCCAGCGCTTCTTCAACCGGGTGGCCGAGGTTAATCAGGTAGCTGTCGTGAGGAAGAATTTGCGCCGGGGTGTAGTGATATTTTTCACAGGCGGCTTTGAAGTCGTCGATCACCTCGCTGGTCAACGGCGCGGCGCGCCACTGACGCTGATTTTTGGTGAACAGGGCGAAAGCGGTCGCTTCGATTTCTGCGGCCCGAATTGCGGCGTTGGCCAGACCGCCTGCGGCGCTGACGTGCGCTCCGATGTATTTCATAAAAATTAAACCCGCCATACTCAAATTGGGAGAGTGAGTATAGCGGGTTCGAGGGGGTTAGTCGTTGTCGTTTATGCCATTACGCTGTGGATGACGACGTTGATCGCGCCGCCGCCGACAATCAGCCAGACGAACAGCACCAGCGCCATCATCAGCGGTTTAGCGCCGGCTTTTTTCAGCGCGCTAACGTGAGTGGTGACGCCCAGCGCCGCCATCGCCATCGCCAGCAGGATGGTGTCGAGCGTAATCAGCATCTGCACAACGCTGTTCGGCAGCAGGTGGAACGAGTTAAAGATAGTGACCACGATAAACATGATGGCAAACCATGGGATCGTGATTTTGCTTTTCTCGGTCGCACCAGCCGGAGCCAGCTGTTTTACACGCGCTGCCATGAACAGCAGGAACGGAGCCAGCATCATGACGCGCAGCATTTTGGCAATCACCGCCGCGTTTTCCGTTTCCGGCGTTACCGCATGGCCTGCCGCCACGACCTGCGCCACTTCGTGCATGGTCGAACCGATATAGATGCCGTAGGTTTCCGGGCTGAACCAGTGCGCCAGCAGTGGGTACATCGCCGGGTAGATAAAGATAGCCAGCGTCCCGAAGATCACCACGGTTGCCACCGCGACGGTGACTTTACTGGCCTCAGCTTTAATTACCGGCTCGGTGGCCAGTACCGCGGCGGCACCGCAGATGCTGCTACCGGCACCGATCAGCCAGCTGGTCTGTTTATCCAGGCCGAACACTTTTTGCCCGAGCCAGCAGGCCATCATAAAGGTGCTGCACAGCGTCAGCGCGTCGATGATGATACCGCTGACGCCCACGTCCGCAATCTGGGCGAAGGTCAGACGGAAGCCGTAAAGAATGATGCCCAGACGCAGTAAATGCTGCTTGGCGAACAGCACGCCGCCGTCGCAGGACTGCCAGAGTTTCGGGTAAATCGTGTTACCAATCACCATCCCGAACAGGATGGCCAGCGTCAGCGCGCTCATGCCGACGCCTGCAACGGCCGGAATATTGCCGATCCACACTGCCGCGCCGGTAATGACGGCGCTTAGCGCTAACCCGGGGATAAAATGTTTGATACCGCGATGATGATGCGTTTCTAAGGTGACCTGTGTCATAGCCTTCTCCTTTGTCTGGCTAAAAGGTTACGCTCGGCTGGCTTAAAGATAAAATTGATTATATATTTATAATTAATCGTAATAACTGGTAAGGGCGGCCTGACGGGCCGAAGCGCTATGCACATTACATTGCGTCAGTTAGAGGTTTTTGCTGAAGTTCTGAAAAGCGGCTCCACTACTCAGGCATCGCAGATGCTGGCGCTCTCGCAGTCGGCGGTCAGCGCGGCGCTGACCGACCTGGAAGGCCAGCTCGGCGTGCAGCTGTTCGACCGCGTCGGCAAGCGGCTGGTGGTGAACGAACACGGGCGGCTGCTGTACCCGCGCGCGCTGGCGCTGCTGGAGCAGGCGGGGGAGATTGAACAGCTGTTTCGTGAAGACAACGGCGCGATCCGCGTGTACGCCAGCAGTACCATCGGTAACTACATTCTGCCGGGGGTTATCGCCCGTTACCGCAAAGATTTTCCGACCCTGCCGCTGGAGCTGAGCGTCGGCAACAGCCAGGACGTGATCAACGCGGTGGCCGATTTTCGCGTCGACATCGGCCTGATTGAAGGGCCGTGCCATTCGGCGGATATTATTGCCGAACCGTGGCTGGAGGATGAGCTGGTGGTGTTCTGCGCGCCGAACAGCGCCTGGCTGCTGGGTGAGGTGACGCTGGATAAACTGGCGATGGCGCCGTGGATCCTGCGCGAAAAAGGCTCGGGTACGCGTGAAATTGTCGATTACCTGCTGCTGTCTCATCTGCCGCAGTTCCAGATGGGCATGGAGCTGGGTAACTCCGAGGCCATTAAGCACGCGGTGCGCCACGATCTGGGCATCAGCTGTCTGTCGCGGCGGGTGATTGCCGAGCAGCTGGAGGCCGGTACGCTGGTGGAGGTGACTATTCCGCTGCCGAAGCTGAGCCGTACCTTATGGCGCATTCATCATCGGCAAAAGCACCTGTCGAATGCGCTTAAGCGCTTTCTGCACTACTGTGATATCTAAATCTGCTATTGAATGCTTTACTTATAATAAGAGACCAATCATGAAGGTCTCTTATAACTGCGCATTTCTACCGTGATATGTGGGCATCGTCTGCTACAATCGCGCCTCATTTTTTGGATGGATAGCATTTTCACATGGGTTCCGAAACGAAAACCACACAAGCGCCCGCGCTACGTCGCGAACTCAAGGCGCGTCACCTGACGATGATCGCCATTGGCGGTTCGATCGGTACAGGTCTGTTTGTTGCGTCCGGCGCAACCAGTTCTCAGGCGGGCCCGGGCGGCGCGCTGTTTTCCTATATTCTGAGTGGCCTGATGGTGTACTTCCTGATGACCAGTCTGGGCGAGCGGGCGGCGTATATGCCGGTATCCGGCTCTTTCGCGACCTACGGCCAGAACGATGTGGAAGAGGGCTTCGGCTTCGCGCTGGGCTGGAACTACTGGTACAA
>NZ_JBKDZH010000095.1:0-39574 GCF_047971185.1 Kluyvera sp.
CAACGCCACCTCCAGCGCGATCGTGAAATACGTTTCCCAGCGCGCCGGTCTCGGCATCAACGCCGGCCGCATTCGTGCGCTGGGCAGCCCGATTCGCGGCGGTGACGCGTTCCACCCCGGCTGCATTCCGTTCTACAAGCACTTCCAGACGGCGGTGAAATCCTGCTCGCAGGGCGGCGTTCGCGGCGGCGCGGCTCCCCTGTTCTACCCGATGTGGCACCTGGAAGTGGAAAGCCTGCTGGTACTGAAAAAAAACCGCGGCGTGGAAGGCAACCGCGTGCGTCACATGGACTACGGCGTACAGAACAACAAGCTGATGTACACCCGACTGCTGAAAGGCGGCGACATCACCCTGTTCAGCCCGTCCGACGTCCCGGGGCTGTACGATGCGTTCTTCGCCGACCAGGACGAATTTGAACGCCTGTACGTGAAATATGAAAACGACGACAGCATCCGTAAACAGCGCGTGAAGGCGGTCGACCTGTTCTCGCTGATGATGCAGGAACGCGCCTCTACCGGCCGTATCTACATTCAGAACGTTGACCACTTCAACACCCACAGCCCGTTTGATCCGGTTGTCGCGCCGTTACGCATGTCCAACCTGTGCCTGGAAATCGCCCTGCCGACCAAACCGCTGGACGACGTGAACGACGAAAACGGTGAAATCGCCCTGTGTACGCTGTCGGCGTTCAACCTGGGTGCCATCGGCAGCCTCGATGAACTCGAAGAGCTGGCGGTGCTGGCGGTGCGCGCGCTTGACGCCCTGCTGGACTACCAGGATTACCCAATCAAAGCCGCCCAGCGCGGTGCGATGGGCCGTCGTACTCTGGGTATCGGCGTCATCAACTTCGCCTACTGGCTGGCGAAAAACGGCAAACGCTACTCCGACGGCAGCGCCAACAACCTGACCCACCAGACCTTCGAAGCCATTCAGTACTATCTGCTGAAGGCCTCTAACGAGCTGGCGAAAGAGCAAGGCGCGTGCCCGTGGTTCAACGAAACCACCTATGCGCAGGGCATTCTGCCGATCGACACCTACAAAAAAGACCTGGATGCGATTGCCAACGAGCCGCTGCACCTGGACTGGGAAGCGCTGCGTGAGTCCATCAAGACCCACGGCCTGCGTAACTCTACGCTCTCCGCGCTGATGCCGTCCGAGACCTCTTCGCAGATCTCCAACGCCACCAACGGCATCGAGCCGCCGCGCGGCTACGTGAGCATCAAAGCATCGAAAGACGGCATTCTGCGTCAGGTGGTGCCGGACTACGAGCACCTCGGTAACGCCTATGAACTGCTGTGGGAAATGCCGAACAACGACGGCTACCTGCAGCTGGTCGGCATTATGCAGAAGTTTATCGACCAGGCGATTTCCGCCAACACCAACTACGACCCGACGCGCTTCCCGTCCGGTAAAGTGCCGATGCAGCAGCTGCTTAAAGACCTGCTGACCGCCTATAAATTTGGCGTGAAGACCCTGTACTATCAAAACACCCGTGACGGTGCGGAAGATGCGCAGGACGATATGGTGCCGTCCATTCAGGACGACGGCTGCGAAAGCGGCGCCTGTAAGATCTAATAACGATTGCCGGGCAGCGCTACGCTGACCCGGCCTTTGATTTCCGTATCGACCAAAACCTTATTCGGTGTACGGATTTTTTTGCGATGATATTGTAAGCAGGTAAGTAAACGCCATCCGGCATTACTCTCCAGACAGGATTGACATCAATGGCATACACCACTTTTTCACAGACGAAAAACGATCAGCTCAAAGAGCCGATGTTCTTTGGCCAGCCGGTCAACGTGGCACGCTACGACCAGCAGAAATACGACATCTTCGAAAAGCTGATTGAAAAACAGCTCTCCTTCTTCTGGCGTCCGGAAGAAGTGGACGTGTCCCGCGATCGCATCGACTACCAGGCGCTGCCGGAACACGAAAAGCACATTTTCATCAGTAACCTGAAGTATCAGACCCTGCTGGACTCCATTCAGGGCCGCAGCCCGAACGTGGCGCTGCTGCCGCTGATCTCGATTCCCGAGCTGGAAACCTGGGTGGAAACGTGGGCGTTCTCCGAAACCATCCACTCGCGTTCCTACACCCACATCATCCGCAATATCGTCAACGATCCGGCGATTGTGTTTGATGACATCGTCACCAACGAACAGATTCAGAAACGCGCCGAAGGCATCTCCAGCTACTATGACGAGCTGATCGAGATGACCAGCTACTGGCATCTGCTGGGCGAAGGCACCCACACCGTGAACGGCAAAACCGTCACCGTAAATCTGCGCGAGCTGAAGAAAAAACTGTATATCTGCCTGATGAGCGTTAACGCGCTGGAAGCGATTCGCTTCTACGTCAGCTTCGCCTGCTCCTTCGCCTTCGCCGAGCGCGAGCTGATGGAAGGCAACGCCAAAATCATTCGCCTGATCGCCCGCGATGAAGCGCTGCACCTGACCGGCACTCAGCACATGCTGAACCTGCTGCGCAGCGGCGCGGATGACCCGGAGATGGCAGAAATTGCTGAAGAGTGTAAGCAGGAATGCTACGACCTGTTCGTCCAGGCTGCCGTTCAGGAAAAAGAGTGGGCGGACTATCTGTTCCGCGACGGCTCGATGATTGGCCTGAATAAAGACATTCTGTGCCAGTACGTTGAGTACATCACCAACATCCGTATGCAGGCGGTCGGGCTAGATCTGCCGTTCCAGACGCGCTCCAACCCGATTCCGTGGATCAACACCTGGCTGGTGTCCGATAACGTGCAGGTGGCGCCGCAGGAAGTGGAAGTCAGCTCTTACCTGGTTGGGCAGATTGACTCGGAAGTCGATACTGACGATCTCAGCAACTTCCAGCTCTGATATGAGCCGCGTTTTTCTGCGCATCACTGGCACACGGTTGCTGTGCCAGGATGAACACCCGTCCCTGCTGGCGGCGCTGGAGTCCCACAACGTTGAGGTGGAATACCAGTGTCGCGAAGGCTACTGCGGCTCCTGCCGCACGCGGTTGGTGTCCGGCCAGGTTGACTGGCTGACCGAACCACTGGCCTTTATCCAGCCGGACGAAATTTTGCCCTGCTGCTGCCGGGCAAAAGGTGATATCGAAATCGAGATGTAACGGTTAGTGCACCTCGTGTGCGCTAACTAACGGCATCGCCCCGCGGCGTTTCATCTGCGCGATATACAGCGCCCCCGCCAGCACCACCAGCACCGCGCCAACCAGATAAATCGCCCGATAGCCTACGCCTTCCACCATCAGCCCCATCACAAACGCGCCAATCGCCAGCCCGGCATCCATCGCATTAAAGAACAGCGAGTTCGCCACGCCAATTTTATGCGGTTCAACCGAGCTGATAATCTGCGTCTGGAAGATCGGCGTCACCGAGCCGTAGCCGATGCCGATCAGCGCCCCGGCAATAATCATCGACACGCTGCCGTGAGTATAGCCCAGCACCACCAGGCCAACGGTAAAGGCCAGCAGGCACGGATAAACCACATACTTCGGCCCTTTTTTATCGCAGACGTTGCCGGTAAAGGCGCGGCAGATCATCAGGAAAATGGCGTAGCACAGCAGGAAGTTGCTGGCGGCGGCCATCAGGTCCAGTTCGCGGGCATACAGCGCAAGGAAGGCGGAGACCCCGGCGTAGGAGAAGGTCATAAAGAAGGTGACCATCGCAAACGGCAGCGCGGCTTTATCAAACATCGCCGAGAAGCCGAGCTTCGGCTGCGAGCCGTCGGCATGACGAATTACCGGCGGCACGCGGACGATAAACGACAGCGCAATGCCGATTGCCGCCACCACGGTACACATCCAGAATGCCAGGCTGAAGGCGCTATGCCGCGCCATGTTGAGGCCGATCCACGGCCCCACCACCATCGCCAGCCCCATGGCTAAAGAGAAAAAGCTGATGCCCTCCCCACGTCGGGAGGCGGGTATTAACCGCGCGGAGATGGTCCCTTTTACCGTCGTAATGACCCCGAAGGTCACCCCGTGAAGCACGCGAATAAACAGTAGCGCCTCAATGGAATGGCAAAAAGGATACAGCGCGGTGACAACCAAAAACGCCAGAGAGGAAAGCACCAGAATCGTTTTGTTCGAATATTTCCCCACCCACTGCCCGGCAAAGGGGCGCACGATAATCGCGGCGGCGAGGAAAAACGTCACCAGCAGGCCCGCTTTATCGGCGGTGGCGTGCAGGTTATCGGCAATATAAATGGGGAGTAGCGTCAGGAGGACATAAAAAACGAAGAAAATAATAAAGCTGATAATCGTTATTGCCCAAAAATCTTTAGTCCACAATTTCTCTTTCATTGATGTGCAACCTTGTCCCTGCGGCGCGCAGCGTTACATTCATCGAGAAACATATAAGCTCATGAATGCATTACCAATAAAAATAATCGCGTGCGTGATTTTGTGATTAAGTCCGTAGAAAAATAATAACCATCGTTATTTAATTAGTAAAATTAATCGTTTTAATAACTTTAATTAGAAATAACTAATGACATTAACGCAGATCAACGCCCTGCTGACGGTACTGGAGTGCGGCGGATTCACCGAAGCCGGCAAGCGCCTGTTTATGACCCAATCGGCGGTAAGCCAGGCTATCTCGGCGCTGGAAGAAGAACTGGGCGTTGCCATTATGCTGCGCGAGCGGCGTAAAGCCGTTTGCCTGACGCCCGCAGGCGAGCGCATCGTCGCTCACCTGCAGCGGCTGATGAGCGAGGTTCGCGCGGTAAAAGAGATTGCCGAACAGGAAAAACAAACGCCGCTGCGCCTGCTGCGCATTGGCTGCTTCCCCAGCATTTGCGCCAGCGTGCTGCCCGCCGTGGTGCGCTATTTTGAACAGCATCATCCGAATATTAAAATTGTTCCCCACGAAGCCAACAGCGCGGAAATCATTGAGGCGATTCGTGATAATCATATCGATGCCGGTTTTGTGCATATTCCGGTTGAAGGGATGTTTGCCACGCCAATATATAAAGACCGGTTTACCGTCGTGGTCCCCGAACACCACCCTTTCGCGGCTAAAAAGCGCGTTTCGCTGAGCGCGCTGCGCGACGAGCCGCTAATCGTCAGTAAAGGGCGCTATGAAATGAGCATCATGTCGCTGTTCGCGGGAATGAATATGACGCCGCAGATTAAATACGAATTTAACCACCCCAGCACCGCGATGAGCTTTATCCAGCAGGGGCTAGGTATCGCGCTGCTGCCGGAACTGACGCTTAAAACGCTGGCTCAGCCGCTGCATTCGGTACCGCTGGAGCCAGCGTTCTACCGTGAAATCTCGCTGATCGCCCGCGAACCGCCGGTCGACGGTAGCCCATTGCAGCGGCTGCACGAATGTGTGCACCGGCTGGTTGGCGACGGCAGCCTGTAAGAAAGTCGATAAATATCGCAAAACGCGCATTTTTATGGTCTATTCACGCTCGAATATGTTCGATATCAAACAACAATCACCAACAACGTGACTTAATGTATTCAAAACGAACATTGAGGACACCGGATGAACAGCGCCTGTGCAGCGGATTTTGACGTCATTATTATCGGCGGCGGCGCCACCGGTGCCGGTATCGCCCGCGACTGCGCCCTGCGCGGGCTGAAGGCGGCGCTGGTTGAACGCTTTGATATCGCCACCGGCGCGACCGGGCGCAACCACGGTCTGTTGCACAGCGGCGCGCGCTACGCGGTCACCGACAGCGAATCCGCGCGCGAATGCATCAGCGAAAACCAAATCCTGCGCCGGATTGCCCGCCACTGCATCGAACCCACCAGCGGGCTGTTTATCACCCTGCCGGAAGACGATCTCCTGTATCAACGCACCTTTATCAACGCCTGCCTCGTTGCCGGCATTGAGGCGGAGGCTATCGACCCCGCCCAGGCCAGGCGGATGGAACCCTCGGTTAACCCCGCGCTCGTCGGCGCGGTACGCGTGCCGGACGGAACCGTCGATCCGTTCCGCCTGACCGCCGCCAATATGCTTGATGCGCGTGAACACGGCGCGACCATTCTGACCGCGCATGAAGTGATGGGGCTTATCCGCCGCGGCGACCGGGTACAGGGGGTCACTTTGTTCAATCACCGCAGCGGTGAAACTCGCGAACTGCACGCGCCGGTCGTCGTCAACGCCGCCGGTATCTGGGGCCAGCGCATCGCGGAATATGCTGATTTGCGCATCCGCATGTTTCCGGCCAAGGGATCGCTGCTGATCTTCGAAAGCCGCATGAATCAGCACGTCATCAACCGCTGCCGCCCTCCCGCCGACGCTGATATTCTGGTGCCCGGCGATACCATTTCGCTGATTGGCACCACCTCCACGCACATCGATTATCGCGATATCGACCGCTGCCGCGTCACGCCTGACGAGGTGGACATCCTGCTGCGTGAAGGGGAAAAACTCGCCCCACGCATGGCCAGCACACGTATTTTGCGCGCCTACTGCGGCGTGCGCCCGCTGGTCGCCAGCGATGACGATCCCAGCGGCCGCAACGTCAGCCGCGGCATCGTACTGCTGGACCACGCCGAGCGCGATGGGCTGGAAGGGTTTATCACCATCACCGGCGGCAAGCTGATGACCTATCGCCTGATGGCGCAATGGGCCACCGACGCCGTGTGCCGCAAGCTGAACCATCAGCGTCCCTGCACCACCGCCGACACGCCGCTGCCAGGCTCTCAGGAGTCGACAGAAAAAACGCTGCAGCGGATGATCTCGCTGCCCGCCCCGCTACGCGGCTCGGCGGTCTATCGCCACGGCGACCGGACGCCGCAGTGGCTTGGCAACAGCCGCCTGCACCGCAGCGTAGTGTGTGAATGCGAAGCGGTGACCGCCGGGGAAGTGCAGTACGCGGTGGAGAATCTGGCAGTAAATAACCTGCTGGATCTGCGCCGCCGCACCCGCGTGGGAATGGGCACCTGCCAGGGCGAACTCTGCGCCTGCCGCGCCAGCGGCCTGCTGCATCGCTATAACGTCACCACCGCTGCCCAGTCGCTGGACCAGCTATCCGATTTTCTCAACGAGCGCTGGAAAGGCGTGCAGCCCATTGCCTGGGGCGATGCGCTGCGCGAAAGCGAACTCACCCGCTGGGTGTATCAAGGGCTGTGCGGTTTAGACAAGGAGTCCCGTCATGAAATTTGATAGCGTGATGATCGGCGGTGGGCTGGCCGGGTTGCTGTGCGGGATACGGCTGCAACAGGCCGGGCTACGCTGTGCGATAGTCACTCGCGGCCAGAGCGCGCTGCACTTCTCTTCCGGTTCGCTGGACTTACTTAGCGCCCTGCCCGACGGCCAGAAAATCGATGACCCGGCGACGGGGCTTGCGCGGCTGGCCGCGCAGTCGCCCAACCATCCTTATTCGCTGCTGGGCGCCGATAACGTGCTGCGCTACGCCCGGCAAACGCAGACGCTATTGCGCGATTGCGGTATCAACATGCAGGGTGACGTAGCGCACCCGCATCAGCGCGTCACGCCGCTCGGCACGCTACGGCCCGCCTGGCTCAGCCCGGCAGAGGTGCCGGTCGCGCCGCTGGCGAAGGGGCCAATGCGCGTGGTCGGTATCAGCGGTTTTCTTGATTTCCAGCCGCACCTGGTGGCGGAGTCTCTGCAACAGCAGGGGCTTACGGCCGATACCGCTGAAATCGAACTGCCGGAGCTGGATGTCCTGCGCGATAACCCGACCGAGTTTCGCGCTGCCAATATTGCCCGCGTGCTGGATGAAAAAGCGCTCTGGCAGCCGCTGTATCGGGCACTGCTGCCGCTGTGCGCGGGGCAGGAAGCGCTGCTGCTGCCCGCCGTCTTCGGCCTGCGCGATAGCGCCCTGTTCGACTGGCTCAGCGCCCGCCTGCCCTGCGCGCTGTATCTGTTACCCACCCTGCCGCCGTCGGTGCCGGGTATGCGTCTGCACGCCGCGCTACAGCGGCGGTTTGTCGCCCTTGGCGGCATCTGGATGGCGGGCGATGAAGTGGTGCGTGTCAGCCACGCCAACGGGGAAGTACAGGCCGTCTGGACGCGGAACCACGGCGATATTGCGCTGCGTCCACGCTTTGCCGTGCTGGCCAGCGGCAGCTTTTTCAGCCACGGCTTAAGCGCCGAACGCGACGGGATCCGCGAGTCGTTGCTGGGGCTGGATATTACGCAGCCCGCACCGCGCGCCGCCTGGTATGGCGATGATTTCTTCGCCCCACAGCCGTGGCAACAGTCTGGGGCGATCGTCGACCCCGCCCTGCGCCCGTCGCTGGCGGGGAAACCGTTCGCTAACCTGTTTGCCATCGGCTCGGTGCTCGGCGGCTACGATCCTATCGCCCAGGGCTGTGGCGGCGGCGTTTGCGCGGCAACCGCCCTGCACGCCGCCGGGCAGATTATCCGTTTGGCGGGAGGCGCAGCATGAGCCAGCAAAGTTTTGAAAACTGCATCAAATGCACCGTGTGCACCACCGTTTGCCCGGTCAGCCGCGTCAATCCGCGCTATCCGGGGCCGAAACAGGCCGGGCCAGACGGCGAGCGGCTGCGGCGCAAAGACAGCGGGCTGTACGATGAGGCGCTCAAGTACTGCATCAACTGCAAGCGCTGCGAGGTGGCGTGCCCCTCCGACGTCAAAATCGGCGATATCATTCAGCGCGCCCGCGCCGACTACGGTACGGCTAAGCCCAGCCTGCGCGATGCGATCCTCAGCCATACCGACCTGATGGGCAGCCTCTCCACGCCGTTTGCGCCCATCGTCAACGCCGCCACCGGCCTGAAGCCGGTACGCCAGCTGCTGGACACGGCGCTGAAAATAGACCATCGCCGCAGCCTGCCAAAATATTCTTTCGGCACCTTCCGCCGTCGCTATCAGCGGATCGCCGCACAGCAAGCACAATATGTTGAGCAGGTCGCGTTCTTTCACGGCTGCTATGTCAACTATAACCACCCGCAGCTCGGGCTCGATCTGATCCGCGTGCTCAACGCGATGGGCGTGGGCGTTCAACTGCTCAGCAAAGAGAAGTGCTGCGGCGTACCGCTGATTGCTAACGGTTTCTTTGATAAGGCGCGGCGTCAGGCGCAAACCAACGTGGCGTCGCTACGCGAGGCGATTGAGCGCAAAAAGCTGCCGGTGCTGGCGACGTCATCCACCTGCACATTTACGCTACGCGATGAGTATCCGCACCTACTGGACGTGGATAATCACGGGCTGCGCGACAGCATTGAGCTGGCCACCCGCTGGCTGTGGCGCAAGCTGGACGACGGCGCCGAGCTGCCGCTTAACCCGCTGCCGCTGAAGGTGGTGTATCACACGCCGTGTCATATGGAGAAAATGGGCTGGTCGCTGTATACGCTGGAACTGCTGCGCCTGATCCCGGGGCTGGAGCTTCAGGTGCTGGAATCGCAATGCTGCGGCATTGCCGGAACCTACGGTTTTAAAAGCGAGAACTACCCGACATCGCAGGCGATAGGCGCGCCGCTGTTCGCCCAGATTGAAGCGAGCGGCGCGGATCTGGTGATAACCGATTGCGAGACCTGCAAATGGCAGATTGAGATGTCCACCAGCAAGCGCTGTGAACATCCCATCACACTGCTGGCACGGGCGTTGGCCCAATAATCTGCGCCCCAACAGTCCCCTCGCCCCTCTGGGGAGAGGGTTAGGGTGAGGGGAAATGAGCAGATTGGTTAACGCATGATTACCCTCCCCCCGCCCCTCTCTCTGAAAGGGAGAGGGGGAAAACAACGCGCCATCGGGCGCTTACAGCACCAATGAGTCCACCACGTTAATCCAGCCATGTTCGCTGGCCACCGGCTTGCCATGGAGCCAGCGGCGCAGCATGTTCAGCGCCATCATGGCGCAGACCTCCTGGCGTATCGCCAGGCTATGGCGGGTATTGCTGAACTTGACCTGTAGCGCATGCGTGCCTTCCGGCGTCGAGAGCGCAAAGTTAATGTGCTCGCTCTCCAGCCCGCTCACCGCCAGCGCCAGCCCGGCGAAATGGTTCACCCGGCGCTCGTCGGCCCAGCGCGCGGTTTGCGCCAGCGTCTCGTCCTGCGGCGGCACCACTTCACTGGCCAGCAGCGGCGCGTCGGCGCGAGACAGCTGCAGCGCGATAAGCCCGCTGGTGAACTGCTCGCTCAGCGTCAGGCTCAGCTGTTTTTCTTTCAGTATGCGGGCCAGCTGCGCGGGCAGCCCCTCGGTACCTTCAAAAATCAGGCTTTCCCCGGCCACTTTCTGCACCTCCGGCCACAGCGCCAGCATCGCTTCGCGGTGCTCCGACGGCCCGGTCAGCTTCAGTTCAATGATCGGCATGGAAGAGCGGTAGCCCATGGTCACGCCCGGCGGCAGTTCGAGATGCTGCAGGCTCTGGGCGAGATCGCTTTCCGAGCGGCCAAAGGTGGTTAAGCGCAGGCATACCGGCGGCTCACCGACCGGGTAACGCTGGCGAATACGCGGCAGAATCTCGCGCTCCACCATCACTTTAAATTCGGACGGAACGCCCGGGGTGAAGAACATCAGACAACGGTTGAGCTTCACGGCAAAACCGCAGGCGGTGCCCACCGGGTTATCAATCAGCTCCGCGCTGGCCGGAATCTCCGCCTGCTTGCGGTTACTGGGCGCCATCACGCGGCCCCGCTCGCTGAAGAAGCGCTCCATAAACGCCAGCCACTCTTCGTGCAGCACCAGCCCCTCGCCTTTCGCGGTAGCCGCCGCCAGCGCGCTCAGGTCGTCGCTGGTTGGCCCCAGGCCGCCGTTGACGATAAGAATATCGGCCTGCGTGCTGCGCTCGCGCAGAATCGCCACTAAATCGTCCAGGTTGTCGCCCACGGTGTTACGGCGGGACAGCGGAATACCCTGCTGGAAACAAAAATCGGCAAGCCAGGCAGCGTTTGTATCGACGATCTGCCCCGATAAGACTTCGTCACCGGTGGACAGCATCTCTACCGTTATCATCACTTTCTCCAATAAAAAGAGGACGATTAACTATAACGCAAGCGAAGGATTTAAGAAGAGAAAACTGGCGCAGCGGACGCTGCGCCGGAGAAAATCAGAATGATGCGCTGACGCCAACGTACGGGCCGTCGGCCACGGCGTTGTCGCGGTTGCCATCTTTACCGGCCAGGTTCAGGTAACGGTAGCCCGCTTCAATGCTGATGGGGCGCATTAGAGTGTAACGCGCGCCGGCGTTGGCTTCGGTGTAGCTGTCGATGCCGCTGGACAGGGAATCCGGAGAGTAGTAGTACTCGCCGAACAGACGCAGGCTGTCGCCAATTTTCCACTGCAGGCCGCCGCCGACCGCGGCCGCATAGCCTTCGTCGCCGTCGTTCGGGTTCGTGTAGATACCTTTACCACCCACGGTCGCCAGGAACGGACCAAGCGGGATATTCAGCCCCAGCCCCAGGCCCGCAACGTCGCCGTCGTCGTCGTTGTGCGTCCAGTTACCGGTCAACGCCAGGCCCGATGTTTCGGTGCCCAGGCCAAAGCCCAGGTTGGTATAATCTTTACCGGCCTGGCCGTTAACGCTGATCGCACTCGCTGACGCGGAGACGAACATCAGCCCCGCCAGACTCAATAACACGCTCTTTTTCATCTTAATCCTTTCACGCAAAAGCAAAAATAAACCCCATAACCCGCTGAATTGTACTGCGATACACGGCGGATTCAATGTACGAAACGGACAATAATCGACGGGATTGTAACGAATTACTACCCATTCATCTGCAACAATGATGTTTATTATTCACAAAATAATCGAGATTTATTATTGATAGCGGCTACTGCCCGGCGACCCATATTTTCAGCTGATGGCGAGAGACTTTAATCCCGCCCGCTTTCATCGTCTCCGGCAGGCGCAGCCAGCGGCAGGGTTGTTGAAATCCGGCTAACTTATCTTTGGCCCAGGCCGCTAACGCGTCGATCTCCAGCCCGGCTTCACCGTCGACTACCGCCACCGGGCGCTGGCCAAATTCGGCGTCGTCCAGCGGGACGATAAAGACCTGATTAACCAACGGGTGCTGCACGATAATCCGCTCGACTTCTTCCGGCTGAATGCCTTCGCCGCCGCTGAAAAACAGATTATCCAGGCGACCAATCACCCGCAGCCGGCCTTCATGCAGTTCGCCGCGGTCGCGCGTGGCAAACCAGCCTTCGGCGTTCACTAATGGCACTAAACTGCCGTTGCGCCAGTAACCCGCCGCCATACTGGTGGCCCGCAACCAGATTTCACCGTCCACCAGCCGCAGCTCGCGGCCCGGCAGCGGCGTGCCCACATCGTCGCCGCCGTTGGCCTCGCGGGCGCAGACGGTAGAGGCAAATTCGGTCAGGCCGTAGCCGCAGAAAGTGCGAATGCCTTTGGCCGCCGCCTGTTCGGTTAACTCGGCAGGGATTGCCGCACCGCCCAACAGGACCGCCTTCAGGGCCAGCGGCTGATTGTCGTTCAGCAGCCGCCACAGCTGCGTCGGCACCAGCGAAGCATGGGTACAGTGCGCCAGCGCTGCGGCCAGAGGGCGCTCGCTGACCACCATCTCTGCGCCCGCCAGCAGCCAGCGCCAGAAGATCCCCTGCCCGGAGACGTGAAACAGCGGCAGCGACAGTAGCCAGCTATCGCCTTCGCCGAACGGCATCAGGCAAAGCACCCCTTCCGCACTCGCCAGATGCGCCGAGCAGCGGTGCACCGCCGCCTTCGGCAGTCCCGTCGAGCCGGACGTAAGCGTCATCGACGCCAGACGATCCGCCCGCCACGCCAGCTCACGATAGCCTTCCGCCTGCTGCAGCCTCAGCGCAGGAAGCCCGTAGTGCGCCTGGCCGTCGAGATTCAGCATATGGCGGAGGGTCAGCCCCGGCATCAGCTCGCTGACTAGCGAAGCGGGCAAGCGCGGGTTGAGCGGTAAAATCCGCGCCCCGCACTGCAGCAGCGCCAGCCAGGCCAGCACCGCCTCCGGGCTGTTACGCGAGCACAGCGCCACCCCGTCCTCCGCCTTGACGCCCTGCGCCTGAAAACCAGCGGCCAGCAGGTCAATGCGCTGACACAGCGCCGCCCAGCTCAGGGTTTCACCATCGAAACGCAGCGCCGTTTCACCGCCGCGCCGCGCGCGCCAGTGACGCCACGGCCAGCTTGCAAAGGTCACAGTAACGGCTCCATATCCTCAATCGCGCCGCACGGCAGCGGGCTGTCCGGCCAGCAGCGAATCAGCTGCGTCTGCATCAGATTCAGCGTATCGAGGCCCGGCATGGTTTGCGGCGTTAGCCAGGCAGCAATGCGCGCCAGCTGAGTCAGCCCAAGACTGGACTCGAGAGAAGAGCTGATCACCGCCGTCAGGCCGAGGGCATGCGCCGCGTCGACCTGCGCTTTGACTCGCGCCAGGCTGCCGGTCAGCGTCGGCTTAATCACCACCGCCCGCAGCCCCGGTTCCGCCGCAAAGCGGAAATCCGCTTCGCGCAGGCTTTCATCCCAGGCGATCGCAATGCCGGTTTCCTGAGCGAAAGCCCGTGAGTCATCGCGGGTTTTACACGGCTCTTCCAGGAAGGCAATGCGCGAGCGGTTTTCCGGGCTAACATATCTGGCGAACTGCTGCGCTTTCAGCGGCGTCCAGGCGCGGTTGGCGTCGAGACGCAGCGTCAGCTCGGGAACGGCTTCCAGCAGCAGGTTGACCACCATGCCGTCGCGGACCGCTTCGTACAGGCCGACTTTGACCTTCGCCACCTTCTCGCCCGGCATATCGGCGAGCTTCAGCACCAGATCGTCAGGATCGCCGGTACACAGCGGCGCCGCGCGATAGTCCGCCGCCTGCGGCAGCGCCTCGTTCACTTCCGCCAGCGCGCAGCTGACGCCAAACGCTACGGAAGGGAGATCGGGCAGCGGCACATCGTCGCCCTGCCGCCAGGCGCTTGCCCAGGCCAGCAGCGCCGACTGCGCTTCGTCCAGCGTTTCATGGCTAAAGCCCGGCAGCGGGGAGATCTCTCCCCAGCCGTTCCGCTCGCCGTCACGCAGGTAGACGAATAACCCGTCGCGGGTTTTCAGCCGCCGCTCGCGCAGAACCACACCCGCGTCCATCGGGATCTGCCAGCGGTAAACCTGCGCGCTACGCATTACGGGTTCCGTTTGAATTTGCTGAAGTCAGGCTGACGCTTCTGGTTGAAGGCGTTACGGCCTTCCTGACCTTCTTCCGTCATGTAGAACAGCATGGTGGCGTTCCCCGCCAGCTCCTGCAGACCGGCCTGACCGTCGCAGTCGGCATTCAGCGCGGCTTTCAGGCAGCGCAGCGCCATCGGGCTGTTTTGCAGCATTTCACGACACCAGCGCACGGTCTCTTTTTCCAGATCCGCCAGCGGAACCACGGTGTTCACCAGGCCCATATCCAGCGCCGCTTTCGCGTCGTACTGGCGGCACAGGAACCAGATTTCACGGGCCTTTTTCTGGCCGACGATGCGCGCCATGTAAGACGCACCCCAGCCGCCGTCGAAGGAGCCGACTTTCGGGCCGGTCTGGCCGAAGATGGCGTTTTCCGCCGCGATGGTCAGGTCGCACATCATGTGCAGCACGTGGCCGCCGCCGATGGAGTAGCCGGCCACCATCGCGACCACCGGTTTCGGGCAGGTGCGGATCTGGCGCTGGAAGTCCAGCACGTTCAGGTGGTGCACGCCGCTGTCGTCCTGGTAGCCGCCGTAGTCGCCGCGTACTTTCTGGTCACCGCCGGCGCAGAAAGCTTTATCGCCTTCGCCGGTCAGGATGATGACGCCGACGTTATCGTCATAGCGCGCGTCCGCCAGCGCCTGGATCATTTCTTTGACCGTCAGCGGACGAAACGCGTTGCGTACCTGCGGGCGATTGATGGTGATTTTAGCGATGCCGTCAGCCGATTTTTCATAACGAATGTCGGTAAAGCCTTCGGAACAGTCGTGCCACTCGGCAGGGGCGTACAGCATAGCTTCATCAGGATAAATCATAGCGATTCCTATAAGTTAGCAGGCAAAATCTGCGCCAGACACGCGACGACGCCTGCGGGATTTTCCCGGTGCGCGTTGTGTCCGGCATCACGAATAATATGGCAAGGCAGCGCCAGCGTTTCGGCAATCGCCTGAAACTTGCGGTCGTGCTCGCCACAGAGATACCAGAAAGGGAAAGTACGGGCTTGCAGCGCCGGACGCAGATCGTCCTGCACCGCGAGAGAGGTGGCCAGCAGCATCGCCGCCAGCCCAACCCCGTGGTTCTGCTGGCGTAGCGCCACCAGCGCATCGCGCTGTTCGGCGGTCAGGCTGGCGAACACCGGCTGCTGATACCAGTCGGCAAAGACCTCAGCCAGCGGCTGCTGGGCAAAACGCTGCGCCCACTGCTGGTCGCTGCGCCAGCGCTGCGCGCGCTCGGCGGCGTCCGTCAGGCCGGGATGGCCGCCTTCGACGATCACCCCTGCCAGGCCGTCCGGCCGCGAGCAGCAGGCGTAATGCATCGCCACCCGGCCGCCCAGCGAGTACCCCACCAGCCAGTAATTAAGTATGTTGTAACTAAGCAGCGTTGCCGTCAGCAGCGCATCGACGTCGGCGAAGCCGTCGACCTGCACATTCGCCGAGCCGCCGTGGCCGGGAAGGTCGATATACAGCCGGTTGGCCTGGGTAAAGCGTTCGCCCACCGGCCGCCATTCGCGCTGGTCGCCGGAGAAACCGTGCAAAAACACCAGCCACGGCTGGGTGGGGTCGCCGTGCTCGACGACGGCGTGAAGCCTCATAGCTGGCTCACCTGCGCCAGCAGCTGTTGCAGCGTCTGCGCGCCGTCGGTGTCGTTCACCACCAGTTCAATCAGGGTGGTCGCCGGAGCCCGCCAGGCCGCGCCGAGCGCCGACTCCAGTGCTTCCCAGTCCTGCGGCTGATGGTAGTTCAGGCCAAACATTTTCGCCGCGTGTTCAAAATGGACGTTCTGCGGCATGGCGTAGAAACGCTCGCGCTCGGCGACCGGCGTCGGCAGCAACGAGAAGATCTGCCCGCCGTTATTGTTCACCACAATCAGCACCAGCGGCGCCGACACCTGACGCAACAGCGACAGGGCATTCAGATCGTACAGCGCAGAGAGATCGCCGACGATCGCCAGCGTGGGCCGCGCGCTGCCGCGCTGCACGCCTGCCGCCGTCGAAATCAGCCCGTCGATACCGCTGGCGCCGCGGTTGCTGTAGACCGGATAGCCGACTGGCAGCTGGCCCAGCGCGTCGATCAGACGCACCACCAGGCTGTTACCCACAAACAGCTGCCCCTGATCCGGCAGATAGCGGCGGATACGGTGCGCCAGCTGCGCTTCGCCGAAACGATCGCTCTGCGCGACCACCGCCTGCCAGGCCTGGGCGGACAGCGCGGGAATCACCGTGGCCCACGGCGTGCGCTTTTCGGCCGGATGTTTTTCCAGCCACTGCTCGATATTGCTGACCAGACGACGTCCGCGATGGTGCGCCGGGTCCAGGCGGCCGGGGAGCGAATCCACCAGCCAGTATTCGTCCGGCTCGCAGGCGAGCTGCCATTGCAGCACCCGTTTACCGGTCATGCTGCTGCCGATTTGCACCACAATCTGCGCCTGTTGCAGCTCGCTGACCGCCGCCGGATTCCCCAGCCACAGGTCGGCGCAAGGCAGCGGCTGCCCGGTTTGCGACAGCACGTCGCCAATCAGCGGCCAGCCGAGCGTTTTGGCCCATTCGGCCACGCGCTTGCCCTCTTCAGCGCTCATGCGCCCCGCCACCACCACGCCGCGCTTCTGCCGCCAGAAGAACCAGTCGCGTTGTGCGGCGCTTTCCTGATGCAACGCCTCGCGCAGCCAGGGTTTTTCCCCCTGCCACCAGTCGCCCAATGCCTGCTGCCAGCCAAGGCCGGTGTCATCCAGATCGCCATACAGCGGCTCGGCAAACGGGCAGTTGATGTGTACCCCGCCGGAATGGAGCGAGCCCAGCGCGTCATCCACCACTGACACCAGCCAGCGGGCCGGGATGTCCTGGCTCGGGCGCGGCAGCGAAACGGTGTGCGACGGGTGTGAGGCAAACATGCCCGGCTGGCGGATAGCCTGATTCGCGCCGCAGTCAATCAGCTCCGGCGGACGGTCAGCGGTGAGCAGAATAATTTTTTCGCCGGTCAGCCCGGCTTCAATCAGCGCAGGATAGAGGTTCGCCACCGCAGTACCGGAGGTGACGATCACCGCCACCGGCTGGCGGCTCACCTTCGCTAGCCCCAGCGCCAGATGGCCCAACCCCCGCTCATCAAAATGGGTGTGATGGATAAAGGCGCGGTTTTCCGCCGCCGCCAGGGTAAGCGGTGTTGAACGTGACCCGGGCGCGATGCAGACGTGGCGCACGCCGTGACGGGTTAATGCTTCCAGAATCACCGCCGCCCAGCGTCGGTTAAATGCGCTTACTGACATGAATTTGTCCGGTATCAAATAGTGCGACTCAGTATAAAGACTACGAAAGCGTAGGATTTTGATATGAGTCGGTAATGTTCTATTCAGAGAACAGCAATGAGCGCAGCCCTGCCGCTTTATTTTCGATTTCCTGCCACTCCTGCTCGGGGTCGGAACCGTCGACAATGCCGGCCCCCGCATACAGCCGCACCGTGTTGTCCTCCACCTTCGCCGAGCGCAGCGTGACGCAAAATTCGCTCTGTCGGCGGGAGAGATAGCCCGCAGAACCGGCGTACTCTTCACGGGTAAACGGTTCGAAACGGTCGATAAACGCCAGCGCCGCCGCTCTGGGCAGCCCGGCGACCGCCGCCGTCGGCTGGAGCTGAAGCAGACACAGCGTGTCGTCCGGCGCGGTGAGCTGCGCCTGGATACGGCGGCGCAGATGCTGCACCTTGCGCAGACGCACGATCTCCGCCGGCAGTACGTCCAGCGTTTGCGTCACGTCGCGCAGGCGCTGACAGATATCATCCACCACCAGCCCGTTTTCACGCTGATTTTTATCATCATGCATCAGCCAGTCGCCGAGACGCTGCGCGATGGCCGGATCGTCGTGCGCCGCCACCGTTCCGGCCAGCGCCTCGGTCAGCAGCTGTACGCCGCGACGCCGCCATAAACGTTCCGGCGACGAGCCGAGAAACGCCCGGCGCGCGTCAAACGCCATATAGAAATGATAGCAAGAGAAATTGACCCGGCGGCTCGCGGCCATCAGCGCACCGGCGTCCGGCGCGCGGCTGAAGGTGAGATCCGTGGCCCGCGCCAGCACCACTTTGGTGAACTCACCGTCGCGGATAGCCTGGGTGGCCTGTTGAATCAGCCGACACCAGCCCTCTTTTCCGGGACGATGGGTTTCGCTCTCCTGATGCAGCGTCAGTTTCGCTGAAGCGTGATGGGCGCTGAGCGCCGCCAGGCTGGCCCGCGCCCGCTCGGCGTCCTGCGCCAGCGAAGTCTCGCTCCACAGATTCAACCGCAGCGTGGCCCTTCCGGCTTCACGTCGCCACTCCAGACGCGGCAAAAACAGCGCGCCGCGCGTCGGTTCGAAGGCGTTAACGCCACAAATACGAATATCATCACGCGGCAGCGCGGCCAGAAAATCATTCGCCTGCGCCAGCGAGGAAAACCGGCACACGGTATCCAGCGCGGCAATTTCTTCCTTGCCGCTGCGCTGCTGCCAGTAAAACTGCGGCCACACCGCCTGGCCGTTCAGCCAGGCGAGCGGATCGAAGGCATCGTTCAGGGGGAAAGCCACTTCAAGGATTCGCGTGCCGGGCAACGCGGGAAAATCGTCTGCCAGAAGCGCTGACAGGCTCTGTAACGCCGCTAAGATCGATTGCACGCCAACCTCCCTACCATAAAAACCGCACATTATAAGGGGTACTACTCATAAATTGCAGTACCCACGATTAGGGAGCAAACGGGTAGCAAGGTAATATCGCACTGAAAATCAACGGACTTTACCTTTCACTATAGACGGGATTTGCCGCTACGCGCGCGCCGCTTCACGCGCCATACCGACGTGCGGGATGCCGTCTTCGTCATAAACGTCGGTCACGGTGACAAAACCAAACTGCGCGTAGAATTCGCGCAGATGCGCGTAGAATTCGCGCAGATGCGCCTGTGCGCCAAGGTACAGCGCGCGCTGCGGCCAGCGCTGCAGGCTGGACGCCACGCAGCGCGTCATCAGTTGATGCCCTAAGCGCTCGCCGCGCGCCTCGGCGCTGACGATCACCCGGCCAATCACCACCGGTTCAATCTCATCCTCGCTGACCAGAATGCGCGCGTAGGCCACCAGCCTATCGTCCTTCCAACCCAGCAGATGGCGGTTTTCACCGATCAGGTCATCGCCGTCGACGTCGAGATACGGGCAGGTTTGCTCCACCACAAACACTTCGCAGCGCAGTTTCAGCAGCGCGTACAGCGCCGGAACGGTTAATTCAGAATGGTGCAAATCTTGCCAGCGAATCATGGTAGGCTCCTTAGACCTTATTTTTTTACCGCCAGGGGCGCGGCGCTATGCAATTGACTTTTTTAGGCACATCCGCGGGCGTGCCGACTCGCACTCGCAACGTAACAGCAATGCTGTTGAACCTGCAACACCCGACGCAGCCGGGGCTGTGGCTTTTTGACTGCGGCGAAGGCACCCAGCATCAGCTGCTGCATACGGCATTTAACCCGGGCAAAATCGCGCGTATTTTTATCAGCCACCTTCACGGCGACCACCTGTTTGGCCTGCCGGGGCTGATTTGCAGCCGTTCAATGTCCGGCAGCGCCCAGCCGCTGACGCTGTACGGCCCGAAAGGGCTACGCGAGTTTGTCGAGACCACCCTGCGCCTGAGCGGTTCATGGACCGATTTCCCGCTGGAGGTGGTGGAAATCACCGCCGGCGAGATTCTGGACGACGGCCTGCGCAAAGTGACCGCCTACCCGTTAAATCACCCGGTTGAGTGCTATGGCTTCCGCGTGGAAGAACACGACAGGCCCGGTGCGCTTGACGCGAAGCGGCTGGTGGCCGACGGCGTGCCGTTCGGCCCGCTGTTCCAGAAGCTCAAAGCCGGTGAGCGGGTGACGCTGGAAGATGGGCGCATCATCGACGGCGCCCATTACCTCGCCCCGGCCATCCCCGGCAAAAAAATTGCCATTTTTGGCGATACCGCCCCCTGCGAGGCGGCGCTGGCGCTGGCCCGCGACGTCGATGTGATGGTGCACGAAGCCACGCTGGAAGCCGCAATGGCGGAGAAAGCCAATAGCCGCGGGCACTCTTCGAGCGAACAGACCGCGCAGCTGGCGCGGGCGGCCAACGTGAAACGGCTGATTATCACCCACGTCAGCTCGCGCTACGACGACGAGGGCTGCCGCCGTCTGCTGGCCGAATGTCAGCGTTATTTTACGGCCTGCGAGCTGGCGGAAGACTTCGCGACCTTCACGCTACCATAAGGTTTTTTTCTGCGGTGCCGATATTTTATCTATTGAGTTCACGCTTTTTTACGCTGAGGGCACCATGGATAATTTCCAGAAAGAGATCGACGACAGGGCTAACCTGACCCTGTCCAACCGTTTTGAGCTGCTACTGTTCCGCCTGGGCAAAGCCTCGCAGAGCGATGCCTCGGAGCTGTACGGCATCAACGTCTTTAAACTGCGCGAAATTGTCCCGATGCCCAACTTCACCCGTCCGGCGGGCATCAGGCCGCCGCTGATGGGCATGGTGAATATTCGCGATCAGATCATTCCGGTTATCGATCTCGCCGCCGTCGCGGGCTGCACCCCGAGCAACGGGCTGAATATTCTGCTGATTACCGAATACGCCCGCAGCGTACAGGCCTTTGCCGTAGAATCGGTTGAGAACATCACCCGCCTCGACTGGACGCAAATCCATACCGCCGAGAAAGCGGTTAACGGCAAGTACATCACCAGCATCGCCTGCCTTGATGACCACCAGGAGAGCAACAACCTCGCCATGGTCATCGACGTCGAGCAGATTCTGTATGACATCACCCCGGCAAACCACGATCTGCACGCCAAAGAGCTTAGCCCACGTAAGTTCAACATTAAGCCCGGGGCCACCGCCATCGTCGCCGAAGATTCTAAAGTGGCGCGCGCGATGCTGGAAAAAGGGCTACAGGCGATGGATATCCCCGCGCAGCTGCACGTGACCGGAAAAGAAGCGTGGGAGAAAATCGAGCAGATTGCCCAGCAGGCAGCGCAAGAAGGCGTACCGGTGAGCGACAAGATTTCGCTGGTGCTGACCGACCTTGAGATGCCGGAGATGGACGGTTTTACCCTCACCCGTAAGATCAAAACCGACCCGCGCCTGCGCAATATTCCGGTGGTGATCCACTCCTCGCTGTCGGGCAACGCCAACGAAGACCATATCCGCAAGGTCAACGCCGACGGCTACGTGGCGAAATTTGAGATTAACGAGCTGGCGGCGGTGATCGAGCAAGTGTTAAAGAAGTCTGCAAGCCAAGGTGAGAACGCGCTGCATGCGGTGAGGTAGCGCCTGAGGATCAGGGGTGAGCGCTGCGCCCCTATGCCAGCTTATACGCAAACAGGTGCACCAGATTACTCGCCAGTGGATACAGCCCCAGACTCTCGGTCCGGGCTTTCACCTCCTCCATCGGCAGGCCCGGAACAGGCTCGCGCCCGCCCCAGATAAGCAGGCCTCGATTGGCGTAGTCCGCCATCACCTCGACGCTTTTGCCGTTGTTCAGCGTCACCACCACCTTGCTACTTTCAACCGGTAACCGGCGATTCTCGTCGTCGGCAATCGACATTGTCATGCCGCCGGGATCTTGCTGCCCCAGGGCCACGATAATGCCGTTCGCCGCCACCGGCGTGATGGCCAGCGGCGCGTGGTGCTCATTCACAGCACGAATATACAGGCCCTCAGGGATCGTCGCCGGTAACGGCGTGGCACTGGCTGCAAGCTCCAGGCATGTTCCGTTATCAAACTCAACAACCAGCCGGTTGCCTTGCTGTAAAACCAGATCGCCCTGCTCACTGACAATAAAAATATCCATCTACGGTGTCCTATGGCGTCAGGGTGTGGTCAATACGCTTAATCATATACGGGAAGAACGGGTTGGATGACATACGCATCAGCACATCCAGCTCTACCGCCAGCGTCGCGCGCTCCCCGCGTGCGGCGAAGGTGCCCAGGCTGATACCGAATTCATTGTGCGGTTCCGGGTTGCGCCCGTATAACGAGTCACTCAGCGGAAACGGCAGCGCGATGTGTGAAAGCGAGTAAATATCGCGCGGATAATCGATGCCTAACGGCTCAACGTTTTCACTCACCTCTCCTGCTGGGGTCGTGCGCGCCTGCGTTTCGGTGGTAGCTGGCGTAACGGTTGAGATAAGAGTCACGCCGTATTTTCGCGGCGGCGACGGCAGCATGCGGGAGAGCGCGGTGGCTGACGAGGCGCGCAGCAGCGGCGTCACGCTCGCCGCCGGATTGAGGTCGAACAGCACCACTTCGCTACCGTTGGCCGGAAGCCGTTCATACAGCCCCGAGAGAACGGCGCTGCTGCTGACCGTTGAGTCCACCACCGACTGGAAGGTCAGTATCGGCGGCAGCGCCGCTAGCTTGTTTTGGCGGGAAGCGGTCAGCAGCTGCGATTGCAGCGCCTGGGTTAACGCGTACGACTGACGTGCGGCGTTGACCGGGAAAGAGTTGTATTTAAACGGGTTATATTCCGGAACAATATCGAGCCATGCGGCTTTGGCAAACGCCGGAAATACCGCGGGCCAGCCCGCGACGCCGGCAAATCGGGCGAAGGCGGTAATGCCAATCATTGGTGAAAGCAAAATAACCCGCTGCGGTTTAGCCAGCGCAGGGTTGCTCAGCGCATCCAGCGCGTATTTCAGCGCCAGCGCCCCGCCGTTGGAGTAGCCCACCAGGTGCAGCGGTAGATTGTTGCCGGACAGCGCCTTTGCCTCTCTGACCGCCAGGCGGGTGGCCGCCGCCCAATCCTGCCAGTCAACGTCCGTTAGCGCGCCGGGAACCGTTCCGTGCCCGGGTAAACGAATACCAACCGCGACGTATCCCTGCTGTTGGTAGTGTATTGCAATATGCCGCATGCTGTAGGGGCTGTCGGTGAGGCCGTGCAATAGCACTACCGCGCCCTTCGGCTGCCCCAGCGGTTTCAGGATAAAAGAGCGATTCCAGTCGATGGAAAAATGGCCGGGATAGTTGGGGCTTTTCGCGTAATAGCGGTTGAACGGGATCTGCTCGCTAGCGGCTAATTTGTCGGTCACGTTGCTGCGAACGGCATTAAACACCGCGTTCTCGGCGTTGATGTAATCATCCCAGCAGGCGCTGTCCAGCGCTTTTGCCCGCATCTCATGCGGCACAAAGGTATGCCAGAGCTGTAGCGCGGGCTGGCTTTGAATGTCGTAAACGCGCGTCCCCAGAACCCCGAGCAGTATAAAAACCACCAGGAAAGCAAGGCGTTTAGCCCATTTGATTAACATGACGGTTACGCGGTCTCTTTGGTTAAGCTGGCGGATGATCATTCATGTCACGAATATTTTATTGCTTCTATCATATCTCATCCTGCGCTCACTTTGGGGCTCCAACCGAGGTCACACTTTTCAACCTTCACAATTCCCCTATAAAAACGCTGTGTTATCATCTATCACGTAAATACCTTTCAACTCAAACCGAGGCTTCGATGCTGGAGAATGTCATCATCTGATAATCAGCTTTCCCGACCTTTTCAGGCCGGTCTGATTATCACTGCGCTGAAATCGATTGCGAACACCGCTGCGTGTTTGCGCATTTTGCACATGATGATGAAACAGGTTTTCCAGTATGAATTTATCCCGTCAGGAACAACGTACCTTACACGTTCTCGCCAAAGGTGGACGTATTGCGCACGTCCGCGATGCTTCCGGCCGCGTCACCGCCGTTGAATGCTACAGCCGCGAAGGGCTGCTGCTGAGCGACTGCACGCTCGCCGTATTCAAAAAACTCAAAACCAAAAAGCTGATCAAATCCGTCAACGGTCAGCCCTACCGCATTAATACCACTGGCCTGAACAACGTTCGCGCCCAGACCGATAACCGTTAAGGAGAGAATAATGGACATTCCTCGTATTTTTACCATTAGTGAAAGCGAACACCGCATCCATAATCCGTTCACCGCAGAAAAGTACGCCACCCTGGGCCGGGTGCTGCGCATGGCGCCGGAGACGCGCATCCTCGACCTCGGCAGCGGTTCGGGCGAGATGCTCTGCACCTGGGCGCGCGACCACGGCGTAACCGGCCTGGGTATCGATATGAGTCCGCTGTTCACCGCACAGGCCAGAGCGCGTGCGGAGGAACTGAACGTCAGCGACCGCGTGCAGTTTGTGCATAACGATGCCGCCGGTTACGTTGCGGAGGAAAAATGCGATATTGCGGCGTGCTGCTTATCGGCGAGCCGTACTGGCGTCGGATGCCTGAAACAGAGGCGGTAGCCCAAGCCTGCGGCGTGGGCTCAACGGCCGATTTTCTGCCCCTTCCCGGGCTGGTCGCCTCCTTCGGCGAACTGGGCTATGACGTGGTGGAAATGGTGCTGGCCGACCAGGAAGGCTGGGATCGGTATGAAGCGGCGAAGTGGCTGACGATGCATCGCTGGCTGGCGAAAAACCCGGACGATGCGTTTGCCCCGGAGGTGCGCGCCGAACTGACCGCCGCCCCGCTGCGCCACACCACCTACGCGCGGGAATACTTTGGCTGGGGCGTGTTCGCGCTGATCGCCCGTTAAGACAGCACCGGCGGGTCACCTGGCCCGCCGGTGCTGAAGTTAACTACTCTTTCACCGCGGCTGGAAACGCTTCAACCAGCCATTCAATAAACACGCGCAGCCGGGAAGGCACGTGCCGGTTCTGGGCGTACACCACATGAAACGGATACGATGCCGGGCGCCACTGGCTGAGGACCTCCACCAGCGCACCGCTCGCCAGCGCATTTTTCAGCGAATAGGTAAAAGTCTGCACAATGCCCAGCCCGGCCTCTGCGGCGGCAATATGGGCGTTGCTCTCGTTAATCCCCAGATGATGCTCGGTTTTGATCTCCGTATGAACGCCGTCGTGTTCGAAGCGGAACGGAAACGCTCTGCCGCTGGCGGGCGATAGATAGCTGATCAGCCGGTGGCCGTTCTTCAGCTCATCCGGATACGCGGGCACGCCATAGCACTTCAGGTAACCGGGCGTGGCGCAGGTAATGAGCGCCGCTTCGCCGATTTTCCGCGCGATCAGCGTGGAGTCGTCCATCGGCCCCCCGCGGATCGCGCAGTCGATATTGCCGCCAATCAGATCCGAAGGCTTATCGGCCACCGCCAGATCGATGCGGATATCCGGGTAGGTGGTCATAAAATCGGCCAGCAGCGGGATCAGCACGTCGCGCGCGGTCGAGCCGCCAACGGCGATACGCAGATACCCTTTGGGCTTGTTGCGGGCGGTCTTAAACGAGGCGTCGATATCGTCGAGATCCTGAAGAATACGCAGCGCCTTTTCGTAGTACTCCCGCCCTTCCGGGGTGACGGTGATGCGCCGCGTCGTGCGCTGCAACAGGCAAACCCCCAGATGAGACTCCAGCTGCTGGATAGTTTTACTGAGGGTCGCATTCGGCATATTCAGCGAGTCGGCCGCACGGGTAAAACTGTTGGCTTCGACAACGCGCGTAAAGACTTTAAGGGCAGAGAATCGGTCCATTATGTTTTTTCCCGGCAGCAGTTCGCCATTATTCACACAGGTGAAGAGTGTTTTTCACATTCCAGTATTTTTCTGCACCGTTCGATAACGCTACAGTACCCACGAACTTAGCAGCCAGGTTATCGTTGTAAGTCGATGACTCCATTGGCATATTCATACTTTAGTTAAGGAAATGCACCATGAGTAAGAAACTTTCAGGAAAAATTGCGTTAGTCACGGGCGGCAGCTCCGGTATCGGCCTGGCCTCCGCACAGCTGCTGGCAGAACAAGGCGCCACGGTGTACATCACCGGCCGTCGCCAGGAGGAGCTTGACGCAGCGGTCGCCTTAATCGGCCCATCGGCAAAAGGCATCCGCGCCGACGCCTCCGCGTTAAGCGATCTCGATAGCGTATTTTCCACTATCGCCAGCGAAGCAGGCCGTCTGGACGTGCTGTTCGCCAACGCCGGCGGCGGCGATATGATGCCGCTGGGTGCCATCACAGAGGAGCATTTCGATCGTATTTTTGGCACCAACGTGCGTGGCCTGCTGTTTACGGTACAGAAGGCGCTGCCGCTGTTAACCCGCGGGGCGTCGGTAATTTTGACCGGCTCAACCGCCGCGGTTAAAGGCACCGCTAATTTTAGCGTGTACAGCGCCAGTAAGGCCGCAGTCCGCAGCCTGGCCCGCTCATGGGCGCTGGACCTGCAGGATCGCGGCATCCGCGTCAACGTGGTCAGCCCGGGGCCTATCCGCACGCCGGGCCTGGGCGGGCTGGTTACCGAAGAGCATCGACAAGGGTTGTTCGATGCCCTGGCCGTTGGCGTACCGCTAGGTCGTCTGGGTGAACCGGAAGAAGTGGCGAAGACCGTGGCGTTTCTGGCATCTGATGAGGCCAGCTTTATCAATGCCGCTGAAATCTACGTCGACGGCGGGTTGGCGCAGATTTAGCGGGCGATGCTTGTCACGGCGATACCCATTCCCCTGCCATTGCCACCGCCCCACCGAATCACGATTGGTAGGTAGCTATCCTTCGGGATGGGTATTGAGCCGCGGTTGCGCCCGTAATGGCCCGCCGGGGTAGTACTTCTGGGGAAGTGACTACCCTTGTGACCGGCTGGGTTCATTATTTTCTGATTTCAGCTTAGCGAATTGAAAATAGGAATGACGCTAAGCGAGTGAAATCATTTAAACCGTCGTCTATAAAATAAGTTAAAAAATCTGCCATAACGACAGACTTTTCAATTTATCATTAGAGATTTGCCACGTTATGATAAACTTTCTGCACATCATCATCATCTTCAAGGGCGTCAACAAGGCCTTCAAAGATGGCTAAATCTTCTGGTGAAAGTTCAATTTCTGATTGCGCGATCATTTCTAATTCGGTGGTTGAGAACTCTGTAATTCCCGCGGCTTTTAACGCTGCAATACCTTTATGAAGGTCAGCAGACTCAGTATAAACAACGATATTGCCTTCATCTTCGGTGACATCACGAACATCAACTTCAGCTTCAAGCAAAATTTCAAAAATTTTATCAGGGTCAGTGCCTTTAAATACAATCACCCCGGTATTGTCAAACATATAGCTGACAGCACCTGCCGCACCGATATTTCCGCCTTTTTTATTGAAGATTGAGCGAATATTAGCAATCGTGCGGTTAACATTTGACGTCAGCGTTTCAGCAATAATCATGGAACCACTTGGTCCAAAGCCTTCATAACGGCCCTGTACGAAGGTTTCATCACTGCCGCCTTTGGCTTTATCAATGGCTTTATCAATAACGTGTTTAGGAACCTGCGCCTGTTTCGCACGTTCAATAACGAATTTTAAAGCTGTGTTTAATTCCGGGTCAGGCTCACCTTGTTTCGCTGCAGCGTAGATTTCCACGCCGAACTTTGCATATACATTAGACGTTGCCCCGTCTTTCGCCGTTTTTTTAGCAACGATATTGGCCCATTTACGTCCCACTGGAATGTCCTCTCGAAAATATATTTACATTAATCGCCAAATAATAATCAGCGAATTTTTTCCGCCGTATTATATCACGACATTTAAATTCTCGTCTATGAAAAAGAAAAAACACCCTTGACTTACGGAATGTTACTTTAATTTCATCAGTGGTTAACATTATAGATAATCTATTTTTGAATATTATTGTGGGCTTTTATTTTTATCATTAATCATTTAAGCGCGGCAACGATATATAAAAAAAGGGGATACAAAAGAGATCCCCTGTCTTATCATCGTTGCCGCCACCATGGCGGATTATTTCAGCTCCAGCGCGCTTATCACCCCGGCAATATCTGCGATATCCCCCGCCGGGAGTGGCAGAAGAGGCCGAGGCAAACAGTCCGTATCGGTCAGCCCAAGCACGCCTGCGGCCGCCGCAATCACCCGCAGACTGCCGCCATGTTTACGGAACAGCGCCCACAAAGGCTCAAGCCTGGTCGTGAGCTCGGTAACGCGCCGATGATCCTTCGCCGCCGCCGCGTCAGTAATTTGTTTCGCCATCGCCGGGAACAACCCGCCGCACACGGAGTACCAGACTTCACAGCCGGCGTTTAATCCCAGCCCGGCATAAGCATCCCCGCTGATACCGATGGTAACGCCAGGGTGCAGTTGCTGACGTAACGCATCCACCCGCGCAGCCGCTGCCGCCGGGCTATCCGGGACGCCCGGGATCTTAACCGAACGAACGCCCTCCAGCGATGAGAGGCGGCCGTGCAGTTCATCCGTGAAGGTAAAATGCGTGGTGCCGGGATTATCATAGATGCATACCGGTACAGATACATGCCGGGTCACGGTCTCAAACAATGCAAAGACTTCTTCCTCACGCAGTGACTGGTAGCTGACCGCCGGAAGCAGCAAAGCATCGGCGCCCGCAGCTTGTGCATCGTCTGACAGATGCAGGATGGCATCCGTGCTGACAGCCCCCACGCACACCATGATGGGGATATCCCCGGCATGCTGTTTTGCCAGCGTCGCTACGCGCTTGCGTTGCTCTCGGGTGAGATACGCATAGCTGCCGGTAGAGCCCAGGATGCCCATTGAATCAACCCGAGCATCCGTCAGGCGGGCCAGAAGATGACTGAAACCCTTTTCGTCCACGCCGCTGGCGGTGACCGGGGTTAATGGAAACGCAGACAAGCCGGTAAACATCGTGTTTCTCCTGAATGATATTACTGCTGTTGCTCTTCGATGAGAGCAACGTCAAACCACAGGCCCGGCATCATTTTTTCAAGGCCGTCAGTCAGCATCTTTCCAGCTTCATGAAGCTTCTCCAGCGGCATCTGCGGCAGACTTTCCAGAATAAACCACATTTGCTCAGCTTCCACGCTTAATCGGGTGCGGATCCCTTGCCGCCAGTTCCAGCGACGGCAGGTCACGCCAGCATCATCGCACCAGATAACCTCGCCTTGCGAAGGGTATTCAATGGCGGCCTCACCGTCTTTAACGGTATCAAAAGGCTCTGTGCCCTTTGCCACAGCCAGACGCGGCGCCCCCTGATAGGCAGCAATGTTTTCGCCGCCCACGGGAATGGCGTAGCGAAGGCTAACGGCATTATAGAGATCAACAATGGGATCGAGCGCTGGCATCGTTCCGTCACGTAATACGCGCTTACGTAACGCATCGGCTGAACAAGGGGTACGTTTGGGTTTAGCACCAAATTTCTGAAAAACCTCAGCCCATGCGGCCAGATGAGCTTCCGCCCATTCCGGCTCACCGGCCAGAACCGCGGCACAGGCTTCCTGCAGCGCCGTTTCGCCAGTATCGGGGTTCAGCACCGGTGCGGCTTTGACGTGGATACTCAGCGCCCGAAAGCCGGGGGCAATACGATAAATTTCAGGCGCGATTGACGGAGAGACTGTGAACACGTGATAATCCTGTAATGACCAATTTATTCCATGATAATGACCGATGACCAAAAAAGTCAATTTAATGACCGATGCGGATGCGATTGCCAGCACCGTGAACGAAGCCGTATCTCAGCGGATTAAGCTGTATCGTAAACAGAAGAAAATATCACTTGATGAGCTGTCCCGCCGCGCGGGCGTCAGCAAAGGGGCGCTGGTTGAGATTGAGGGCTGCCGGGCGAATCCGAGCATTGCCCTGCTCTGCCGCCTGGCTGCCGCGATGGGCGTTTCGGTGGCTGACTTTGTGGATGTCAGTTCAAAACCAACCGTGCATCTCATTGCTGAAGATGAGATCCCGGAACTGTGGGAAGGTGAAAAAGGCGGGAGAGCACGGTTGCTCGCAGGATCCGGCGGCCCCGAGATGACCGAGCTCTGGATGTGGGAAATGCAGCCGGGGGAAAAATTTGCTTCACCGGGCCACACGGAAGGGACGCTTGAACTGTTTTATGTACAGGCGGGGACGCTCACGCTTGGCGTACAGGACCACCTATATCAGGTAAAGACAGGTTGTTCGGCAACCGCCAGAACGGACGTTGCGCATTTTTATGAAAACAGAGAGAAGGACCCGCTGGTTTTCATCATGACGGTACATGAAAAAGCATCCTGAGCATTGCCCGTATCGCCCCCTTTCTTATCAGGGAGTAATGACCCATGTTAATTCGCAGGGCAAATCGCGCTGATGCCGCAGAACTGGCCGTTTTAGCTGAACGAACCTTCAGAATGACTTTCCAGGAGGGTAATACCCAGCAGGATATGGATCTTCACTGCCAGGCAAGCTATTCGACGAATATTCAGTTGCAAGAAATCCTCAGAGAAGACTGGATTACATTGGTCTGTGAACATAACGGCAAATTAATAGGATACGCCCAGTTGAGGTGGGAAGAGTTCCCATCCTGTGTGAACAGCATTCACGCCGGCGAGATCCTGTGTCTGTATATTGATGCGCCCTACCATGGTCAAGGATTTGCACAAGAACTTATGCGGAAGTGCCTTGCTGAATTTGAGGTGCAGGGCTCAGATGTTGTCTGGTTGGGAGTCTGGGAACATAACCCAAGAGCGATCGCTTTTTACCGTAAGTTTGGGTTTACCGAAGCAGGTGAACATATTTTCCAGGTGGGGACCGATCCGCAGAGAGACATCATAATGAAGCGTTTAACTTGTGTGAACTGAGTGAATATTGCGGTATGCGCTGGTCAGGCTAGCGGAGGTGAAGGTCCGCTGTGAGCGAAAAGCGGACATTCAAGTAAGCGTCAGAATTACATATGAGGCAGGTGTTCAGCTTACGACTCCTGAGTTCCAGAAGCTCGAGGATGCACTGTCTCTGATTAAAATTCATGGTAATCGTACTGACGAAGATATTGCGAAACTGTATCGATAACTGCTCCAGACTGACGCTGACTGGTAATTTTTGTCAGCTTCTTGCATTGCTTTGGAGCTTCAAAAAAGTGATTGTTAAAGAGGCCATGCTGTTATACACGTCCGCTGGCACAGAGCGGACGAGCTAACTGAGTTGAAGGTCCGAGAGGACGTCAGTCAGGGTAAACCTGTGAGTCGTCCATTGAAGTGATTATCAGAAAATCAATCAGGGCCTTCACTCTTTTTGTTTTACCCGCGTTTTTGGGGTAATAGAGATACACTGGCGGGTAGGTTTTCCAGTAGCTCTCCATCACGGGTATAAATTGCTCCCTGTCGGGCTGTAGTTGCCAGACAGGTTCAAACAAGCGCCCTATTCCCAGCCCGTTACGGATCCCGTCTGCCATAACGTCAATATCGTTGCTGATTAACTGCCCCGGCATCTCAACGGTCAACTGCTCACCGCGATCGTTCAGGAGCAGCGGAAGGATGCGGTTGTTGGTGATAAAACGGTAACCAATCAGCTGGTGATGACTGAGATCTGCCGGCACTTCAGGCGTTCCATGCCGGGAGAGATACGCTGAGGATGCATATAACCCTTCACGAAACGGTTTCATTAACGGCCGGGCCACCACCCCTCCCTCAAGAATATCGCCAAAACGGATCCCCAGATCAAAACGCTCTTCGATGATATTCACGGTACCGTCGTAGACCGAAATTTCTAACTGTATACCCGGATATTGCTGACAGAATTCTGCCATCGCAGGCTTAAGAATTAACAGATAGGCAAAACGCGAGAGCGTAATTCGCACCATACCAGAGGGCTCCTGATTCTGGTCGCGAATGCTTTCAAGCGAATTTTCCAGCGATTCCACCGCCGCAGCGGTCTGTTCCAGCAACAGCTGACCGGTTTCCGTCAGCTCTATACGGCGGGTCGTACGCACAAAAAGCGGATGGCCGATATGCTCTTCCAGCAGCTTTAGCGCATTGCTGACGGAGGGAGGCGTAATTTCCAGTTTCCTTGCGGCTGCCGAAATATTGCCCTCCCGCGCAATGCTCTGAAAGATGCGTATCTGATTATAAAGGGCGTTATTCATAATGTTTTCCTTAAGCAATACTCGCCTGATTATTAAGTACAGTCTAAAAATGCTTAAGTCAATGACCCTCTAATCTTCCTGAAATACGCCTCTTATACTTTAGTCTCTTTCTACAACGACCTGAGTTCAGGAGACTATGATGCGAATTTTATGTCTGGATATCCCCGCACCTGGAGCATCGCTGGAAAAATATGCTCCGCACCTTAACGCTGAAGCTCTGCACGCCTGGGGAGTGTATAACTCCGGCTTCATCCGCGACATCTACTTCCGTCAGGACCGACCTGGCGTCGCTATATTTCTTGAATGCGACTCTGTCGATGAAGCGATGAACGTAATGGCCGAATTCCCGCTGGCAAAAGCAGGCTTATTAAGCTTCGAGTGTATTCCGCTTGGCTCATTTATTAACTGGGAAAATCTCTTTGCCGCTGAATTTAAAAATAAATAGTGAGGCCCGATATGAAACCTGCAGATAAACCCGTGCTGTGTGTCGTTTCATGCTTTCTCGATCATCCTGACTATGACTCCCTGCTTTCCCGCTTTAATAAACTGAATGTGCCACTCTATCTTCATCCCGGATTACCGCTTAAAAGCGTACAGCAGGCCTACTTCACGGGCTTCAGCGCAGAGGTCAACGCCAGGCTTTCTATGTTTGGCTGGGGCTGGCATCACGAAGCCGGGATCCATTTGTTACGGCTGATGTTATCGGGCGCATTTGATAAATATCCCAACCTGCAGGTAATCAGTGGCCACTGGGGGGAGATGTTACCCTTCTGGCTCCAGCGTCTTGATGACAGCCTACCACTGGCTGCAACGGGTCTGTCACGCACGCTAACGAGAACCTTCCAGGAACACGTTTACGTTACCCCGTCAGGTATGCTGACACTGCCGCACTTCCAGTTTATCTACGCGTTAATGGGTGCTGAAAGGATCCTGTTCTCCGTTGATTATCCCTATCAGACCCTGGACGGTGTAAAAACCTTTATAGACAGTCTGCCCGTCAACAAGGCTGAAAAAGAGGCCATCGCGTTTCGCAATGCAGAACGTTTACTGGGCATCACGGTTTAGTTCACCGGATCATGATGACTGGGCACAATAAGTTCGGCCGACCATTATTAGTTTTTGTCTAAAAGTGAATGAGCCTTTACTGCTCTAAAAAAAATAATATTGTCACTCTATACTGGGTTAAATATTCACCAAGACATTTAACTTATTGAAATGAAAAATATCCTTGTTATTTCAGGTCATCCTGAGCTGAACCATTCCGTCGCCAACGCCACTATCCTTGATGAAGTGGCGACCGCCCTTCCCGATGCTGAGATTCGTCGTCTGGACTGGCTCTATCCGGACGGCAAAATCAATATCGCTGCGGAGCAGGAAAGCCTGCTCAGGGCCGATGTGATTGTCTGGCAGTTCCCTTTTTCCTGGTATGGGCTGCCAGGATTAATGAAACAATGGCTCGACGAGGTATTTGTCCACGGCTTCGCGCATGGCTCAACGGCAAAACTGGGCGGTAAAAAGCTAATCCTCTCCTTCACTACAGGGGCGCCGCAGGATCTCTATACCGCTGACGGTTTCTTTGGCCATGCCATTGAAGAGTATCTTATTCCATTCGAGACCACGGCAAGGCTGTGCAATCTTGAGCTGCTGGCGCCGGTTTATACCTGCGGTATCAGCTATGCCGACCGGGATGCCGACAAAATCGCGCAGCAAAAAACGCTTGCCAGGGAGCACGCTTCAAGGCTTGTCGACCTGCTCAATACCGTCGTGAATAATCCAGAGGGAGAATAACGATGCAGTATACCCGGCTCGGTAAAAGTGACTTACTTGTTTCCCGCATCTGCATGGGGTGTATGGGGTTTGGCGATCCGTTGACGGGCCAGCACAGCTGGACGCTGGACGAAACAGCAAGCCGCGACATCATCCGCTACGGCCTCGAAAAGGGTATCAATTTTTACGATACCGCCATCGCCTATCAGAACGGCTCCAGCGAGCGATACGTTGGCCGGGCGCTACGGGAGATGGCGAAACGCGATGACGTGGTGCTGGCCACCAAGTTTCTGCCGCGAACACCCGCGCAAATTTCCGAAGGTATCAGCGGAAAGCAGGCAATAGCCCGATCGCTAGACCAGAGCCTGCAGAATCTGGGGATGGACTACATCGACCTCTACATCTACCACATCTGGGATTACAACACGCCCGTTATCGAGGTGCTTGAAGCGCTGCATGCCGCCGTTACTGCTGGCAAGGTGCGCGCTATTGGTATTTCAAACTGCTATGCCTGGCAGCTGGCGAAGGCGAACGCCCTTGCCGAACGTGAAGGGCTGACGCCTTTTGTCTCTGCGCAAAGCCACTACAACCTGATTATGCGTGAAGATGAACGAGAGCTCTTCGGTCTGTGCGCTGAAGATGATATCGCAATGACGCCCTATAGCGCGCTCGCCAGCGGCCGTCTCGCCCGGAAAGAAGGCCACACGCGGCGAGCCACCGAGGATGCCTATGCCCGCGGAAAATATGACAGCACGTCTGAACAGGATCGGATCATTATCGAGCGCGTCGCCGAGCTTGCTGAACGACATCAGGTGCCCATGACGGAAATCTCACTCGCCTGGCTGCTGACAAAAGTCACGTCACCTGTCGTAGGGGCCACAAAAAAAGATCACGTCGATGGCGCGGTAAACGCAGTAAATCTTCAACTGAGCCCGGAGGAAATCCGGTTTCTGGAAGAAACCTACCAGCCGCATGTTCTGACGGGGATCATGGCGCAAAACACGCCGCAAACGAAAGACGTTAAGCAGGTCTGGACGCGGTAGCCCTTATTCACTTTCATGAAATACCATCAGGAGGAAGGATGACTTTTAAAACAGCGGTAGCCTTTCTGTTCGCGCTCTCTGGGCTATCTTCAGCACTGGCGGCAACGCCTGCTTATTATATCGCAGAGTTTCAGGCGACCGACCGTGAAGCGATAAAACCGTACAGCGCTCAGGTTGAGTCAACTTTCAGGCCCTTTGGTGGACGCTTCATCGTCAGAGGAGGTGAACCCGATATTAAAGAAGGGTTCGGAGCACAGGGCCGACTGGTTGTTATTAAGTTTGAGAGTCTTAAAAATGCCCAGGACTGGTATAACTCGGCAGCGTACCAGAAGATCATCCCTGTCCGTCACCGTGCCGGCAATTCGCGAACCTATATTGTCGAAGGATTACCGGAACTGACTCCTGTTACGCCATAGCGCTTTACTACCTTATTAAGACAAACGAGGTTTTATGATGTGGTTACGTCAGCGCAGAGCAGCAGCATTGTTTTTGTTTGCATTTATCTTCCTCATGCCCGTCAGACATGCACATAGTCGTGAAAAAACCGACATTAAAACGCTCGTTATCGTCTCTCACCCTTATCCAGAGCGCTCAGTTCTGACAAAGGGGTTGCAGGAAGCCGCTGAGAGTCTGGAAGGCGTGACGGTTCGCAACCTTGAGACTTTGTATGGTTATGACACACGTCAGATTAATGGCGACGCGGAGCGAAAAATGATGCGTGAACACAGTCGTGTCGTTTTTATCTTCCCGACACACTGGTTCAATATTACGCCGATGATGAAGGCCTGGTTGAATGAAACCTGGGGGAGTGTCGGACCCGGTTTGTGGCAGGGAAAGGAGATGCTTGTAGTCAGTACGGCTGCGGGGGGAAGCTCTACTTACGGGCCGGACGGCAGGATCGGGGTATCGCTTGCGGATGTGTTTTTACCGATGAAGGCAAGCGCCCTGCACGCAGGTATGACGTGGCTTCCTCCCCTCGTCTTTGAGAGCGCCAGCAGCGATCGGTTACCTTCTTACCAACACCAACTTATAGAACGTCTTAAACAGTAATTTCAATAAAAGGATCATCGTGAAAAAGAGCCTTATTCTTTTAATTTGCATGCTAATAAGCAGCCCTGTCTTTGCAACAAAACCGGACGCGCCGAATAAGCCAGTGATGAATATCTTCGAGCTCGGCGTCAGGCCCGATCGGGACAACGACTTTGCAGACGTGGCCAGGCAGACGATTTCCGCTTCGGTTGATCATGAAGCAGGTACGCTGGCGATGTATGCCCTGCAACGCAACGACAATCCAGGTCAGGCATTCATGGTCGAACTCTATGAAAATGAGAGTGCTTATCGCAAACATCTCAATGCTGCCCCATACATAGCATTCGCTGCTCGTGCACCTGACATTATTGACAGGAAAAAGAAAATCACCCTGGAGCCACAGTTTCTGGGCGACAAACACTTCATACCGAATGAGCGAACCATCAATAATCTGGTGATCGTCGAGGTAAAGCCTGAATTTCAGAGCGAATTTAAAAACATCGTCCTTCCTGAAATGGCCGAGTCGCTCAAAGTAGAGAAAGGCGTGTTAGCCATGTATGCCGGTACAGATTCAGAGACTCCAAACCGCTGGTATTTCTATGAGATTTACGCCAGTGAGGAGGATTATCAACTGCACCGACAAACGCCGCACTTCCTGGATTACCTCAGGCAAACGGCGCATATGAGCGCCAGGAAGGACGCTATCCCGGTAAAACCGGTATTTCTTCGTAACAAAGGCGGAATCAAACAGGATCCGCAACGTTGACCAGTAAGGATTAACATGAAAAGCATACTTGCAGCGGCGGCAATGTCGCTTGTTATTTCTGATTTTGCCAATGCTGAGGAAACAAGAGGTAAAGCTATGATGAAAATAGAACCGTCAGCGATTTCGGAAGCTGATATTCGTTCTGTCTCACCGGCTCTGGCGCACTTTGGTCGAGAAGCTATTACTGAAGATCTGTGGACACGCGATGCCCTCTCGCCCAGGGACCGTAGTATGGTGACCGTTGCCATGCTAATTGCCAGAAACCAGCCTGGCGACCTTAAGCATTATATAGACATTGCCCTTGATACTGGCGTTACGCCAGCGGAGGTGTCAGAAATCATTACCCATCTGGCTTTCTACTCAGGTTGGCCAAATGCAATGTCAGCCGTCAGCGTGACCAAAGCGGTTTTTGAATCTCGTGGCGTCACGGCAGATGCACTTCCTGAAGCTTCTCCGGATCTGCTCCCCATCAATCAGGAAGCAGAAAAGCAGCGTTCAGAAACAGTGGAAAAAAATGTTGGCCCAATATCTCCAGGCCTGGTTAAATTCACTGCTGACCCACTGTTCCTGGATCTCTGGCAAAGACCCGCGCTGAAACCCCGCGACAGAAGCCTGATTACGGTCAGCGCATTAATCGCATCAGGACAAAGTGCACAGATTGGCTATCACCTCAACAGAGCGATGGATAATGGACTTTCGGCCGAAGAGGCTGGTGAGGTCGTTACCCAGGCCGCATTCTACGCTGGGTGGCCAAATGCATTTACCGCTGCCCCGGTTGTGGGTGAGGTAGTACGTAATCGGTCGTCCAGTAAAGGATAAAATCTTCAGGAAGGACCCGCTTTTAGGGGCCTTCCGTATCTTTTTTCTGCCTCTTCATACAGAAAATCGTGGCTATCACCACGTAGTACACCTTAACCTGCCCGCAGATGGCTATCTCACAGTGATGTCAGTAAGGTCTGCTTTTGGCACAAATCCGACCTTCAGCCACCTTTAAATTAATGAATACATCTCATAAACCCTAGCTAATTACCTCATCTAATCGAATAAATCAGTTTGCGTTATGCTTTTCCAACACAACAGCTGAAGGAAAACCTCATGCAAACTGTAAAACTGAATAACGGGATTGAAATGCCCCTGCTGGGCTTTGGTGTGTTTCAGATGTCTGATGCCGCTGAATGCGAAAGAGCCGTTATCCGTACTAATTGTCTTAACATTAGAACTAATAAAAAATGTTGTGGATACTAACTCAGTGTTTAATCTATATAAAAAGCATTCAGAGCAATATGTTAAAATAATTTAACACATTAGGTTTAATTGAACAGGCTATATTTTAATACAACATTGATACTATAAATAATTTTTAAGGGAAGTTGTTACGCTTCCCTTAATGCACACTTTTATAAATTTTCAAACCATTCATACAGGAATATATGCATTTTACTCAATAGGCAAATTGTGCTGTTTTAAGAAAGATAGCTTATCCCAGTACCCTCTTTGAAATATAATTTTATTATTTACTATTTGAAAAAAACCGCAACCTCTTAAACCTAATGGAGCACGCCACTCTAAAATAGCCCATTGTCCATCTTCGAAAATATTTTCAACGATACAAACCATTTCTGGAAAAGAAAAATCTTGTTCAAACATTTTCTTTATAGCGTCTTTCCCAATAACTGGCTCATTGGCTACCTGATGGTTTATTGCATTATCATCATATAATTCCGAAATAGCTTCTACATCTGCATTATTAAATGCGTCAACCCATTGGCAAAGTATTTCTTTTGGCTTCATATAAATTACCCCCAGACCTGTAAACATACCTTGGTCTTAGCATGATATCAAAAAATGATCAAACTCAAAATTTATTTGAAGCATAGAAAAACGTTTAAAGTGCAAAAATAACTCGGCCCTGCTCCCATAAATTGATGCAGATAGATGTCAGCAATGTCCGCACCTGGCACGCAGCGGACATTGCTGACTGGACTGAAGGTCCCTGTGAGCGAAGAGCAGGCCTTAGGTTACTTCCTCAGGTAGGCCAGCAGGCGTTACTTTGCGTCGGGGGATTTGCAGAGCAGTGGTAATGTTACTTTTGTATTCTATTAACGCGCACCACAGGAGGTTCAATTTTGGTGTCCAGACTGCCGTTAATACTGATCATTTGATCGGGTTTTACCGTGCGACCGTCAAAGACAGAAAGTGGAATCAGTGTATGAATACTGCCGGTTTTGTCACGAAAAACATATTTATCACCACCTTGATCATCAATCAGATTGCCGCGCAGGGAAATGGTGGCACCGTCATGCATACTTTTAGCCTGTTGAACCGTCATGATTCGCGCATCTTCTGTACCTCGGTACCCCTCATCCAGTGCATGTGGTGGTGGTGGTGGTGGTGGTGGCGCAGTATCTTTCTTAAGTCCACCATTGTCATCGTCAGCAAAAACTGTCGGAATTAAAAAACAATATATTAATGGTGCAACGTATAATTTCATTCCACTCTCACCTCAGTATCAACTTGAATTATTAAGTGTGGTTGCTATTCCTTAATCTGGCGAACTAGAATTATCTTAAAAAATCATCTAACTGGCGAGATACAAGCCATATTTCGGTTACATCAGTCAGACACGAGACCATATTTCGCACCTATCGTTGTTCAATGCTTAAAGCTAGCAGCAACTCTGACTTAGTCAAATTTAATTAAGGCATTCATCATTTCCCTTCTTTATATATCAACACATTACAAATCTCTCTCAAGGCTTATTTATGCCTGACATGACATTAAGACACGCTAACTCACCGCTCCCTGGGGGGGCGGGCGGGGGGGGGGGGGGGGGGGGGGGGGGGGGGGGGGGGCGGGGGGGGGGGGGGGGGGGGGGGGGGGGGGGGGGGGGGGGGGGGGGTGGGGGGGGGGGGGGGGGTGGGGGGGGGGGGGGGGGGCGGTGGCGGGGGGGGGGGGGGGGGGGGGGGGGGGGGGGGGGGGGGGGGGGGGGGGGGGGGGGGGGGGGGGGGGGGGGGGGGGGGGGGGGGGGGGGGGGGGGGGGGGGGGGGGGGGGGGG
>NZ_JBKDZH010000096.1:0-1908 GCF_047971185.1 Kluyvera sp.
GAGAGAGAGAGGGGGGGGGGCGACGAAGCAAAATGAACATGTGGGATTTAATATCCTTCGCGGATGGCGTAAGAAATATTGTTGTGGAAAAGCGAGGAAATTAAAACCGTAATGTTGAAGTAAATTGAGAAACCGTTGAAGAGGTAGAGGAGTAACTGTATCTGAGAGCTTTAATTAGAGAGAGGAGCAGAGAGTACGGCAACGTAGAGCAGTGTTTTGCAAGGTGTTCTTCCTGCGGTCAAGTTTTACTCCAAGCATTTCCCTCACGACCCATTTCGGAGCTTATTGGTAGTACTAAGTGCTGTGTGTTTCCCGCCGCCTGTTACTACTGATCCATTTTTGAAGAAGTGGTGACCCAGTGAGTAAATTATCACGACCCAGTGCTGGGGCGCGACCCATACTTTGAAGGACCCATATTTAAAGACTGTCCAAGTAGGAAAGTGCAGTGTAGCTAACCACCAAGGGGAGGCAATAGAGAGTAGGACTTTATAAGTAGGAAGGTGAAGGTTGTGGCTAACGATCAAGGGGTGAGAGTAAAGGGTAGGACTATACAAGTAGGGAGGTGAAGGTTGTGGCTAACGACCAAGGGGTGAGAGTAAAGGGTAGGAAGGAAAGACAGTCCCGGAGGGCTAGTTCGAGCAGGAGGGGAGGCAGAGGAGGTCGTGACTGAAGGCGCAGCAGCAACTTCAGTTCTGTTGTACCGTTTCGCTTGCTCCAGACAGATGGACTTAGCAGATACAGTGCTGCCCTTTACCCAGAAGCAGATTGAAATAGCCTATTGTGACGAGAGTACAGAATCCGCTTTACTCTTGCAGCCTTACTGTTTACCTCATTGCCAATGTTTGTTGCTTTATGTCTCAGTAACAGTTGCTGATGCCTAGGTTTCCCATTATTCTGTGTCCAGTGCCGGTCAGACTCATTCTGTGTTCCATCAATAGAAATGATGACATAGATTCCTTGCACATTCAAGCAGAAAAATTCCCTTCATTTGTTAGTGTTTCGTTGCAAAGCTTTTTCTCTGAACGTAGTTATTTTTTTTTTCTCTCTCTCTCTCTCTCTCTCTCTCTCTCTCTCTCTCTCTGTCTGTCTGTCTATCTATCTGTCTATCTCATCCTATCCCCTCCTCTCTCGCTCTCTCTCACTCTCCTATAAGATCAAGATCAAGATCAGGCACTGGGCCGCGCGAAGACATGGATGCGCAGAAGGGAGGCAACAGTTTGTCACGGGCAACCGGTGAAGCGTGAAAAATAGTTGCCCGTGATAAACTGGAATTTACTTACGCAACGAAGATCACAAAAAGTGTAAGAAAAATAGTATTGGAAACGAAAATTATGTATCTGAGTAGTTAAACCGTCCCCGGAAACCATGAGCCGAATATATGATCTACCGAAATCATCATCAGAGCAGCGAGGAGATGCTCACTCTGTGACGGCAGAGAGCAAAGGAGGCATCAAATCATATGTCTGGCACGCCGCCCACGCATGCGCAGAAGGGAGGCAACACGGGCAACTATTTTTCATGCTGCACCGGGATACACGGCCCCGGGTGTCGTCACCGCTATAAGCTGTGGGACATCTTAGTGGGCAGAAAGATCCAAAACAGGCGATTTCATACACCACTCTTTCTCAAAATTTTGACACTATCTCTTGAAAGAAAAAAAAAACAATAAAGAAAACTAAGGTCAGCATCGTCTTCCTGAGGAAATCGTGCACTGCGTTAGTATAAATTTGTAACTGCAGTATAAGCAGAAATATATGAGAATGAGTAAAGTAAAAGTGCAGAAACATTTTCTCTCACATGTTTGGGTACAGCTCCTCATTGCTCGGCTACTTTTCATCGCATATAATTTTTCAGCACGATTCCTGAATCTGCACACTTTCCTGATTATGTTGGTATAGGATACGCCCC
>NZ_JBKDZH010000097.1:0-11143 GCF_047971185.1 Kluyvera sp.
ATCGACGAAGCCGTGGAAAAAGCCAAAAAACTTTAACGCCTTAATCGGAGGGTGATATGGCAATGACTTACCACCTGGACGTCGTCAGCGCAGAGCAACAAATGTTCTCTGGTCTGGTCGAGAAAATCCAGGTAACGGGTAGCGAAGGTGAACTGGGTATTTACCCGGGCCACGCCCCGCTGCTCACCGCCATTAAGCCTGGTATGATTCGCATCGTTAAACAGCACGGTCACGAAGAGTTTATCTATCTGTCCGGCGGCATTCTTGAAGTGCAGTCTGGAACCGTAACCGTACTGGCTGATACCGCGATTCGCGGCCAGGACCTCGACGAAGCGCGAGCTCTGGAAGCGAAACGTAAGGCCGAAGAGCACATTAAGAGCTCTCATGGTGACGTGGATTACGCTCAGGCGTCTGCGGAACTGGCCAAAGCGATCGCTAAACTGCGCGTTATCGAGTTGACCAAAAAAGCGATGTAACACCGGCTTGAAAGTCAAAAAGCCAGTCTGGTTTCCAGGCTGGCTTTTTTTATGCTTTGTTTTAATTTATCTGAAACTGAAAAGGTGTTTTAAATATTTTGTGATTTGAGTCACAAAACTGTTGATCGATAAAAACGGGAGGAGTAGACTTTGTTTTGTGAGTTGAGTCACAAAAATCATCACTACTATCGCAGGATAAAAATCATGAAACTGATCAACAAAATCATCGCCCTCTTCAGCTCTATGAACATCTCTTTCGGTACTTTCAACCTGTAAGGTTGATTACCGCACTGGCCGCTCACCTGTAGGTCAGATGCTGTTCTGTGATGCGCTGTACCGCTAACGAAAACGACAACACATGCGGTGTAAACAGAACCCAAAAATGAACAAGGTCGCCTTACGGCGACCTTTGTATTTTGACCAGCAGTACTGTCTACGCATTAATCCTTATTCAGGAAATCCCCGGTCTTAAAACTTCCATCAGCATTACGCTCCAGCGGCTGCGGCAACGTCAGCGACTGGAAATCTTCCGCGCGCAGCTCTTTACCTTCCGAATTCACGCTTTTGCCTTTTGCGATGAAGTAGTTCGTGGCATCAATGTTGCCCACCACCGCATCGTCATATTTCCCCGGCTGGCTGCGCAGCGAAATGTTATCGCTGAACACGCCCTGGGTTGAGGCATCACCATAAGGGCTAGGGCGGAAGATAAAGTTAAAGCGCTGGTTATCGACGGCGACGTTATTGACCACCACCAGCTTGCCCGGGTTGAAGTTATCGGTGAAACCATCGAGATGGTTGCCAACCGCGATACTGTTACGAATTTCGTGAGCGACCGGCTGCCCTTCACCGCCCAGCTTGAAGCCGTTGCTGGTGTTGTTACGCGCGACAGAATTCTCGATCACCACCACGCCGTTGGCGCCGTCCTCAATCTTGTTAAACAGATCGTAGCCGTCATCCACGTTGTCGTACGCATAGCAGCCTTCCAGGCGGTTACCTTCACCCACGCGCATCTTCACGGCGAAACCGTCGGCGTTGATCTTGCCCGGATCCTCGTTGCTGTAGGATTGAGAGTTCACCACGCGGTTATAGCTAGCCCACAGCGGGCGGCCGATCTTATCCACAGAGGAAATTTGAATCCCTGTATCGTCGTTGCGATAAGCCGTCACGTTCTCGATCAGGTTATGGCTGCCCTGAATACGCAGGCTCTTCGCGGTGATGTCCACGCCGCGCAGCGTCCAGTAGTTACCGTCGAGCAGCATACCGTGGATAACTGCTTTCCCGTTAGCTTCGAGCGTTTTACGGCCGTTCTCCAGCCCGCTGGCCGCAAGTGGAATATCGGTTTTCGGATAATCGCCCGCCGCCAGCACGATTTTACCGCCCGGCGGCACCAGTTCGATGGCCGTTTGCAAATCCATCGGCGCATCGGCGGTACCTTTCGCATCGGCTTTTCCGTTGGCCGCTGCGTACAGCGTGCTGGCAGTTATGCCTTTCTGCTGGCTAACGGTCAGCTGCTGTTCAACCGGCGTAAGGTCTTTACCGCTGGTGGGGGTAAAGGTTATCTGGAAGGTATTGCTCTCTTTCAGCGTTGCGGGCTGGGTGAACATCTCACCAGCTTTTACCGGTTTATTCTCCCCGATCACCACTTCATTCTGCCGTACGGTGAACTGCCCGTCGTAGTTGGCGCGTGCCTGGACGATGTAGTCTGGCGTCAGGCTCTTGCTACCGGAAGCCACTTGCATGACCACCGGCCATGATTTGGCGACGAACGGTTTGGAGGCCACCGTTTTCGCCGCTGAGGTGGTCAGAGAGGCGTCGTTGACGGTGATTCTGGCGTTACGTGACGCAAAGAAGCCAACGTAATACTGTTTTTTATTCTGCACCGAGATCATATCCGCGTGCGGTACGCGTTCGGTCACCCACTCCTCGCTATCGGCCGGCGCCCACGCGGTAATGAAACCGTCGTTGGTACGTTCGAGCTTCAGACGGAAGGTCGGTGACTGACGCAGATCGACCCCTCTTTATAGCTCACCTTTTTGATCTCTGAACCGGCGTTACCCCACGGTTGGGTGATGCCGTTACGCGCAATCGCCTGCAGCTTCACGCGATAAGCGTCTTTCTTATCCTGAGTCATAATGGCGTTCATCACCATATTTGACGCCGCCGGGAACTCTTCATAGCCTTCTTTCAGCGGTTCCTGACGCGGAATGCCGATGATGTCGCGCACCAGTAGACCAGCCCCTTCCTGCGCGGCCGGTTTAGCGCCGTTTTCCGGGCCAAACTGATCGACGGTGACCGTGGCGGAAAGCACAAAATTCTCATCGCTCGGCAACGCGGTGTAGAAGAAGGTCAGGCCGTCGTGCGAGTTGGCGATTTTGCCGCCACGGCTTTCGATAGTAATCGGTTTGCTGAGATCGGCAATCTGCTGTGGCGTCAGCGTCTTACCGTCGATGGTGACGTTGTTAACGCCTACTTTCTCCGGAAGAACGTTGGAGGAGAAGTTAACGTCGGTGGATTGCCCAAAAGCGACCGCCTTCCATTGTTGGGGCGTCTGGGCCTGCGCTGAGAGAGAAAGCGCTGCGCTACAAAGAGTAAGAGCCAGAGGTATCTTCTTGTTCATATTATCTTCCTGAATGGTTGAGCGACGTAATTATCACTAAATCAAAACGCTGTTTCTTTTTTGTTCGTCACAATAATGAGTAAATAAAACGCTGTTTTGATTTGAATTAGCCTTTATTCAGGTGGCAAAAAAACAGGATAAGCAGTGAGATAGCGCAGAATCTGGCGTCGGGTCTGATTTCTTACAAGACAAATGGATTTGATATAGACGAAAATACAGGTAGAAAATCAGGACGAAAGAGATTGTTGAACGTTTTATCAGCAAACCATTTCATGCTGCAAAATATGTAGAATTTTCAACAAGAACCCGGTTTACTTCATACTTAATCTACAGACAGGATAACTATGTCTAACCGTACCATGAGCGTTGTGATCCTTGCCGCGGGCAAAGGCACTCGCATGTATTCAGACCTTCCTAAAGTGCTGCACACCCTGGCGGGCAAGCCGATGGTGCAGCATGTTATCGATGCGGCTAACCATGTTGGCGCGGACCAGGTACATCTGGTGTACGGCCACGGCGGCGACTTACTTAAGCAGACCTTGACCGACGGTAACCTGAACTGGGTACTACAGACTGAGCAGCTGGGAACTGGCCACGCGATGCAGCAGGCTGCGCCGTTCTTTGCCGATGACGAAGATATTCTGATGCTGTACGGCGATGTGCCGTTGATCTCCGTAGAAACCCTGCAACGCCTGCGTGACGCAAAACCGCAGGGCGGCATTGGTCTGCTGACGGTGGTGCTGGACGATCCAAGCGGCTATGGCCGTATCACCCGCGAAAACGGCAAAGTGACCGGCATCGTGGAGCAAAAAGACGCGACCGATGAGCAGCGCCAGATCCGTGAGATTAATACCGGCATTCTGATTGCCAATGGCGCAGACCTGAAGCGCTGGCTGGCGAAGCTCGACAATAACAATGCGCAGGGTGAGTTCTATATCACCGATATTATCGCCATGGCGTATCAGGAAGGGCGTGAGGTTGCCGCCGTTCATCCGGCGCGTATCAGCGAAACCGACGGCGTGAATAACCGCCTCCAGCTTTCCCGCCTTGAGCGTATTTATCAGTCCGAGCAGGCCGAAAAACTGCTGCTGGCGGGCGTGATGCTGCGCGATCCGGCGCGTTTCGATCTGCGCGGCACCCTTGCGCATGGGCGAGATGTGGAAATTGATACTAACGTTATCCTTGAAGGCAACGTGGTGCTGGGTAACCGCGTCAAAATTGGCGCTGGCTGCGTGATTAAAAACAGCACCATCGGCGATGATTGCGAAATCAGCCCGTATAGCGTGGTGGAAGATGCGCACCTGGAAGCCGCGTGTACTATCGGGCCGTTCGCCCGTCTGCGTCCTGGCGCTGAGCTGCTGGAAGGCGCTCACGTCGGGAACTTCGTGGAAATGAAAAAGGCGCGTCTGGGTAAAGGCTCGAAGGCCGGTCATCTGACCTACCTCGGCGACGCGGAAATTGGCGACAACGTGAATATCGGTGCGGGGACCATTACCTGCAACTACGACGGCGCGAACAAGTTTAAAACCATCATCGGCGACGACGTGTTCGTCGGCTCCGACAGTCAGCTGGTGGCGCCGGTTACCGTGGGCAATGGGGCTACCATCGCCGCCGGGACGACGGTGACGCGCAATGTGGCGGATAACGCGCTGGTCATCAGCCGTGTACCGCAGGTGCAGAAGCAGGGCTGGCAGCGTCCGGTGAAGATTAAGAAGTAGGCCTGATAAGGCGTAGCCGCATCAGGCAACAAAGGCGAGGAGATAACATAATCTCCCGCCCACCATGCAGTACCTATAAAAATAACCCCACTCTCTACAAGGCTCGGGGCGCCCGGTATACGGGCAACAGGTTGACCGACAACGCGTAAAAAATCGGAACATAAACTTATGTGTGGAATTGTTGGCGCAGTCGCGCAACGTGATGTAGCTGAAATCCTTCTCGAAGGTCTCCGTCGTCTGGAATACCGTGGATACGACTCTGCGGGTCTGGCGGTGGTGGATGCAGAAGGTCATATGACCCGTCTGCGTCGTCTGGGAAAAGTCCAGATGCTGGCTCAGGCAGCGGAAGAACAGCCGCTATCTGGCGGTACCGGTATTGCCCACACCCGTTGGGCAACCCATGGCGAACCATCGGAAGGCAATGCGCATCCGCATGTGTCTGAACACATTGCGGTGGTGCATAACGGCATCATCGAAAACCACGAACCGCTGCGCGAAATGCTGCAAGCGCGCGGCTATGTCTTCGTTTCAGCGACCGACACCGAAGTGATTGCTCACCTGGTGCACTGGGAGATGGAACAGGGCGGAACTTTACGTGAAGCCGTACTGCGCGCCATCCCGCAGCTGCGCGGCGCTTACGGTACGGTCATCATGGACTCTCGCGATCCAAGCACGCTGCTGGCGGCACGCTCCGGTAGCCCGTTGGTGATTGGCCTGGGGATGGGCGAGAACTTTATCGCCTCCGATCAGCTGGCGCTGCTGCCGGTGACCCGCCGCTTTATCTTCCTGGAAGAGGGCGATATCGCGGAAGTTACCCGTCGTACCGTGGCCATCTTCGATAAGACCGGCGCGGAAGTGAAGCGTCAGGATATCGAATCGAACGTGCAGTACGATGCCGGCGACAAAGGCATTTACCGTCACTACATGCAGAAAGAGATCTACGAGCAGCCGAACGCAATCAAAAACACCTTAACCGGGCGCATCAGCCACGGCCAGGTGGATCTGAGCGAGCTGGGGCCAGAGGCCGATGCGCTGCTCTCTCAGGTTGAGCACATTCAGATTATCGCCTGCGGTACCTCCTACAACTCGGGGATGGTGGCGCGTTACTGGTTTGAATCGCTGGCCGGTATGCCGTGCGATGTCGAAATCGCGTCCGAATTCCGCTACCGCAAATCCGCCGTGCGCCCGAATAGCCTGGTGATCACGCTGTCGCAGTCCGGTGAGACCGCCGACACTCTGGCAGGCCTGCGCCTGACCAAAGAGCTGGGTTACCTGGGCTCGCTGGCGATTTGTAACGTTGCGGGTTCGTCGCTGGTGCGTGAATCCGATCTGGCAATTATGACCAAAGCGGGCGCGGAGATTGGTGTTGCCTCTACCAAAGCGTTTGCCACCCAACTGACCGTACTGCTGCTGCTGGTGGCGAAAATGGCCCGTCTGAAAGGTCAGGACGCTGCCGTTGAGCAGGATATCGTGCACGGCCTGCAGGCGCTGCCTAGCCGCATCGAGCAGATGCTGTCACACGACAAACGCATTGAAGCGCTGGCGGAAGACTTCTCTGACAAGCATCACGCGCTGTTCCTTGGGCGCGGCGATCAGTACCCGATTGCGCTGGAAGGGGCGCTGAAGCTCAAAGAGATCTCCTACATTCACGCGGAAGCCTACGCAGCAGGCGAGCTGAAGCATGGCCCGTTGGCGCTGATTGATGCGGATATGCCGGTTATCGTGGTGGCGCCGAACAACGAACTGTTGGAAAAGCTGAAATCCAACATTGAAGAGGTTCGCGCGCGCGGTGGAGAGCTGTACGTGTTTGCCGATCAGGATGCGGCATTTACCAACAGCGACAACATGCACATCATCGAGCTGCCGCATGTGGAAGAGGTGATTGCGCCAATCTTCTACACCGTGCCGCTACAGCTGCTGTCTTATCACGTGGCGTTGATTAAAGGCACCGATGTGGATCAGCCGCGTAACCTGGCGAAATCTGTCACCGTCGAATAATTTTTAATAAACAGAAGGCTGCTGTTTGCTCAGCAGCCTTCATCTCCTCCCTTTTTAGGTCAGGCCCTAATTGGCTGATGTGGATCGCAACCTAAATATTCCGCTGATTAACCATGTCGGCCAATGCGCTACGGCCCCGGCTCAATCCAGGTGGAGCGGAAATCAAACCACCCCAGGTTGTTCAGATGAATCCCCCTCGCCCGGTCGGGGCCTTTGAGCCGCATCCAGTGGTGAAATAGCGGTTGTAGCCAACCTGAGCTGGTGGTTTCCCTGACCAGTTGTTCCGCGCTGAGCGTTTCGGCATGCCACTGGGTTTCCCAGTGGGCCAGCAGCTCGCCATCACCGCCGCTGATGGAGTGGCGCAGTAAACGGGATCCCAGCAGCCATGTGCCGACGTTCCACTCTTCGGGAACGGGGAAATTGACCGTCCCCAGCCAGAGATCCACATTGGCGTTGCCGTTCGCCCAGTCATCATAATTAAGCTCAACGCCCTCAAGTAAAATGCCCTGCTGGCGCATGATCTCTCGCATGATATTCAGGAGCATCGGAAATTCAGGATGCTGATCGTGATAGGCCAGGCGCAGTTTTGCGCAGGGCGATGATGGACTAAAAGGGGAACAGATCTGACCCGCCTCAATAGTATGAAACCAGGAGGGTAACAGGCTGCCGCCCGGTATCCAGAAAGGACGAATCGCTTCACTCAGATGCTGGAGTAAGGCGTAAGGGCTGAGTGTTTCCCGCAGCCAGCGGCGGTGTTCGGCGGTATGCCAGTGCGAGGACCGGCTGTCGCATAATAAAAAATATCCCCCGCGTTCAAGAAACATTTCGCGCAGGTTGTCAGAAGGCTTTCCTGCTACCTGGCTGAGCCGCCCGGAAACGTAATCCTCATCGCTCAGGCTGGAGCTGAGCCAGGCAGCCGCGTCGTTATCCGTCAGTGATTCCGCCGGGTTGTCTGTTTGGGTTAAATTCGGCCAGATAAAGACCTCCACTTCATCCAGCAGTCCGCGCAGACCAAAGTAGTGGTCAAAGGCCTTCATTTGCAGATGAAAGCCATTATTTTCTATCACCTCATAAGGGCCTGTTCCTACTGGGTGCGCTGAGAAATCGGCGCGTTGTGTCGAGTCAGCCGGTAGGATCATGGCATCAATATGGCTGAGCAGTAACGGCAGCTGGTTATCAGGGTGCGCCAGCGTTATCTCAATACTCAGCGGCCCGGTGGCCTGAATCGCCTGCAAATGCGAGAACAACGGCAATCGGGCTGTGCAGGCCAGTGAAGCGGTAACATCGTCGATGGTCAGCTCGCGACCATCATGCCAGAGCACGGCGGGGCGCAGATAAAAACGCCAGCGTAGCGGATCAATTTGCCGCCAGTGGTGGGCAAGATCGGCTTCGACTTCACCTTTTTCCTCATTTATGCGCGTCAGACCGCTAAAAATCTGCCTGACCAGATGCTGCTCGGAACGGCGCAGCGGCGTGCCAGGGCACAGAGAGGGCATTGTCCGGTAATAGGGGATGCACAGCCGCTGATAGTCTTCCCGCACGCTATAACCCAGCTTTGAACGTAGTAGCTGCGCCACCTGGTGTTTATTCTTACCCAGCAGTTGAATGGCCTGATCCACATGGCCAGACTCAAGCAACTGCTCCGCTTTTTCACTTAACAGCTGTTCTGGTTTATAGCGCAGGTGAAGCTGGGCGCGATGCCCACGTCCAGCCTGTGATTGCCAGATGAGCCACTTTGCCTCCTGCATCTGAAGCAACAGGTTACGCATATGCCGTCGGGTGCAGAACAATACATCCGCCAACTCCTGTAATGTCACGCTAACAGGCTTGTCGCCATAGCGCTGGAGTAGCTTTAAGTATTTTTGTTCTGTGTGCTGGGTTGCCATAAAAGGTGAAATTTCTCAATCAAGAGTGAGCAATTTTTAATATCCCCTTTTTAGCCGATGATTTTCTCTATCGCAACTTCTATGAGGATTCATCATGACAAAGCGCATTAATAAAGATACTCAGGTCTGCATGTCTCTGGCGGCACGCCCGAGTAACTTCGGTACACGCTTTCACAACTATCTGTACGAGGCGCTGGATCTCAATTATCTCTACAAAGCTTTCTCGCCGACCGATCTTACGCAAGCCATTAGCGGCGTGCGCGGTCTGGGGATTCGCGGGTGCGCAATTTCCATGCCGTTTAAAGAAGCCTGCATTCCGCTGGTGGATGAACTGGATGCTTCAGCTCAGGCCATTCACTCAGTTAATACCATTGTGAATACCAATGGTCATCTGAAGGCTTACAACACCGATTACATTGCGATTGCTCGCTTGCTGGCGAATTACAAGGTCTCTCCCGATCTGGTTTTTGCCTTGCGTGGCAGCGGTGGAATGGCAAAGGCGGTGGCCTGCGCGCTGAAGGATGCGGGGTTTACCCGTGGTTATATTGTTGCGATTGATGAAGCGTCAGGCAAACAACTGGCCGAGCTTTATGGCTATGAATGGCGCCCGAATACCGATGGCATTCACGCCGATCTGTTGATTAACGCCACGCCGATTGGTATGGCCGGCGGCAATGATGCGGACAAACTTTCTTATAGTGAACAAGAAGTTGATAGCGCGAGCATTATCTTTGATGTGGTGGCGCTACCGCCCGTCACGCCCTTAATCCGCTACGCCCGTGAACGCGGTAAAACCGTGATTACCGGTTCCGAAGTGTTTGCGATTCAGGCCGTCGAGCAGTTTGTTCTTTATACCGGTATTCGCCCGGATGATGAGCTGTTCCAGAAAGCGGCGGCCTGGTCACGTCTGTAACATTTTTTCCTGCTTTTTCTTTAAATTAAAAGAACAGGGTACCCTACTATGACTAAAAAAATTGTTGCTGTGACGGCCTGTCCGACAGGCGTAGCCCATACCTTTATGGCTGCTGAAGCGCTGGAAATTGAAGCCCGCAAACGTGGTGACTGGATCAAGGTTGAAACCCGTGGTTCCGTTGGAGCGAAGAACACGCTGACCGCGGAAGAGATAGCGCAAGCGGATGTGGTGATTATCGCGGCGGATATTGAGCTGGATCTGTCAGGCTTTGTTGGCAAAAGACTCTATCGCACCAGTACCGGCGCTGCGCTAAAAAAGAGTGCGCAGGAAATGGATAATGCCTTCAATAGCGCCGAAGTCTATCAGGGGGTTGCGGAACGTTCCTCTTCGTCCGGGAAAACAGAGTTACCTGGGGTTTATAAGCATTTGATGACCGGCGTGTCCCATATGCTTCCTTTGGTGGTTGCGGGAGGGCTGTGTATCGCACTCTCTTTTGTCTTCGGTATCCAGGCCTTTAACGAGCCGGGCACGCTGGCGGCAGCATTATTTCAAATCGGTGGGAAAGCCGCTTTTGCACTGATGGTGCCGGTATTGGCTGGATTTATCGCCTTCTCGATTGCCGATCGTCCGGGTCTGGCTCCGGGGCTTATCGGCGGGATGCTAGCCAGTTTAAGCGGAGCCGGTTTCCTGGGCGGGATCGTGGCCGGTTTCCTGGCGGGTTACAGTACACGTCTTCTTGCTCAAAATATTAAGCTTCCGGCGTCAATGGAAGCGCTCAAACCGGTGCTAGTCTTACCTTTACTGGCGACGCTGATTACCGGCCTTGTTATGATTTACGTGGTAGGTGGCCCGGTTTCGGCAGTGATGGAAGGGCTGACGACGTTCCTGGGGAATATGACCTCTACGAACGCGATTTTGCTGGGAATGTTGCTGGGCGCAATGCAAGGTTTTGACCTTGGCGGGCCGGTGAATAAAGCAGCGTATACCTTTGGTGTTGGTTTACTGGCTTCTCACTCTTATATGCCGATGGCGGCAATTATGGCGGCAGGGATGGTGCCGGCATTAGGGATGGGCGTAGCGACCTGGGCGGCCAGAGCAAAATTCAGCGCCTCTGAGCATGAAGCGGGCAATGCATCCTTCATCCTGGGGTTGTGCTTTATTTCTGAAGGGGCGATTCCCTTCGCCGCGCGTGACCCGATGCGTGTGATCCCTTCCACGATGGTCGGTGGCGCAATCGCCGGGGGGCTGTCCATGTATTTCGGTTGTACGTTGATGGCGCCACACGGCGGCCTCTTTGTCCTGGCAATTCCGCATGCGGTGGAGAATGTGATGCAATATCTGCTCTCTATTGCCCTGGGCACTATTGCCTGTGGCCTGATGTATGCTCTGCTGAAACCATCTGCAACTGCTCAAACAGCATAATTCTTATCCCATGATTGCCGCACGCTGGTCTGATGCCTTCTTGGGCCAGCTGTTTTCTTACCATTGTCATTCAACCGTCATCAACTTTACATATAACTGTCACCTGTTTGTCC
>NZ_JBKDZH010000098.1:0-23235 GCF_047971185.1 Kluyvera sp.
AAGTCTTTCGCACGGTACATCGCCAGCGTCGGAGACAGTTTTTCGTGAGCAAACGGCTCGCTTTCGTCAACAACCTTAACTTCACCGATCAAAATCTTGGTGGTTTCTGGTACGGAGAAGCCTGCCAGCTCAGCAATTTTGTAGGCCGGCTGACCAACGATAGCGGCGTTCAGTGCGCCATTTTTCAGGATAACGTCCTGAACGGCTTTCAGCTCTTTGCCCTGCAGCAGGTAGCCACCGTGAGTGGCGAAACGCTCGCGTACTGCGTCGTATACGGAGTCAACCACGACAACAGACTGCTCAGAAGCACAGATTACGCCGTTATCGAAGGTTTTAGACATCAGAACAGAAGCAACGGCACGTTTAACATCAGCGGTTTCATCAATAACAACCGGTGTGTTACCTGCGCCTACGCCGATTGCCGGTTTACCGGAGCTGTATGCGGCTTTAACCATGCCTGGACCACCGGTCGCGAGGATCAGGTTGATGTCCGGGTGGTGCATCAGCGCGTTAGACAGTTCAACAGACGGTTGGTCAATCCAGCCGATCAGGTCTTTCGGTGCGCCTGCAGCGATAGCAGCCTGCAGCACGATGTCGGCCGCTTTGTTGGTCGCATCTTTGGCACGCGGGTGCGGAGAGAAGATGATGGCGTTACGCGTCTTCAGGCTGATCAGCGATTTGAAGATAGCGGTAGAAGTTGGGTTAGTGGTCGGTACGATACCGCAGATGATGCCGATAGGCTCAGCGATAGTGATGGTGCCGAAAGTATGATCTTCGTCCAGGACACCACAGGTTTTTTCATCTTTATAGGCGTTGTAGATATATTCAGAAGCGAAGTGGTTTTTGATCACTTTGTCTTCGATAATACCCATGCCGGATTCGGCAACGGCCATTTTTGCGAGAGGGATTCGAGCATCTGCAGCGGCCAGGGCGGCGGCGCGGAAGATTTTATCAACTTGCTCTTGAGTGAAACTGGCATATTCACGCTGGGCTTTTTTTACGCGCTCTACGAGTGCGTTAAGTTCAGCGACATTAGTAACAGCCATAATGCTCTCCTGATAATGTTAAACTTTTTTAGTGAATCATCTGCTCGACAAGTCAGTATAGACAAATCGTCTGCAGCTGGCGAAAAAGTCAAGAAAACAACATGTTATCCACGAACTGATTCACTGATTTACTAAAAGAGCTTCGATTTAGCCAAGGAGCTCACCGAAAAAAATACGACTTATTTATGAGGCCGTCTCTCTTTCGGTGTAAGCAGATTACCCACTTCTGAGTACGATTTACGTGATCTAAATCAAATTTAGGCGAAGCTGACACCTTTCAGCAGGCCGATTTTAGCAAATTGTATAAGCTGTTAATCATCCGTGGGTATTGATGCGGATAACATTAGCATATTTTATACAAATATATAACACTCTGTTTTTGCCCTATTTTTATGGATAATTCTAATGAAGATGGCCGCTAAAAAGGGTATTGTCTGCGCAATTCGCGATTTGCTGTTCGTCAACGACCACTTTTAATGATGCTCCGGGGTTCACGTGATTCAAACGTTGTTTGATTTTCCTATCTTCTTTAAGTTCTTTATCGGGCTGTTTGCGCTGGTGAACCCGGTGGGGCTGATCCCCGTTTTCATCAGCCTGACGAGCTATCAGACCGCGCCGGTGCGTAATAAAACCAACCTGACGGCCAGTCTGTCGGTGGCGATTATCCTGCTTACGTCATTGTTCCTCGGCGATCTGATCCTGCAACTCTTTGGTATCTCCATTGACTCTTTCCGCATTGCCGGCGGGATCCTGGTGGTGTCGATAGCCATGTCGATGATCAGCGGTAAGCTGGGAGAAGATAAGCAGAACAAGCAGGAAAAATCAGAAACGGCCGTTCGTGAAAGTCTTGGCGTCGTGCCGCTAGCGCTGCCGCTAATGGCGGGGCCGGGCGCTATCAGCTCAACGATCGTCTGGGGAACGCGATACCATTCGCTGACCTATCTTCTTGGCTTTTCCTTATCTATCGCGCTTTTCGCCTGGTGCTGCTGGGGCATTTTCCGCATCTCACCCTGGCTGGTACGCATGCTGGGGCAGACGGGGATTAACGTCGTCACCCGTATTATGGGCCTGCTACTGATGGCGCTGGGAATTGAATTTATTGTGACCGGTATCAAATCCATCTTCCCGGGACTGGTCGGTTAATTATTTTGCGGCAACCGTAGCGGATTCAGAACTATTGTTGCCGTAAATATTACAAAAACATATCAATCATGCCGCTCGCTGCTATCTAAATAATCAATTCGAATATTTAAAAAATATCCTCTTTATCAATAAGATGGGGTGCGTCCTTTGCGCGCGTGCTCTTCTCACAAATGTTATTTCTCTCACACGATACTCTGGGGCTTGCTGTTAGATAATTGAAATGATATTAGTAATTTCAGTTTCAGTGCAGAGTTATGTGCTAAAAAATGAGCGAGTGTTAATTTTTTGTACAAAAAACACACATTGACGCCGACTCACTGCGCTATCTGAAACGTTTTTTACATATCTATCTGATTATTATGAATTTATGAATACCGGAATTTATGGATACGCTGTCGTCAATAGGGCTGTTTGCTGACTAAAAGAGAATTGGTTAACAAATTTGCAAATTATATTGGCGGCGATAATCGTCATTTGGTACTTTCCGGCCTGAGTTATTCGCAAGATAAAGCTATGTAAATGATAACTGTTTCAACTTGTAAGCAGTTATGAACAGAATAAAAAAGTCTCCCGACAGGGGGGAGGCTTTAATGAATCGACGTCAGGTGGCCACAAGAGCGACCGTAATAAAAAAGTCGGTGATAGCAGGCAGTAAATGACCTGACAGACGCAAAAATCTCCTGCGCTGTACAGGAACCCGAAAGGGGACTAAACAGGCTGACGACAGTCAGTAATAATAATGAACGGAGTATCAACACAATGTCCATCATCACAAAAAAAAGCCTGGTTGCGGCTGGCATTCTCACTGCGCTTATCGCAGGGAACGTAATGGCTGCAGATGTTCCTGCAGGCACCGAGTTAGCGAGCAAACAAACGCTGGTCCGTAATAGCGGCGCTGAACCGCAGTCTCTCGACCCCAATAAAATTGAAGGGGTGCCAGAGGCCAATATCAGCCGCGACCTGTTTGAAGGGTTGCTGAATACCTCACCAAAAGACGGTCACCCGATTCCGGGCGTCGCCGAAAGCTGGGACAATAAAGACTTTAAGGTCTGGACTTTCCATCTGCGTAAAGACGCGAAATGGTCCAACGGCGAACCGGTTACCGCACAAGATTTCGTATATAGCTGGCAGCGCCTGGTCGATCCGAATACCGCATCGCCTTATGCCAGCTATCCGCAGTATGGCCATATCGTCAACGTTGACGCGATTATTGACGGCAAAATGAAGCCGAGCGAGCTGGGCGTGAAAGCGCTGGATGACCACACGCTGGAAGTCACCCTGAGCGAGCCGGTGCCGTATTTCTACAAACTGCTGGTAAACCCGGCGATGTCTCCGGTGTATAAACCGGCGATCGAGAAGTTCGGCGAAAAATGGACCCAGCCGGGCAACATCGTGACTAACGGTGCGTACACGCTGAAAGATTGGGTGGTTAACGAACGCATCGTGATGGAACGTAACCCGCAGTACTGGGATAACAAAAAAACCGTTATCGACCAGGTCACCTGGCTGCCGACCTCCTCAGAAGTGACCTACGTCAACCGCTACCGCAGTGGTGAGCTGGATATGACCTATAACCAGCTGCCGATCGAACTGTTCCAGAAGCTGAAAAAAGAGATTCCAAACGAAGTTCACGTCGACCCGTATCTGTGTACTTACTACTACGAAATTAACAACCAGAAAGCACCGTTTACCGACGCTCGCGTACGTACTGCGCTGAAGCTGGGTCTGGACCGTGATATCATCGCCAACAAGGTGAAAGGTCAGGGCGATCTGCCGGCCTATGGTTACACCCCACCGTATACCGATGGCGCGAAGCTGACCGAACCAGAGTGGTTCAAATGGTCACAGGACAAGCGTAATGAAGAAGGTAAAAAACTGCTGGCAGAAGCGGGCTATACCGCCGATAAGCCGCTGACCTTCAACCTGCTGTACAACACCTCCGACCTGCACAAAAAGCTGGCGATTGCCGCGGCTTCTCTGTGGCGTAAAAACCTCGGCGTAGAAGTGAAGCTGGTGAACCAGGAGTGGAAGACCTTCCTCGACACGCGTCACCAGGGGACCTATGACGTAGCGCGTGCTGGCTGGTGTGCGGACTACAACGAACCGACCTCCTTCCTGAACACCATGCTGTCCGGCAGCTCCATGAACACCGCGCACTATAAGAGCGAAGCGTTCGATAAGATCATGGCCGAGTCTGTGAAGGCGGCCAACGATGAGCAGCGTACCGCCGCGTATGCCAAGGCTGAACAACAGCTGGATAAAGATACCGCGATCGTACCGGTCTACTACTACGTGAACGCCCGCCTGGTGAAACCATGGGTCGGCGGCTACACCGGTAAAGACCCGATGGATAACGTCTACACCAAAGATCTCTACGTTATCAAGCATTAATGGCAATACGTGGGGCGAGTACTGGCTCGCCCCATCGTGTCTTATTTGAGAGCAGTGCAAAGGCACATGCCAGAAGGTACGGGCAATGTTGAAATTTATATTACGTCGCTGTCTGGAAGCGATTCCGACGCTATTTATTCTTATTACGATTTCCTTCTTTATGATGCGCCTGGCGCCGGGCAGCCCGTTTACGGGCGAGCGTACGCTGCCGCCGGAAGTCATGGCTAACATCGAAGCGAAATATCACTTAAACGATCCTATCCTCGTGCAGTACGGCAATTACCTGAAGCAGTTAGCCCACGGTGATTTCGGCCCTTCCTTTAAATATAAAGATTATTCGGTCAACGATCTGGTTGCGGTGAGCTTCCCGGTATCGGCCAAGCTCGGCGCGGCGGCATTCCTGCTGGCGGTTATTCTGGGCGTCACGGCAGGCGTGATTGCGGCGTTAAAACAGAACACCAAATGGGACTATGCGGTCATGGGGGTGGCGATGACCGGGGTGGTGATACCCAGTTTCGTGGTTGCGCCGCTGCTGGTGATGGTATTTGCGATTACGCTTCACTGGCTACCCGGCGGAGGCTGGAACGGCGGGGCGCTGAAATTCATGATTCTGCCGATGGTCGCGCTCTCACTGGCCTACATTGCCAGCATTGCGCGTATCACCCGCGGCTCGATGATTGAAGTTTTACACTCTAACTTTATTCGTACCGCCCGCGCAAAAGGCTTGCCGATGCGGCGGATTATTTTCCGCCATGCGTTAAAGCCTGCGCTGCTGCCGGTGCTGTCTTACATGGGGCCTGCCTTTGTCGGCATTATTACCGGTTCGATGGTGATTGAAACCATCTACGGCTTGCCGGGAATTGGACAGCTGTTCGTTAACGGGGCGCTTAACCGCGACTACTCCCTGGTGCTTAGCCTGACGATTCTGGTTGGCGCATTAACGATCCTGTTTAACGCGGTGGTCGACGTGCTGTACGCCGTTATTGACCCGAAAATCCGTTACTAAGGCTGGAGCTCGCTATGATGTTAAGTAAAAAGAACAGCGAGGCGCTGGAGAATTTCAGCGAGAAGCTGGAAGTCGAAGGGCGTAGCCTGTGGCAGGACGCGCGCCGACGCTTTATGCATAACCGCGCGGCGGTGACCAGCCTGGTCGTGCTGGTGCTGATTGCGCTCTTCGTGACGCTGGCGCCGATGCTATCGCAGTTTTCCTACTTCGATACCGACTGGGGCATGATGTCCAACGCGCCGGATATGGAGTCCGGTCACTATTTTGGCACCGACTCTTCCGGGCGTGACCTGCTGGTGCGTGTGGCGATCGGTGGGCGTATCTCCCTGATGGTGGGGATCGCGGCCGCGCTGGTGGCCGTGGTGGTGGGCACGCTGTACGGTTCGCTCTCCGGCTATCTGGGCGGCAAAGTCGACTCGGTGATGATGCGCCTGCTGGAAATCCTCAACTCCTTCCCGTTTATGTTCTTCGTGATCCTGCTGGTAACCTTCTTTGGGCAAAACATCCTTCTGATTTTCGTCGCTATCGGCATGGTTTCCTGGCTCGATATGGCGCGTATTGTGCGCGGCCAGACGCTGAGCCTCAAGCGTAAAGAGTTTATTGAAGCAGCCCAGGTTGGCGGCGTTTCTACCGTGAGCATCGTCGTGCGTCATATCGTCCCGAACGTGCTAGGTGTCGTGGTGGTCTACGCCTCGCTGCTGGTACCGAGCATGATTCTGTTTGAATCCTTCCTGAGCTTCCTCGGCCTGGGGACGCAGGAGCCGCTCAGCAGCTGGGGGGCGTTGTTAAGCGACGGCGCTAACTCCATGGAGGTGTCGCCATGGCTGCTGCTGTTCCCGGCTGGATTCCTGGTCGTGACGCTGTTTTGTTTCAACTTTATCGGCGATGGCCTGCGTGATGCCCTCGACCCGAAAGACCGTTAAGGAGTGTTGCCATGAGCATAATTGAAACGGCAACGGCGTCTCAGCGGTTGCTGGACGTGAAAGATCTGCGCGTCACCTTTAAAACGCCCGACGGCGACGTTACCGCCGTCAATGACCTCAACTTCAGCCTGCGCGCGGGCGAGACGCTGGGGATCGTCGGTGAGTCCGGTTCGGGTAAATCGCAAACCGCGTTTGCGTTGATGGGGTTGCTGGCGAGCAACGGGCGGATCGGCGGCTCGGCTCTGTTTAACGGCAAAGAGATCCTCAACCTGCCGGAGCAGGCGCTAAATAAACTGCGCGCCGAGCAGATTTCGATGATTTTCCAGGACCCTATGACCTCCCTGAACCCGTATATGCGGGTGGGTGAACAGCTGATGGAAGTGCTGATGCTGCACAAAGGCATGGGTAAGGCCGAAGCGTTTGAAGAGTCGGTGAAAATGCTGGATGCGGTGAAAATGCCGGAAGCGCGTAAGCGCATGAAAATGTATCCGCACGAGTTCTCCGGCGGGATGCGCCAGCGTGTGATGATTGCCATGGCGCTGTTGTGCCGGCCAAAACTGCTGATTGCCGATGAGCCGACTACCGCGCTGGACGTCACCGTTCAGGCGCAGATTATGACGCTGCTGAACGAACTGAAGCGTGAGTTCAATACGGCGATTATCATGATCACCCACGATCTCGGCGTGGTCGCCGGGATCTGCGACAAGGTGCTGGTGATGTATGCCGGGCGTACCATGGAATACGGTAAAGCCCGCGATGTGTTCTACCAGCCTGCGCACCCATATTCTATTGGCCTGCTGAATGCGGTTCCGCGCCTGGACGGCGAGGGCGAATCGCTGTTGACCATTCCAGGTAACCCGCCAAACCTGTTACGTCTGCCTTCCGGCTGCCCATTCCAGCCCCGCTGCCCACATGCGATGGAGATATGCAGCAGCGCGCCGCCGCTGGAGGAGTTTGCGCCAGGCCGTTTACGCGCCTGCTTTAAGACCGTGGGGGAGCTGGTATGAACGCCGTGACTGACGAAAGAAAAGTACTGCTCGAAATTGCCGATTTAAAGGTGCACTTTGAGATCAAAGACGGAAAACAGTGGTTCTGGCAGCCGCCTAAAACGCTGAAAGCGGTCGACGGCGTTACGCTACGCCTGTACGAAGGTGAAACGTTAGGCGTGGTCGGTGAGTCCGGCTGCGGGAAGTCGACGTTCGCGCGCGCCATTATCGGCCTGGTGAAAGCCACCGACGGTAAAGTCGCCTGGCTGGGAAAAGATCTGCTCGGCATGAAGCCAGATGAGTGGCGCAATGTGCGTAGCGACATTCAGATGATTTTCCAGGATCCGCTGGCCTCGCTGAACCCGCGTATGACCATCGGTGAGATCATCGCCGAGCCGCTGCGCACCTACTACCCGAAAATGCCGCGTCAGGAAGTGCGCGATAAAGTGAAAACCATGATGATGAAGGTGGGGCTGCTGCCCAACCTCGTCAACCGTTACCCGCATGAGTTTTCCGGCGGCCAGTGCCAGCGTATCGGTATTGCGCGCGCGCTGATCCTCGAGCCGAAGCTGATTATCTGTGATGAACCGGTATCGGCGCTGGACGTGTCAATTCAGGCTCAGGTGGTGAATCTGCTGCAGCAGCTGCAGCGTGAAATGGGGCTGTCGCTGATCTTCATCGCCCACGATTTGGCGGTGGTGAAGCATATTTCCGACCGCGTGTTGGTGATGTATCTGGGCCATGCGGTAGAGCTGGGCACTTATGATGAGGTGTACAACAATCCGCTGCACCCGTACACCCGGGCGCTGATGTCCGCGGTGCCGGTGCCGGACCCCGATCTGGAGCAGAATAAAACCATTCAGCTGCTGGAAGGGGAACTGCCTTCGCCGATTAATCCACCGTCTGGCTGCGTATTCCGTACCCGCTGTCCGCTAGCGGGCCCGGAATGTGCACAAACGCGTCCGCTTCTGGAAGGAAGTTTCCGTCACGCCGTTTCCTGTCTCAAGGTTGACCCGTTATAATCGTCAGGGCTGGCAGGTTGCCAGCCCTTATTTTTTATACGAGGGTTCATCGTGATTGGCATTAGCGCTTTGCGCCATCGTCTTTATCATTTCTTATTCGACCAACGTACGCGGACCGGGCGTCGGTTTGAAGCGCTGTGCGGCTGTTTTGCGTTATTAAGCGTCGTTGCCATCTTTATTGAGTCAGGTATCGGTACGACCTATCATCTGACCTATGATGAGTGGCATGCCTTTGTCTGGCTGGAAATTGCCTTTACGCTGGTGTTCACGCTGGAATATTTTCTGCGCCTATTCTGCTGGCCCAATCCCGCGCGTTACGTATTCAGCTTCTGGGGATTTATCGACCTGGCCACTATTCTGCCGTTTTACGTGATCATGTTATGGCCTGAAATCGGCGTGGAATATCTGTTTGCCTGGCGAGCCATGCGCGTTATTCGCGTGCTGCGTATTCTGAAACTGCTGCGGTTGATGCCTGCGCTGAATAGTTTGTGGAGCGCGATCGTGAATTCTCGCCATCAGCTTATTCTGTTCTACGCGTTTATCGGTATCGTGATGGTGGTGGCGGGCGCGCTGATGTACGGCATAGAAGGGCCGGTGAACGGTTTTACCACGCTAAGCACGGCGGTGTATTGGGCCATTGTGACGGTGACGACGGTGGGCTATGGCGATATTACGCCGCATACGGCTGCGGGCAGGATGGTGGCGTCGATTCTGATTTTAATCGGCTACTCCGTGATCGCTATCCCGACCGGGATTATTACCGCCCAGATGACCAGTGAATTTCAAAAACGTCGTCAGGAACGCGTCTGCCCCCACTGTAAACAGCGGCATCATGAACTGACCGCACACTACTGTAATGCCTGCGGCACTGCGCTTCCTCGCCAGCCATAACCTTTAGCGACAGACATTAAAAAAGGGCAGCTTAGCTGCCCTTTGCTTTATTTATTCACGCCAGAGAATATGGCAAAGCTTATGATCTTTTTCGCGGCACAGCAGGACGCGGGCAAAAATATCGTTGATTTCAGCGCCATCGGTCTCCGCCAGACCAATCACCACTTCGGCGAAAAAGTCGGGGTTGAGATCGTAATCGACGTGCTCTTTCCAGTCTTCGGAAGGGTCGAACAGTTCGGCGCCGCCGCGTTCTTCAAACTGCAGGTTGAACAGAATGATATCCGCCGGGTCAAGGTTGTCGCCCGCCAGCTCAAGAAAAATGTCATAAGCCTGCTCGAGCGTTTCATCTTCGGTCAGACGATTGTTTAAATCCATATCCATGATGGCTACCTGTTGAGTGCTAATGGGCTCGTTTTACAGTAATGGGCTAAAGAAGTAAAACAGTCGTTCGGCGAGGCGATGCCAGAATGGGCGTTTAACCCACAGTCGCGCATCCAGCAGGCGTGAACGGGAAATATAGTCGTCCTGTACGGCGGCCAGATCGCTGCCGAATCCGCTATCATCGATCACCAGCGTAATCTCAAAGTTGAGCCACAGGCTGCGCATGTCGAGGTTGACCGTCCCCACCAGGCTCAGCTCGCCGTCGACCAGCACGCTCTTGGTGTGCAGCAACCCGCCTTCAAACTGATAGATTTTGACCCCCGCCGCCAGCAGCTCGGTAAAGAAGGCGCGGCTGGCCCAGCCGACCAGCACGGAGTCATTTTTACGCGGCAGAATGATGCTCACATCAACTCCACGCTGCGCGGCCGTACAGATGGCATGCAGCAGATCTTCACTCGGCACAAAGTACGGCGTGGTCATGATCAGGTATTCGCGAGCGGAATACGCCGCGGTGAGCAGCGCCTGATGAATCAGGTCTTCCGGGAAGCCCGGGCCGGACGCAATCGTCTGAATGGTATGCCCGCTGGCCTCTTCAAACGGCATAATATTGAGGTCTGGCGTAGGCGGTAGAATACGTTTACCGGTCTCAATCTCCCAGTCGCAGGAGTAGACGATACCCATGCCAGTGGCGATAGGGCCTTCCATACGCGCCATCAGGTCGATCCACTGGCCAACGCCGGAATCCTGCTTAAAGAAGCGCGGGTCGACCATATTCATACTGCCGGTGTAGGCGATATAGTTGTCGATCATGATCATTTTGCGATGCTGACGTAAATCCATACGGCGCAGGAACACACGCATCAGATTGACCTTCAGCGCTTCAACCACCTCGATGCCCGCGTTACGCATCATGGCCGCCCACGGGCTGCGGAAGAAGGCGACGCTACCCGCAGAGTCGAGCATCAACCGGCAGTGCACGCCGCGACGCGCAGCGGCCATCAATGATTCGGCGACCTGGTCAGCCATACCGCCGGGCTGCCAGATATAAAAAACCATCTCGATATTGTGGCGCGCCAGCTGGATATCCCGAATGATCGCCTGCATCACGTCGTCGGACTCGGTTAACAGCTGAAGCTGATTACCCTTCAGGCCCGCGATGCCCTGGCGACGTTCGCAGAGCTTAAATAATGAGGAGGCAACCTGACTGTTGTCCTCGGCAAAAATATGTTTACAGGATTTAAGATCGCTCAACCATTTCGCGGTTGAAGGCCACATTGCGCGCGCGCGTTCGGCACGACGTTTCCCAAGGTGCAGCTCGCCTAGCGAAAGATAGGCGATAATACCCACCAGCGGCAGAATATAGATAATCAGCAGCCAGGCCATGGCTGAAGGCACCGCGCGGCGCTTCATCAGGATGCGTAACGTTACCCCGGCGATTAACAACCAATACCCCAGAATAGCCATCCAACTTACTACGGTGTACACGGTTGTCATAATTCGAAAATCCTTTTGTTTGCCAGTTGTTAAGAGTTTACGCATCCGAAGGCATCTGGCAAATAAAAACGCAACGAGAAACCGCTGGTCAGCCATTAGCAAGGGGCTATAATGGGCCGTCTTTTTTAGCAAGAGCGTTAGAAATGAAGCGTAGTAGACCGGAAGTGGGGCGCTGGCGGATGGTGAGACAAGCCAGTCGTCGCAAGGCGCGTTGGCTGGAAGCTCAATCGCGTCGTAACATGCGCATCCACTCCATCAGAAAGTGCCTGGTCGGCCGACAGCGTAACTGCCTGTTATTCGCCATCTACGATCTCTGATGATAAAAAAGGGCACCATCATATGGTGCCCTCTGTTTTTCTACGCTAACTATCTCGCTGAGTTGATGTATTTGTACTCTGGCAACCAGAATTCTGAATGTCCTCAACGGGAACTTAACATGATGAGCTACCCGGTATCATGGATATTCACAATACCGGGCGGGAAAGGATCTTATAAAGGGAATCCTGTGCGCTAAACCGCTTTAGTTTCCGACGCGGTCATCATTATCGCTAATGTGGAAAACAGCAACGGCCTGGTTGAGATTGACCGCTTGAGATTCCAGGGCGGCAGAAGCCGCTGCCGACTCTTCAACAAGCGAGGCATTTTGTTGTGTTACCCGATCCATTTCAACAACAGCAATACCAACCTGCTGGATACCCCGGCTTTGTTCTTCAGAGGCAGAAGCAATTTCGTTCATAATACAGGTTACGCTACTAACAGCACTGATGACATTGCCCATCGTCTGGCCTGCATTTTCCGCATATTGAGAGCCAGCGTTGATTTTATGAACGGACTCATCAATCAGTATCTTTATTTCTTTTGCTGCTTGCGCACTTCGCTGAGCCAGATTCCGGACTTCACTGGCGACAACGGAAAATCCTAATCCATGCTCACCGGCCCGGGCTGATTCTACGGCTGCATTGAGTGCGAGGATGTTGGTCTGGAAAGCGATACCATCGATGACTCCGGTTATTTCGGATATTTTCTTCGAACTATCCGTAATTTCGTTCATAATATGCACCAAATCTTCTACTGCCTGTCCTCCCGATGCGGCAGCTCCAGAGGCATTAGCCGCTATATTTGTTGCCTGTTGTGCATTCTCGGCGTTTTGTTTAACCGTCGCGGTTAACTCTTCCATACTTGCGGCGGTTTCTTCGAGGGAAGCAGCCTGCTGTTCTGTTCGTGATGACAGGTCGGTATTACCATTTGCAATCTCACTAACCCCAGTAAAAATGGCATCTGCGGTTTTTCTCACCTCACCAACCGTGGTGGCTAACTCACGCTGCATATCTCTGAGACTCGAGGCAAAACGTCCCATCTCGTTAGTGCCATGAACATCGATGTCTGTCACAAGGTCACCGGCAGCGATATTTTTAATACTGCTTATTAATGTATCCATTGGTTTGACCAATATTATCTTCATCACCACCAGGCTCAGGAGGAAAATAATTAATGTCATTAACATTACGCTCAGAATAGTCCAGAATGCTGTTCTGGAGGCCGTGTCGGCTTCTGACGTTAACTCTGATGATATTCTGCTGATTTCATCATCATAGGCTAATAATGAATTTCTTAGTGCTTCCTGAATGCCTTGAGTCGGGTGAGCAATAAACTCAGAAACCTCTCCATCTCTCAGGAGCTGGAGTAACATCATGAGCTCTTTCAGATAAATATTGTAATCACGCTCTAACCCCGCCAGAACTGAGGGGCTTATTCTGGAGTTTGGCGGTGTTGATATGTATTTATCCCAATACCGTTGCACGTTTTTTAACTCTTTGTCAGCGGCCGCAACTAAAGAATCAAGCTGTATCTGTGCATCAGATTTTTTATGAGGTTCAGAAGTATCACCCCGTAAGAGTAATTGTTGAGCACCACGATTCAACGAAATCCTGGCCTCGAGTAGCGACGACCATATTAACTCGAAGGTTTCTTTTCTTTCGTGGAGTTTCATTACAGTATCTAAAGCCTCATCGCTTGAATTTTGAGCTTTAAATGACAAGCCTCCCGATAACATTTGAAGGAAAAGAAGAAATGCAAGAATTGAAATGATACTTGTTGCTATTTTAATACGACTTAGCATTAGTGTAACTCCAGTGATAAAAGCATCACTGCCTTTATTAAATTAACTGCCAGGACTTGAAGGTGTGAGCCCTGAAGCCTTTGTTTTCTCACGGTTTTTTAGGTTAATATTCAATCTCATCAGGCTGCTACGAGTAAAATGCATGTGAATATCATGCCCGATGACTTAGTGATAAATTTATTCATGTTGAGATGAGCAAAACAGGAGGGGTGATGAACACCACTTTTCATTCTATCCAGTGCTGCTTATAGGTCGCTTTCGCCCGTTCCCAAATGTATAAACCTCGCCAGATTGGCGAGGTTTTGTTTTAATATCAGTAAATTAACGAAGCAGAGACAGAACGTTTTGCGGAACCTGGTTTGCCTGAGACAGCACGGAAATACCGGCGGACTGCAGGATGTTTGCACGGCTCATCTCGGAGACTTCGGAAGCGAAGTCGGCGTCGAGGATACGGGAACGGGACTCGGACAGGTTGTTAACGGTGCTGTTCAGGTTGCTGATAACAGAATCGAAACGGTTCTGTGTAGCACCCAGGGAGGAGCGCAGTTCGTCAACCTGAGCCATCGCTTTGTCGATAGTGTCCAACTGAGTGGTCATCGCCAGCATAGCCGCGCTTGCGTCAGCGCCAGCAGTAACGGCGCCATCTTCGTCAGCGCTGATGACTTTGCCTGCGGTGCCATCGGAATTCACGCCGAAATACACGGTCTCGCCTTCAACGGTCGTGCTATAGATGTTGCCGCCGTCATCAATACCAGCCTCAGTTTTCATCGCCGCCAGCATCGTGTCGTCAATTTTGTGGCTGCCGCCATCGGTATCGATCATGCTCGCGCCAACGCCAACCTGGGTGGCTACTGTGGTCACGTCAAAGCCGGTCATACCGAGGGTAGAAGAGTCCACTTTGTTCAGGTTGATATCAATGGTCTGGCCGTCGTTAGCGCCCACCTGAATACCCAGCGTCTGATCGGCGCTCAGAACTTTCACGCCGTTGAACTCGGTCTGTTCGGAGATACGGTTGATTTCCTGCAGACGGGCATTGATTTCGTCCTGGATGGACTTACGGTCGGACTCGGAGTTGGTGCCGTTCTGGGCCTGTACGGTCAGACGACGGATGTTCTGCAGGTTGTCGTTCACTTCGTTCAGCGCGCCTTCGGTGGTCTGCGCGATGGAGATACCGTCGTTGGCGTTACGGGACGCCTGGGTCAGACCGGTGATGTTTGCGGTGAAACGGTTGCTGATAGCCTGACCAGCGGCATCGTCCTTGGCGCTGTTGATACGCAGGCCGGAAGACAGACGCTCGATAGAGGTGCCCAGCGCGGACTGGGATTTGTTCAGGTTGTTCTGGGCTACCAGACTCAGGGCGTTAGTGTTGATGACCTGTGACATAGAATGATTCTCCGTAAATATTAGTCTGAGGAGGAACTCCCCTCCCTAAAAACTAATATCGGAGGAAGTAAAAAAAACTGAAATAAATAACATCAGAATACCACCTCTGCATTTTATTCATTGGTCATACCAGTGCTGATTATATCCTGCGTTAATAATAACTGAGTGTGTTTTTTTAACGCTAACCATCGCTAATACCGAATGCAAGGCATGGGAATTCCGAGTTAATGTGTTGTTGATGTGTCGAGTGATTATATTTAAAACCTATTGTTGCTGTGGTGATAGTGGTCAATGGCAGTTGCAGATATTGTTCCTGTAGTAATCGATATTTTACTTTTGAATGATGTGTGGTTGGCCACAGTAGTATGAGGACATAAATTAATCAGCTACCCGTGTTCCTTCCCATTTTAAACGTGAAGGTTTGAGTCCATAACGTTATCCTCACCCAGTAAAAATCTAAAAGGTTGCTATTATCAGCTACGAAGTAGGCGTGGCGGGAGACAAAGAAATAAATAGCGCAAAATCACACAACACTAAATTGGGCAGCGGGTCTAAAAAAACAAAGGGCACAAACATCGTGTACTCATTTGCGCCCTTTACTTCAATTCTTCTTTACTACGTATGGCATCTATAAAATTCGATTTTATTAGAAAACCTTTTTATACGGTTTTACCGAAACCTGCTGATATACGCCCGCTGCGACGTAGGGATCATCCTGTGCCCAGGACTGGGCGGCTTCCAGCGACTCAAATTCCGCAATAACCGTTGAACCGCTAAAACCCGCCGCGCCCGGATCGTTGCTGTCGACGGCTGGCATTGGGCCAGCGGTCAGCAGGCGGCCTTCATCATGCAGCAGCTGCAAACGGGCCAGATGGGAGGGGCGTACTGAAAGACGTTTTTCAAGAGAATCGGCGATATCCTGAGCATAAATGACGTAAAGCACGGGCGGAACTCCTGTTTAAATAGTTTGCGGATTACGGTAAGGCAAAGCGTCTGTGACTGCAATGCAAAGTTTTGTGAGCGCTAAAAGACGCGAAGTGGCGCGGATTTTTTGCCCAACTGCGGGAGAAAGTTGACCGAAGATAAGATGTCTTATTGAATATGATTGCTATTTGCATTTAAAATCGAGTTCTCATTTTTCAACTGTAACGACTATGACTGCAATGACCCTTGATTTACCCCGCCGGTTTCCGTGGCCGACGTTGCTCTCTGTTGGCATCCATGGCGCCGTCGTGGCCGGTCTGCTTTATACCTCGGTACATCAGGTTATTGAACTGCCCGCTCCCGCACAGCCGATTACCGTCACCATGGTTGCGCCAGCTGACCTTGAGCCGCCTCAGGCGGTCGTTCAGCCGCAGCCTGTGGTAGAGCCAGAACCGGAACCTGAACCGGAGCCGATTCCAGAGGTGCAGCAGGCGCCGGTCGTTATTCACAAGCCCAAACCGAAGCCGAAGCCAAAACCGAAGCCGGTGAAAAAAGTCGAGCAGCCGAAACCGGAAGTGAAGCCGGTGGAATCGCGTCCGCTGTCAACGGTAAACCGTGATGCGCCGCCGGCACGTTCGGTCGCCAACAACCAGCCGGGCGCCAGCGCGCCGTCGGTCAGTGCGCCAACCGGGCCGCGGGCGTTGAATCGTCCTCAGCCGGGCTATCCTGCGCGTGCTCAGGCGCTGCGCATTGAAGGTAAAGTGCGGGTGAAATTTGACGTTACCGCCGATGGCCGCGTGGAGAACGTGCAAATTCTCTCGGCGCAACCGTCCAATATGTTTGAACGCGACGTGAAAACGGCGATGCGTAAATGGCGTTACGAATCCGGCAAGCCGGGGACGGGGCTGATTATGAACATTGAGTTCCGCCTGAAAGGCGTGCAGATGAACTAAACACAAGGCCCCGAAAGGGGCCTTTGTCGTTATGCGGCGAGCACCTTATCCAGCGCCTTCTGGGCAATCACCAGATGCTGCCCGCCAAACAGAATGGCCCGGTTAATCAGCGTATAGAGCTGGTAAACCGGCTGGCGCTCGAGGAACCCGGCCGGTAGCGGGGAAACCGATTGATAGCCGTCATAAATTTGCGGCGGTTGATCCGGATGTAGCGGCAACATCGCCAGGTCACATTCACGGTCTCCCCAGTAACACGCCGGGTCGAAAATATACGGCCCGTTTGGCCCCAGCGCACAGTTGTTTGACCAAAGGTCGCCATGCAGCAGCGAAGGCTGCGGCTGGTGTGAACTTAAGCGCTGCTGAACATGATCGACGATAGCGTCGATGTCACCAAACTCCATACCTTTCTCCGCGGCTAACTCCAGTTGCCAGCCAATACGCTGCTCGGCAAAAAAGGTTGACCAGCGACGCTGCCAGGCGTTGGGCTGCGGGGTGGTGGAGAGATCGTTGTCAAAATCAAGGCCAAACTGCGGCTGGTCGCTCCACTGGTGCAGATGGGCCAGCTGCTGGCCCAGCAGGAAGGCATTGTGCGCATCCAACGGACGGGGAGGGAGATACTCCATCACCAGGAAGCTGTAGTCGCGGTCTGTGCCGACGACAAATACCTCCGGGACGGTCACGGTTTTACTGCGGGAGAGCAGTTCAAGCTGATCGGCCTCCGCGGTAAAAATGGGCAGTAATTCACGTTCATCGCACTTCACGAAAAAGTCCCGACCGGCATAACGGATATGCCATGCGGCGTGAATTTCTCCGCCGGGCAGTTCAGTACGCAGATCGATTTCGCCACTTCCAAGTTGCTCGCCTAACAGGCTACTGATCGCTTGCCACATGATGTCTCTCCCCATGTTTTCTGCCGTATCATAAGGTTAGCGCATTACTGCCGGGTAAAAATTCGAGCTATACCGCACAACGGGTAAAAAGAATGTAGAAAGCAGAGGTAGGATCGTACTCCCTCTGCTACAGACGTAGGGTGACTCAGCCTTCGCATGCACCCCATTGTTAACAATGGAGTTTGGTTAGCATAGTTGATAACGGCGATTTAGCGACCTGCGAGAGCCCCCGCAGGCCTGTTTTCCTGCACATTTAGTGCTGTTGCAGGTAATCGTAAATTTTCTGCGTGTTTTCACGCGAGCACAGGCGAGTGCCCTGATTGATTGTCGCCGCGCTGCCCGCCGCGACGCCGTAGCGCACCATCTCTGCAAGGCTGGCGTTTTCCGCAAGTTTAAGCGTCATGGCGCCGACCATGCTGTCGCCCGCGCCAACGGTGCTCTGGCTTTTGATGGGCGGCGGCACTACCTGAACGCAGGAGTGCGCATCGACGGCCAGCGCCCCTTGTGCCCCTAAAGAAACCACCACGCGGTGCGCTTTACCGCTACGCACAATCTCCTGCGCGGCGTTGCGAACGTCGTCCGGCTGATTTAAATCCCGCTGGACTAGCGCGCTGAGCTCTTTCAGATTCGGTTTTACCAGCTCGATATTGCCAATTTCCAGCGCGGCGGCCAGAGCATCACCTGAACTATCAATAATGCAGCGCAACCCATGCTGCTGGGCTGCTTTAATGAGGGCGACAAACTGTGTGAGGGAAACGCCGGGCGGCAAACTTCCGCTTACCACCAGCAAAGCGCCTGAATCCGCCTGCAAAACGCTGTCCTGCAGCGCCTGTAATTCATCTTCATGCAGCGTGGCGCCCGGCATCACAAAACGGTACTGCTCGCCGCTGGCATCAACGTGAACGTGAAGGTTCTGCCGCGTCCATTCCCGGGACGTGACGCTTTTAACGGGAACCTGTTCATCCTGCAAAAGGGCCACCAGATGTTCTCCGGTTGCGCCGCCTGCAGGGAAGAGGGCGGTGGCGCGGCCACCGAGAAATGTTATCGCTCGCGCGACGTTAATTCCGCCGCCGCCGGGCTCAAAGACCGGTGCGCTACAGCGCAATTTCCCCTCAGGGTAAATTTGTGGCGTTTGGGTGGCGCTGTCGAGTGAAGGGGCGAGCGTCAATGTGTAAATTTTAACCATTGCTATAACCTCCCTTTATGAGCCAATAAAGCGCTCTGAACACAACTGGCTTTAAGCCTGGCACTTGTCGGAGGATAATGAAAGTAGCAACAGCATGATTTTTATAGAAAATGGTAAATAACTGCTTATTTTTATTATGAAATAAAATGCGCTTTAAGAGGGCTCTTATTCAAAAAATGACAGAAGAATAGGATTGCTATGTTATTCGTGCCTTTTTATAATTTGTTGCCTTTCTATGGACCACCCCGTCGTTGATCCTCGCGAAAGTTTCCGGGACGAAATCGTCTCCTTTTTTGTTGTACGGACTCATAATAAATGAAGCTTTTGAAGACAGTACCGGCAGCGGTTGTGCTGCTGGGGGGCGTGTTTGCGTCTGCATATGCAACCGCCAGTGATACCGTTTTTACTGTCATGGATGACCCAACCACCGCTGCAAAACCTTTTGAAGGTAACGTGAATGCGGGCTATCTCGCCCAATCCGGCAATACCAAAAGCTCGTCGGCGACTGCTGATACCACGCTGACCTGGTATGGAGACACGACAGCATGGTCCCTGTGGGGCAATGCCAGCAATACGTCGGCGAACGATGAACGTTCTTCTGAAAAATATGCTGTTGGCGGCCGTAGCCGCTACAACATGACGCATGAAGACTACCTGTTTGGCCAGGCCAGCTGGTTAACCGACCGCTACAACGGCTATCACGAGCGTGATGTCTTTACGGCAGGTTACGGTCGCCAGTTCCTGAATGGGCCGATCCACAGCTTCCGTTTTGAATTTGGTCCGGGCGTGCGTTATGACGAGTACACCGATGGTAATACGGAAACGCAGGCGCTGGGCTACGCGTCTGCGGCCTACGCCTGGCAGGTGTCCGGCACCACCAAATTCACGCAGGGTGTTTCGGTCCTTGGGGCTGACGATACGACCGTGAACTCAGAAACCGCGCTCAACGTTGCAATCAATGAGCACTTCGGTCTGAAGGTGGCCTATAACGTCACCTGGAACTCTGAGCCGCCGGAAACGGCGCCGAACCATACCGATCGCCGTACGTCGCTGACCCTCGGTTATACAATGTAATAATTTACGGGCCGGAGAAATGCCGGCCTGTATTTTCAATTTATCGAAATGTGTTATTATTAAATTCAACCGCTGTTTTATTTAATTAAAAATACATACTCTCCATAATATCTCCACATTTGCCCTCTCAGACATAATATTCAATAAATTTGACACGAATGGCTAAATATTTTGACTAGTCAAAAGTGTGATCTGGATCTAGACTATGTTCAAGGGCGAAATGATGCCTCTGAGTTCAAAAGTCTTAATCCAGTTAGAGAATAAACATTATGAAAAATATCAAAATCGCATCTGCAGCTATTGTGCTGTCAGCACTCTCTTTCGGTGTATTTGCTGCCGAACCTGCCACGCAGCCAGCCAGTTCCACCACTAACGTCGCTACCGTTCAACACGTTGGTATCTCCAGCGCGTATGACGTTGAAGCGGGTTCTAACATTGCCCCGGGTTCACAGGATACCGGCCGCTCTATGGATGATGCTTTTAATGTCCATACCCTGGTAGCAGGTGAGTGGTACTAAACATTCTGTGCTGTAATAATTTGATTTCTGATTAATTATTAATACCGGCAGAGAAAACCGGGTAGAGTCGTACCGGTTTTTCTTGCTGCCATGGCTATTTTTTAGAATAAGAAAACTCTATATTTATATTCGAAACATGAGTTCAGATATTTTTACGCGCACGTATTGTCAATAAATATCAGTGAAAAGCATTTTTTGTATATAAATGATATTTAACTGCACTTTCCCACCACGGTTGTTTTTCCATTAATTATCCCCATATCATTGCTGCCCATCTCAGCAGCAGCATCGCACCACAGATAGCAATTAGCACCAGCACCATTTTCCAGTGCTTTTTCGCAAATCGATGTGTCGGCATGAGTTCATTCCCTTTTAGATGCGGTGTTTAGCGTAGTGTACCAGAATCGGCGACAAACATAGCAACGGGCACAGGGCAGGGCAATTGCGACTTTAATCACGTCCTGATGATGTGTAAACTAACCTACGGTATTGTCAGCAGGCGGATCCAGGCGGAACCCGGTACGAAGTACATGTTCCTCATTTTTCGCAGAGTGAAGCGAAAATCAATCTATAACCTGTTGATAAATTTAATCATATAGTTTTGTATGTGCTCTTTCGTGTGGGGCACCACTGCAAATAAGGACATGAAATGCCTGTAATTACTCTTCCTGATGGCAGCCAACGCCATTACGACCACGCCGTTAGCCCGATGGATGTCGCTCTGGACATCGGCCCTGGTCTGGCAAAAGCCACCATCGCTGGGCGCGTGAACGGTGAATTGGTTGATGCATCCGACATTATTGAAAACGATGCAACGCTGTCTCTCATCACCGCTAAAGATGAAGACGGTCTGGAAATCATTCGCCACTCGTGTGCTCACCTGCTTGGTCATGCCATCAATCAGCTGTGGCCAAACACCAAAATGGCGATCGGCCCGGTTATCGACAACGGCTTCTACTATGACGTTGACCTTGACCACACGCTGACCCAGGAAGACATCGACGCGCTCGAGAAACGTATGCACGAGCTCGCCGAGAAAAACTACGATGTCATCAAGAAGAAAGTGAGCTGGCATGAAGCCCGCGAAACCTTCGTGAAACGTGGTGAAACCTATAAAGTTTCCATTCTTGATGAAAATATTGCGCATGATGACAAACCAGGTTTGTATCATCACGAAGAATATGTCGACATGTGCCGCGGTCCGCACGTGCCGAATATGCGCTTCTGTCACTACTTCAAGCTGATGAAAACCGCCGGTGCCTACTGGCGCGGCGACAGCAGCAATAAGATGTTGCAGCGTATCTATGGTACGGCGTGGACGGACAAAAAAGCCCTCAATGCCTATCTGCAGCGTCTGGAAGAAGCGGCGAAGCGCGATCACCGTAAAATCGGTAAGCAGCTCGACCTGTATCATATGCAGGAAGAAGCGCCGGGTATGGTCTTCTGGCATAACGATGGCTGGACTATCTTCCGCGAACTGGAAACTTTCGTACGCTCCAAGCTGAAAGAGTACCAGTATCAGGAAGTGAAAGGTCCGTTCATGATGGACCGTGTGCTGTGGGAAAAAACCGGCCACTGGGACAACTACAAAGATGCGATGTTCACTACCTCTTCCGAGAACCGTGAGTACTGCATCAAGCCGATGAACTGCCCGGGGCACGTTCAGATCTTTAACCAGGGTCTGAAATCCTACCGCGATCTGCCGCTGCGTATGGCGGAGTTCGGTAGCTGCCACCGTAATGAACCGTCAGGCGCGCTGCATGGCTTAATGCGCGTACGCGGCTTCACTCAGGATGACGCCCATATCTTCTGTACGGAAGAGCAGGTGCGTGATGAAGTGAACGCGTGCATTCGTTTAGTCTATGATATGTACAGCACTTTCGGTTTTGAAAAAATCGTGGTCAAACTTTCAACGCGTCCGGAAAAACGTATCGGCAGCGATGAAATGTGGGATCGTGCAGAAGCGGACCTGGCCGTCGCGCTGGAAGAAAACAACATCCCGTTTGAATATCAGCTGGGTGAAGGCGCCTTCTATGGTCCGAAAATTGAATTTACCCTGTATGACTGCCTCGATCGTGCATGGCAGTGCGGTACTGTACAGTTAGACTTCTCCCTGCCGGCTCGTCTGAGCGCCTCTTATGTGGGCGAAAACAACGAACGTCAGGTACCGGTAATGATTCACCGCGCTATTCTTGGTTCTCTGGAACGCTTCATTGGCATCCTGACCGAAGAATTCGCCGGCTTCTTCCCGACGTGGCTTGCGCCGGTGCAGGTGGTGGTGATGAATATTACCGATTCTCAGTCTGAATACGTTAACGAATTGACCCGCAAACTACAAAATGCAGGCATTCGCGTAAAAGCGGACTTGAGAAATGAGAAGATTGGCTTTAAAATCCGCGAGCACACTTTACGTCGTGTCCCTTACATGTTGGTCTGTGGCGACAAAGAGGTTGAAGCCGGCAAAGTTGCTGTGCGCACCCGTCGTGGCAAAGACTTGGGCAGCCTGGACGTAAATGAAGTTATCGAGAAGCTGCAACAAGAGATTCGCAGCCGCAGTCTTCAACAACTGGAGGAATAAGGTATTAAAGGCGGAAAACGAGTTCAAACGGCACGTCCGAATCGTATCAATGGCGAGATTCGCGCCCAGGAAGTTCGCTTAACAGGTCTGGAAGGCGAAGCTTTGGGTATTGTGAGTCTGAGAGAAGCAATCGAAAAAGCTGAAGAAGCTGGAGTAGATTTAGTTGAAATCAGCCCTAACGCCGAACCGCCAGTTTGTCGTATCATGGACTACGGCAAGTTCCTTTATGAAAAGAGTAAGTCTTCTAAGGAACAGAAGAAAAAGCAAAAAGTTATCCAGGTTAAGGAAATTAAATTCCGTCCTGGGACCGATGATGGCGATTACCAG
>NZ_JBKDZH010000099.1:0-31327 GCF_047971185.1 Kluyvera sp.
ATGAATCAACACACAATCACAAGACACATTACCTCTCAGCCACCTCCTTCAGTGCCCAGGCGGCCTTGCAGGTGGTGAGTTACGATCAGCTGTTCGGCGCGGAAGAGCTCTCCGCCAAGAGCCCGGTCATCCAGGCGCGGATGAGCGAGCCCACCCTGGTGCTGAACCCGGCGGACGCCAGTCGTCTCTCCCTCAGTGCTGGCAGCGAGATCGCCCTCTCCTGGGGTGGCAACCACTGGCGCCTGCGTCTGCAACTGAGCGACAACCTGGCTCAGGGGCTGCTCGGCCTGCCGCTCGGGATGAACGGCCTGCCGACCGCCCTGCACCACGCCCTCATCGATAATCTGCAGGAGGTCATCGCATGAGCGACGCCCTGATGGATCTGCTGATCGAGATCGGCAAGGCCCTGATCGTGCTGGTGGGCATAGTGGGGGCTGGCGCCTTCATGAGCTTCATCGAGCGCCGCCTGCTGGCGCTGTGGCAGGACAGATACGGCCCCAATCGGGTGGGCCCCTTCGGCCTGCTGCAGCTGGCGGCCGACATGGTCAAGATGTTCTTCAAGGAGGACTGGATCCCCCCGTTCGCGGATCGCCGGATCTTCGTGCTGGCCCCCATCATCGCCTTCACCGCCTTCATCCTGGCGTTTGCGGTGGTGCCCATCACCCCCACCTGGGGCGTGGCGGATCTCAACGTGGGCCTGCTCTACATCCTGGCCATCGCGGGGCTGGCGGTCTACGCCGTGCTGTTCGCCGGCTGGTCGAGCAACAACAAGTACTCCCTGCTCGGCAGCCTGCGCGCCTCGGCTCAAACCCTCTCCTACGAGGTGTTCCTGGGCTTGTCGCTGATGGGCATCGTCATCCAGGCCGGCAGCTTCAACCTGCGTGACATCGTCGAGGCCCAGGCCGGCATGTGGAACGTGATCCCCCAGTTCCTGGGCTTCCTCACCTTCCTGTTTGCCGGCGTCGCCGTCACCCACCGCCATCCGTTCGATCAGCCGGAGGCCGAGCAGGAGCTCGCCGACGGCTATCACATCGAGTACGCAGGCATGAAGTGGGGTCTCTTCTTCGTGGGCGAGTACATCGGCATCGTGCTGATCTCCTCCCTCATCGTGACCCTCTTCTTCGGTGGCTGGCACGGCCCCTGGCTGCCGCCCTTCATCTGGTTTGCCCTGAAGACCGCCTGCTTCATGGTGTTCTTCATCCTGCTGCGGGCCTCCCTGCCCCGCCCGCGCTTTGACCAGGTGATGGCGTTTGGCTGGAAGGTGTGCCTGCCGCTGACCCTGATCAACATGCTGGTCACCGCAGCCGTGGTGCTGATGAATGTGCAGTGAGACACAAGTATGAAAATCGTGAGCATTATCCAGGGTGTCGGCACCCAGTTACGCAGTCTGGCCATGGTCTTCTCCCATGCCTGGCGGCCCCGTGAAACCCTGAACTACCCGGAGCAGGCGGTCTATGCCCCGCCCCGCTATCGCGGCCGCATCGTGTTGACCCGTGACCCCGACGGCGACGAGCGCTGCGTGGCGTGCAACCTGTGCGCCGTGGCCTGCCCGGTTGGCTGCATCTCGCTGCAAAAAACCGAGCGGGAAGATGGCCGCTGGTACCCGGAGTTCTTTCGCATCAACTTCTCCCGCTGCATCTTCTGCGGCCTGTGCGAGGAGGCCTGCCCCACCACCGCCATCCAGCTGACGCCGGATTTCGAGATGGGGGAGTATCGCCGCCAGGATCTGGTGTACGAGAAGGAAGATCTGCTGATCAGCGGCCCCGGCAAATACCCGGATTACAACTTCTATCGCATGAGCGGGATGGCCATCGACGGCAAGCCGAAAGGGGATGCCGAGAACGAGGCCAAACCCATCGACGTCAAGAGCCTGCTGCCCTGAGGAGTCAATCATGGAACTGGCATTCTATGCCTCGGCCCTGGTGGCCATTTACAGCACGCTGCGGGTGATCAGCACCAGCAATCCCATGCATGCGCTGCTCAATCTCATCATCTCCCTCATCGCCGTGGCCATGATCTTCTTCTGCCTGGGCGCCGCCTTCGCCGGTGCCCTGCAGGTGATCGTCTACGCCGGCGCCATCATGGTGCTGTTCGTGTTCGTGGTGATGATGCTCAACCTTGGTGGTTCTGAAATTGAGCAGGAACGTCAGTGGCTGAAACCGCAGGTGTGGATTGGTCCGGCGATTCTGTCGGCCATTATGCTGGTGGTTATTGTTTACGCCATTCTGGGCGTTAACGATCAGGGCATCGACGGCACGCCAATTAGCGCGAAAGCAGTCGGTATTTCCCTGTTCGGACCGTATGTACTGGCGGTTGAACTGGCTTCGATGCTGCTGCTGGCTGGTCTGGTTGTGGCCTTCCACGTGGGGCGCGAAGAGCGTTCTGGTGAAGTGCTGAGCACTCGCACCGATGACCGCGCGAAAAGAAAAACGGAGGAGCACGCATGATCCCCTTACAACATGGACTGATCCTCGCTGCGATCTTATTCGTGCTGGGCTTAACCGGTCTGGTTATCCGCCGCAATCTGCTGTTTATGCTGATCGGGCTGGAAATCATGATTAACGCCTCCGCGTTGGCCTTTGTGGTCGCCGGACGCTACTGGGGCCTGACCGATGGTCAGGTGATGTATATTCTCGCCATCAGCCTTGCGGCTGCCGAAGCGAGCATTGGGCTTGCGCTGTTGCTGCAACTTCATCGCCGTCGCCAGAACCTGAACATCGATTCAGTAAGTGAGATGCGTGGATGAACATGCTTGCCTTAACCATTATTCTGCCATTTATTGGCTTTGTATTACTGGCGTTTTCTCGTGGTCGTTGGTCAGAAAATCTGTCCGCTACCGTGGGTGTCGGGTCGATCGGTCTGGCCGCGCTGGTGACTGCGTTTGTTGGCGTTGATTTCTTTGCCAATGGCCAGCAGGCTTACAGCCAGCCGCTGTGGACGTGGATGTCAGTCGGCGACTTCAACATCGGTTTTAACCTGGTGCTGGACGGCCTGTCGCTGACCATGCTCTCCGTGGTGACCGGCGTTGGTTTCCTGATCCACATGTTCGCCTCCTGGTATATGCGCGGAGAAGAGGGCTATTCTCGTTTCTTCGCCTACACCAACCTGTTTATCGCCAGCATGGTGGTTCTGGTGCTGGCGGATAACCTGCTGCTGATGTACCTCGGCTGGGAAGGCGTGGGCCTGTGCTCCTATCTGCTGATTGGTTTCTACTACACCGATCCGAAGAATGGCGCTGCGGCAATGAAAGCCTTCGTGGTAACCCGCGTTGGTGACGTATTCCTGGCGTTCGCGCTGTTCATCCTCTACAACGAGCTGGGCACGCTGAACTTCCGCGAAATGGTTGAACTGGCGCCGGCGCACTTTGCCTCAGGCAACGATATGCTGTGGTGGGCAACGCTGATGCTGCTGGGCGGCGCGGTGGGTAAATCCGCGCAGCTGCCGTTGCAAACCTGGCTTGCGGACGCGATGGCTGGCCCGACGCCGGTCTCCGCGCTGATCCACGCCGCGACGATGGTGACCGCCGGTGTCTACCTGATTGCCCGTACCCACGGCCTGTTCCTGATGACGCCGGAAGTGCTGCATCTGGTCGGCATTGTGGGGGCGATTACGCTGGTGCTGGCAGGGTTTGCCGCGCTAGTGCAGACCGATATCAAGCGCGTTCTCGCATACTCCACCATGAGCCAGATTGGCTACATGTTCCTGGCGCTGGGCGTGCAGGGGTGGGATGCGGCGATTTTCCTCCTGATGACCCTCGCGTTCTTCATAGCGCTGCTGTTCCTGGCGTCCGGCTCGGTGATTCTGGCCTGTCATCACGAACAGAACATCTTCAAGATGGGTGGCCTGCGTAAGTCGATTCCGCTGGTGTATGCCTGCTTCCTGGTCGGGGGTGCCGCGCTCTCCGCGCTGCCGCTGATTACCGCGGGCTTCTTCAGTAAAGACGAAATTCTCGCCGGTGCGATGGCCAACGGTCATATCAACCTGATGGTGGCGGGCCTGGTCGGTGCGTTCATGACCTCGCTGTACACCTTCCGCATGATCTTCATCGTCTTCCACGGTAAAGAGCAGATTCATGCGCACGCAGGGAAGGGGATTACCCACCACCTGCCGCTGATCGTGCTGATGGTGCTGTCGACCTTCGTGGGCGCGCTGATTGTTCCGCCGCTGCACGGCGTGCTGCCGTCCACCACCGAGCTGGAGCATGGCCGCGTGCTGATGCTGGAAATCACCTCTGGCGTGGTGGCGATTGCCGGGATCCTGATTGCCGCATGGCTGTGGCTGGGTAAACGTACCCTCGTCACCTCGATTGCCAACAGCGCGCCGGGCCGTCTGCTGGGCACCTGGTGGTATAACGCCTGGGGCTTTGACTGGCTATACGACAAAGTGTTCGTTAAGCCGTTCCTGGGCATCGCCTGGCTGCTGAAGAGCGACCCGCTCAATGCGCTGATGAACATTCCGGCTATCCTTTCTCGCTTTGCAGGCAAAGGCCTGGTGCTGAGCGCGAACGGTTATCTGCGCTGGTATGTCGCGTCGATGAGCATTGGTGCCGTGGTGGTGCTGGCGCTGTTGATGGTATTGCGTTAATTCGTTGGGGAGGGCGTTCCTCCCCATGAAAATGTCGTGCTGTTTTCCTGTTCCGGCAGGCTCTAATGCCACCGGATAGATTAATAAGGAAATGAATTGCCATGTTATTACCCTGGCTAATACTGATTCCCTTTATCGGCGGTTTCCTCTGCTGGCAGACCGAACGCTTCGGCGTGAAGATGCCGCGCTGGATCGCGTTGATCACTATGGGACTGACGCTCGCGCTCGGTCTGCAGCTGTGGCTGCAGGGCGGCTACTCACTCACGCAATCCGCCGGCCTGCCGCAGTGGCAGTCTGAGTTTATTCTGCCGTGGATCCCGCGCTTCGGTATCACCTTCCATCTGGCTATCGACGGTCTGTCGCTGCTGATGGTGGTGCTGACCGGCCTGCTGGGCGTTCTGGCGGTGCTCTGTTCCTGGCGTGAAATCGAGAAATACCAGGGCTTCTTCCACCTCAACCTGATGTGGATTCTGGGCGGCGTGATCGGCGTGTTCCTGGCCATCGACATGTTCCTGTTCTTCTTCTTCTGGGAGATGATGCTGGTGCCGATGTACTTCCTGATCGCGCTGTGGGGCCACAAAGCCTCCGACGGTAAAACGCGCATCACGGCGGCCACCAAGTTCTTCATCTATACCCAGGCGAGCGGTCTGGTGATGCTGATTGCCATCCTGGCGCTGGTGTTTGTGCACCACAACGCGACCGGCGTATGGACCTTCAACTATGAAGACCTGCTGAAGACCCCAATGTCGCACGGCGTGGAATATCTGCTGATGCTCGGCTTCTTCATCGCCTTCGCGGTGAAAATGCCGGTGGTGCCGCTGCACGGCTGGCTGCCGGACGCGCACTCGCAGGCGCCGACCGCAGGTTCTGTTGACCTCGCGGGGATCCTGCTGAAAACCGCCGCCTACGGTCTGCTGCGCTTCGCGCTGCCGCTGTTCCCGAATGCCTCCGCCGAGTTCGCGCCTATCGCGATGTGGCTGGGCGTCATCGGTATCTTCTACGGCGCGTGGATGGCCTTTAGCCAGTACGACATCAAACGTCTGATTGCCTACACCTCCGTTTCCCACATGGGCTTCGTGCTGATTGCTATCTACACCGGCACCCAGCTGGCGTACCAGGGGGCGGTCATTCAGATGATTGCCCACGGTCTGTCCGCTGCCGGTCTGTTCATTCTGTGCGGCCAGCTGTACGAGCGTCTGCACACCCGCGACATGCGTCAGATGGGCGGCCTGTGGAGCAAAATTAAGTGGCTGCCTGCGCTGTCGATGTTCTTCGCAGTGGCCACGCTGGGGATGCCGGGTACCGGTAACTTCGTCGGCGAATTTATGATCCTGTTCGGTAGCTATAAAGTCGTGCCGGTGATTACGGTGATTTCTACCTTCGGTCTGGTCTTCGCTTCCGTGTACTCGCTGGCGATGCTGCACCGTGCGTACTTCGGCAAAGCGAAGAGCGAAATCGCGGCAAAAGAGCTGCCAGGGATGTCGCTGCGCGAGCTGTTCATCGTGCTGTTGCTGGTCGTGCTTCTGGTTCTGCTGGGCTTCTACCCGCAGCCGATTCTGGACACGTCACATTCTGCGATGGGCAACATCCAGCAGTGGTTTGTTAATTCTGTTTCAACTACAAGGCCGTAATTCGCCATGACAATAACTCCACAACAACTGATCGCGCTGTTACCGCTGCTGATCGTCGGCTTGACGGTGGTGGTTGTGATGCTCTCCATTGCGTGGCGACGCAATCACTTCCTCAATGCCACGCTGTCGGTCATTGGGCTTAACGCCGCGCTGGTGTCGCTCTGGTTTGTTGGCCAGGCGGGCGCCATGGACGTCACGCCGCTGATGCGCGTTGACGGTTACGCAATGCTCTACACCGGCCTGGTACTGCTGGCGAGCCTTGCGACCTGTACCTTCGCCTATCCGTGGCTTGAGGGCTATACCGATAACAAGGAAGAGTTCTACCTGCTGGTGCTGATTGCTGCCCTCGGCGGCATTCTGCTGGCTAACGCCAACCACCTGGCGGCGCTGTTCCTCGGGATTGAGCTGATCTCGCTGCCGCTGTTCGGCCTGATTGGCTACGCCTTCCGTCAGAAGCGTTCGCTGGAAGCGAGCATCAAGTACACCATTCTGTCCGCCGCCGCGTCGTCCTTCCTGCTGTTCGGTATGGCGCTGCTGTACGCGCAGTCTGGCGACCTGTCGTTCCTGGCGCTTGGTAAGAGCCTGAGCGACAACATGCTGCACGAACCGCTGCTGCTGGCGGGTCTGGGGATGATGATCGTCGGTCTGGGCTTCAAGCTCTCGCTGGTGCCGTTCCACCTGTGGACGCCGGACGTTTACCAGGGCGCGCCAGCGCCGGTCTCCACCTTCCTGGCGACCGCCAGCAAGATTGCCATTTTTGGGGTGGTGATGCGTCTGTTCCTGTACGCGCCGGTGGGCGACAGCGAAGCGATTCGCGTGGTGCTGGGCCTTATCGCCTTCGCCTCTATCCTCTTCGGTAACCTGATGGCGCTGAGCCAGACCAACATTAAACGTCTGCTCGGTTACTCCTCCATCTCTCACCTCGGCTACCTGCTGGTGGCGCTGATTGCGCTGCACAGCGGCGAAATGTCGATGGAAACCGTTGGGGTTTACCTGGCCGGTTATCTGTTCAGCAGCCTCGGCGCGTTCGGCGTGGTCAGCCTGATGTCCAGCCCGTACCGTGGGCCGGATGCGGATTCCCTGTACTCCTATCGTGGCCTGTTCTGGAACCGTCCGATTCTGGCGGCGGTGATGACGGTGATGATGCTGTCGCTGGCCGGTATCCCGATGACCCTGGGCTTTATCGGTAAGTTCTACGTGCTGGCCGTCGGCGTCCAGGCGCACCTGTGGTGGCTGGTGGGGGCGGTCGTGGTTGGTTCCGCGATTGGTCTCTACTACTATCTGCGCGTGGCCGTGAGCCTGTACCTCAGCGCACCGCAGCAGCCGGGCCGCGATGCGCCGTCTAACTGGCAGTACAGCGCGGGCGGTATCGTGGTGCTGATCTCCGCACTGCTGGTGCTGGTGCTGGGTATCTACCCGCAGCCGCTGATCAGCATTGTGCAGCTGGCGATGCCGCTGATGTAATGTCGCGTTGATGATGTGAATAACCGCCGATTAATCGGCGGTTTTTTTATGCCTGAAAGCGTGTAGGGTATTCGCCTATAAAGATGAATGGAGCCGCTAATGAGAACGCAAAAAAGATGTCTGGGGCACGTGGCCATTGTGGTCGACGACTACGACCGCGCGATTGAGTACTACACGGACAAACTGGGGTTCACGCTTATTGAAGATACGCCACAGCCGGGTAAACGCTGGGTGGTGGTATCACCCAACCCGGAAAGCGACTGCAATCTGCTGCTGGCGCGCGCGTCCAATGAACGGCAGGAAGGTTTTATCGGCAACCAATGCGGCGGGAGAGTATTTCTGTTTCTGCAGACCGATGATTTCTGGCGCGATTACCATGCGATGAAGGCCAAAGGCGTGCATTTTTGCGAAGCGCCGCGGGAAGAGGAGTATGGTACGGTGGTGTTTGAAGATTTGTATGGAAACCGCTGGGATCTTTATCAGAACGCGTAGCCCGCGTAATAACAGGCGATCCCGGCGATCGCCTATGTGTTGTGAGGTTACTTCGCCGTCAGCTCGCGACGTATGATTTCCGCCCCCGCGCTCAGCGCGTTGAGCTTGCCCTGGACCACGTGGCGCGGCAGAGGTGCCATGCCGCAGTTGGTTGACGGATACAGTTTGTCGGCATCTACAAACTGCAGGGCTTTGCGCAGGGTATCGGCAACTTCTTCCGCCGTCTCGACCGTATGGCTGGCGACGTCAATGGCCCCGACCATCACCTTTTTACCGCGAATCAGTTCCAGCAGATCCATCGGTACGCGTGAGTTGTGGCACTCCAGCGAGATGATATCGATATTCGACGCCTGCAGCTTCGGGAACGCTTCTTCATATTGACGCCACTCGTTGCCCAGCGTTTTTTTCCAGTCGGTGTTGGCTTTGATCCCATAGCCGTAGCAGATATGCACCGCCGTTTCGCACTTCAGCCCTTCAATCGCGCGCTCCAGCGTGGCGATGCCCCAGTCGTTGACTTCATCGAAGAAGACGTTAAAGGCCGGCTCGTCAAACTGGATAATGTCCACGCCCGCCGCTTCCAGTTCACGCGCTTCCTGGTTGAGGATTTTGGCAAATTCCCAGGCCAGCTTTTCGCGGCTTTTGTAGTGGGCGTCGTACAGCGTATCGATCATGGTCATCGGCCCCGGCAGCGCCCATTTAATCGGCTGCTTCGTGAGCTGACGTAAATATCGCGCGTCGTCCACAAATACCGGTTTTTTACGCTCCACGGCACCCACCACCGTCGGCACGCTGGCATCGTAGCGATTACGAATTTTCACCACTTCACGTTTTTCAAAATCGACGCCGCTGAGGTGTTCAATAAAGGTGGTGACAAAGTGCTGACGGGGTTGCTCACCGTCGCTGACAATATCAATGCCGGCGCGCAGCTGGTCGTCCAGCGACAAACGCAGCGCGTCCTGCTTACCCAGAATTAACTCGTCATTCTGCAATTTCCACGGTGACCACAGCGTTTCCGGCTGCGCGAGCCAGGACGGTTTCGGTAAGCTGCCAGCCGTTGATGTCGGGAGCAATGTTTTCATATTAGATAACCTTTAAATGTGAATTCATTAAAGCGCGTAGTCGGCTGACCATTGCTCAAGAATCTGTTTGTACGGTTTGATAAAGTGTTCTTCGGTGAATTTGCCCTGCTCAATCGCGAGCCGGCTACGTTCTTCCCGGTCGTAAACAATTTTGGTTAATGAATGATCCTCATGACTGAGGTTCGGCTGATAGTGCAAGCCCGCCGCCGAATTGGCGTTATAAATTTCAGGACGATAAATTTTCTGGAACGTCTCCATGGTGCTGATGGTACCGATCAGTTCCAGATCGGTATAATCGCTCAGCAGGTCGCCGGTGAAGAAGAAGGCCAGCGGCGCAACGCTGTTTTTCGGCATGAAATAGCGCACCTTAAGACCCATTTTGCCGAAATAGCGCTCGGTTAACGACGAACCATGCTGCTGGTATTCGATCCCCAGCACCGGATGCTGATTGCCCGTCTGCTGATAGGCGTTCTTATTCGACACGCTAAGGCAGATCACCGGTGGCTTTTCAAACTGCGCTTTGTATTCCGCTGAATTAACGAAATGCTTAAAGATGTTGCCATGCAGAACGCCAAAGTTTTCAGGCAGGGTAAATTCAGCGCGGTTTTTATTGTGCTCTAACAGCAGGACGCTAAAGTCATAATCCCGCACGTAGGATGAGAAATTATTGCCAACAATGCCTTCAATTCGTTCGTTGGTTTTTTTATCAATAATATTGGTTTTCAGAATTTCAATGGCCGGAAAGGCGCTGCCCGCAATATTCATCTCAACGGAAATAATATCCAGCTCGACGGAGTAACGGTCACCTTTCGGGTTATCCCAGTAGGCTAAGGTATTGAAACGGTTATCAATCATCTTCAGCGTATTGCGTAGATTCTGCTGGCGATTTTCACCGCGGGCGAGGTTCGCAAAGTTGGTGGTAATACGCGTATTCTCAGAAGGGTTATAATTTTCGTCGAAAAGGCTGTGCTTAATGGTAAATGTAAAATCGTTATTCATGGCTGTCCTGCCTCCTGAGTAGGGATATGAAAACCGAGCGTATTTATCGTCCAGCGTGTTGTGGCTCACTCATTCGGCTATTTCATGTTGCCAATAAGTTAATGATGTGTATTTTATGCCAGAGCCTCTGGGTGAGTGAAAGCGACTTAATTTCATTGCAACATGAGACAACTTCATGATGCGGCGAGGAGGCTGCGGTTTTCGCAACATTCGCACAGCCTGAGCGGCCCTGACCTGGTAAATCCCCGTAAACGCACCTATAGTCGTCACAGATTTCCCGCAACAGGACTCCGCAATGCGCTTTAACGGACTGACCAAAGGTTTCTTTATCTTTATCCTTGCCCTCGTCACCTAGGCGTTCTTTGACATACTTTCACCCTATTTTTCCGCCATTCTATGGGCCGCGATCCTCACCGTGGTATTCAATCCGGTGAAAAATAAGCTGCGTAGCGCACTCGGCGATCGCAACGAACTGGCGTCGCTCATCACTATTCTGATTATTTGCCTGATTGTATTTATCCCGCTGATGGCGATTCTGTCATCGCTGGCGTTTGAGCTGAACGAGGTGTACACCAAGCTCCAGCAGGACAACACCCGCTTCCCGAGCGTGATTGCCAGCATTTTCTCGCACCTGCCGCACTGGGCGCGCGGCTTCCTGATTGAACACGATCTGGATAACGTGGCGCAGATTCAGAAAAAACTCTCCGACCTGGCGTTACAGGGCGGGCAGTATCTCGCTGGCAGCGCTTTCCTGATCGGTAAAGGAACCTTTGGCTTTGCGATTAGCTTCGGCATCATGCTGTATCTGCTGTTCTTCCTGCTAAAAGACGGCCCGTATCTGGTTAATCAGATCCTGAACTCACTGCCGCTGACCGATTTCGTCAAGCAGCATCTGTTCGCCAAATTCGTCGGCGTCACCCGGGCAACGGTCAAGGGGACGGCGGTGGTCGCGGTAGTGCAGGGGGCGCTGGGCGGCATTGCGTTTGCCATTGTCGATATCGACGGCAGCGTGCTGTGGGGCGCGCTGATGGCGTTTCTGTCGCTGGTGCCCGCGGTGGGGTCGGCGATTATCTGGATACCGGCGGCGATTTTCCTCTTCGCTACCGAACAGCTCTGGCAGGGGCTGTTCATTGTGGGCTTCTTTGTGGTGATTGTCGGGCTGGTGGACAATATTCTGCGCCCGCTGCTGGTGGGCAAAGACACCAAAATGCCGGACTACCTGATTCTGATCACCACCATCGGCGGTATGGAAATCTACGGCATCAACGGCTTTGTGATCGGCCCGCTGATTGCCGCGCTGTTCCTCGCCTGCTGGAACCTGCTGTCCGGGCGTGACCACGCGGGTAACGTCGAAGGGCTGGACGAAGAGTTTATGGCGGAAGGTAAAAATCCTCCAGATGCGGAATGAGGTGACGATAACAAAAGGCGGCTGCGGCCGCTTTTTTATTGCCACGTGAAAACCGGCGTTTCCTATAATTTCCATAATGCTTATTCATTATTCGTCGCAGAAGGAACCCTCTGGTGAGAATCGCTACCATAACAAACTGGGCCTACGGTGCGACGGTATGTCTGACGATCGCCTCCGGCGTTGTCATGCTGATGGCCTCCAGCGCTGATAACACTGAACGCCAGGCTGTGGCGCAGCGGCAGGTATTTGGCCAGCTCACCGAGGAGATCGACAACGATGCGTGGGCGTTGTCCAGCCTGGCGCGGTTGTACGTCGTCGGCAAAGATCCGGATGTGCTGAAAGCGTACCGCCAGAAGGAAACGTTGCTAAAAACGATTGAACACCGGCTGGCGAAGCTGAACGACGCCGGCGCGTCGGGGGAAGAGCTGGCGCTGTTGCATGAAGGGGTACAAATTGTCGATGCCCTGCAGGATGAGCAGGAGACGGCGCTGGCCAGCATGGAGCAGGGCGATACGGCTCAGGCCATGACGCTGCTCTACGGCAAAATGTATGAACAGGAGCTGGATCGCGCGCAGGCGCGATTCGACCACTTCCGCCAGCTGCTGGATAACCGCGCGCGCGACGCGATTGACGATGCGACGCGGGCGTCCCGCCTGCTGCGTACGCTATCGGAAGTGATGGTCGGGCTAACCGCGCTGCTGTTCTTGTTTGTGCTGGGCTTTATTTTAAAGCACCGGGTACTGCGCCCCGTTGTCCGCCTGAGCGACGTGGTCCACCGGCTGGCGTCGCAGGATTATGCGGTGGAAACCCCCGACTTCAAGCAGATTGATGAAATTGGCGATATGGCGCAGGCCGTGCGCATGTTCCGCGAGAATGGCCTGGCCCGCCAGCGGCTGGAGAAAGAGCGCGATGCCAACTGGGCGATACGCGAACTGCTGGCGCGGATGACCCAGCGTTTACAAGGCTGTGAAAATTTCGATGATGTGGTGAACGTGGCGCAGCTGTTCGCGCCAAACATTGCCCCCGGCGTCGCCGGGCGGTTATTCGTTCTGGATCGCGAGCCGTGGCAGATGCGCTGCGTCGCGGAATGGCTCTCGCCGGAGGGCAAGGCCGAGCCTTTCCACCCGGATGAATGCTGGGCGGTGCGGCGCGGGCAGAGCCATCCGCCGGTACACGGCGAGCCGGACATTGGCTGCTACCATCTGCCGGAAGCCTGCCTCAATCACACCCTGTGCGTACCGCTGATAGCCCAGGGCGAAGCGATTGGTTTGCTCTCATTCCAGAATATCAGCGAAGACACCGCGCCGTCGCGGGCCTATCTGGAGCTGATGGCGGAGGCGCTTGGCCTGGCCCTCGCCAACCAGCGTCTGCGCGACGCGCTGCTGGAAAAAGCGCTGTACGACCCGCTGACCGGGCTGCGGAACCGCCATCATCTGGAAGATTCGCTGGGCAAACAGCTAGGCGATGCGATGCGAAACAAAGAGCCGCTGAGCTGTCTGATGATCGATATCGACCACTTCAAGCACATTAACGACAGGTTTGGCCACGAGGCGGGCGACGGGGTGATTAAAAGCGTCGCCGCGATTATTCAGCGCGTGGTGCGCGGTCACGGCACGGCCTTCCGCTACGGCGGCGAAGAGTTTCTGGTGCTGCTCAACGGCATGGATGAAGAGGCCGCAAGCCGGGTGGCGTCCGATATCTACAACGGCGTCCGTGAGATGGCGCTGCGCTTTGCCGGAACGGATATTGGCCACGTTGATGTCTCCATTGGCGTGGCCAGCTATCCGGAGCATGTACAAAGCGACAACCTGCTGCGCGCGGCGGACGTGGCGCTGTATCGGGCGAAGGAGCTTGGGCGCGCGCGGATTGTCAGCTTTGGCATGCTGGAGGCCGGGTGAGGGGGCACCGCGTCGTTGCGCTCGACCGCCACTTTCCAGTACTGTGATTGAATATAAACAAAAGATAAAGCGGGCCTATGCATCTGGATTTTCGCCAACTGCGCAACTTTGTCGCGCTGGTTGAATATGGCAGTTTTAATCGCGCGGCGGAGGCGGTCTGCCTGTCGCAGTCGGCGTTCAGCCGCAGCATTCAGGCGCTGGAGCAGAGTGTCGGCCACCCGCTGTTTGACCGCCAGAGTAAGCTACCGACCCTGACGCTGCATGGACAAACGCTGCTGCCCTACGCGCGACGTTTCCAGGAGCTGAATATCGAACTCAGCAGCCATCTGCGCGAAGCGGACGATGTACAAAGCGGGGAGATCGCTTTTGGCTGTGGCCCGGCTCCCGGCGCGCGGCTGATCCCGACGGCGGTGGGTGAATTTCATCGTCGCCTGCCGCAGGCGCGGGTACGTTTCCATATCGACAACTGGTTTGCCCTGCACCATGCGCTGACCACGCAACAGTTTCCTTTTGTCGTCGCCGACAGCTGGCAGGCCGAACTGGACCCGCAGCTTCGGGTCCAGCCGCTCAGCCCGCAGCGCTGTTTCTTCGTGTGCCACGCGGACCACCCACTGGCCGGGCAGGGACCGGTCGCCATTCAACAGATGCTGCGCTACCCGTTCGCCGCACCGTATTTACCGCCGGGCGTGCGCAAAGTGCTGGCGACGCTGAGCCAGCAGCAGGACTTTTCGCCAGCCATTCAGTGCGACCATATCTACGCGCTGCTGTCGACGCTGGCGCACACCAATGCCATAAGCTTCGCCAGTGAAGATGGCTTCGCGCTGTGCCAGCACAGCCATCGGCTGGTTAAGCTGGAACTGAGCGACCTGCCGGACGAGTGGCGGCTGATGCAGACCCGGTTTGCGATTATCTCCCCGGTTCACGCCGCCCAGCCGCCGCTGGCACAAAAGCTGATGGAGATTATCCTGCATGCCGATCGTCAGCTTCAGCCGTTGGCGCAGGCGCAGGGGGCTTAACCGGCGTTGATCGGCTGGCCTTGCGCATCGTACTGCGGCCAGCGTTTTTCCAGCTGCTGATTTTTCAACGCCTGCTCGACAAACTGACCGTCAACCCATTGCTTCGCGTCAAACGCGCTGCGGATCAAGCGGCCATTTTTCGCCTGCTCCACGCTGCTGCTGAAGCTGTCGGTCAGGAACGGATCGATGCGTGGGGAAGTGGTAAAGTTCAGATCCTGCGGCTTGAGCTCTTCGAGGAACAGCGCCTGTGGGATCTGGCTCTGCTTCGCCATTTCGGCTGACCAGGCCTCGCGATTGGCGGCATCGCTGATTTCGGCGGCGTTTTTCACCAGCACATCGATAATCTGCTGGGTGGCCTGCGGCCAGGCTTCGATAAAGGTTTGAGTGCCCAGGAACCCGGCCTGCGTGGTGTTCTGACGCCCGGAGTCACCGCTTTTCACCACCACGTCTATCTTATCGCCGCGCAGCGCCAGCAGCGATACGCCGCCCCACACCGCATCGACACGGCCCGCGGCCAGCGCCGCTTTGCCCGCGTTCCAGTCCAGATTGATCACCTGCATGTTACGTTCGGTTAGCCCGGCGGCGTGAAGCGCGCGGTCAAAGGCCAGCTGGTCCGCCGTGCCGCGATACACCGCCACGCGCTTGCCCTTCAGGTCGGCCAGCGTTTTAATGCCAGACGTTTTGGCGGCGGCGAGGTAGGACTCCGAACCGCGGCTGCCCAGCAGCAGGCGCGTCGGCAGCCCGTTGGCTTTGCCGATAATGGCCGCCAGATCGCCGAGGTAGACAAAATCAAGCTGGCGGTTGGCCAGCGCCTCGTTTACCGCCGGGCCCGCGCCTTTAAAGAACTGCCACTGAACCTCGACGCCCTGAGGCTTAAACACCGCTTCGAGCTGATGGCGAATATACGCCATGCCCACCGGCCCTTCGATAAATGGCTGACTGCCCGCGCTTTGGTCCGGTACGCCGATGCGGATGGTACGCAGCTCTTCGGCGTGAAGGCTGGTCATCAGGCCAACGGTTGCCGTTAGCGCCAGTAAGGTGTGGTGAAAAAGTGCTTTCATCATAACGTCTTGCTCCCCTGAGTTTTTTCTCACCCTAAAGAGCCGCCCGCCCCGCTGTTAAATATTTTTATTGGCAAAGCAAAGGTAAAAAAAAGCTAAATCAAAGGCCGCGTACCCGGCAGGCTGAAATGCATTTGTTGCATCGGGATTATTCGCTTAACGCAATGGCGGTGTGCGGAAAGTCACGTTTTTATAGCGACATAACTTCACGAAAAGTGGACCGCTATGTCGCAGATACTGATCAGAACCGCTACCCCTAACAGACTGAAAATCAGGCTGAACGGCTGGCCGTGGCTGCTGCCCGCACTGCTGTTTGTCCTGTGGTATATCGCGGCTCGCCAGCGCTGGATGCCGGAGCAGATTCTCCCGGCCCCGGCGCTGGTCGCCGAAACCGCGCTGTCGCTGCTGAGCGGTGACCTGCTGGCGCAGTGGGGGTTTAGCCTCCAGCATCTGGCGCTGGGTCTGCTGCTGGGCACGCTTGCCGGGACGCTGCTCGGGGCGCTATTTGGCCTGCTGCCAGCGGCGGCCCAGCGGGTGGAGCCGCTGTTTTACGCGCTGGCGCAGATACCGACGCTGGGCTGGATCCCGCTGTTTATGGTGCTGTTCGGCATTGATAACGGCCTGAAGCTGGCGGTGATTGTCAAAACCACCATCGTACCAATGACCCTCAACACCCAGCAGGCGGTGGCCAGCGTGCCGCTGACGCTCAGTGAAGCGGGGAGGGTGATGAACTTTTCTCGCTGGCAGCGCCTGCGCTGGCTGGTGATCCCGGCGAGCCTGCCGGGATGGTTTACCGGCCTGCGGCTGGCGCTTTCACAGGCCTGGGTATCGCTTATCGTCGTGGAGCTGCTGGCCTCTTCCGAGGGGATTGGTTACCTGATGGTCTGGGGCCGTCAGCTGTTTCAGCTGGATATCGTCTTCGTCACCATCGCGGTGGTGGGGATAAGCGGCATGCTGATGGAGTGGGCGGCTAACCGGGCCTATAGGCGGCTGGTGTTCTGGCCGCAGCCGGCGACGGGCCGTCTGGCCTGGACACCGCAGGCCAGCTGGCGCGCGTTGCAGCTTCCGGTGGTGCTGCTGATGCTGTGGCAGCTGGCGAGCCAGTGGGGCTGGATTGACGGCGCGTTGTTTTCGTCGCCGCTGGCGGTCGCGGAGCGCTTTGTGCAGGGCATCGTCACCGGTGAATTGACGTCGGCAATGCTGGCCAGCCTGGGCCGCGCGCTGGTTGGCGGCACGCTGGGGATCGCGAGCGGCTTATTATGCGGGCTGCTGCTGGCCCTGCGTCCGCGTGCCGGGCACATTTTTACGCCGACGCTCAACGTCCTGCGTCATATTGCGCTGTTTGCCTGGCTGCCGTTGCTGACCGCGTGGGTGGGCAACGACAACGGTGGCAAAATCGTCTTTATCGCGCTGGCTTCGTTTTTCCCCATGTTCTTCAGCACGTTACAGGCCGTCTGCCAGCGTAACCCACAGCTGGATGAGGTGGCTAACGTCCTGCGCCTGAACGGCTTCGCTCGCCTGCGCACCCTGATTCTTCCCGGCGCGGCGCCGGGTATTTTCGCCGGGCTACGGCTGGCGCTGATCTACGCCTGGCTTGGCAACATCGGCGCGGAGTACTTCATGTCCTCCGGCATTGGGATTGGCAGCCTGATGATCAACGCCCAGCAGCTGCTGGATATGCCGACCATTCTTTGCGGCATGGTGCTGGTCGGTATTACCGGCGCGGCGCTGGATAAAGCCGGACGAGTACTGGAAATTCGCGCCACCCGCTGGCGTCAACAGGAGCAACTATGACCTCTTCAACGCTGGTCTCTTTTCAGCAGGTGCGTAAATCCTGGCAACAGGTAACCGCGCTACAGAACTTTAGCCTGGATATTGCCGCCGGTGAGCTGGTGGCATTAGTGGGCAGCAGCGGCTGCGGTAAATCGACGCTGCTGCGGATGCTGGTGGGCCTGGAAGCCACCACGCAGGGGGAAATATACATTAACGGCGAAGCGGTGACCGGTGTGGGTAAAGAGCGCGGCATCGTCTTTCAGGAACCGCGCCTGTTCCCGTGGCTGAACGTTATCGACAACGTGATGCTAGGCCTGGCGGATGAAAAGCTCAGCCGGGAGGAGAAACGCCAGCGCGCGCAGGCAATGCTGGCGCGCGTCCAGCTGACCGAGTTCGCCAGCGCGCTGCCGGCTCAGCTCTCTGGCGGTATGGCCCAGCGGGTGGCGATTGCTCGCGGCCTGGTCGCCCGACCGCAGATTCTGATGCTCGACGAGCCGTTCGGCGCGCTGGATGCTCTGACGCGCCACACCCTCCAGCAGGAGTTGTTACAGATTCACCAAAGCACCGGCACCACCACGCTGCTGGTGACTCACGATGTGGAAGAGGCGGTAGCGCTGGCCGACCGAGTGGTGGTGCTCTCGCCGCGCCCGGGGCGGATACGGGAAGTGGTTAGCCTGGCGCTGCCGCACCCACGTCTGCGCGATGACGCCTCGTTTACCGCCGCCTGCCGGCATATTCGCCAATTAATTACATCAGCCTGATTCTTTTCTTCAAGGAGCAAACTATGGGACATCCTACCGTCTACCCAACCGGCGCGACCCTCTACGATCCGCAGCGCGCCTGGAGCGGCTACACCCTTTTCCAGGCCACCGAGCACGGTGCGGTGCTGGTGGATATGAACGGTCACGTGGTGCGTGAGTGGCCAGAACTGCACGGATTTCCCAATAAAATCCTGCCCGGCGGCGCGATTCTCGGCCACAGCGGCGAACGCGATCCGCGCTATGGCATGCAGGATATGCTCGACCTGATTCAGGTCGACTGGGAAGGCAACGTCACCTGGAAGTTCGACCGCTACGAGCAGGTGAGCGACCCCGGCAATGAAACGCGCTGGATGGCGCGCGCGCACCATGACTATCAGCGAGCGGGGAACCCGGTGGGCTACTACGCGCCGGGGCTGGAACCGCAGGTGGATGGGGGCAATACGCTGATTCTGGCGCACACCAACCTGGTGAATGAGGCCATTTCCGACAAGCTGTTGCTGGACGACACCATTATTGAGGTCGACTGGCAGGGTAACGTGGTATGGGAATGGCGTTGCAGCGACCATTTCCACGAGCTGGACTTCGACGACGCGGCGCGCACCGCGCTGTATAACAACCCGAATATGCGTGCCAGCGGCGGTGGGATGGGCGACTGGATGCACATCAACTCGATGTCGGCGCTGGGGCCGAATAAATGGTATGACGCCGGCGACCAACGCTTCCACCCTGATAACATTATCTGGGATGCCCGCGAATCGAATATTATCGCCATTATCGACAAGCAAAGCGGCAGCATCGTCTGGCAGCTTGGCCCGGACTATAGTAAGCCGGAGCTGAAGCATATCGGCTGGATTATCGGCCAGCACCATGCGCATATGATCCCACAGGGGCTGCCGGGCGCGGGCAATATTCTGATTTTCGATAACGGCGGCTGGGCCGGATACGGCGCGCCGAACCCGGCGTCGGCAGACGGCGTGAAAAATGCCTGGCGCGACTATTCGCGGATCCTTGAGATCAACCCGATTACGCTGGATATCGAATGGCGCTACTCGCCGTATGAGGCCGACCTGCCGCAGCCGACCGATTCTTATCGTTTCTATAGCCCGTACATCAGTAATATGCAGCGCCTGGAAAACGGCAATACCCTGATTAACGAAGGCTCGAACGGGCGCGTTTTTGAGGTCACCCGCGACCACGAGATCGTCTGGGAATATATTTCACCGTTCTGGGGTAAGACGCTGAATAACAATATGGTTTACCGCGCTTACCGTATTCCGTACGGCTGGATCCCGCAGCTGGCACAGCCGCAGGAGACGCCGATTGTCGCCGTGGATGTTCGCACCTTACGCCAGCCGGGCGCGGCAGCATTTGGCCCGGCGCACAGCGTGGTGCGGGTGGCGGGCGTGCAGCCGTACAGCAAAAGCGCCGACGCCCTGTGCGTAGCAACCGATAATGACACCCTGCGCCGCAGCCCGAAGCTGTTCCGCGTGGCGGAAAGCGTCTTCAGCCCGGTCAGCGCCGCCGATGAACTGGTCAGTGAACGCCCAATCCTGCTGTTTGTTGGCGCCGAACGCTGCGTGCATTGCCGCAAACTCTGGCAGCTGCTGGCGCATGAGACGCTCAGACAGCGGATCGCCGCGCTGGATACCCGCTATCTCGATGCCGACCAGCATCAGGAGCTTGCTACGACTCTTGGCGTGCGCGGCCTGCCTACGCTGCTGGTGTTAAAGCAGGGGCAACCCACGGCGCGCGGACCAGCGCAGCTGTCGCAGGCCGGGCTACAGGCGTGGCTGGACGACGCGATTGGCTGAAAGCCGGGACCGGGGAAGGGGGAGTAAGGTTACGTCCGTCTGACGCCAGGCGGACGTGAATGGCAAGCATGTAGCCACCCGGGCAACCGATCGTCGGATTTCCCGGGAAGCGTTTATAGCGGGGAAACCTCTTCAACCTCATGCTGAAAAACGTAAGGGTCTGACAGCAACGCAAATACTTCGTCATCCGGATAGGTCACCGCCACGTGATAGTTTTCGCCAGCGAACGCCTTTATTGACCGGAGATCCTGCCAGTAGGTGGCCAAAAAGAAGTGCTCCCATTCTCCCTGGGTTTCCCGGCGTACAAACGCGCCCTGGTTTCCATCTATGCTCTTCGAATGCTCTACGCCCGTCTTTTCAAGGTGCTTTGCGAACCCCTCTGCATGTTTAAGTGGGACGCAACCGTGCCAGGTCCTTACAATCATTTGCGCTGCCTCTATCGGGAAAAATATTACCTTACCACTGGCTGGCGCGTTATTGAATGACTTCGGTGGTCGAGACTCCGAGCAATAAACCTTTATCTTTATGTGTATTTGTGTGCTCTGGCCAGACGCTGTATGAGTATAAAATAATTAAGCTTGTGGTAAATAATGATTGCGATGTTACTTAATCACCAGTAATTCTGTGGATATTTTAACTCGTTGATATAAATGAGATAACGCTTAAGTTAAATTATTATTCCAATAATAACCCGCTGGCATATATAAATAGCATGTTAACTAAATTATAATTCATTTTTATCCGGTAGAGCGTTGAGGTTGGTATGCGATTAATGGTCATGTTGTTAGGCTTTGTGGTCTGCACCCAGCTCTGGGCCGGTGAGCTTGCCAGACCTACGGGTAAGGTCCTTTTAACGATTTCCGGGAATATAGAAAATACCAATGAAGCCGGGAAAGCCGTTTTTGATATCGCCAGCCTTGAGAAAATGGGTACGGTCAGCTTTCAGACCACTTCGCCGTGGTATAATGGGCGTACGACTTTTACGGGTATCCCGCTGCAAAAACTGATGGAGTACGTCGGGGCTAAGGGGACGGTAGTGAAGGTCACTGCGCTTAATGATTATACGACCGTTATCCCGCTCAGTGATTTCAAAAAGTATAATGCTATCCTGGCCCTAAAAATCAACGGAGAATATATGCGTATCCGTGATAAAGGCCCATTATTCGTTGTGTATCCCTATGACAGCCTGCCGGAACTGAATAATCAGATTTATTATTCACGTTCGGCATGGCAGGTCAGCAGAATGAATATTGAGTAAGGGTTCAGACGTACATTATGAACAGAATACTGGCGGGCATTATCTTTTCTCTTTTTATCGCTACCGGGTATATCTCTTTTCTGGTGCATGAAAGGCAGCAAGAGTTACAGAAGCTGACGCACTACGCCAACTCCTGGTCGGCAGCACAGCTGGTGTCAGAATATTACCGCTTCGAATCGTGGCTGGGCCTTTACACTTTTGATAAGACGATGACCATCGACGACGTGCGTCTGCGTCTCGATATTATGCTCAGCCAGAGCGACCTATTGACCGAAGGGGATTTAGGCCATTATATCAACAGCAATCAAGCCAATCATGAGCTGGCGGTAAAGCTCGATAACACGCTTAAATATCTGGATGCGCATCTTGAGGGCATGGACCGTGCTGCACTTCAGGCATACCTGAAAAAAATGCATACCCTTGATGTGCCGCTTGGCCGTCTTTCCTCCGGCGCATTAAACAAAGATGTTAACTCGATTAATAATGCTAACCTCAAAATTCAAACGCTGTACTACATCTATTCAGCGACGTCAGTACTGCTGATCATCCTGAGTGCGATACTCGGCGTGCTGATCTTCTACCAGAACCGAAACATCTTACAGGCGCATCGACAGGTAAAGCGTCTGGCTGATGAGCTTCAGGACTCCCAGGGAAAACTGCAAATCCAGAATGCCAAACTGGAATATGATGCTTACCATGACTCTCTGACCGGGATGAATAACCGTCATTTTTTCTGGGAGAATCTAAATAACATCATCGAAACCGCCGAAAAAAACCACGGCTCGGTGACGGTGATGCTGTTTGATTTAGACCGCTTCAAGGAAGTTAACGATACCTATGGCCACGATGTCGGCGATATGTTGTTACGCCAGATATCCCACCGTCTTATTTCAATGAGCCAGCATGCCGATACGCTGTATCGCCTGGGAGGCGACGAATTTGCCTTTATCTCGAGCGGCCTGACGGAGAGCCAGGCCGTTTCACGCGCGCAAAAAATAGGTGATTCGATTAACCAGCCGTACACGATTTATAATACGATTATCAATATGACTTCCAGCGTGGGTATTGTCATCTCAGGCACCGAGCGCCGCTCTGACTATCTCTATAAATTTGCCGATCTGGCCCTTTATGAAGCCAAAAATGAAGGCTCCGGGAAGATAAAAGTTTTCCGGCAACGGATGTTAGAAAAACTGCAAGAAAGCAGAACGCTTGAACATGATATGGCAATGGCATTAGTGAATAAGGAATTCGTGGTTTATTATCAGCCGATTGTTGATTCATTCAGCCGTGAAATTTACAGCTATGAAGCTCTGATCCGCTGGATACATCCGCTGAAGGGCCTGCTGGCGCCGGATAGCTTTATCCCGGTGGCGGAAAAAACCGGGATGATTATCGAGATGGGGAAATCGGTGCTGGAAATGGCCTGCCGGGAGGCGGCGTCCTGGGCCGTACCGGCGAAAATTTCGGTCAATGTCTCGCCCGTCCAGCTAAGCTGCAAAGACTTTGCCGGGATCGTGCTGTCCGCGCTGAAAGAAACCGGCCTTCCCGCCGACCGTCTGGAACTGGAAGTGACGGAATCTTCGCTCTTTAATGAGAGCAGCACGCCGATGAATACGCTAAACAAGCTCAGGGCGCTGGGGGTGAAAATCTCCATCGATGATTTTGGTACGGGCTACTCGTCGCTTTCGCGCATGAGCCGGCTTTCCTTCGATAAAATCAAAATAGATAAGTCATTTGTCCATTCGATATCGACCCAGGAAGATACCCTGAATATCATCAAGCTGATTACGGGCATGGCGAAATCCCTCAGTATGAAGGCGGTGGCCGAAGGGGTTGAAACCCAGGAACAGCTGGAAAGTCTTCAGGCGTTAGGCTGCGACTATGCCCAGGGATACCTGTTTAGCAAACCTCTTCCATGCGTCGATAGCCGGATCAGAAACGGCTAAATGACCACGAATTTTTCAGAGGATTTGATATGACCTCCTTTTATCAACTGAGCGCCACGAGCCTGAGCGGCCAGCAAATTGCGATGGCCGACTACGCCGGCAAGCTGGTTCTGGTGGTGAACACCGCCAGCCACTGCGGCTTTACGCCGCAATATGCGGGCCTGGAAGCGCTCTATAAAAAGTATGCCGCTCAGGGATTGGTGGTGCTGGGCTTCCCCTGTAATCAGTTCGGTAAGCAGGAACCCGGCGGTGCCGATGACATCTCCCGCACCTGTTACATCAACTACGGCGTGAGCTTCCCGATGTTCGAAAAAGTGGACGTTAACGGCGCCGCCGCGCATCCGCTGTTTCGTTATCTGAAAGACGCATTGCCCGGCGTGCTGGGCGGGCGGATCAAGTGGAACTTTACCAAATTTCTCGTCGGTTGCGACGGTAAGCCGCTCAAGCGCTTTGCGCCGATCTCCACGCCGGAGAAGATCGAAACCGCGATTATTACCGCACTAAAAAATCCAGGAGAGTGATGAATCTCAATCGTGGTTGCTATTTACTGCTGGTTCTCGCGGCGTTAGCGAGTATCTTGACGCCGCATCCCGTTGCGATGTGGCTGCTGCTGGCCAACGTGCTGACCTTCGTGATTTACGGCGTGGATAAATTGGCCGCGCGTAAAGACTGGCGCAGAGTACCTGAAGTGACCCTGCTGACGTTGGGTTTTGTCGGCGGGTGGGGCGGGGCGATGGTGGGCCAGCAGCTTTTTCGCCATAAAACACAAAAGCAGCCATTCAAAACGTATTTTATTATCAGCATGATAGCGAGTATTTTGCTGATGGCGGCGATCTATTACTTCTCGCTACGTCAGGCTTTCTGAACGGCGCATTTCGTCGTCTTTACGCTGTAGCTGTTGCGATTTCACCATGCAAAAAATGCCTATGGATGTGCGTAAATGGCACTGCCCGGAATGCGGCGCAGACCATTATCGTGACTTAATACTGATGGTGGTATGACAGCTGCTGCTGGCGCTGTTTTGTCGTCCTCTGAGCATGTAACACCGGATGGACTAAGGAGAATATCTTGAATATCAATGGTATGGTTTTGGGTGGGGTATTGCTGTTAACCGGCTGCGTAGTGGATAATATGGACTCCTCAAACTATCGCTTCGTCCCCTGGATACAGGTCTTTCAGAAAGTCGACCCCGCCACCGGGCAGACAAATATCCGCGACCGAAAAGAAGCGCTTTATAGCTGTGGCGTCGATCGAAGCGAAAATCTCGATAGCAAAAACTGGGGATTGAGTGGTATCCGTGAGGGTGAAACGTTGAAACAATCCGTGGAACGTAATGAGCGTATTTTTGACTGCATGAAAAGTAAAGGCTACGACGTTTATGGCTTTGAGGAATGCGGGCCGCTTAAAAAGCCCAGTGGTTTATGCCCTAATTAATGTGAGCTTTAACACCAGGCGGCGGAGACGCGTTTTTCGCCATATCCATTAATATCGCGATACCGATATAGTTACTCCAGTTAAATGCATTTTGCAGCACCACTACCGCATTACCTTTTTGCTTATCAAAGCCGATAAAGCTGGAGTAGCCGCCAATATAACCGACCTGATAAGTAATTTTCTGCTGGTCGATAAAATCGGTGATCCAGGCGATACCCTGTAAACCGTCGGGGCGTTGAATAGAGGTATGGCTGACTTCGGTAAACACCTTATCCAGAGCGCGATTGCCGGTTGCCGACACGTGATAGCGGGCGTAGGCGGCCAGGTCTTCGGCGTTACTGTATAAACTGGCGGCGGCCACCATATTATTAGAAAAATGCCAGTCCGGGGTGAGCCGCCCACGGGGGATAAACTTCGGCTGATCGCCCGCGTGGCCCAGCGCGCGCAGGGAATATCCTTTTAGTTTCTCGGGAGTAAAGCTGCTGCTGGTCATTTTCAGCGGTTCAAAAATATAGTGTGAGGCTAACGTCTGAATATCCTGACCGGTCTTGTGTTTCAGGATATAGCCGATCAGCGCATAGCCGGTATTGGAATATTCCGGCACTCTGCTGCGCGGCGCTTGCCAGTTGGCTAAATAATGCAGCAGGTTATCGCTATCCAGTTCACCGTAAAAATTCTCACCGCTGCCTAAATAGCTGATGAATTTTCCCAGCATTGAAACATCCATATTTTGCCGCGGCAGGCCGGAAGAGTGGGTCACCAGTTCCAGCAGGGTAATTTTCTGCGCATCCGCGCTCAGCGGAGTGCCGGCCGGTAGCAGCGTTGTCAGGTTATCGTTCCAGTTCAGCTGCCCTTCATTGACCAGGCAGGCCACCACTTCTGCGGTGACGCCTTTACTGAGTGAACCCAGCGCAAACAGGGTATCGGATTTGACCGGATGGCGATGGACCGCATCGGTGATGCCCCAGCTGTAAAACTGCGGTGAGCCGTGATGATGAATCACCGCCACCGTCATCCCTGGGACCGATTTTTGCGCCATATAGTGCCGCACCACGCTATCAATGTCGCCATCCAGCGATTGATGGGTGAGGAGTTCCTGAGTACCTTCCGGGGAGGACATTTGTGAGAGCGTACCGCAACCGCTGAGTGACGGAATGACAAACAAAAGCCAGCGAAATTTTTTAGTGATGTTCTGCATACCTGGTGGCGTGGGTGGTGGTCAATGGCGCGCGGGAAATGTATCACATTCAGCGTGTTTATAGGCAATTTTGCCGCATGTTGGCCGATGTGGTGGCTTGTGTGGCGGGTGTTTCACCTGGAAAGGGGATTTTCAGGGGGATAAAAGGGGCCGGTTTTGTACCTGGTACGAAAATTGACGAGCTCGCTTAGCTGGCCCCCATCATTGCATTACCTCACTTTTGGATAATAGTTTTTGTACTATGCGTAATGTGCTCGGTTGGCACTAACATATCCATCATTGCGCGAATGATGTCGCTCTCGGACATTCCCTGCTGCACTTTGTTTCGTATCTCATCCGCATCATTAATCCCCTGAGAGATATAATCGGCGATATAACTTAATACCTTCCTTTCCGTATCGTCAGCTTCCTTTTCTAGCTCAGTCAGGGTTTGTCGGATGTGCGTCTTTATCGATATGCGCTGGTGCTGATCTGCGTCGATATAGGGGGCATCAAAACCATATCGCTGTGCGTTAAACGTATTGGCGAAGATGATGCTTTCCCGTGCACGGACTCTCTTATTTCTGTTGTTGAGTAAATATTTCACCAGCATCTGCGCATATCCACCTAACATGGCTGCATGAAATATTGTTAACGGGGTATCACAGGTGCGGATCTCAATGGTGCCGAAATCGGGTTTTGGCCGGACCTCCCAGTAAATATCTTTCAGAGAGCGGATGACGTCCAGTTCGGTGCACTCGTCAATATAACTGACAAAATCCTGCCAGCGCCGAATATCGTGTTCGATAACACCAAAAGTATGGAAAGAGTTCCGCGCGCTAAATCGTGAGCTGGCGAAAAGGGTATCCTCAGATTGATAATAAGGTGACGACGCACTCAGAGTAATAAAATGAGGGAGATAGGGGATTAACGCATGACACAGATAGATTGCATCATCACCTGTACGCACGCCGACATGTATGTGCTGCCCGAAAACGCAGGACAATTTGGCTAAAAAGCCAATGTGCTGATGGACTTCAGTATATCTCTCCGTCGGAGTAATAAGCTGGTCCTTCCAGATATTACTGATATGGCGTCCGCCGCCACAGAGTCCGCAATTTTTTTGCTTCGCGATCTCCGCCACGCCTCGTGTGGTGCGGCTCATCTCTTCATACAGCGTAAAAGGTTCAGTATGGACAGAAGAATTTATCTCGATCGTCGAAAGCGTCAGCTCTTTTTTTACATGAACATCATCATTATATTCTTTGATAATTTCCAGGGCTTTATCAGATAACTCGGTGGTATCGAGGTCGATGAGCTGCAGTTCAAGCTCAATGCCCAGGCTGTGAGTAGAGGAGGGCGAAAATGGAAGATCAAGCATAAAATCACCTATGGATTAATCGTATGTGAGCCACTCTGCGCCAGACGCTTGTTCTTAGTAAGATAATAATCACCACAATATTCAGTTATAATATTCTTCTAATTGCTGAAGAAATATATTTTTTTACTTTTTAAAAATAACATTGCATCGTATTTAAAATTATAGTAATTGCACTTAATTTCACAAGCTTTAGCCGAAAATTAGGAATTGTTAACTTCTGCTGCCAATTAGAAAGATCTATAAAAACAGTTGCTTTGCTTTTTTCTGGCTAGATAACGAATTCACTACTAGGATCTAACACTCAATTATATTTTCGCAAAGCGTGAAATTTGTCGTCGAGGATTTATCATGGGAAACAAAAAAACGCCACCATTAAAAAATAATGTAACGTCTTCTAAAGCTGAAGGAAAATCGGATTTAGCAGGGCAGGATACTCTTCACTTACAAAACACCGCGCCGCGGGATAATTCGCACCTGCCAGCGAAAGGCCACTCCCTTCCTGGTAAAAGCCCAACCGCGCCAGGCAGCCTGAAAGAAAATAGTGATGAGAGTGCTAAAATTAAGCAGCTGCATGCCCAGCGTAAATCAGATGATAATCAGACGCTAACCACCAATCAGGGAACAAAGATTTCCGACGATCAAAACTCTTTAAAAGTGGGGGCGCGTGGGCCGACATTGCTGGAAGATTTTATCATGCGTGAAAAAATGACGCATTTTGACCACGAAAGGATTCCGGAAAGGATCGTTCACGCTCGAGGTTCCGCCGCCCACGGCTATTTTGAACTGTATGAAAGCCTGTCGGCGATAACAAAAGCCGATTTTTTACAGCGTAAAGGGCAAAAAACACCGGTGTTCGTGCGTTTCTCCACGGTACAAGGCTCGCGGGGTTCCGCCGATACGGTTCGCGATATTCGCGGCTGGGCGACAAAATTTTATACCGAACAGGGCGTATTTGACCTGGTGGGCAACAACACCCCGGTCTTTTTCATTCAGGATGCCATCAAGTTCCCGGATTTTGTCCATGCGGTGAAACCGGAACCTCACAATGAGATACCTCAGGGAGCCAGCGCCCATGATAGCTTCTGGGACTATGTCTCCCTGCAGCCGGAAACGCTGCATAACGTAATGTGGGCCATGTCTGACCGGGGAATCCCCCGAAGTTATCGGACGATGGAAGGCTTTGGTATTCATACCTTTCGGCTAATCAATGCCCAGGGGAAAAGTACCTTCGTGCGATTTCACTGGAAACCGGTCGCGGGTAAAGCGTCTTTGTTATGGGATGAAGCGCAAAAGCTTGCCGGCAAAGACGCTGATTTTCATCGACGCGATTTATGGGAAGCGATTGAAGCGGGGGATTACCCTGAATATCAACTTGGCCTGCAGCTTATTCCGGAAGAGGACGAATTTAAATTCGACTTCGATCTGCTGGATGCGACAAAACTCATTCCCGAGGAGTTAGTACCGGTCCAACTGGTCGGCAAAATGGTCTTAAATCGCAACCCCGACAATTTCTTCGCCGAAACAGAACAGGTAGCGTTTCACCCAGGACATATTGTTCCCGGCATCGACTTTTCGAATGATCCCCTGCTACAGGGGCGCCTGTTCTCTTATACCGACACGCAAATCAGCCGCCTGGGCGGCCCCAACTTCCATGAGATCCCCATCAATCGTCCCGTATGTCCTTACCATAATCTGCAGCGAGATGGCATGCACCGCATGGAGATCAATACCAACCCGGCCAATTACAGCCCTAATTCCCTCAATAATAACTGGCCGCGTGAAAGCATGGGGACGAAAGAAAACGATGGCTTCGAGAGCTATCAGGAGCGTCTTGACGGCCATAAAGTTCGTGAGCGAAGCCCTTCATTCCAGGAGTATTACTCCCATCCAGCGCTGTTCTGGCGAAGTCAGACGCCGATAGAACAGCAGCATATTATCGATGCTTTCGCTTTCGAACTGGGTAAAGTGGCGCGCGCTTACATCCGCGTCCGGGTGGTGGAACATCTGGCCCATATCGATACTGAACTGGCGGAAAAAGTGGCGCATCAGCTCGGTATTCCGCTATCAGATGCCCTCCTCAATACGCCGGCTCCCCAGCCTGTGAGTGGGGTAGAGCGCGATCCCACGTTAAGTTTATACGCACAGTCAGCAGGGCGCGTGAAAGGCCGTACCGTGGCCATTCTGCTCGCTGATAACGCCGCTGCCCCTGACGTGCTGTCTCTGCTGAACGCCCTAAAAGAACGCGGGGTCTACCCTAAACTCCTGGCTCAGACGTTGGGCGAGGTTACCACCAGCGATGGTTCCGCTATTCCCGTTGATGCCACCTTTGCCGGGGCGCCTTCGATCACGGTGGATGCGGTTATCGTCCCTGATGGTATATCTGCTGCTTTAATGAAAAGCGGCGAAGCGCAGCATTATTTACTGGAAGCCTACCGGCATTTAAAAGTGATTGGGCTGAGCGGTGATGCCAAAAAATTGACGTCGCTTTGGCGCGAGAGCGCCGCAGAAGACGGCATCATTCAGGATAAGAGTATTTCTGCTGATATGCTGGACAGCTTTTTTGAGTCCCTGGCCGCACACCGGGTATGGAGCCGTAGCGCGAAAGCTGCTGCCATTCCCGCCTGATTATGTGGTGGGTGGCGGCTGATAGCGGCATAGCCATTCCCGGTAATCAGCGAACAACATCGCTAAAGCGTGAGGAAAACAATCTGAGTATTGTTTTCCTCATCCACGGGCCACAACGCTGTCAATTTCGCTACATAAGTTGTCACCTTTGCGTCGGTAATCCACATCCTGATTAAGCAGGATAACGGGTAACCAACGCAAAGGAGCGACAACATGTTGAAAGAACCCTCGCAAAAATATTCCCCTCATATTCCCATTGCTCTGCCTGACCGCCAGTGGCCGAATCAGCGGCTGACTCACGCTCCACGCTGGCTTTCAACCGACCTGCGTGACGGAAATCAGGCGCTGGCCGCTGTCACTTCCAATCACGCGTTATAACGTTCCGGTTCCGCCGTCAGAACACCAGACCTGCCCGGACGTATAGCTGTTCTCTGGGGAAGCCAGGGTGACATAAAGTGGCGCAATTTCCGCTGGCTGACCCGGTCGACCGAGCGGTGAATTGGCACCAAATTGCTCAATTTTCTCCTGTGGTTGGCCGCCACAGCATTGAAGAACCGTCCAGTAGGGACCGGGGGCAACGGCATTGACCCGGATCCCTTTCGGTGCCAGTTGTTTTGCCAGCGATTTTGTAAAAGCTACGATCGCCGCTTTGGTCTGAGCATAATCCAGCAGGATCTCGCTGGGCTCGTAGGCTTGAACCGATGAGGTGTTTATAATTACGCCCCCCGGGGGTAAATGGGGGACTGCCGCTTTTGTGATCCAGAATAGTGAGTAGACATTGGTCTTGAATGTTGCATCAAAGGCTTCAGTTGTAAGTTCCTCAATCGACTCACAGAATTGCTGGCGACCCGCGTTATTGACCAGGATATCGAGCCCACCTAAGGCCTTAACCGCCTGACTAACCAGGTGCTGGCAAAATGTCTCTTCACGAATATCACCAGGGAGTGCCACGGCTTTCCTTCCTGCTTTCTGAATCAGATCGACGACCTCACGAGCGTCCTGTTCTTCATCAGGCAGGTAGTTAATTGCCACATCCGCGCCTTCACGCGCAAACGCAATTGCGACTGCTCGTCCAATACCTGAATCACCTCCAGTAATTAACACTTTTCGGTCAGTAAGGCGACCGCTTCCCCGATAACTTTCTTCCCCATGATCTGGACGTGGTTGCATTTTTCCGGCAAGTCCTGGAAAAGGTTGTTTTTGGTGTGGAAAAGGTGGAACAGGAAAAAGTTCTGAATTTGTCATATTCGTACCCTGTTTCTCATCGTATTTATTCGCCATTCCATCACCTCTATATATTTATTTGCAAGAACTACTAAGCGTAGTTCAAAAATCGCTGCTTGTATCTTAATGATTTCCGTATAAGATTAATCCTGGCTTTATGTTTTTAATTATTTTTTTGGGGGTGGGGGTGTTATCGGTGAGTTAGCTTGTCTTAATGTCATTTCAGTCATAAATAAGCCTTGAGAGAGAATAGTAATGTGTTGATATATAAATAAGGGAAATGATGAATGCCATCATTAAATTTG
>NZ_JBKDZH010000100.1:0-6414 GCF_047971185.1 Kluyvera sp.
GTGTAGTGTTCAGCAGTGAACAGCGGGCGATGCAGACCAGGCGAGGAAACTTCCAGGTTATAGGCGACGGTAATAGGATCTTCAACATCAAGAACCGCACTCACCTGGAGGCTAACATCAGCACAATCATCAACATTGATGCCATCTTCACTATCAATATAGATGCGCAGTGTGGATGTGCGACCGCGAATAAATTCGATGCCGACCAGTTCATAGCCTAAGGCTTCAACCGGCGCTGTAATCATCTCTGTTAATTTTTGCTCTAATGTGGACAAACCCACCCCCAAGACATAAAAAAAGGGCCTAAAGCCCAGTTATTCTGTAGTCAGATAACAAAAAACCCCGATAAATCGGGGCTTTAGATAACTGAACCCTATAGCCGCAACTGCGGCCTGGAGAACCTTCCGAAAGAATTTTTTTTCAAATCCAGCTACGAAGGCCTAAGTCTTCACAGTATATTTGAAAATGAACTCTAAGGGAAAGTGGTTGCGGGGGCCGGATTTGAACCGACGACCTTCGGGTTATGAGCCCGACGAGCTACCAGGCTGCTCCACCCCGCGCCTGAAACGTGGCAAATTTTACGCGTTTTGAGTAAAAAATGCAAATAATGCTGGGATTTGGTACCGAGGACGGGACGTAAAATCGACCTGTAGTATAGTGATGTGGCTCACAGCTTGTCAACCTCACATTCTATGCAGAAGAAATGCGCTGCACATCGCGGTATGGTAATTCTGATAACCTTCGCTGCCGACGCGGATTTTTTGAATAAAAATGCATGAATCCCTTCCGGTCTATGACAAAACATGATTAAATGAAAACTCATTTATTTTGCATAAAAATTCACTGACAGCGAAGCGTAATTTTCCTTCAGTCAATCACGCAGGGTTTTACTTTATGACGACGATTCTCAAGCATCTTCCGGCAGGTCAACGTATTGGTATCGCCTTCTCTGGCGGCCTCGACACCAGCGCAGCGCTGCTGTGGATGCGACAAAAAGGCGCGGTCCCTTATGCATATACTGCAAACCTGGGCCAGCCAGACGAAGATGATTATGATGCGATCCCTCGTCGTGCTATGGAATATGGCGCAGAGAACGCTCGTCTGATCGACTGCCGTAAGCAGCTGGTTGCTGAAGGCATCGCGGCGATTCAGTGCGGCGCGTTCCACAACACCACCGGCGGCCTGACCTATTTCAACACCACCCCACTGGGCCGTGCCGTCACCGGTACCATGCTGGTTGCCGCCATGAAAGAAGATGGCGTGAACATCTGGGGCGACGGCAGCACCTATAAAGGCAACGATATTGAACGTTTCTATCGTTACGGCCTGCTGACCAACGCCGAGCTGCAGATTTACAAACCGTGGCTCGATACCGACTTTATCGACGAGCTGGGCGGCCGTCACGAGATGTCCGAATTTATGATCGCCTGCGGCTTCGACTACAAAATGTCGGTCGAAAAAGCCTACTCTACCGACTCCAACATGCTCGGTGCGACGCACGAAGCGAAAGACCTCGAATTCCTGAACTCCAGCGTTAAGATCGTCAACCCGATTATGGGCGTAAAGTTCTGGGACGAAAGCGTGAAGATCCCGGCGGAAGAAGTGACCGTCCGCTTCGAGCAGGGTCACCCGGTTGCCCTGAACGGTAAAACCTTCAGCGATGACGTAGAACTGATGCAGGAAGCGAACCGCATCGGCGGCCGTCACGGCCTGGGCATGAGCGACCAGATCGAGAACCGTATCATTGAAGCGAAAAGCCGCGGCATCTACGAAGCCCCGGGGATGGCACTGCTGCACATCGCCTACGAGCGTCTGCTGACCGGTATTCATAACGAAGACACCATTGAGCAGTATCACGCTCATGGTCGTCAGCTGGGCAAACTGCTATATCAGGGCCGCTGGTTCGACTCGCAGGCGCTGATGCTGCGTGATGGCCTGCAGCGCTGGGTCGCCAGCCAGATTACCGGTGAAGTGACGCTGGAACTGCGTCGCGGTAACGACTACTCGATCCTGAACACCGTGTCTGACAACCTGACCTATAAGGCAGAGCGTCTGACGATGGAAAAAGGCGAATCCGTGTTCTCACCGGACGATCGTATTGGCCAGCTGACCATGCGTAATCTGGACATCACCGATACCCGCGAGAAGCTGTTCGGCTACGCGAAAGCCGGTTTGCTGACCGCCTCTTCCTCGACCGGCCTGCCGCAGGTTGAGAATCTGGAAAACAAAGGCAAATAAGCCTGCCTCGTTGATGCAAAAGGCCGCGTAAGCGGCCTTTTTTGTCTCTTGCGTTTACGGCCATTAGCGGCGCCGCCATTCACCCGGCTGATTTCAGCGACCCGCAGGTGATTGAGATCATCAGCGCCGTCAGCGCAATTCTGTTCACCGACATGATGAACCGGGTAAATGATACGGTCGTTGATTTCCCTAAAGCGGATCAGCTCCGTTTTCTACAGACGAAAAAAAAGACGCTTTTCAGCGTCTTTCTTTCGGAATATTGGTACCGAGGATGGGACTCGAACCCACAAGCCCGTTAGGGCACTACCACCTCAAGGTAGCGTGTCTACCAATTCCACCACCTCGGTACAGAATACTTAGTGCGGGATATCGCTGGTCGGCTGAGCCGGAGCCGCTGGCTGAGTGGTTTGCTCAGTCTTCGGTGCAGTCAGGTTATCCCACTCGCTTCCTTTATTGGTCTTGTTGCTGTTGATGTTACCCAGAACCAGACTGATGATGAAGAACAGTGTCGCGAACACGGCGGTCATACGGGTCATGAAGTTACCAGAACCGTTAGAACCAAACAGTGTAGCGGAAGCGCCTGCTCCAAAGGAGGCTCCCATATCAGCGCCTTTACCTTGCTGCAGCATAACGAGGACCACAAGGCCAATCGCTACAATAAGGAAAACAACTAAAAGAGCTTCGTACATAATCAACCTGTTCCTTGCGGGGACACCGCGTACCAAGTGCTTCGACCAATTAAGCGGGACAGTTAAGTTTCCCACTGAAGCGGGTGTGAATACTAACCAAAGCGAATGACCTTCGCAAGGGCAATTTCCACACATTGTATCAACTGCGGAAAAAAACAGCAAAACAACGCAAAACCGACAATAAAAAGGCGGCAAGCGCCGCCTTTTTAGTCACTTAGGACACCGGTTATGCCGCTTTTACCGCATCAGCAATGCGATGAGCCAGCTCGGTAACCTGGGCTTCGTCTTCGCCTTCCACCATCACGCGAATCAGCGGTTCGGTACCGGACTTACGCAGCAGCACGCGGCCACGGTTGCCCATTGCCGCTTCGGCTTCGAGGGCCGCGCTCTTCACCGCATCGCTTTCCAGCGGGTTGGATTTACCGTCGGTATAGCGCACGTTGACCAGCACCTGCGGGAACAACTTCATACCGCTGCACAGGTCGTGCAGGCTCATGTGGTTACGCACCATGGCGGCAACCACCTGCAGGCCCGCCACAATTCCGTCACCGGTGGTGGTTTTGTCGAGCAGGATCACGTGACCGGAGTTTTCCGCGCCAATACGCCAGCCTTTTTCCTGCATTTTTTCCAGCACGTAGCGGTCACCCACTTTCGCGCGGGTAAACGGAATGCCCAGCTGCTTGAGCGCTACTTCCAGGCCCATGTTGCTCATCAGCGTGCCGACCGCACCGCCGCGCAGCTGGCCCTGACGCAGGGCTTCGCGGGCGATGATATACATGATCTGGTCGCCGTCGACCTTATTGCCTTCGTGGTCAACCATGATGACGCGGTCGCCGTCGCCGTCCAGCGCGATACCAACGTCGGCTTTCTCCGCCAACACGCGCGCCTGCAGCGCGCGGACATCCGTGGCGCCCACTTCTTCGTTAATGTTCACGCCGTTCGGCTCGCAGCCGATGGCGATCACGGTCGCCCCCAGCTCACGCAGCACGTTTGGCGCGATGTGGTAGGTGGCGCCGTTCGCGCAGTCCACCACCACTTTCAGGCCGTTAAGGCTCAGTTCGTTCGGGAAGGTACCTTTGCAGAACTCAATGTAGCGACCCGCGGCGTCGACGATGCGGCTGGCTTTACCCAGCTCGGCGGAGTCCACGCAGGTGATCTCTTTTTCCATTTCCGCTTCAATGGCTTCTTCTACTTCATCCGGCAGTTTGGTGCCGTCGATGGAGAAGAACTTGATGCCGTTATCGTAGAACGGGTTGTGCGAGGCGGAGATAACGATACCGGCTTCAGCACGGAAGGTGCGGGTCAGATAGGCCACCGCCGGCGTCGGCATCGGGCCGGTGAAAGAGGCAGACAGCCCCGCTGCCGCCAGGCCCGCTTCCAACGCCGATTCCAGCATATAGCCGGAGATGCGGGTATCTTTACCGATGATGATTTTGCGCGAACCGTGGCTTGCCAGCACCTTACCTGCCGCCCATCCCAGCTTCAGGACAAAATCAGGGGTAATCGGCGCATCGCCCACGCGACCACGGATCCCATCGGTACCAAAATATTTGCGATTACTCATAACGTTTATTTCCCTTCGCAGACAGGGTGGCCTCAACCACACGCATCGCTTCAACAGTTTCTTTGACGTCGTGGACGCGAACAATATGCGCGCCCTGCATGGCAGCAATCACCGCGCACGCCAGACTGCCGCTAAGGCGCTCCGACGGCCCCACGTTTAGCAGCTGACCAATCATCGATTTGCGCGACATACCGACGAACAGCGGCAGGCCGAAATGATGGAATTCTGACAAACGCGCCAGTAATGCATAGTTATGGGAGAGATTTTTACCGAAACCGAACCCCGGGTCGAGCAACAATTTATCTTTTGAGATTCCCGCCCGCTCACAGCGTGCGATCTGTTCCACAAAATAACGATTCACTTCCGCAAACACATCGTCGTATTTCGGCGCGTCCTGCATCGTTTTCGGGTTGCCCTGCATGTGCATCAGCGAAACGGGAAGCCCGGTTTCGGCCGCCGCTTCCAGCGCGCCCGGTTCGCTGAGCGAACGGATGTCGTTGATGATATGCGCCCCCGCCCGGGCAGACTCGCGGATCACTTCCGGCTTGGAGGTATCGACAGAAATCCACACTTCAAAGCGCTGGGCGATCGCTTCCACCACCGGGATCACGCGCTCAAGCTCTTCTTCCACGCTGACGTCCAGCGCCCCAGGCCGGGTGGACTCGCCTCCCACGTCGACGATGGTCGCCCCCACGTTAATCATCAAATTCGCGTGTTTCACCGCCTCAACCAGCGTGTTGTGCGTGCCGCCGTCGGAGAAAGAGTCCGGCGTGACGTTGAGGATCCCCATCACGTGTGGATGGGAGAGATCCAGAATGGAGCCCTGGGCGGTGAGTTTCATAGCGAATCCTTTTATTTTCTATTTCTTAAATATAAAAAACCCCGGGGCAAGCCCCAGGGTTTCAGGTGATGCTCAGTCTTCCACGAGGGAGAACTTATTTGTCGCCCAGCTGCTCTGACATCGTGCCAGAGTCCGGCGCGCGCGGTTCATCAACCGGACGCGGTGCACTCGGCTTGCCGGTGCTGCCAGAATTGTTGCTGTTGGACGAACCCGGTTCTTCCCAACCCGCTGGCGGACGTACGTCGCGGCGAGCCATCAGGTCGTCAATCTGCGGCGCATCGATGGTCTCATACTTCATGAGCGCATCTTTCATCGCGTGCAGAATGTCCATGTTGTCGTTCAGGAGCTGACGCGCACGACCGTAGTTACGTTCGATCAGCGCCTTCACTTCCTGGTCGATGATACGCGCGGTTTCATCGGACATGTGCTTCGCTTTAGCCACGCTGCGGCCCAGGAATACTTCGCCCTCTTCTTCCGCGTACAGCAGCGGACCGAGTTTGTCGGAGAAGCCCCACTGGGTCACCATGTTACGCGCCAGGTTGGTCGCGACTTTAATGTCGTTCGACGCGCCGGTGGAAACATGCTCAACGCCGTAGATGATCTCTTCCGCCAGACGACCGCCGTACAGGGTTGAGATCTGGCTTTCCAGCTTCTGACGGCTGGCGCTGATCGCGTCGCCTTCAGGCAGGAAGAAGGTCACACCCAGCGCACGACCGCGCGGAATAATCGTTACTTTATGCACCGGATCGTGTTCCGGCACCAGGCGACCAATAATCGCGTGGCCCGCTTCGTGATACGCGGTAGATTCTTTCTGCGCTTCCGTCATCACCATGGAGCGACGTTCCGCACCCATCATGATTTTGTCTTTCGCTTTCTCGAACTCAACCATCGATACCACGCGATTGTTGCCGCGAGCAGCAAACAGCGCCGCTTCGTTCACCAGGTTCGCGAGGTCCGCACCGGAGAAGCCAGGGGTACCACGGGCATTGATTGCCGCATCGATATCCGGAGACAGCGGTACGCGACGCATGTGTACTTTCAGGATCTGTTCACGACCGCGAACGTCCGGCAGACCTACCACA
>NZ_JBKDZH010000101.1:0-28878 GCF_047971185.1 Kluyvera sp.
CCCCGCTGTGTGGAGTCGCATTATAGGGAGAGTTGAAAATGAGTCAACGCCTTTTCTGAATAATTTGTTTGTTCGTCGTAAAAATAAGCAAAGCGATCGCAAAATACGCTATGTTGTATGAATTCTATGCAAAATCAGCAAAGCATGCGCTTGCGGTGGGAACAACCGAGTGGGAGTGCTAGAATATTGCCCACTTGTATTTCCGGGATTTGCCGGTTGTCGGCATCTTTATAAACGTAAGGCCATTTCATGAAAATCAAAACTCGCTTCGCGCCTAGCCCGACTGGCTATCTGCACGTCGGCGGCGCTCGTACTGCTCTTTATTCCTGGCTTTTTGCACGTAATCACGACGGTGAGTTTGTGCTGCGTATTGAAGACACCGATCTTGAACGCTCAACGCCAGAAGCCATTGAAGCCATCATGGATGGCATGAACTGGCTGAATCTGGAGTGGGACGAGGGTCCGTACTATCAGACCAAGCGTTTCGATCGCTATAACGCGGTGATTGATGAAATGCTGGAAGCGGGCACGGCCTATAAATGCTACTGCTCTAAAGAACGTCTGGACGCGCTGCGTGAAGAACAGATGGCAAACGGCGAGAAGCCGCGCTATGACGGCCGCTGCCGCCACGGCCACGAACATCACGCCGCCGACGAGCCGTGCGTGGTGCGTTTTGCCAACCCGCAGGAAGGTTCGGTTATTTTTGACGACCAGATCCGTGGGCCGATCGAATTCAGCAACCAGGAGCTGGACGATCTGATCATTCGCCGTACCGACGGTTCTCCGACCTACAACTTCTGTGTGGTCGTGGACGACTGGGATATGGAAATCACCCACGTGATCCGCGGTGAAGACCATATCAACAACACCCCGCGTCAGATCAACATCCTGAAAGCGCTGAACGCGCCGGTGCCGGTTTACGCGCACGTGTCGATGATCAACGGCGACGACGGTAAAAAGCTGTCCAAACGTCACGGCGCGGTGAGCGTGATGCAGTATCGCGATGACGGCTACCTGCCGGAAGCGCTGCTGAACTATCTGGTGCGTCTGGGCTGGTCCCACGGCGATCAGGAAATCTTCACTCGTGAAGAGATGATCGAGTTCTTCTCTCTGAACGCGGTCAGCAAATCAGCCAGTGCGTTCAATACTGACAAACTGCTGTGGCTGAACCATCACTATATCAATACGCTGGCGCCGGAATACGTGGCGACGCATCTGCAGTGGCACATCGAGCAGGAAAATATCGATACCCGCGTTGGTCCGCAGCTGTGCGAGCTGGTGAAACTGCTGGGCGAGCGCTGCAAAACCCTGAAAGAGATGGCGCAAAGCTGCCGCTACTTCTATGAAGATTTTGCTGAGTTCGACGCCGACGCGGCGAAGAAACACCTGCGTCCGGTTGCGCGTCAGCCGCTGGAAGTGGTGCGCGATAAGATTGCTGCCATTACCGAATGGACCGCGGAAAACGTCCACCACGCGATTCAGGCAACCGCTGATGAGCTGGAAGTCGGGATGGGTAAAGTGGGTATGCCGCTGCGCGTTGCGGTAACGGGGGCAGGGCAGTCGCCTGCGCTGGACGTGACCGTACACGCCATTGGCAAATCCCGCAGCATCGAGCGCATCAACAAGGCGCTGGGCTTTATTGCCGAGCGTGAAAGCCAGCAGTAATTCGCCTTTGGGCAGTAAAAAAGCGGGGAAACCCGCTTTTTTTACGCCTCGTCGTCAAGCCCCAGCCTGGAAAGAAACCCGCAGATGCCTTCGCGCGCCAGTAACCGGTGCAGACGCTGCTGTTCCTGTGGCGTCATGTTCTGCAGAACGTCGGTAATCTGCCGCCACACCACGTCAGACTCTTTAATACTGTAGCTGCGCGCGGGCTCATCAATCTGGCTTTCTGCCGTCAGATTACGTAGCGCAGGGGTATTGGCGAGGTAATCCAGCACGTCCTGGGTGATAAAAATCAGCCGCGCGCGGCCGCCTTTAATGCCCGGCATCGGTTCGGTGCGCCAGCCTTGCTCGCGGATCCAGCGGTTGACGGTCTGTCGGGTGATGCCTAAACGGTCAGCCAGCTCTTCCGTCGACATTTTTGTGGGGAGTGTTTTCATCGTTCAGGCTTAGTCACGGATTTCTAAACGTTGTAATAAACCGCAAATCCCTTCGCGAAGCAGCAGTGAAGTTAACTGTTTCTGCTCTGCTTCGGTCATCTCATCCACCAGCGTCAGCAGCAGCGTATGGAAGGGGTTGTCGGTCGCGTAAGGGGCAGAGGTCTCTGAAGCGCGCTGCGCGCTGTGGATGAACTCCATGACTTCATCATCAACGTGTACCAGCCTGGCTTTGCCACCCTGGACGCCAGGGCGAGGAGACGTCTTCCAGCCTTCTTTACGCACCCATTTGTTGATGGTCTGGCGGCTATAGCCCGTTAGATGGGCGATCTCCTCCGGCGTCATTCGTTCCTTGAGCATACTATTTCCTGAGTTGCTGTGTGGGAATTACAGGTTCATGTTATAGCATCGTTTTATAGGAAAACGTGACACGCATAACTCCTGTTTGCGAGCGGGCGCGTAAAGTGGCGCGTTTGTCTGCTTTTTCAGCGATTAGATGCCGTTAGCGAATTTTGCCGTTGACACTGTGCGACGGAATTCATATTATGCCGCCCGTCAACACGACAGCTTTACGTTGGGGCTATAGCTCAGCTGGGAGAGCGCTTGCATGGCATGCAAGAGGTCAGCGGTTCGATCCCGCTTAGCTCCACCAAATCCTGCTCCCATCAGGTTTTGGAACGTAAAGGCACTGTGGGGCTATAGCTCAGCTGGGAGAGCGCTTGCATGGCATGCAAGAGGTCAGCGGTTCGATCCCGCTTAGCTCCACCAAAATTTGAAACCCTCGCCTGACGGCGGGGGTTTTTTTATATGCAATGCGCGCAAAAAAACCGCAATTTCCTTTTAAAAGGCATGAGCAGATCAGAGTTTTATCGCTAACGCTTGCTTCCAATAATTCATCACCATAATATTTAAATAGTCACATTACGTACGATAAAGGATATCGGCAGATACGCATGACTGTGAAACGGAGTACCTCAATAAGGAAGTTCTGCCTGGCTCTGATAATGAGCCTGGCTGCTATTCCGTTTTCCAGATATATCTCTCCAACCGCTTTTTACGAAAATCATTTTGTCTATCTGGCGTGGCTTCCTCTCGGCGTTATGATTGCGCTGATCATGCTCTTTGGCCGCCATGCGATTCTGCCTCTGGTCATTGGTTTTACCGTTACGAACTATTGGCAGTTGCATTTACAGCCCTTCGATTCATTAGCAATATTATTCTGTCAGCTGGCGGCCGTATGCGTCTCTTGCCTTATTTTACGCTACCAGCTTGGTCGCCGATGGCGTCACGGTTTAGCTATAAAAAACCTGGGCTTACATGTGTTCTGGCTGGGGTTTGCTGCGCCGGTCATGTCCAAGGCACTGATGTATTTTGTTGGTGAGATAATTGCTATTCCACAATCAATGTACAGTTATTTTAATATAACATCAGCGATTTACACTATTGTTGATATACAAGGATTGGTTTGCGCATCGCTTATCTTTACGAAATTATTCTATTATCCATTCCGGATGTTCTTAAACCCCGGATATGCCAGAACATTCTGGCGGAGAAATATTACCTGTTATACAGATTTCAAGAACCGCGTATTTATCACCTGCTGGTTTATCAGCCTGATAGGAATGCTGTTATTCCTCTGCGCCCCGTTTGGTGATTATTACTTCGCCGGTTACCTTGTGCCGGTAATCTTTATATTTTTCTCTTTTGGCATCAGCCAGTTGGCCTATCCATTAGTGATTCTGACCTGGTCGGGATCGGCCTTCCTGCTGGTGATGTACAACAAGAACTTCCTGCACGGCGTGCAGACGCAGTATTCGCTGGCTTTTATCCTCTCATCGCTGATTTCCTTCACCGTGTGCCTGCTCTACCTGCTGCAGGTCTACAACCGCAGCCAGCGGCTGAAAACGATGTGGCAGGAGCAGGCCATGCTGGATCCGATAACGGGCCTGCCGAACCTGCGCGCGCTGGAGGAATACATGCAGCAGCCGGGTTCGGGGTCGGTCAGCATTTGCTGTCTGCACATCGGTAACCTCGACTTCCTCAGTCGCCACTATGGGATGATGATGCGGATTCAGTGCAAGCGCAGCATTACGCAGGTGCTACAGCCGATACTGGGGAATGATGAGAAGCTGTTCCAGCTGCCGGGGAACGAACTGTTGCTGGTGCTGAATGGCCCGGACACGGAAGCGCGGCTCAATCACCTGATTGATTTCCTGAGCAATAAGGAGATTCACTGGAATAACGAGGTGCTGAATCTCGAGTACGGGATCTCCTGGTCGCCGGTGCGCGCTCGGGATAGAAACTTGCATCATATGCTTGGCCAGCTCAGCTGGCTGGCGGAGCAAGCCGGAGAGGGCAATCAAATTCTGAAGCTGGACAACGGCCACGTTGAGGCGTTTGACCAGAGCAGCGAACGCGTCGTGCTGTTGAACCGGGTTAAAAACGCGCTGGATTGGGGCGGCTTTGTGCTTTACGCCCAGCCTATCCAAAAACCGTCCGGAGAGGGCTATTATGAGATTCTTACCCGGCTGGTGGACGCCTGCGGCATGGTGACGCCGGACAAATTTATCCCCGTTCTCGCCCAGTTTAACCTCAGCAAGCGCTTTGACATGCAGGTGCTGGAGTATCTGTTCAGTTCGCTGGATGAGCTACCGCATAAAAACTTCTCGGTAAATCTGATGCCGTACACCCTGATGCAAAAGGGCAGCGCCGCGGAGATTATCGCGCTGTTCCGCCGTTATCGCGTCGATGTGAAGCGCATTATCATTGAGATCACCGAAGAGCAGGCGTTTTCCAATTCAGACGTCAGCGTGGCTAATATTCAGCAGCTGCGCCATTTTGGCTGCCTGATTGCGATTGATGACTTCGGTACCGGTTATGCCAACTATGAACGACTGAAGCGGCTGGAAGCCGATATTATTAAGATCGACGGCTGCTTTGTGCGTGATGTGCTAAACAACCCGATGGACGCGATGATCATCCGGTCTATTTGCGAACTGGCAAAAGTGCGAAACCTGACGGTGGTGGCGGAGTTTGTTGAAACGGAAGAGCAGCAACAGCTGCTGGAACGCCTTGGCGTGCACTATATGCAGGGCTATCTGATTGATAAACCGCGCCCGCTCTGGCAGCTTGAGAACAAAAAAAAGGGCCTGTAACCACGTTACAGGCCCTGATATCAGCGAAGAAGAATTACAGCACCAGTGCGGCAATAGACGCAGACAGCACGCTCACCAGCGTAGAACCGTAAACCAGCTTCAGGCCGAAGCGGGAAACCACGTTACCCTGTTCTTCGTTCAGGCCTTTAATCGCACCGGCGATGATACCGATGGAAGAGAAGTTGGCGAAGGAAACCAGGAACACGGAGATGATACCGACCGCGCGCGGAGACAGGTCAGCGGCGATTTTCTGCAGGTCCATCATCGCAACGAATTCGTTGGAAACCAGCTTAGTCGCCATGATGCTGCCCACCTGCAGGGATTCACTTGCCGGTACACCCATAATCCAGGCAACCGGATAGAAGATGTAGCCGAGAATTCCCTGGAAGGAGATGCTGTAGCCGAACCAGCCGGTGACGGTGGCGAACAGGGCGTTCAGCGCGGCGATCAGCGCGATAAAGCCGATCAGCATCGCAGCAACGATAATGGCGACTTTGAAACCAGCCAGAATGTACTCACCCAGCATTTCGAAGAAGCTCTGGCCTTCGTGCAGGTTAGACATCTGAATGTTTTCTTCGCTGGCGTCAACGCGGTACGGGTTGATCAGCGACAGCACGATAAAGGTGCTGAACATGTTCAGTACCAGCGCCGCGACAACGTACTTCGGCTCCAGCATGGTCATGTACGCGCCCACGATGGACATTGAAACGGTAGACATCGCCGTGGCCGCCATGGTGTACATGCGGTTGCGGGACATTTTACCGAGGATGTCTTTATAGGCGATAAAGTTTTCAGACTGGCCCAGAATCAGGGAGCTGACGGCGTTGAACGACTCCAGTTTGCCCATGCCGTTGATTTTTGACAGCACGGTACCGATCGCACGAATAACGATAGGCAGTACGCGGATATGCTGCAAAATACCAATCAGCGCGGAGATGAAGACGATCGGGCACAGGACCTTCAGGAAGAAGAATGCCAGACCTTTGTCGTTCATGCTGCCGAAGACGAAGTTGGTCCCTTCATTCGCGAAGCCGAGAAGTTTCTCGAACATCTCGGAGAAGCCTTTCACAAAACCCAGACCGATATCGGAGTTCAGGAAGAACCAGGCCAACAGCACTTCAATGACCAGAAGCTGAATGACGTAACGAACGCGGATCTGTTTGCGGTTGGAACTGACCAGCAGGGCCAGGATCGCAACCACCACGAGCGCGAGAATAAAATGCAAGACGCGGTCCATATTTGCTCCAAACATGAGACGGGTTAAATTTTCTTGCACATTCTATGTAACGCGATTAAATAAAACGAGATCTGTCTCTCACTATAGTCAGAACCTGTGAGCAATCTCAAAAATAGTGATCAAACATACATTTTTGTGATGTTGAGTAAATGTATGAAAAGTTCCTCTGTTGTACTACTCTGTTCATAAGCATAGATCAAACTTTCCCACCCTCCAGTCTGGCTATAGATTCCGGCTATCAGAGATATCATTATCACCTTTGTTAAATGAACTTGATAATCATTCTCATTCTGTTAGCCTGAAACATAGCAAAGGCTATGTTTTTGAGGCAGAGAATGACAAACAGTCGCATTGAAACTAACAGCAGTCGTACCGCACGCCGTATGCGGCTGGCGCTGATGGGGCCGGCATTTATTGCCGCGATCGGCTATATCGATCCGGGCAACTTTGCGACCAATATTCAGGCGGGCGCCAGCTTTGGCTACCAGCTGCTGTGGGTGGTGGTGTGGGCCAACCTGATGGCGATGCTGATTCAGGTGCTTTCCGCCAAGCTCGGCATCGCCACGGGGAAAAACCTCGCCGAGCAGATTCGCGACCATTACCCGCGCCCGGTCGTCTGGTTCTACTGGGTACAGGCGGAAATTATCGCGATGGCGACCGACCTGGCCGAGTTTATCGGCGCGGCAATTGGCTTCAAGCTGATTCTGGGTATCTCGCTGTTGCAGGGCGCGGTGCTGACCGGGATTGCCACTTTCTTAATTTTGATGCTTCAGCGCCGTGGGCAAAAGCCGCTGGAAAAAGCGATCGGTGGCCTGCTGTTGTTTGTGGCGGCAGCCTATATCGTCGAGCTGATTTTTTCCCGGCCCGAACTGGCGCCGCTGACCAAAGGCATGCTCTTACCGTCGCTGCCAAACGGTGAGGCCGTCTACCTGGCCGCCGGGGTGCTGGGGGCGACCATTATGCCGCACGTTATTTATCTTCACTCGTCGCTGACCCAGCATCTGCACGGCGGCAGCGCCAAAGAGCGCTATCAGGCCACGCGCTGGGATGTCGCCATCGCCATGACCATTGCCGGTTTCGTTAACCTGGCGATGATGGCCACCGCCGCGGCGGCCTTCCATTTCCACGGTCATACCGGGATTACCGATCTCGATCAGGCTTATCTCACCCTCGAACCGCTGCTCAGCCATGCGGCCGCGACGATTTTTGGCCTGAGCCTGATTGCTGCCGGTCTTTCTTCCACGGTGGTCGGTACGCTGGCCGGGCAGGTGGTGATGCAGGGCTTTATTCGTTTCCACATCCCGCTGTGGTTCCGCCGGGCGGTTACCATGCTGCCATCGTTTATCGTCATTCTGATGGGGCTGGACCCAACGCGCATTCTGGTGATGAGCCAGGTGCTGCTGAGCTTTGGCATTGCGCTGGCGCTGGTGCCGCTGCTCATTTTTACCAGCGACCGCCAACTGATGGGAGAGCTGGTCAATACTTGCTGGATCAAACGCATTGGCTGGGCGATCGTCGCGGTAGTGGTGGCGCTGAACGGCTGGCTGCTGCTGGGAACGCTGCTTAATTAATCTCCTGTTTACCGTGACCCGCGACAGGTCACGGTTTCTCTGCGGTTTTTTCGTTACGCTGAGGGCTGCGTTTAACCTCAGCGAACGTTCATGAACTCTTTCGATCTCTCATTTCTAAAATACCTTCAGGATAACAGCCCGCTTGCGGTCGACAGCGCGGTGCTGCGCTTTGGTAAAACGCTTTCCACTCTCAAGCGAACGATGAAAGAGCTGAACGAACTGCTGCCGGATGACGTTCAGCTCCACCAGGACAATGCCTTTATTACCTCGCGCATTACCTACAGTGATTACATCCAGTTTTTACAGCGCGTGCGCTTTAACCGCTACCTCACGACCGGCGAAGAGCGCGTTCAGGATCTGTTTGTCGCGCTGTGCCTGCACGATGTGGTGAATAAAAACGAGTACTACAAAAAGTTCTACGTCAGCGCCGGAACGGTGAAAAACGATAACCCGCTGATGCTGAGCCGGGTACAGGAGAGGGGGCTTACGCTAGTGAGCATCCCAAGAAAGGGGTCGCAGTTGGTGGGCGATGAATTCAGCCTGCGGCTGGCGGCCTGCATGTCGATACTGAAAACCGTTGAGATTGGTGCCAATCATCAGCTAATTGCCCACCAGGCCAACGAGCCGATTAACCGCTCCATCGCCGAGCAGTTTCTGCATGAATGTGCGCCGGAGATAGCCCAGGCGGCGGCCTGTTATGAACAGGTCATTAGCCCGGTGATTCACCTTGGCTACAACGGGCGGAAATATTTGCTGGTCTATCTCAGCCTGGCGCTGCAGCGCATCCGGCGCGGGCGGCGAATTAGCGACAGCACGGCGGCGGCGTTCCTGACCACCTATCCCTATGGTGTGCTGGCGGAGAAAGACGAAAACGCCTGCCTGGATATGCTTATCGCCTCGCTGACCTTTACCTGGCGCCCGTTCACGCTGTACGACGCGCGGCTGGCCGCGCACGTAAAACAGGTCTGCGACGCTATTTCCCACGGGCTGAATGCCACCATCCACAACCACCACGGCTGGTTTGCTGAAATTTACCACTTTATCTACGCGGCGATTGTGCAGAACAGACTGCGCCTGTGGTTCGATGATAAAAAGCTTCATGACGTGCAGCGGCGCTACCCGGATCTGTGGCTGCACGTGCAGCGCGCCTTGCGGCAAATCGAAACGTGCTGGCAGACATCCTTTTCGGCCATCCACCTGGCCACGCTGGTGCTGATTATCAAAAAACACGAGCTGAAAAACCGGGTGGTCGGCGATGTGAAAAAGCGGGTCATCATTGTGACCAACTCGTCAGAAAGTAAAGTAGGCTATTTCAAAGAGGTGCTGCTCTCGCGTTTTCACATTGAGGTGCTGGCCTGCGTCAATATCAACGAGCTAGACCGCCTCCAGCAGCAGGATTTTGACCTGCTGATTGCCTTTACCAATAAAATTGCCAGCCATTTGCGCCACGCGCAGCTGGGCTACGTAAAGGTGAATTTCTATCTGACGCAGGATGATTTTCAGCTGCTGCGCGAGCACGGGCTTAGCCCGGCGCGCAAAAAAATACCCGTTGACGCGTTCGTGCAACAGGTACAGGGGATGAGCCCGCAGGCGCTAAAAGCCTTCCTCGAGCAGCAATACGGCGACGTCTTTATTTAGCCAGCGGCTGGCGCACGCCGCGACACCATACCGCCTGCAGTTCCTGCTGGTCGTCGAGCACCAGAATATCTGCATCTTTGCCGGGTGACAGGCTCCCTTTACGGTCCGCTACGCCGGCCAGAATTGCCGGATTGAGGCAGGCCACCTGCGCCGCCGACACCCAGCCGTGCTCCAGCCGGTTGACCACGTTTTTGACGGAATCGAGGAAACTCATCTCCAGCTTGCGGACTTCCGGCCAGTTTTCGGCGCTGATGGTGCGCGTGCAGCCGTGGCAATCGGTGATTTCCAGCGCCTGCTGGCGAATGCGAAACGTCTCCTGGCGCAGATAGTGGTGAAACTCGAAGCCTTCGGGGAAATCGACGTAGCCGAGACAATCGCTCATCATCACCAGCCGACGATCCTTTTTCAGCCGATAGAGAATATCGAACACCTCCGGGCGCAGGGTGATCCCGCTTTGCTTCGCTACTTCGGCATAGGCGTCTTCATAGTACATCAACGCGCCCACGACGCCGGGTTCGCGATGGTGCAGGCCGCGCATGGCGCTGAAGGCATGGGTAAAATGGCTAAGACCTGCGGCAATTGCCTGCCCAATTTCGTCAAACGTCGCGTCGGTATGGCCCGCCGAAACGGTCACCCCGGATTGATGCAGGTGGCGAATCAACGCCAGCGCGCCGGGAAGCTCTGGGGCTAGCGTCATCAGGCGGACGTGACCACGCGCTGCGCGCTGGTAGCGTTCAAACCCAGCGATACTGGGCGGCTGCACGCTGTCCAGCCGCTGCATACCGATAAATTTCGGGTTGATAAAAGGCCCTTCCATATGGATGCCCACCGCTTCCGCGCCGTCGTTCGGCGTGGCTTCGGCAATCCATTCGGCCGCGGCGGCCAGGCTGTCGCACAAAAAATCGTCCGGCTGAGTGGCCGAGGTGGCAAGCCAGGCCGTCACCCCTGCGTGCACCAGATCCTCACTCATCGCGCGCAGCGAGTTGCGCTCACCTTTCCAGGCAAATGAACCCCGCCCCCAGCCGTGAACGTGAATATCAACAAACCCGGGCATCAGCATGGCATGGCGATAGTCGATGACGCGGCCGCGCGGCGTTTGATCGATAGCGACAATTTTACCGCCGCTAAGGTGTAGATAGCCGGAGAACATGCCCTCCGGCGTGACGATGCGTGAGCTAGCGAGAGAGAGCAGGGCGTCAGTCACCATCGGCCTCCCGTACGCGGTCGGCGGTTTCCAGCGCCATTTCTGAACACAGCCCAAGATAGTGGGCGGGATCGATCAGTTCATCAATTTCCGCCTCGCTGAAATTCTGCTGAATCACCGGATCCTGGCGCAGCACGTCACCGTAGGGAATGCCTTCATGGGTGCTGCGCATCGCCAGTTGATAAACGCGCTCGTGCGCCGCATCCTTGCCGAGCTTCGCCACCAGATGCATCATGATTTTTTCACTGTTGATTAAACCGTGGGTCAGCTGCACGTTTTTCAGCATTCGCTCGGGGTTAATGACCAGCGTGCGGGTCAGCTCTTCGGCGCGCATGACGATCTCGGCGATGCACTCCATGCTCTCCTGAATGTTGCCGTCAAAGATAAAGTAAGCTGAACTATCCGCCTCGAATGGGCGCGGGCTGACGTACAGGCAGGAGGTGTGCACCGAGTAGAGCTTTTGCGCATTGGCGATAATGCTTTTCGCCAGCTTAGGATTGACCTTTTGCGGCATCGTGCTGCTGCCGACGGTTCCTTTGGTAAAGGCTTCGGACACTTCGCCGAACTCTTCGCTGGAGGTCTGGTACACCTCTTCAGCGATTTTATGCAGGGTGGTGGCGAGCAGGCACAGGTTGCTGATGTACTCCGTGCGATAAACGCGGGAGTTGCGTGAGGGAATGGCCATGGCGCGCATGCCTAAGGCTTGCGCCACGCTTTCCTGCACGCGGCGCCCCGTCTCTCCGGTGGCGTGAAACGCGCCGACGGCACCGCCCATCATTACCGTGAATACCCGCTTTTCCGCTTCCTGCATACGCTGCTTAGCGCTGAGGAGTTCATCAATCCACACCGCCGCTTTGTATCCCCAGGTGATCGGCAGCGCGTGTTTACCGTGGGTGCGCCCGGCCATCAGCGTGGTGTGATGCTCGCGTGCCATGTGGGCCAGGTTGCGCAGAATGTCATCAACAAAACCCTGCAGCAGGACGTTAAACTGTTTCGCCAGATACAGCTGTGCCGTTTGCTGAATATTCTGGGTCGTCACACCGTAGTGCACATACTTGCCGCTTTCGCTGTCGCAGGCTTTGACCAGCACTTTAATCACCGGCACAAAGCCGTGACCAATTTCGCGCAGCAGCCGCTCCATCTCTACCAGGTCGATATTCTCAACCCGGCAGTTGGCGGCGATATTCTGCGCCGCGCTGGCCGGGATCATGCCGTGTTCGGCCTGCGCTAGCGCCAGCGCCGCTTCGACGTCCAGCCAGGACTGCACTCGCGCCTGCTGGCCGAGCAGCGCTTTCATTCCGCGGTCGTCAATGGTTTTACTTTTTGAATCATACAGTGCGCGCATTATCGCCTCCTGATTGCTTATTTCGCGCCGACAAGGCGGTCATCGACCGCGTTGCGGACAAACTCTACGTGCGGGCCAAAGACCACGTGAACATGGTTGCTGGAGGGGATAAAGGTTCCCAGCGAGCCTGACTCTTTGAGTACATCCATGTTAATTTTCTTCTGATCCTGCAAATCGATACGCAGACGAGAAACACAGTTTTCAACGCGTTTGATGTTTTCCCGGCCGCCGAGACCGTCGATGACCATGGCGGCGACTTTGTCGTACTCTTTATTATTCAGCAACGTACTGTCGGCAATTTCACTTTCACGGCCGGGCGTTTTGATATCGAACTTGCTGATAGCAAAGCGGAACACGAAATAAAACACGACGAAGTTCACAATGCCGAGGAGAATTAAATTTACCCAATGCGTATTTTCGTACATCAGACCAAAAATCCCGAAGTCGAAAATGGTACCGCGAATATAGCCAATGGAGACTTCCAGCATTTGTAGCGGGATGGTAAGTAACCCACACAGCACGGCGTAAACAATAAACAGTTTTGGCGCAATAAACAGGAAGGAGAATTCCAGCGGCTCGGTAATATTCCCCAGCATCGCCGTGAGCACGACGGTGAGAATCATCCCTTTGGCAAATTTCTTATTCTTGAAATAGGCCATATGGTACATCGCCAGGCCGATGGCGGGCACCCGGAACAGGGTGGTTAACATCTGCGATGACGCCAGATAGCTGGTCAGCGTCGGCATATACTCTTGCCATGCCGGATGCGTTGGCCCCAGTTCAAAGAGGATCTTATTCATCGCCGGCAAAATACCGACATAGGTGTGCCCGTCAATCAGGTAGGTGCCGCCCGCGGCGGTGAAGCGCACGGTGGAGCTGAGTACGTGATGCAGGCCGAACGGAATCAGCAAGCGGTTAAGCGTCATGTAGATACCGGCGCCAATGTCCGGGGCCATCATGATGGTTGAGACCGCACGCATTCCGGCGGTGAAGAGATCCCAGATGAAGGGGATGATAAGCCCTACAGGAATGGCGAAGGCAATCGCCAGAATGGCCACCGACTTCTTGCCGCTGAAGAAAGCAAAGGCTAAAGGTAGCTGGAGACGGTAGAAGCGGTCGGTGATTTTGGCGGCCAGCAGGCCAGCGATAATACCGCCAAGCGCCTCAATTTTTAGCGTCTGTACGCCAAGCACCATCCCCTGGCCTACCAATGAAAGGTCGCTTTTCGCCAGCGTTCCCGCCAGCTTCAGATGCACGTGCATGGCGATCAGCAGCGTTAAATACGCCACCACCGAGGCAAAGACTGCGATACCTTTTTCTTTTTTCGACATACCGTAGGCGACGCCCATCGCAAATAACAAAGGAATATTATTAAAGACGACGCTACTGATTAAACCCAGTGAGGATAAAATGGCTTTGAAAATATCATTTCCGAGAAACGGAAGTTTATCGATCATATAGCTCTGACCCAGTGCCGAGCTGATTCCCATTACCATCCCAACCGGTGCTAACACCGCGATAGGTAATAGAAGTGAACGACCGAATGTCTGAATTTCATTTTTAAAATTAGCATTCATGATGTTAATCCTGACGTGAAATATCTTTAGGTTAAGATACTGGCAGGCGTTTTTTGCTCAAGGGCAAATGCTGATAAATAAGAAGCGCAGGATTTGACCATAAAAAAAAGAGCCCGCAGGCTCTTTAATTTGTTGTCCAGGCCGCGCCTGAATAACCGCAAAATTAGTGGCGGCCATGTCCGTGACCATGCCCATGACCGCGTCCGCGGCCACGATGGTCATCACGGTCGCCCCAGCCGTCGCGATAGCCGCGTTCGTAGGCTTTATTACGTTTATCCCAACCGCGGTGCCAGCCGTTGTCGTGGCGATACCAGTGCTTATGCCAGTAGTCGCGGTCGCGCCAGCGGCCGCCGTCCCAGTAGTTACCGTAATTATCGCGATCGCCAATTTGTAATTTTATGGATGGCAGCAGGGTGATTTCACCAGCGTTAGCGAACATCGGGGCCGATGCTAACAACACTGCCGCCAGAATCAGTGACCTGAACATACTTCTCTCCTATACGATCGTGGCCAGAAAGGCCTGTTAACGCAATATTACAATTCGGTAAATCTCTGCATTATTGGGTTAACTCTTAAACCGCCAGGAGAGAGCACTTTTTGCTAAAATAGCTGTTATTTTATACTGCGCAAAATGCCGTCAATCTCCGCGCATTCCGCCGTGCTGAACTGACGGTTTGCCAGCATGCCTACCGCATCGTCCAGCTGCGCTACTTTGCTGGCGCCAATCAGCACCGAGGTGATCGCCGGTTGCCGCAGCACCCATGCCAGCGCCATCTGCGACAGCTTCTGGCCGCGCTTTTCAGCCAGCGCGTTCAGCTGGCGCACGGCGTCAATTTTGCCGTCGGTGATCTGCTCTGGCTTGAGGAAGATGCTGCTGCTGGCGGCGCGAGAATCGGCAGGGATACCGTCCAGGTAACGGTCGGTTAGTTGCCCACCGGCCAGCGGCGAGAAGGCAATACAGCCCACGCCTTCCTGTTGCAGCACGTCCAGCAGGCCGTTTTCCACCCCACGCTCCAGCATGGAATATTTAGGCTGGTGAATCAGACACGGCGTACCCAGATCGTTAAGAATGGTAATGGCCTGCTGCGCCAGCTCTGCCGGATAGTTGGAAAGCCCCACGTACAGCGCCTTACCCTGGCGAACGATGTGGTCGAGCGCGCGCATGGTTTCCAGCAACGGCGTTTCCGGATCCGGGCGGTGATGGTAGAAGATATCCACGTACTCAAGGCCCATGCGTTTCAGGCTCTGATCGAGGCTGGAAATCAGATATTTACGTGAACCCCAGTCGCCGTAAGGGCCGTCCCACATGGTGTATCCCGCCTTGCTGGAGATAATCAGCTCATCGCGGTAGGGGAGGAAGTCTTCACGCAGAATGCGGCCAAAGTTGCTCTCTGCGGAGCCGGGAGGCGGCCCGTAGTTGTTGGCGAGATCGAAATGGGTAATGCCCAGATCGAACGCGTGGCGCAGCAGCTGGCGGCTATTTTCGACGCGGGTTTCATCGCCAAAGTTATGCCACAGCCCCAGTGAAACGGCGGGGAGCTTGAGGCCGCTGTTGCCGCAGCGCTGAAACGTCATGTTCTCATAACGCGTGGGGCAAGCCTGGTAAACCATTGTGTCCTCCAGAATATCCGGTTGTGTATACGCTTACACTAACGAATGTCCACCGGCTCGTACACTGCTGAAATCTGTAAAATTTGCTTTCCAGACGACTTTCTTATCAATACTGGACACGCTTAACACTTCTTCAATACTCAAAGAAATAACCGGCTGAAGGAGTGGCACCATGGCTTCGTCCTATACCGTGGCAGATTACCTGCTTGACCGCCTTGCTGAGTGCGGCGTTGAGAGTCTGTTCGGCGTTCCCGGAGACTACAATCTCCAGTTCCTCGACCACGTCATTGCTCACCGCACGCTACGCTGGGTAGGCTGCACCAACGAACTGAATGCCGCCTATGCTGCCGACGGCTATGCGCGTATGCAGGGCTGCGGCGCGCTGCTCACCACCTACGGCGTCGGGGAAATCAGCGCGCTGAACGGCGTGGCCGGCAGCTTTGCCGAGTACGTTCCGCTGCTGCATATCGTCGGTGCACCCTGTACCGGCGCGCAGCAGCGTGGTGAATGCTTACACCACACCTTGGGGGACGGCAACTTTGACCATTTCCGCCAGATGAGTGCGCCAATCTCCATCGCCCAGGGCGTGCTGACGGCGCGCAACGCCTGCCAGGAGATCGACCGTGTTCTGCTGGCGGTGATGCACCATCGTCGGCCGGGCTACCTGCTGCTCCCGGCGGATGTCGCCGCGCTGCCAACGGTAAAAGCGGAAAACGTTCTCATCGCCACGGCGCCGGTGACGGATGCGGCTCAACTGAGTAGTTTTGCTAAACATGCGCGAAAATGGCTGGAGGGTCGCCGACAGGTGTCGCTGCTGGCGGACGTGCTGGCCCTGCGATTTGGCCTACAGGCAAGACTGAATCAGTGGATGCGCGCGCTGCCCATTCCGCACGCCACGCTGCTGATGGGCAAAGGGCTTTTTGATGAACAGCAGCCGGGGTTTGTCGGGACTTACAGCGGTGGGGCGAGCCTGCCGCAAACGCGGGAGGCCATTGAAGATGCGGAGGCGATTATCTGCATCGGCACCTGTTTACCGACACCATCACCGCGGGCTTTACCCACCGGATTGCGCAGGAAAAATCGATTGAAGTGCAGCCGTTTGCCGCGCGTGTCGGTACGCGCTGGTTTAGCGGTATTGATATGCAGGCGGCAGTCAACGTGCTGATCGCGCTGAGCGAGGAGTCTGCGCCCTGGCACACCGCTGAACGGCGAGTCTCCCTGGCGACGGTGGCGGACACCGGCCATCTGACCCAGCGCCACTTCTGGCAGACGCTGGAAAAATACCTTCGCCCGCGCGATATCGTGCTGGGCGATCAGGGGACGGCGGCCTTTGGTATTGCGGCCCTGACGCTGCCGACCGGCACCAGCCTGCTGGTACAGCCGCTGTGGGGATCGATTGGCTACACGCTGCCCGCGGCGTTTGGCGCGCAAACGGCGTGCCCGGATCGGCGCGTGGTGCTGGTGGTTGGCGATGGTGCCGCGCAGCTGACCGTGCAGGAGCTTAGCTCGATGCTGCGCGATGGCCAGCGGCCGCTGATTCTGCTCCTCAATAATGAAGGCTATACGGTAGAGCGGGCGATTCACGGGCCGGAGCAGCGCTATAACGATATCAGCCTGTGGAACTGGACCCAGCTGCCGCAGGCGCTCAACCTTGATTGTCAGGCCGAATGCTGGAAGGTGAGCAACGCCGCGCAGCTGGATGAAGCGCTGGCGCGCGCCGCGCGCGGCGACAAGCTGACGCTGCTGGAAGTGATGTTGCCCAAAATGGACATCCCACCGCTGCTCAAAGCCGTCACCGAGGCGCTGGAGGCGCGCAACAGCGGCCGCTAGTCTTTACGCTGACGCGGCACCATCATCGTCGGTTTCCCCGCCAGCAGCAGCCAGGCGGGGAGCATCACGATGCACAGCAGCGGCAGCAGCGTGGTATCCGGTACTACCACGGCCGCCATGAACAGACTTAGCCAGGCATCGCGGGTAACCACCAGCACTAACCCCATAATGGCACAGGAGACGGTAATGGCGGCCGGAACGGCTTCAACGTGCGCGTGCAGCATCAGGCCCAATGACACGGCGACAAACACCGCCGGGAAGATGCGGCCGCCGCGGAAGCCGCAGGCGGCGGCAACCACCAGCGCAGCCAGTTTAGTCAGCGCGAAGAGCATATAATCACCGGCGCCAAAATTCTGCCCGACCGTCAACTGCTGCATTTCGTCCAGCCCTTTAAACAGCGTAATGGGGCCGCCAATGGTGCCCAGAATCCCTAGCGCTAAGCCGCCAACGCCGAGGATAAGCACCGGGTGTTTCAGCCGGTGAGCCAGTGCATGCAGGTGCGGCAGGCACCAGACGCCCACCATGCCGATGGCGATGGCGAAAATAGTCACAATCGCGCCGCTGAAAATATCGACGATGCGCATCGTCTGATAGTGCTCAATGGGTAGCGAGAACTGCGGGTGGAAGAACATTCCGGTGGTCAACGCGCCGGCGGCGGCGGCCAGCAGCGGGGCAAACAGGCGATCCCACAGCGGCGCGTCGTTGCTGCTGGTTAACGTCTGGGAGAAGATCAGCGCAGCGGCGACCGGGGTTCCGAACAGCGCGCCGATGGTGCCGGCGGCGGCGAGAATGGTCCAGTCAAGCGAGCTTACCCGCGGGAAGAAGCGTGCGCCCAGCGCGACGGCCAGCGCAATATTGACCGACATTATCGGGTGCTCCGGCCCCAGGCTTACGCCGCCCGCCAGCCCGAGGATCAGGGCGATCGTCAGCCCCGGCAGGTGCCCGACAGGAACCGCCGCGCCGATCAGCGGCTCGCTGGCCGGATCGGGGCCCGCGTGGCCCGGGCTATAGCGAATCACCAACCCTACGGCGATGCCGGTGAGGGTCAGCATCAGGATAATCCATAATGATGAATGCATATCGATGCCGAGCGAGTTCGGCAGGTTGCGCCATAGCAGATTCTGAAGCACCGCCGCGATTTTCATCACCACGATTAAAATCAGGCTGGAGGCGATGCCAATCAGTACCGCGGGGATGGAGAGCAGCAACATCGTTCGGGCTCGCGGGTGGAGCATGGTTTTATCCTTTTTGCTGAATGCTGAGGTTACTTTGCATTTTCCTGCGAAGACGTTCAGCGCAAATGGTGCTGAAACGATACGGCCCAGACAGGTTATCCCGTTCTACAGTCGTTAAAAGATACGCAAAAAATGTGACCTGGATCGATAATTCCGGGGCGTTAACGTCATCGCCATTGTTGTTAACGCGCCTTGAATTTACAGTGTGGCAAAGATTTATTCTGACTTTAGCGGAGCCGTAACGGAATGACAAAGTTTGCTTTAGTGGGTGATGTTGGGGGCACCAATGCGCGTCTGGCATTGTGCGATATTGCCAGCGGTGAGATTTCGCAGGCCAAGACCTATTCAGGCCTGGATTACCCTAGCCTGGAAGCCGTTGTCCGCGTCTATCTCGACGAGCATAACGTGTCGGTGGAAGACGGTTGTATCGCCATTGCTTGCCCGATTACCGGCGACTGGGTGGCGATGACCAACCACACCTGGCAGTTCTCCATTGCGGAAATGAAAAAGAATCTCGGGTTTGCGCACCTGGAAATCATCAACGATTTCACCGCCGTTTCAATGGCGATCCCGATGCTGAAAAAAGAGCATCTGATCCAGTTCGGCGGCACCGAGCCGGTGGAAGGCAAGCCGATCGCCGTTTACGGCGCGGGCACCGGCCTGGGCGTTGCCCACCTGGTGCACGTGGATAAACGCTGGGTAAGCCTGCCGGGCGAAGGCGGCCACGTGGACTTTGCGCCAAACAGCGAAGAAGAGGGGATTATCCTCGAGGTGCTGCGCGAAGAGATTGGCCACGTTTCCGCCGAGCGCGTGCTTTCCGGCCCGGGGCTGGTGAACCTGTACCGCGCGATCGTCAAGGCGGACAACCGCGTGCCGGAAAACTACCAGCCGAAAGACATTACCGAACGCGCCCTTGCCGATTCCTGCACCGACTGTCGTCGCGCGCTGTCGCTGTTCTGCGTGATCATGGGGCGTTTCGGCGGCGATCTGGCGTTGACGCTGGGCACCTTTGGTGGCGTGTACATTGCGGGCGGCATCGTGCCACGCTTCCTCGAGTTCTTTAAAGCCTCTGGTTTCCGCGGCGGGTTTGAAGATAAAGGCCGTTTCAAAGACTACGTGCACCCCATCCCGGTGTACCTGATTGTCCATGATAATCCGGGCCTGCTGGGCTCCGGCGCGCACCTGCGTCAGACGCTGGGTCAGGTGCTGTAACGGATAGCACGTCTTCTACCTCTAAAACCGCGTATCTACGCGGTTTTTTTTCGTCCGTGTCCGGTGCCACAGGGGGAGGCCGATGGGACATTTCGCTATTTCCGTATTAATGTGAGTCAGTTCACCTATTGGGCTCACTACGCTTTACAGCTTTCCCCTGCTTTACGTATCTTTATATGAATTGTGAGCGGATAACAATATTGGCGTGCCAGGTATCGCAAAATGACGCCGGGGCTGTTCAGTATCCTCTGGTCACTTTAAGGTGATGTGTTGGCTGGCGCGATGCGCGGCGTGGAATCATTGAGTATCACGTACTGTTCCGCTGCTTCATTCCCCTGAGATGTGTTTTTACTCGCTCACAATTTTCTAGCATTAACGGTATTGTGCTGGTACGCCAGCGGCTAATGGAACCCGCCTTCGTGTATGAGGAGTGAGGGGTTCCATACGGGGTGACAGCCTTTAGGCTCTCCCTATCACCCATATTTCGGCTTTATGTGGGCTTGTCTCCTACGCCTACCTGAAACAGAGCTCAGGTTGAGCGCAGCCCAAAAAGCGCCTAAAGGATGTCCGAATGAATTATTTAAAAAATACTAACTTCTGGGTATTTGGCTTTTTCTTCTTCTTTTACTTTTTCATCATGGGGGCCTATTTCCCATTTTTCCCCATCTGGCTGCATGACATCAACAACATCAGCAAAGGCGATACCGGCATCATTTTTGCCTGTATTTCACTGTTCTCTTTGTTGTTCCAGCCCATCTTTGGTCTGCTCTCCGATAAGCTTGGCCTGCGTAAGCATCTGTTATGGGTGATTACCGGCATGCTGGTGATGTTTGCGCCGTTCTTTATTTATGTCTTCGGCCCGCTGCTGCAGTTTAATATTTTACTCGGGTCGATCGTCGGCGGTATTTATCTCGGGTTTATCTATAATGCTGGCGCACCGGCGATTGAAGCCTACATTGAAAAGGTGAGCCGCCGCAGTAACTTCGAATTTGGCCGTGCGCGCATGTTTGGCTGCGTCGGCTGGGCGCTCTGTGCCTCGATTGTCGGTATTATGTTCACCATTAATAACGAATTTGTTTTCTGGCTAGGCTCAGGCTGCGCGGTCATTCTGGCGCTGTTACTGTTCTTTGCCAAAACGGATACCTCAGCATCCGCATCGGTTGCCGATGCGGTGGGCGCGAATCATACCGCGTTTAATCTGAAGCTTGCGCTGGAGTTATTTAAACAGCCAAAACTGTGGTTCCTTTCCCTGTATGTCGTCGGCGTTTCCTGCACTTATGATGTATTTGACCAGCAGTTCGCGAATTTCTTTACCTCTTTCTTCGCTTCCGGTGAACAGGGGACTCGGGTATTCGGTTATGTCACCACGATGGGCGAATTGCTGAACGCCACCATTATGTTTTTTGCGCCTCTGATTGTGAATCGTATCGGCGGGAAGAACGCGCTTCTGCTGGCCGGGACGATTATGTCGGTGCGCATTGTGGGATCGTCGTTTGCGACTTCGGCGTGGGAAGTGGTAGTCCTCAAAACGTTACATATGTTTGAAGTTCCGTTCCTGATTGTTGGCTGCTTTAAATATATTACCAGTCAGTTTGAAGTCCGTTTCTCCGCCACGATTTATCTGGTGTGTTTCTGCTTCTTCAAACAGCTGGCGATGATCTTTATGTCGGTATTTGCGGGTAACATGTATGAAAGCATTGGTTTCCAGGGCGCGTATCTGGTGCTGGGCCTGATTGCTTTAGGCTTTACGTTTATTTCGGTGTTCACCCTCAGCGGCCCGGGACCTTTATCCTTCCTGCGCGGTCAGGAAAAGCGAGTCGCGTAGCGCGGGTAATCCCCCTCTATTTTCCGGCGTCATCCCAGACTGGCGCCGGAAAAAAGGATTGCGATTCTACCTATAAGTGCATTATCTGCCGAAACTCTTTCACCTTACTGCGGCTGACCGGCACCTGAAATTCAAGGTCGCGCAGACGCAGAATGTAGGTGTTATTAAACCACGGCTCAATCTCGCGAATTTTATCCAGGTTCACGCAGAACGAACGATGGCAGCGGAAAAAGTGGCTGCTCGGCAGCTTGCTGCAAAATTCGGTGATGTTCATCGGCATCACGTACGACTCGCGGCGGGTATAGACGAAGGTCATTTTTTCGTGGGCTTCAGCGTAGTAGATATCGCTGATGGGGGTCACGATGATGCGTTCATCTTTCACCAGGTTGATGGTGTCGTTTTCACGCGGCGCGCTGGGGCTGCCGCCGACAACGCTCGACTGCTGCTGTTGCCAGGCCGCTTCCAGCTTTTGCAGCATGCTGACGATGCGTGTTTCCTGATACGGTTTGAGAATGTAGTCGAACGCTTCCAGCTCAAAGGCTTCAACCGCATGTTCTTTCCACGCGGTGATAAAGATGATGAACGGCTTGTGGGCGAACTGGCTGATGTTTTGCGCCAGCAGCACGCCGTCCAGCGAGGGAATGTTGATATCGAGGAAAATGGCGTCCACTTTGTTGTGCTGCAAATAACGCAGCACGTCCAGACCGTCGTCAAAGGTACCAACAATCTCCATCTGGCTGTGCTGCTGAATCAGCCAGGTCAACTCCTGTTGTGCCAGGAATTCATCTTCAACAATGATGACTTTCATGGTTACTCCGGGTTAGGGCAATAAGGTGGCGGCCGCCGGAACGGAGGTGCGCTGGTTAGGAATATAGAACGCGATTTCCGTGCCTGGATCGAGGCGACGTATGTGCAGACCTTCGCCGTACAGCAGTTTAACCCGATGATGGACGTTCAACAGGCCAATCTTATTGCCCGGCATCTCGTTGGCCTCCACGCGCGCCACCACCTGCGGGTCGATACCCGGCCCGGTATCGCGCACGCCAATGCGCACGCGGTTGCCGGACTCGGCAATGCTGATGGTCACCACGCCTTTACCTTTGCTGCGCTGGATGCCGTGCACGATGGCGTTCTCGACCAGCGGCTGGATCAGCAGGCTCGGGATCACGCAGTTCACTTCGTCATCAATATCGTAGATCACCGTCAGCTTGTCGCCAAAGCGCGCCTGTTCAATGGCGATGTAGTCCTTAATCTGGTACAGCTCCCGGCGGATATCAATCTGCTCATCGTCTTTCAATTCAATGTTATAGCGCAGGTAGCGCGATAGATTGAAAATCAGCTGCCGCGCGGTGTCCGGATTGAGGCGAATGGAAGACGAAATGGCGTTCAGCGCGTTAAACAAGAAATGAGGATTGATTTTGCTCTGTAGCGCGCGCAGCTCTGCCTTATTTGCCATCTCGCGCAGCTGCTCGGCGCGGGAGACTTCCAGCTGCGTAGAGATTATCTGCGACAGCCCGATGGCCATCTCCTGTAAGGATGAGGTGATCTGGTGCGCGTGGCAGTAGTAGATCTTCAGCGTACCGGTGATCACGCCTTTTTCCGACAGCGGGATAACCAGCATCGAGTGGATTTCCGGCGTGCGGTAGGCTTCATCATTGTTTTTAATGATGATTTTACCGTTGTTGATCGCCTGGCGGGTGACGGGGCTGATCGAGTCATCATTGTTGTGGTAGTTATCTTCCCCAACGCCGACGTAGGCCAGCACGCGGTCGGTATTGGTGATGGCGACCGCGTCAGCGCGAATGTCCTGACGGATGATGTCGCAAATCTGCCGCAGGGTGTCGCTGTTAATCTGACGAAACAGCGGCAGCGTTTTGTTGGCGATATCCAGTGCCAGCTTGGCCTGGCGCGCCGCGCTGGCCTCTTTTTCACCCTCAACGCTCTGCACCAGCAGGACGATAAAACCGATACATACGCTGCCGGCAATCATCGGAATGCCGATTTTTGACACGATATCGACGCCGAGCGCGATGCTGGGCGCCCAGACGATCACCAGAATCATGGTCAGGGTTTCACACAGCATGCCGCCGAGAATACCGATCTTCCAGTGCAGCTCTTTCGGCACCCGGCGGTTGATCAGCCCCGACAGGATCCCGGCAATAATGCTGGTGATAAAGCACGGAACGGCGGTGACGCTACCCGCGTCAATGAGATAGCGGTGGACCCCGGCGATGATCCCCACTATCCCGCCGACCCACGGCCCAAAGAGGATACCGCCCGACATCACCGCGATGATACGCACGTTCACCAGCGAGCCTTCAACCGGCACGCCGGACCAGGTGCTGAAGATGGCAAACATCGAGAAGATAACGCTTACCGCCAGCAGTTCTTTCGCCGTGTGGGCGGTTTTGTGTAGCAGTTCGCGGAACAGCCGGATACGGATCAGGAAAAAGAGGCAAATCAGCATTAATGCGGCCCGGTCGAAGACCGCGAGCAGCATATCGAATATTTCGTGCATGGGGAGCGCCGAATGTTTTCAGGAAAATCTTATGATAAGTAACCCGACGGCAGATGACCAGCAGTACGGGGAATAGGGAAAAACCATGATTTTAAAAGGGGATTGATTGGCAAAGGGTTTTAGCTGGAAGGGATGGCGAATTTATGTCACTCCGACCGCGAGGCAATGAAACACAATAGATAATATATTGTTGTTTTTATGTTTTATTTTTCGCTTATTGCTCATAAACATGAATGCTTCTCGTTTTTGAACGTTCCTCTTTTAGCTGCGGAAATATTTTTTTACTTACCCCTCGACAGCGTCAATTTTTTCAGGTTATTTTCTGTTCATGCCACATCGGTGGCAGCGTCGCTCGAACGGTTCGGGCGCTAACGTAATCCTGAGGAACCTATGGCTGATTCCAGCTCTGAACGCCGTTTTACGCGTATCGATCGTTTACCCCCGTATGTTTTTAATATTACCGCTGAACTGAAGATGGCTGCGCGTCGGCGCGGCGAAGATATTATTGATTTCAGCATGGGGAACCCAGACGGCGCCACGCCTGCGCACATTGTCGAAAAGCTCTGCACCGTGGCCCAGCGCCCGGATACCCATGGTTACTCAACGTCACGCGGCATCCCGCGCCTGCGCCGCGCTATTTCGCGCTGGTATCAGGATCGGTATGACGTAGCGATCGACCCGGAAAGCGAAGCGATCGTCACCATTGGCTCGAAAGAGGGGCTGGCGCACCTGATGCTCGCTACCCTCGATCATGGCGACACCGTACTGGTGCCGAACCCGAGCTACCCGATTCATATTTACGGCGCGGTGATTGCCGGCGCGCAGGTACGTTCCGTCCCGCTGGTGGAAGGCGTCGATTTCTTTAACGAGCTGGAACGCGCGATTCGCGAAAGCTACCCGAAACCGAAGATGATGATCCTCGGCTTCCCGTCAAACCCAACCGCCCAGTGCGTTGAGCTGGAGTTCTTCGAAAAAGTGGTTGCGCTGGCTAAACGCTATGACGTGCTGGTGGTGCATGATCTGGCCTACGCGGATATCGTTTACGACGGCTGGAAAGCGCCGTCGATTATGCAGGTGCCCGGTGCGCGCGACGTAGCGGTAGAGTTTTTCACGCTGTCAAAAAGCTACAATATGGCAGGCTGGCGTATTGGCTTTATGGTCGGGAATAAGACGCTGGTTAACGCCCTGGCGCGGATTAAGAGCTACCACGATTACGGTACCTTTACTCCGCTGCAGGTGGCGGCGATTGCCGCGCTGGAAGGAGACCAGCAGTGCGTCCACGATATCGCCGCGCAGTATAAACGTCGCCGCGACGTGCTGGTGAAAGGGCTGCATGAAGCGGGCTGGATGGTTGAAATGCCCAAGGCCTCGATGTACGTGTGGGCTAAGATTCCCGAACAGTACGCGGCGATGGGCTCGCTCGAGTTCGCCAGGAAGCTGCTGCAGGACGCCAAAGTGTGCGTTTCGCCGGGCATCGGTTTTGGCGACTATGGCGATACCCACGTGCGTTTTGCGTTGATTGAGAACCGCGATCGCATTCGTCAGGCGGTGCGCGGTATTAAATCGATGTTCCGCGCCGACGGTCTGCTGCCGTCAGAACACAAATCGGCGGGGTAATTTCCCCGGCGCAGAAACGCAAACAGGAGCCGGATGGCTCCTGTTTTTTTTTGCTTTTTTAGCGACTAGATCATCAGGGCAAACGTACCGGCAAAAACGATGACCATAAAGGAAATGCCCATAAAGAAATATTTCACGACTCAGCTCTCCGCGTATCTTTCTTCTACGCTTTCATGAACGGTAGTAGTACTGCGAGTTGGTAACAACCGACGAAAAAAACGGACGTCTTTCGCGGCTGGCATCACCTCAGAAATTCTGTGCTGTTGTGCTCCAGATGGCGCTAATGTACGCCTAAAAAATGAGGGAGACAAGAGGGATTTTTTTATTAATTTTTAGTTACTTACGACTGTCGTGATTCGGCGACACTTTAATTTCATACGGTAATAAATTTCATTCTGGCGACGCTCATTTTCCCACTTTTATCCTCATTAACCACATTGATTTTACGCCTATTTTTCTGGCGTTATTCCGAAAATGCTTTTCTCCTGGTTTTGTCGCTACAGTGTTCGCTGAGAAGGTTAGGGCGTTTTATTTTTTACTTTTTGTGCTGACTGTGAATACTTCACCCACACGAATGCAATTTTTCAGGAGTCAGAGATGGTGGGAACGATCGTTCAGCGGACAATGTTAATGGCAGCAGCGTGTATTCCGCTGCTGTTGGGCAGCGCGCCGCTGTATGCGCAGACGAAGGATGTTCAGCAGCAGCTGGCGGCGCTGGAAAAAAGTAGCGGTGGGCGGTTGGGGGTGGCGCTGATTGATACCGCCAATAACGCCCAGACGCTCTACCGCGCCGACGAACGTTTTGCCATGTGCAGTACCAGCAAGGTGATGGCGGCGGCGGCGGTGCTCAAACAGAGCGAGGCGGATAAGGATCTGTTAAATCAGCGTGTTGAGATCAAATTGTCAGACCTGACGAACTACAATCCGATAGCCGAAAAGCACGTTAACGGTACGATGACGCTGGCGGAGCTCAGCGCGGCGGCGCTGCAATACAGCGATAATACCGCCATGAATAAGCTGATTACTCATCTCGGTGGGCCTGGCGAGGTGACGGCGTTTGCGCGTGCTATCGGCGATCGCACCTTCCGCCTCGACCGTACCGAGCCGACGCTCAATACGGCGATTCCCGGCGACCCGCGTGATACCACTACGCCGCTGGCAATGGCACAGACGCTCCGCCATCTGACGTTAGGTAACGCGCTAGGCGAAACCCAGCGCGCGCAGCTGGTGACGTGGCTGAAGGGCAACACCACCGGTGCGGCCAGTATTCAGGCTGGTCTGCCAAAATCCTGGGTGGTCGGGGATAAAACCGGCAGCGGTGATTACGGCACCACCAATGACATTGCGGTCATCTGGCCACAGGGACGCGCGCCGCTCGTGCTGGTGACCTACTTTACCCAGCCGGAACAGAAAGCGGAAAGCCGTCGTGATGTGCTTGCCGCCGCCGCCAGAATCGTCACTGACGCCCTGTAATAATAAAAAGTGGAGCGTTCAACGCTCCACTTTTTATTTGTAACCCCATTTTTGTATTATTTTTTCTATTCCTGATGCGATTTCTGTATGATGATTAATATTCATCGTTGCCTGTCGTGATTATATTGTTATGAATGATTTATCTCATGATTAATTGTCCCGTAGAGTATTTTTGTTGTATTAATCTGATTTACATTCGTAATATTCCTGGATGCTTACCCGGAAGATATTCTTCCGCCTGCTTTCCTCTTTATTTCCGCATGGTTATCTTTCACTAACTCTTCGTTGAATAGGAATATTGTTCAACTGTCATTTTTATAAAAACATGGCTCAGAAATGCATATTGACAATATTTTACCTCGATGAAATTATTCGATCACGGATAAGGAGGGGACAATGACGTCGCTAAATAATGATTGTGGAAGAATCAACTGTATGAGTTGCCCTTCAAACTGTGAGGTTAAGCCCAACGCCTCTCTGCGCGTTGCATTTTGCCAGAGCTATTGTTTTTGTACCTGGCCGGAGACCAGCGGCTATTTTTCTCTGGGGATCATGGAAGGGCTTCTTAAGCAAAGCTATAACTATTTGTACCTCGGCTGTATTTTTGTCGATTTTTCTATCAGCTATCTGCGTTTTTTTACTAATAAAAAGTGGATAGATTATTTACGCGAGACAAAACTAAAGATCGTTATTGTATGCGATAAACACCTCAGGCCATTGGCGAACTATTGGTTTAAGCATTCTAAGGATATCTTCCTGATTATCTATCATCAGGATACGCTGAATACGGCCTGTGAGAAGCTCAGAAAAAGATTTATCTACCGACGCGATGTCTTCTTCCGTGGGGAAGCGCTATCGACGCTGGAGTTTGATGTGCTGAAGGCGCTGATAGCGGGTGAGGCCTGTAATCAGCTGGCCGATCAACTCCATGTAGACATTCGCACGGTGTATGCCGCCAAGCGTCGCGCGGAGAAGAAAATGGGCGCTGATATTAATACGCTGTTTCGCTTTTCACACGCACTTTAAATGTAAACGAATAATTTATTTCCATTGTTATGGCGATCGCCTTGCGGGGTGAGGGAGGCCTGCAATCTGAATTTAATGAATGAATAAACAATAGTTTTAAAAAATCATGCGAACACGCCATGAACGGTCTCCTGTTGCTTATTAAGCAGGTGGCTCTATGCATCAATTAAATATTAATAACAAATTCTGGCAACAACACTAAAGGAAGATAATAAGGAGTTTATTATGATGCCGATACCCTTAAAACCCAGGAAGTTAGCGCTGTGCATCACCGTCGCATTGCTGGCGGCAAATATCAGTGCGACCGCCGTGTATGCCGACACGTTAAATGCGAATAACACCCTCTATTACTATTCATCCGGTAATACGAACGGCAACAACAGCGACTATACCAACTATGATGAAGTCGTTATCACCACCAATGCGATAGCGTCAACCAGCGGGCTGAAAGGCTGGGCTATCTATATGAACGGTGAAAATTACAAGTTTAACGATCTCACCGTTAACACTGCCGGGATGTTATCCGATGGCATCCATACCAAAAACGGTGGCGGTAATATTGTCATTGAAAATTACAAGGCGACAACCAGCGCCTACAGTTCCGATGGCATCAACCTGGGACGGGAACTCTCGGCAAACTATTCGCGGGTTACGGTGAATAATGAAACCAATATTAAAGCGGCGGGCATGGGCGTGCGCGCCAACGCC
>NZ_JBKDZH010000102.1:0-41002 GCF_047971185.1 Kluyvera sp.
CCGCGCCCGTCGTGGACGATTTCACCCGCTTAAAGCCGGTGATTGCCGCCGCCATTCACCATCACCGTCTTCATGTTTAATTCACGGAGGAACCCATGACCGTTGCCATTACCGATGTCGTCCTGCGCGACGCCCACCAGTCCCTGTTTGCCACCCGCCTGCGTCTTGATGACATGCTGCCCATCGCCGCACAGCTCGACGACGTCGGCTACGGCTCGCTCGAGTGCTGGGGCGGCGCCACCTTTGACGCCTGTATCCGCTTTCTCGGCGAAGACCCGTGGGTCCGCCTGCGCGAGCTGAAAAAAGCCATGCCGAAAACCCCGCTGCAGATGCTGCTGCGCGGCCAGAACCTGCTCGGCTATCGCCACTACGCCGATGACGTGGTGGCGCGCTTCGTCGAACGCACGGTGAAAAACGGCATGGACGTGTTCCGCGTCTTCGACGCCATGAACGACCCGCGCAATATGAAAGCCGCCCTGCAGGCGGTGCGCAGCCACGGGGCGCATGCGCAGGGCACGCTCTCCTACACCACCAGCCCGGTGCATACCTTACAGACCTGGCTGGACCTGACCGAACAGCTGCTGGAGACCGGCGTCGACTCGATTGCCATCAAGGATATGTCCGGCATTCTCACGCCGGTGGCGGCGTATGAGCTGGTCAGCGAAATCAAAAAACGCTACGACGTGCGTCTGCACCTGCACTGCCACGCCACCACCGGGATGGCGGAGATGGCGCTGCTGAAGGCTATCGAAGCGGGCGTCGACGGCGTGGATACCGCCATCTCCTCGATGAGTGCCACCTACGGCCACCCGGCCACTGAAGCGCTGGTGGCGACGCTCGCCGGCACGGAGCACGACACCGGGCTGGATATCAACAAACTGGAGAGCATCGCCGCGTACTTCCGCGAGGTGCGCAAAAAATACCACGCCTTCGAAGGCCAGCTGAAAGGCTATGACAGCCGCATTCTGGTGGCCCAGGTGCCCGGCGGGATGCTCACCAACCTCGAAAGCCAGCTGAAGCAGCAGAACGCGGCGGACAAGCTGGACCTGGTGCTGGCGGAAATCCCCCGCGTGCGCGAGGACCTCGGCTTTATCCCGCTGGTCACCCCCACCTCGCAGATTGTCGGCACCCAGGCGGTGCTCAACGTGCTGACCGGCGCGCGCTACAAAACCATCGCCAGAGAGACGGCGGGCATTCTGAAAGGCGAATACGGCCACACCCCGGCCCCGGTGAACGCGGCGCTGCAGGCGCGGGTGCTGGAAGGCGCGGAACCGGTAACCTGCCGCCCGGCGGATTTACTGCAGCCGGAGCTGGCGGCGCTGGAGGCCGACATCACCCGTCAGGCGCAGGAAAAAGGCATCCGCCTGGCCGATAACGCCATTGACGACGTGCTGACCGTGGCGCTGTTCCCGCAGCCGGGGATGAAGTTCCTGGAAAACCGCCATAACCCGGCGGCGTTTGAGGCCGTTCCGCAGGTGGAAAGCGCGAAACCGGCCCCGGCGGCAAAACCGGCCACCTCCGGCATCTACACCGTGGAAGTGGAAGGCAAAGCCTTTGTGGTGAAGGTCAGCGACGGCGGCGATATCAGCCAGCTCTCCGCGTCCGCGCCGGTCGCGGCTCCGGCTCCGGCGGGCGCAGGTACGCCGGTTACCGCGCCGCTGGCGGGCAATATCTGGAAAGTGATAGCCACCGAAGGCCAGAGCGTGGCGGAAGGCGACGTGCTGCTGATTCTGGAAGCCATGAAGATGGAGACCGAAATCCGCGCCGCGCAGGCGGGCACGGTACGCGGTATCGCGGTGAAAGCCGGGGATGCGGTGGCGGTGGGCGACACCCTGATGCAGCTGGCGTAACGGAGAGCGGAAATGGAAAGTCTGAACGCCCTGTTTCAGGGCATGGGGCTGATGCACCTCGGCGCGGGTCAGGCCATCATGCTGCTGGTCAGCCTGCTGCTGCTGTGGCTGGCGATAGCGAAGAAGTTTGAGCCGCTGCTGCTGCTGCCGATTGGCTTCGGCGGCCTGCTCTCCAACATCCCGGAGGCGGGCATGGCCCTCACCGCGCTGGAAAGTCTGCTGGCGCATCACGACGCCGGGCAGCTGGCGGTGATTGCCGCGAAGCTTAACTGCGCGCCGGACGTGCACGCCATCAAGGAAGCGTTAGCGCTGGCGCTGCCGTCGGTGCAGGGCCAGATGGAGAATCTGGCGGTGGACATGGGCTACACGCCGGGGGTGCTGGCGCTGTTCTATAAGGTGGCGATTGGCTCCGGCGTCGCGCCGCTGGTCATCTTTATGGGCGTCGGCGCGATGACCGACTTCGGCCCGCTGCTGGCCAACCCGCGCACGCTGCTGCTCGGCGCGGCGGCGCAGTTCGGCATCTTCGCCACCGTGCTGGGGGCGCTGACGCTGAACTACTTCGGCTTCATCCACTTCACCCTGCCGCAGGCGGCGGCGATAGGCATCATCGGCGGCGCGGACGGCCCGACGGCGATTTACCTGTCGAGCAAGCTGGCGCCGGAGCTGCTGGGGGCGATCGCGGTGGCGGCTTACTCGTATATGGCGCTGGTGCCGCTGATCCAGCCGCCGATTATGCGCGCGCTGACCAGCGAGAAAGAGCGGCAGATCCGCATGGTGCAACTGCGTACCGTCAGCAAACGGGAAAAAATCCTCTTCCCGGTGGTGCTGTTGCTGCTGGTGGCGCTGCTGCTGCCGGACGCCGCGCCGCTGCTGGGGATGTTCTGCTTCGGCAATCTGATGCGCGAAAGCGGCGTGGTGGAACGCCTGAGCGACACGGTGCAGAACGGGCTGATCAACATCGTCACCATTTTCCTCGGCCTGTCGGTGGGGGCTAAGCTGGTGGCGGACAAGTTCCTGCAGCCGCAGACGCTGGGCATTCTGCTGCTGGGGGTGATTGCGTTTGGTATCGGCACCGCCGCCGGGGTGCTGATGGCGAAGCTGATGAACGTGTTCAGCAAAAACAAAATCAACCCGCTGATCGGCTCGGCGGGCGTCTCGGCGGTGCCGATGGCGGCGCGGGTATCGAACAAGGTGGGGCTGGAGTCGGACGCGCAGAACTTCCTGCTGATGCACGCGATGGGCCCGAACGTGGCGGGGGTGATTGGCTCGGCGATTGCGGCGGGCGTGATGCTGAAGTACGTGCTGGCGATGTAATAACCAATGGGATACGCGCGTCGTATCCCATTTTTATTCAAATGTTTTCCTAAAACACGAAAAACAGGAACTGGCACAACGCCAGCTGCGGCGAATCACAGACAATGCGTCATTTAATTTCTTACAGAGATATGTTTATTCGTAAAATTAATCAATGGTTTGCCAGACGATCGTTCCAGAACAGGATCTTTTTGCTCATTCTGTTTACCTCGACGATCGTCATGCTGGCAATCACCGGTTACCTCACCAGTATTACCGAAGAACGCCTGCACTATCAGGTGGGGCAACGTGCGCTGATCCAGGCCATGCAAATCTCCGCCATGCCTGAACTTGTCGAGGCGGTTAAAGAACACGATCTGCAACGAATAAAAGCCCTGATCGATCCGATGCGTTCATTTTCCGACGCTACTTATATCACCGTTGGCGATGAAAAAGGCCTGCGCCTGTACCATGTTAATCCGGATGAAATCGGCCAGTACATGGAAGGCGGTGACAGCGATGACGCACTTTATCAGGCGAAAAGCTATGTCTCTGTCCGTAAGGGATCGTTAGGCTCGTCACTGCGGGGTAAATCGCCGATTCAGGACAGTACGGGGAAAGTGCTCGGTATCGTTTCCGTGGGTTATACCCTCGAACAGCTGGAGAGCTGGCTCAACCTGCAAATTGGCTCCCTGCTTTTTCCGATGGCTATCTTATTACTCCTGCTACTTTACTGCGCACGCCGCTTTTCACTGCACATTAAAAAACAGATGCTGGATATGGAACCACAGCAGCTGTCACAGCTGCTCATCCAGCAAAGCGTGCTTTTTGAGTCGGTGTTTGAGGGGCTTATCGCCATTGACTCACAGCATCGCATCACGGCCATCAATCAAACCGCACGACGTATGCTCAACCTGAGCCTGCCGGAGTCTGAGCTTATCGGCAACGCCATCAATAGCGTCGTTCGGCCCGAAGCCTTTTTTATGATGCACCGCAGAAAAATAAAAAAGATGAAATCGTCACCTTCAACGATATCAAAGTCATTGCCAGCCGGATGGCGGTGATCCTGAACAGCCAGCCACAAGGCTGGGTCATCAGTTTCCGCAGTAAAGATGATATTAATACGTTAAGCCTGCAGCTAAGCCAGATACAGCAATATGCCGACAACCTACGGGCCGTCCAGCACGAGCACCGCAACCTTATTTCCACCATCGCTGGGCTGCTGTTTCTTAAGCGCTACGATAATGCGCTGGCGCTTATCCAGCAACAATCAGAAAGCCATCAGAAGGTCCTCGATTTTATTGCGCAGAACTTTAAAGATCATCATATGGCGGGGTTACTTATCGGTAAGTATTACCGGGCGAAAGAATTGGGGCTTGAGCTAATATTCGATCCGGGCTGTTATGTAGAACATCTTCCCGCCTCACTCTCACACAATGAGTGGATTTCTATTGTCGGTAATTTGCTCGACAACGCCTACAATGCGACGCTGCTGAGCCCGCCCTGTTCACGGCAGATTGAGTGTTTGATTAATAGTGAAGGCAAAGAAGTCATCATAGAAATAGCCGACCAGGGATGCGGAATTAATAAAAAAATTCGCCAGCATATTTTCGAGCGCGGCGTGACCAGCCACGACAGCGGCGATCACGGCATTGGCTTATGGCTGGTGCGTAGTTACATCGAGCAGGCCAACGGCAACATTATCGTTGATAACAATATTCCTCGCGGCACCATTTTTACCCTGTACATTCCTTTTACCAGAGAAAAAAATAATGGATAGCATTTCAACCCTCATTATTGAAGATGAACCGATGCTGGCGGAAATTCTGGTGGATACCTTCAAACAATCACCACAGTTTCATGTCATCGGCATTGCTGACAAAGTCGAAAGCGCAAAAAAACAGATCCGTCTTTATCAGCCTGAGCTTATTTTGCTGGACAATTTTCTGCCCGATGGCAAAGGCATCGATTTGATTCGCCACACATTTAATACCCAGTACAGCGGCCGCATTATTTTTATTACCGCGGATAATCATATGGATACCATCAGCGAAGCGCTGCGGATGGGCGTATTCGATTACCTCATTAAGCCGGTGCATTACCAGAGGCTCCAGCATACGCTGGAGCGCTTCGCCCGGTATCGCAGTTCGCTACGCTCCAGCGAACAGGCCAGCCAGACGCACGTTGACGCATTATTTAATATCCAGGCGAAAGAACATCTCAATGAACCCACCGGAGGATTGCGTGGAATCGATGAGAATACGCTTAGCCGCGTACTCCAGATATTTGACGACGTACAAGCCGTGCATACGGCCGATTCGCTGGCGCGCCTCCTTGGCAGCAGCAAAACAACGGCACGGCGCTATCTCGAACAGTGCGTCAAAAACAACCAGCTGGAAGCGGAAATCAGCTATGGGAAAGTGGGCAGACCGGAAAGAATCTATCGCCGAAAAGTGTCGTAAGCCTGAAGTCACAGGGCTGTATGAGCACCGTCGCCCTGCATCAATGAGCCGCTCGTCTATGGTCATCAATGCAGGGAGTCTACCGTTACGGCGCGCGGGCAAACACCTCAGCCACCCACTCGCGGAAACCCTCGACGTCCAGCGCCAGCGCCACCTGCGCGTTGGCCGGTTGCCCGAGGCGCTCTTCGATATCGACCACCGTCGTGCCCGCGGTGTATTGCCCCTGCGTTTCCACCGCCACAAAGCAATTTTGCAGCGTAAACAGTTCTGGGCGTACCAGCCAGGCGATGGCGCACAGGTCGTGCATCCGCAGGCCGCTCTGCATACTGCCGCTGCGGTAGTGGCTGAACAGCGCGTGGAGCATGCCGCCGGTTTTGTTCAGTGCAGGCAGCGCGGCCAGATAGTTCGGCGTTAGCGTGGCCTGATTGGTCACGTCCAGCCCGCACATCACGATGTCCAGACCGCTGCGGAACACCAGCGCCGCGGCTTCCGGGTCAATGGCGATATTGAATTCGGCATTAGGGGTAAAGTTACCGCGCCCGGCGGAGCCGCCCATCATCACCAGACGGCGGATGTTGAAGCGGCATTCCGGATACTGCGTCAGCAGCAGCGCAATATTGGTGAGCGGGCCGATAGCCACCAGCGTGATCGGCTGCGGCGCGTGCATCAGCGCATCGCGAATGGCCTGAAATGCCGGTTTCGCCAGCGGCTGGCGGTTATGTTCGACAAAATCGTAGCCTTCCATACCCGACTCGCCGTGAACCGAGGCGGCGTCGCGCAGCGGGCGCACCAGCGGCGCGGCGGCCCCCTGCGCTAACGGCACGTCAGCCCCCCAGAAATGCAGGAGCTGCAGGCCGTTACGGGTGGTTTTTTCCACCGAGACGTTGCCGGCAACGGTGGTCATCAGCTGGAGATCCAGCTCGGGGGCAAACAGCGCGGCGGCAATTGCCGCGGCATCGTCGATACCGGGATCGGTATCCAGGAAAATAGGTAGACGCATGATTTCTCCCTAAAAAAATGCCAGACGTTAAGCCTGGCATTTTTTCACATTCGCGGGAGGATTAATTTATTCCACTTCACGAACATCCACACGCAGCTCGCGCGGCACTTCGAAAACAATGTTCTCTTCACGGCCTTCAAGGGTGATGGCCTCGCCGCCGCCCAGCGACTGCAGACGCGCAATCACGTTCTGCACCAGGATATCCGGCGCGGAGGCCCCGGCGGTGACGCCGACGCAGGCCGCATCTTTCACCCACGCTTCCTGAATGTCCGCCGCGTCGTCAATCAGATAGGCGGCTTTCCCCATCCGCTGCGCCAGTTCGGCCAGACGGTTGGAGTTGGACGAGTTTTTCGAGCCGACCACCAGCACCACGTCGGCCTGCTGGGTGAGCGATCGCACCGCTTCCTGACGGTTGGTGGTGGCATAGCAGATATCGTCTTTACGCGGACCGACGATTTTCGGGAAGCGCTCGCACAGCGCGTCGATGACGTCGGAGGTGTCGTCCACCGAGAGCGTGGTCTGGGTCATAAACGACAGCTTGCTTTCGTCTTTCACCGTCAGCGTCAGCACGTCCTCCGGCGACTCGACCAGGTACATGCCGCCTTTCGGGTTGCTGTACTGGCCCATGGTGCCTTCCACTTCCGGGTGGCCAGCGTGGCCAATCAGACTCGACTCTTCGCCACGACGGCTGGCGCGCGCCACTTCCATATGCACTTTGGTGACAAGCGGACAGGTCGCGTCGAACACCGTGAGATCGCGGCTTTTCGCTTCGTTGCGGACGGCCTGAGACACGCCGTGGGCGGAGAAGATCAGGATAGCGCCGTCCGGCACTTCGCTAATCTGCTCGATAAAGATCGCGCCGCGTTCGCGCAGGCTGTCCACCACGTAGCGGTTATGCACCACTTCGTGTCGTACGTAGATCGGCGCGCCGTAGATGGCGAGCGCATTTTCAACAATGCTGATAGCGCGGTCAACGCCTGCACAAAAGCCGCGTGGGTTGGCCAACAGGATCTGCATGTTACGCCTCCAGTACCGGATCGACTTCCAGTACTTCAATATCAAAATGAACGGTATGGCCCGCCAGCGGATGGTTGAAATCAACCGTGATCGAATCACCGTTGATTTCACGGATCACGCCCGGCATTTCACTGCCATCCATTGCGGTAAAAAGCATGATCGCGCCGATTTCCGGCTCGCCCGCATCCATAAATTCGCGGCGGGAGAAATACTGGATCAGATCCGGCGTCGAGATACCGAACGCCGCGTCAGGCTCCAGAGAGAAGGATTTTTTGTCCCCGGCCTTCAGGCCGAGAAGATGCTGCTCCAGCCCTTCAGACAGGGAGGCATCGCCCAGACGAAACAGCGCCGGTTTACCGTTGTTACGGGTTGACTCAGCGGTTGAGCCATCGTCCAGTTTCAGCGTGAAGTGCACCAGCACCGCGCTGTTGCTTTGAATCGAGTTAGACATGCAGGGACAGCCTTTTATCTTACGACATTGGAATGACGGTTATTGTTATAAAATAGTGCGCCGTTGAGACTCCCCGGCGTCGCTTTGCTCGGCCGGGCTACAGACTGGAGTAGCCCGGCCGAGCAAAGCGGCGCCGGGAAAATCACGGACTACGCCTGCTTTTTCGGCAGGAAGCCTTCCAGCACAATCAACGCCGCGCCGATACAAATTGCCGTATCAGCCAGGTTGAAGGTGGCAAAGTGCCAGTCGCCGACGTAGAAATCGATCATGTCGACGACGAAACCGTGCCACAGACGGTCGAACAGGTTACCCAGCGCGCCGCCAATAATCAGCGCATAGGCGATGTTATTCAGCTTCTGCGTGGCTTTAGAGCGATACATCAGCACCGCCAGCACCACGCAGATACCGACAGCGATACCCGCGAAGAACCAGCGCTGCCAGCCGCCGCTGTCCGCCAGGAAGCTGAACGCGGCGCCATAGTTACGCGCATAATGCAGATTAAGCGACGGGAACAGCGACACCGTATCCCCCAGAGCAAAGTTCTGGAGGATCAGGTATTTGCTGCCCAGATCGATAATCAGCACGGCTACCACCAGCCACAGCCAGCGTAGCCCTGTTGAACAGATCGATTTACTCATCAGGCAAACTTACGTTTTTCGCCGTCACCGGCCACGTTGCTCACACAGCGTCCGCAGATATCTGCGTGCTCCGCCACCTTGCCGATATCCTGAGTATAGTGCCAGCTGCGCGGGCACTTCTCACCTTCGGCTTTGCTCAGCGCCACTTTCAGACCTTTCAGCAGTTCACTCTGCTGAGCGTCGTCGGTCGCTGCTGCATAATCGGCAACGGTCGCCCCGGAGGTCAACAGGACAAATCGCAATTCGTCGCCCAGCGCCGTCAGTTTCGCCGCCAGATCCGCGTCAGCGTACAGGGTCACCGCCGCTTCCAGCGAACCGCCGACTTTCTTGTCAGCGCGCGCCTGCTCGATCACCTTGTTCACTTCGCCACGGACTTTCAACAGCTCTTCCCAGAAGTCGTCGTTCATCTCTTCGGCGTTATCCAGCCCGAACAGACCTTCGTACCACTCGCCGGTGAAGACATACTTCTCACGGTCGCCCGGCAGGTAGCCCCAGATTTCGTCAGCGGTGAAGGACATGATCGGCGCCATCCAGCGCACCAGCGCTTCCGCGATATGGTACAGCGCGGTCTGGCAGCTACGACGCGCCACGCTGTCCGCTTTCGCGGTGTACTGGCGGTCTTTGATGATGTCGAGGTAGAAGGAGCCCATTTCAACGGAGCAGAAGCGCATCAGGCGCTGTACCACTTCGTGGAAATCGTAGGAGGCGTACGCTTTCACGATATCGTCCTGCGCGGCCTGCGCACAGGCAACCGCCCAGCGATCCAGCACCACCATCTCTTCCGGTTTCACCATGTCTTTCTTCGGATCGAACCCGTTGAGGTTCGCCAGCAGGAAGCGCGCGGTGTTACGGATACGACGATAGCTGTCGGCAGCACGTTTGAGGATCTCGTCGGAGACCGCCATTTCGCCGGTGTAGTCGGTAGAAGCCACCCACAGACGCAGGATATCCGCGCCCAGTTTGTTCATCACGTCCTGCGGAGAAACGGTGTTGCCGATAGATTTGGACATCTTACGGCCCTGACCATCGACGGTGAAGCCGTGGGTCAGTACCTGACGGTACGGTGCTTTACCTTTCATGGCGACGCTGATCATCAGCGAGGACATGAACCAGCCGCGGTGCTGGTCGGAGCCTTCCAGATACATGTCAGCAGCGTGGCCGCCGAATTCCGGGCGGGCGTCAACGACGGAGTAGCTGGTCGATCCGGAATCGAACCATACGTCCAGGGTATCCGGCACTTTGACATAGTTGTCGGCGTCGTCGCCGAGGATTTCACGCGGGTCGAGATCCCACCACGCCTGAATACCGTCTTTCTCAACGTATTTGGCCACCGCTTCCATCAGCTCGGTGGTGCGCGGGTGCAGCTCTTCGGTGTCTTTATGCACGAACAGCGCCATCGGCACGCCCCAGGTACGCTGACGGGAGATACACCAGTCAGGGCGGTTAGCAACCATCGATTCGATACGCGCCTTACCCCATGCCGGGATCCAGCCGCTGAGATCGTCTTTCGCCAGACCTTCCTGCTCGATGCGGTCAATCTCTTTGAGCGACTGAATGCGCAGGCCTTTCTGGTCCATGCTCACAAACCACTGCGGGGTCGCACGGAAGATGATCGGCGACTTGTGACGCCAGCAGCACGGGTAGCTGTGCTGCATTTTTTCGACGTGCAGCAGTGCGCCTTTTTCAGTCAGCAGCGCAACGATTTTGTCGTTGGCTTTGAAGACGTTCACACCGTCCAGTTCCGGATAGGTACCCGCCAGGTAGGCGCCGTCCGGGCCTACCGGGTTCGCGATTTCCAGACCGTATTTCTGGCTGATCACGTAGTCGTCCGGGCCGTGACCACCGGCGGTATGCACCGCACCGGTACCGGCGTCCAGCGTGACGTGGTCGCCGAGAATAGCCGGCACATCGAAGCCCATGAACGGGTGGGTAAAGCGCAGCAGTTCCAGCTCGGCGCCTTTGACGGTACCGAGGATGGTGTAATCAGCAGCGCCAATGCGTTTCATCACGCTTTCGACCAGATCGCTCGCCAGAATCACCGCCTGACCGTCGATCTGCACCAGCGCATAATCGAAGTCCGGCGCCAGTGAAATAGCGCGGTTAGCCGGCAGGGTCCACGGGGTAGTGGTCCAGATAACCAGCGAGATAGGGCCGGAGACGTTTGCCGCGCCGAATTTCGCTTTTACCGCGTCCTGGTCAACGGCGTGGAACGCCACGTCGATAGACGGAGAGGTTTTGTCGTAATACTCGACTTCGGCTTCCGCCAGCGCGGAACGGCAGTCAACGCACCAGTGCACCGGCTTCGCGCCTTTGTGCAGGTGGCCGTTGGCAACAATTTTGCCCAGCGCACGAATGATATTGGCTTCGGTTTTGAAATCCATGGTCAGGTACGGCTTCTGCCAGTCGCCCAGCACCCCCAGACGAATGAAGTCGGTACGCTGGCCGTCAACCTGAGTCGCGGCATATTCACGGCACTTGGCGCGGAATTCTGCGGCGGTGAATTTCTCACCCGGCTTACCGTATTCCTGCTCAACCTTCAGTTCGATCGGCAGGCCGTGGCAGTCCCAGCCCGGGACGTACGGGGAGTCGTAACCGGAAAGCCCTTTGGACTTCACGATAATGTCTTTCAGAATCTTGTTAACCGAGTGACCAATATGAATGCTGCCATTCGCATATGGAGGGCCATCATGCAGAATGAAGGTTTTTTTGCCTTTTTTGGCCGCACGGATGATGCCGTACAGGTCATCATCGGTCCAACGCGCCAGCATTCCCGGTTCACGCTTGGCGAGATCGCCGCGCATCGGGAACCCTGTTTCCGGCAAACTCAGGGTTGATTTATAGTCACTCATCAGATTCTCGGTTCCGTATTTCGGTTTGATTACATAACTGGCTTAAGCCGGTTTTGTTAGCCCAAACAATTCGCGGGCGGTTAACTCATCACGCGCAATCTGCGCTTTTAGTTCATCCAGCGAAGCAAATCGCTGCTCGTTGCGTATTTTTTTACGCAGTACTACATCAATATGGCGACCGTAAAGGTCCATTACAACGTCAAGCAAATGCACTTCCAGCTGCTGGCGGACGCCGGCAACGGTCGGGCGGGTTCCAATATTGGCCACGCCCGGCAGAGGCTTATCGCCCAGCCCCATCACTTCGACCGCATAAACCCCTTTTACCGGGGAGACCTGACGACGCAGCGGTAAGTTCGCCGTCGGGAAACCGATGGTGCGACCCAGTTCATCGCCGTGCACCACGCGCCCGGAGATAATAAACGGATGGCCCAGCAGGCTTTCGGCCTGTTCGAGATTGTCGTCGGCCAGCGCCTGACGCACCGCGGTGCTGCTGATGCGCACGCCGCCATGGCAGAAGGTTTGCGTGCTGGTGATATCGAAACCAAACTCCGCGCCAGCCTTCTGTAATAACAAGAAATCGCCCTGGCGACCAGCGCCAAAACGGAAATCATCGCCGACGGCAAGGAACTGCACGCCCAAGCGCTTGACCAGCAGGTCGCTGATAAAGTCCTGCGCGGTGAGCGCGGCAAAGCGACGGTCAAAGCGCAGGCACAGGACGTAGTCCACTCCACTCTCGGCCAGATAGCGCAGCTTTTCGCGCAGGCGCGTTAAGCGCGCCGGGGCCTTGTCAGCCGCGAAGAGCTCCAGCGGCTGCGGTTCAAAGATCATCACCACCACAGGCAAACCGCGCGCCCTGCCCTCGGCACGTAAGCCTTGCAGTAGCGCCTGATGCCCACGATGCACACCGTCAAAATTACCAATGGTCAGCACGCACCCATGTGGGGCCTGACTGAGATTATGTATGCCGCGTATCAGCTTCATGTCTGGCTCAAAAGAGTGAAAATCGTCAGAGTATACCTTGTACAGCAGTCAAGGTTAACCGGCGATTGCACCTGGTAACGGAAAGAGGGAATGATTTCATCAGCATCCGTTAAAAAGGCAAGAAAATATCGTCGGAACGCGTGATTTTTGTGCCGGAAAGGCTGTATTCATCGACCACAAGCTGGTAGAATCCTGCGCCATCAATACGTAATGCAGCGTTGTCAATTTAACGGCGCTTATTTGCACAAATCCATTGACAAAAGAAGGCTAAACGGGCATATTCCTCGGCCTTTGAATTGTCCATATAGAACACATTTGGGAGTTGGCCTTGGCTAATATCAAATCAGCTAAGAAGCGCGCCGTTCAGTCTGAAAAGGCTCGCAAACACAACGCTAGCCGTCGCTCTATGATGCGTACTTTCATCAAGAAAGTATACGCAGCTATCGAAGCTGGCGACAAAGCTACTGCAGTAAAAGCATTTAACGAAATGCAACCGATCGTGGACCGTCAGGCTGCTAAAGGTCTGATCCACAAAAACAAAGCTGCACGTCATAAAGCAAACCTGACTGCACAGATCAACAAACTGGCTTAATCGCCTGATTGTTATCAGCTTTGTGAAAAAACCCGCGTAAAGCGGGTTTTTTTATGCCTAAGAAATATTGTCACATTGATTAGCATCGAATTTTTTTGGCACGCTGTTGGCAATCTCAGCGCCAAAAAAAGAGGCCACATGGGCCTCTTTGACAGAGAAGAATAAAACGATAAATTAGTCAGTGATTTCGATACTGGCCTGGTAATCGTCACTGGTGGTGATGGTAAAGTTGCCTTTGTTGCCATATTGATCGTATAGGGTCACAATGACGCTCTGACGCATATTATCAACGGTAGCAACATTGTTACCATCTACGCGGGTAATACATAAATGCCCTGGCCGCACATTTTTAGTATACGTTGCGGTGCCATCAGGTCCGATGGCCGTAACGGACTCTCCTAACATTGAATCGACTAAAATCTGTGTAGAATGCGATGAATACTGTTCTTCTGCAGGCATATACATTGAACGAATGACAACATCATCGTCTTGATTAGCTGCATTATTAATTGAAAACTTTTTGATAAAAAGTTGATTATTAGTGAATCCATAATATTGATTATATTTTGATGTATCCCATTTCCCTGTAGCGTTAGTCTTCTGACCGCTTCGCATATCACGATCGGCATCTTCACACAGAGTCATATCTTCTGTCGTATAGGTTTTCTCTGCAACCGGAGTCAACACAATGCATGACTCAAAATGACTACGTGCAGTAGTCTCATAGACAAGACCTGCTTCATTAGAAAAGATTGCAGCGATAGATTTTGCCGCAAAGACATTATTCCCTACAGAGACTCTCATGACAAAACTTTGTGGTAACAAGAAACCTTCCATTGGTTCCGTTGAGAGTGAGTGAACATTGTTTGGCATAAGTGCAGCCGTTAACGATGCTGACTGAGAATCTAACAAGATACCGTCAGAAATAAATTCCCCGCTTCCATTACCGTTATACCACCCATCATTTTCAATAGGCTCCCCGGTATAATAATCACATAAACTCAGATTGTGATTAATTTGGCTATTTTCTAAAAATATCTGTTCTCCATTATCATCGCATGCAATAAAGTTAACAACCACTTCAACTTCATTTCTTCCGTTCGCATAAATTGAACCAGCATTTGTATTATTACGAAGTGAAAGAGTAAAATAACTAAGAAATGAAAAGATACCCGACATGTTAATTCCCTTATTTAAGCATTATAAAGCGCAACAGCACTGCCGCTATTTTGCGCCACAAATTTAAGATGACCGCGATTACCAAAAGGATCATAAATTGTAGATCGACACTCTTCGTTAAGGAGATACGGACTGGAGCTATTAGTAACTTTAAGACAAACAATGTTTTGCTGCCCTACTCGTTTATTATATTCAACCGGAACTTGTGTGCCATCAGACAACAATACTATCCAGGTATCCTCTTCTCCTACGTCAAAACAGCACTGATACCGATCTTCAGTACTGGAATAATGCTGAAGATAATATAACATATCATCGGATTGGTCTACGTCACCTTTTTTAATAGAAGTAGAGGGGATGCTAACATAATAATCGACTTGTTCAACATGGTGGTTACCATATTCAGATGTAGCCGGCTCAGTATGTGAAAATGTAACGTCGATATAATCATAAGAGATTTCTGGCAGTGGTGTTAATACTACACCATCCTCAAATGAAGTTCCCTTGGCACTGGTAACATAAGTATTCATATTATCGGGAGTTACAAAACCACAGAACGTACGGGAATAAGCATTGTATTCTTCACAACTCATGTAATAAGTAATCCCTTGATAGCTATTACCAAAAGAATCTTTCAATTCTTTTGTATAGGTCTTCCCAGATCTCAAAGATGTATTTAAGCCTCCCGAGGTAATGAAATCACCGGCTTCTGTAGAAGCAATCCATCCATTAGAAGATTGCCCAGGGAATAAAACGGTACCCAAATGATAATCACCAACAAAGACACATTGTTTGATTTGTTCATCAGTTAACACAATCTGCTTATAATATTCATCAGTCACAACAAAATTAATATTAATTGCGACCTGATTGCGTCCATTGACATAAACAACATCCTGGTCGCTACTGGAACTAAGATTGATATCCAGACCAGTTACATACTTAAAAAGCGCACTCATAATAACTCCTTGATTAATATACCCCGCAAACATTGAACAAACTTATTCAATGTTTGCGAGCATCTATTTTATTGCATCAGATACCGAACAAACGAATACCACTTATAATAAAAGTGACGTTACATTTTTGTCTCTACCGTTGACCCCCAGGGCACAAGACTATTTTCATTTACTAAACGAACACCACTACTTTTCAACTGTATAAAAAGCGGTGATAAAACTTTAGTCATATCATTTTTTTGAGACGCATATAATGGTTCCAATCCCGAACTATCACCACTCTGCATACCTGTGCTGGATAGATAATAATTTTCAATTGTAGAATTTTTCAGATCGCTGGTACTGGTCAGGGTATTATTCGTAATATCAGCATTCGACGTATCGCTGCCGGTCTGCCCCGATGTCGTGTCCTCTTTCTGCTGACTGATATAATCATAAATATCCAGAGCTATTGCGCTCCCATCGGTCAGAAAACCGAAAGCGGTAGAATCCGTCACTTTCAGGTAGCGGTTGGCCGTTTTGACCATCAGACTCCGGGTATCATGAACCTTAACCGAATACGAGCCTGAATGCCCCCGAACCTTAGACCAGGTATCCAGAATCTTGTCAGGGATCTCGTTAATGTGGCTAGACATCTTCATTGAGACGCTACCAAAGTTAATCAAAGAACAAACCCTGGAAACCCATGAAAATGCATTCGCAACATCTGGATTCTTCTCCTCAAGCGAGGTAGAAGTAATAGATGCGACATCCCCCACTACGCCAACGACACCCAGTACCAAAGAGACAACCTCCGCAGAAGCTACTGCAGCAGCAACCCCACCTGCAACAATAATTGCCGCGCCGGCGGTAAATATGGTCAGAAGCAGGCTAAATATACTAAAACCAATACTGATGCCTGCCCGCAAACTCATATGGCCTGTTGGGTCAATAAAGTTGATCGGATCGTTACGGCAATAGGCATAAGGGTTAATTCCCCCTTCGCCAAACGGTGACCAGCTGTCCGGCGTATTAAAGCGCATTAATTCCGGGTTGTAGGCACGATAGCCGCTGCCTAAATGATAATATCCGGTGACCGGGTCCCTGACCTGGCCATTAAATGCCGGGCTCCATGCTGGTAACGCATTATTAACGCCCGCGCCAAAGGCGGTAAAGCAGGTATCCGCAATCGTGTTACTTTTCGAATCGACCTGACTCATTGGCGTACCTTTAAAATCGGCCAGATATAACTGGGAATCAGCATTGTCTCTTCTGGCAAGCATCGTATTGGCCACTTTGACAAATTCGGTGCTAGCAGCATTGTCCGCGTTATATTGGGAAACAACGCTACCTTCACGATAATAAAGTTGCGTATTACCTCCATCCTGCGCAAGCTGGCGTACCATCCGATCCATGACATCATAATGGTAGGTCGCAAGAACTCTCACGCCGCTTAAAATCTGCTGTAGGCGTCCTAATGCATCGTACGTTAACGTGTTGCCGACCTCATTGGTAGTCAGACGACCTGCTAAGTCATATTCCAACAGCGTTTCTTTCGGATACGCATTATGACTATTAACAATTCGTTTGAGCTGGCACGGATCGTTCAGGTCATAATGATATTCAGTAAAATTTTCCCCATCAGCAAAGGTGGTGGTAATGTCTTTAACATTCCCTAAACCATCATAGGTATAAACCTGATTGGTAATTTTATTGCCAAATTTATCGACCGGTAATTGCTCCCCAGTTGCAGAATATGTATAGAGCTGATTACGGTTGGTATAGACAAATTCTTCCCGCAGCAGCACCGTTTCTCCCTCACGGGTGATACGTGTTTTCAGACTGTCATCAGGATAGTAAAGTTGTTCAACGCTGCGTTTTTGCCCACCACAGCTAAAGCTTCGCGTCCACTCACGAGAGAATTCATCATAATGAATTTCCATCGTGGAAACAGTGGAGAATTGGCTGTCCGTGGTTGTGATTTTTTTAATACGGCCTAACGTATCAAATTCATTGTCAAGCGTGATATTACCTTCGGTAATATTCAGACACTGACCAAGTACGTTAAACGTCGAATGACGGGTATTGTTATCAACACCAACATAATCCAGCAGAATACCATTCCCCGAAAATGTATAGTTGGTGGAAACTGTCCGGCCATTATCAGTAAAGGTTTCCGTCGCCAGCGTTGAGTCATTATTATAGGTGTTAACGAATTTAATGCCTTCCGCATTTACCCCGGTAAGGAGATCGCCGCTGGCCGGATCGTAGGTCATTTCCTGCAGAATCAGCGCGTCCTTATCTTTAACGCTTCTGACCACATTACCAAGCTCAGTAATATACTCATACTGTAGTTCCTGACCATCTTGTGTCAGCGTCCAGTATGGGCACGCTTTATCGAGTTCATACGCAAACTGCTGAGTACGGTTTGCCACCGTCGATGTTTTCAGGCGACCAAGACCATCAAATGTTTGTTCTCCTAACAGACGGTCATCGGCATAAATATGAGTAATTAGTTTTTCATTAGTATGCCCAGCGTAAATTTTACGAACTTTGGTACCGTCGGCAAGAGTTGTATGAGTAACACGGCCATAGCTGTCATAGTCATAGGTGAGGAATACACCCATATCGTCAACAATGCTTCTGAGCTGTCCTAAACCATCATAGTGAAAGTTTTTAACGCCAACGTTTTGACCCAGTGAGTTAATTTTCCACTTCGAGGTTACGGCACTGTTCACGTTATACTGCGTGACGGTAGGGCTAGTTGCCTCAGTGGCAGATTCCTGCCAGGCCGTTGCCTGCATGGTAATGGGATCGTAGTCATTATATTCATAATGGCCGTCATTATATTGAATGGACTTGACCATTCCCCAGTCGTTGAATGCCATTTTTTGCGAGACCAGCGCATCAATATCATTCAACCGATCGCGGCGATCGTTATAATATTCACAACCAAAAGCATCGTACCGACGCTCAAATATAATGGTCCATACATCGTTAATCAGTTTGTCCTGGCGGACAATATTACCCAAACCATCATAGATATTTTTAGAGATATTTTTCTTTTCGTCCTGAATAGTCATTGTTGGTACAAAAACATCTGTTCCAGGCTCAATCTCCTCCATCTGGTAGCTATAATAAAGATTCGTCTCGTAGATCGAGAATCTATTTTTAATGCTTTTCGTCAGGCGGTCTTGAGTGTCATAATAATACTCAGTGGTATTTCCTTCAGTATCAGTGACAATGTACTCTTTAAGCGACAGAGGATAATATTTAACGATCATTGAAGTATGATTGGTACCATCATAATCAAAAGGATAATACGTTACCGTCCGGGTAGAGTAGATATCATCGGTTTCCCATGTCGTTTCTTCCGTTGATACGTAATCCAGCTCGCCGCCTTCAACACCAGCTTTACTGATGGTGCTTCGGGATGCCTGACCATAGTAAGGTGAAGTGTTGTCAGACAAATACTCCTGAGCCACCTGAAGCAATATCTTTTTATCTGACGTAGAGCGCACGGTGCTTTGTACCACAGCGTGATCTAACACCTCCTGGGCACCCGCTGCGGTCGGAATACTGATATAGGTATAGTGCTTTGCTTTAACCGGTGTATCAAATTCACTGCCTGCCGGTGTCACCGTTTCAGATTTGATGTAACGACAAAAGCCGTGTGGATCCGCAGGACATTCAGCTCCACCAATAGCAGGAAAATATTCCCACGTCGTTGTTTTTCCATCAGGTTCAATTTGGCTTAACAGATTGCCATCAAGACTATACTCATAGCTGGTCGTTTCCGAGCGCGCTTCATTCGTTGCAGTATGGCTATAGGTGACAACCTTGCTTTTTTGGCACAAAAAATTATCTGGCTGATTATCATAGATAGCGCCAGAAATCGCGTAGTAGTCTGCAGTGGTCAGTTTTTGACAACCATTCTGGATCGTTTTTTCTTCACGCAGCAGATGGAAGTTATCAAATGTTCTACGGGTGACGATCAGTTCTTCACCGTCAGCCAGGTGCTCTTCGCTCCAGTAAAGGTAGTCTGTTGCATTATTGTAGAGGTAATCTGAACTGGCAGACCACGGCGCCGATAACCCATAGCCTAAGTAGTTATTTGTAGAGTACTGATAGGTACGACGAATAGCCGGCTGCTGAGCACCAGGCAGTCGCGTATGCACCGTTACGCGCGGGAGCGACGTCTGTCCCGCTGAGCTAGGGAATTTAATCTGATTGGCCACGTAGGTGACAAATTCCGACATACCGGAAGGCGTCTCGATCCCCTGAAGCAGGGTGTTGCTACCAACGGTTTGATATGCAAGATTCCACACCGGGCTCTCGCTATCCTGGATAATACTGAAAGAGGTTAGCTGCTGGTTGCTTTGGATAACACGTATTACCTTTTCTTCAATAGACAAAGGCCATACGGTGATGGTGGTATAACCGCTGTAGCTAATTTTGAGCAGCGTATTTTCTTCATCTCGAATGCTCAGCAACTGCGGGAAATCACCGGTTAAATTCCACTGGAGCTGTAATGCCCGGCCCAGCGGGGAGTAAATCGTCACCGGAACCTTGACGTCATTCACACTGGTCGGAGAGCTGAGAATTTCCACCACCCCATTTTTATAAATTAATTTATAGTGGTCGGTGAATTTTTGAAACTTGATGTTTTCTAATTTATTCTGTTGAATAAGTACAGTAGTTGTATTTTCAATAATCTTATACTGATCGCCATTTGCAGTAACTAACAGACCATTCTTCTTATCGTAATAAGTTAGTCCCAGTCCCCATCCTTGGCCAAATCCGCGATTGAGTGTATCTAACGGTGTGTAGCTTAACGTAATATCCTGAACCGGTCCGATGCCATGATTGCCGATAATATTAAGAATGGGAAAATTACATTTATACAACCCTGTACGAACGTCAACTTCTGCTTGCAGGCTGCTGGTAAAGTTACCCGCCTGTGAATAATAATTCTGCGCCACAATATTCCCTTACAATGAGTTAGTGATTAGAACCATTTCACGTTAATCACTGCAAAGGAAAATTAGAAATCACATTAAGCTAAATTGACATCACTAATTCTCACAGAGCAATAATGATATCAATTTTAGCTTTTTTATCTTACCGGATAAGACTTGAAAATAACTCTGTATAATCTTTTTTGCAAATACGTTGCACCGCCGGATGCTGGATCATTCTCTCCGCGAATATCGCGTGATATTCCTCCATCACATTCTCTATACGTCCAATTTCAACAATAGAATCATCGGTATAGAAATGATGTGAATACAGCGTAGGGGCAACAAAAATAGCGTTATGTGTTGCCCCAAACGCTTTCATCAATGCGGCATCATCAAACTCACCAAGGATTTCAACGTTCAATCCCTGTGAATTGATCCAGTTCAGCAGCTTACGCCCGAGCATCGAGCGACGCCCAGGGATCAGTAATCGACGCTCTTCCAGGCAGGCCGGAAAGGGTTTCTCCGGCAATGGCTGAGTACACCAAAAACTCACGCCGCATTCGCCAATTCGCACCGAAAACAACCCCTCCTGCTGGGTAGAGTCGATTGGGCAGTCGGAGATGATCATATCCAACTTATGCTGGCTGAGCTGCTCAAGCAGCATTTCGTGCGTTGACTCAAAACAGCGCAGATGGATTGGCTCATCTTCCACAACGGCGGCATCTAGCACGCAGCTGACCAGCTGTTTAGATAACGCATCAGCCACACCAACATCGAACAGCAAGTTCGACTCTTTGCGGTAGTTGACGATATCCAGCATTTCCTGGCTCAGGGTGAACATCTTATCCGCATAGCGGAACACCAGCTCACCCAGCTCCGTCGGCTCAATACCGCGCCCTTTTCGCTTAAACAGTTTGCCCTGTAGGCGCTCTTCCAGCGCCTTGATCTGCCCGGTAATGGTCTGCGGCGTAAGATACAAAGCCTCCGCAGCCCCGACGACCGAGCCTTCCTTGTAGACATGCCAGAAGTAATAAAGATGATTGTAGTTAATATGCGACATGCCCTGTGCTCCTCTCTCCTTTGTTCATCATTCGCACTTATGCCACCACCGGCTTTAAGTGTGCGCGTAACAAGCTATATCCCACCACGGCTGACAGGATGGATCCAATCAGAATACCGAGCTTCGCCCAGTTAATGAGCGAAGGGTCAACGCTGCCGAAGGCCAGGCTGGCGATGAAAATAGACATCGTAAAGCCAATCCCGCACAGCAGGCCCACGGCCATAATCTGCGTAAAGCTGGCCCCTTCCGGCAGTTTCGCCAGCTTCATCTTCAGCGCCAGCCAGCAGAACAGGCTGATACCCAGAGGCTTGCCGATAAACAGGCCGGCGATAATGCCCAGCGGCAGCAGCGAAGTTAGCCCGCTGAGCGTGACGCCCTGCAGCGAAACTCCGGCGTTAGCAAAGGCGAACAGCGGCAGGATCATAAACGCCACCCACGGGTGCAGCACATGCTCGAGCTGCTTCGCCGGCGACTTGCCGTTCTGCTCACGCAGCGGAATAAAGAAGCCGACAATCACCCCCGCCAGCGTCGCGTGCACGCCAGACTTCAACACCGCAGTCCACAGCACCACGCCCACCAGGATATAGAGCCCGGTACGGCGGACGCCGCTGAGGTTCAGCACCGCTAGTACCGCAATAGCGGCAGCCGCAACGGCCAGCGACAGCAGCGACAGATCGCTGGTGTAGAACAGCGCGATAATCACGATGGCGCCCAGATCGTCGATGATCGCCAGCGCCATCAGGAAAATCTTCAGCGACGCAGGTACCCGGCTGCCAAGCAGCGCCAGTACGCCCAGCGCAAAAGCGATATCCGTCGCCGCCGGAATCGCCCAACCGCCGCTGGCGATCGGATCCTGGGCGTTAAACGCCAGATAGACCAGCGCAGGCACGACCATGCCGCCCACGGCGGCAATCACCGGGAAAATCGCCTGACGTCTTGTCGCCAGCGATCCCTGCATCATCTCACGCTTGACCTCAAGGCCAATCAGCAGGAAAAACACCGCCATCAGCGCATCGTTAATCCACAGCAGCATGTTTTTGTTGATTTCTAATGCGCCAACGCGCAGCTGGACCGGCGTCTCCAGAAAGGCATGATACAGGCCGCTGGTTACGCCAAGGTTAGCCATCAGCATCGCCAGAACCGCGGCGATAATCAGGATAATGCCCCCTGAGGCCTCGTTGCTAAAAAAACGCTGAAGATGCTTCACTTTTTTCTCTCTGTTTCGTAAATAACTCGATTAAACCATTCTAATTGGCATGACCAATCGAAAAAACAAGATTATTATTGGTTGATAATTCGCTTTTTACGAATTAAAGCCCAGCAAAAGGCCGGGCTTAACGAAACATAGAGAATGCGCTAGCGTAGGGAAGTGAGCGTGGACACGCCTTAATCATAAACGACACGCAGCAGTACAAGCTGATTCTCCGCATCAAGATAGTGCGTTTCAACCGTTGCGTGCGGTGCGGTTAGCGGGGTGGCGATATTTTCAACGATAGCGTGGCGCAAAATGGTCCCCTGCTGATGGCAGTGAAGTTCAAAACGCGCCGTCTCATTCCAGCAGCCCATTTCTACCACGCTGCCAGAAAAGACCAGCTTGCCGCCGGAGTCTGCGCGCGCCGCCCCCAAAGAGGCCAGCAGTGGGACCAACGTAACAAAAGTGATGCGGCGAATCCTGCTTATCATAGAGACACTCCTGTGAACCTGCTGTGCCATCCTTCGCGGTAAAATGCCCCGCACGCTAACCTTTGGCGCGCTGAATCGCCATTTGTAATCGATCCTGAGAGGTACTCCCGGGCACGACCGACACGCGTTGAGGGTCTGGGTTTTCCGCCTGCGGCATCACCACAAAAGCCGGCGTTCCGGAGAAGTCCATATGCTGCGCCAGCGCCTGATTGGTCATCAGGGCGTCATGCACCGCACCGCGGGTTTGCGCCTCTTTAACGCCAGCGATTTGCGCGTGGGTCAGATAATGCGCCGCAAGCGCGTAAACGTCCTGCTCCGTCAGCGCGCCTTCCACTTTACCCGTCGCGTAAAGCGCATTATGCCAGTCGAGATACTGCGCGCCGCCGTGAGCGAGCCAGATTTGCTCCCCCACCCGCGCCGCCAGGCCAGAAACCGGCCAGCGCGATGCAAATATAGGGAACTCTTTGAAAATAAAACGGGTATCCGGATTTGCTTTAACCAGATTCTCAACCTCCGGGGCCATTTTACTGCACCACGAACACTGGTAATCAAAGAACATCACCACCGCGGCTTTGGCCTTCACCGGCCCGACTGACGGGGTGCTTTGACTCAATAAATCGTCGCGGTACTGGAGCGCCAGCTGCACATAAGCCTGCTGCTGAGCAATTTGCTGACGCTGATGCAGGGTTTCGCTGGCGGCAACCAGAAATTCAGGATGATCGGCCAGATACGTCGCGACCGCCTCGCCCACCTTATCAGGATGGCTGGCGATATAGGCTTCAGCGGCCGGACCAATCTGCGCGCTATCGCTACCTGCTGCTATTGCAGGCAGCGAGATAATGCCCAGCAGCGCCAGCGCCGCAACAGAGGGACGAGTTAAAGCAGGGTGTAGCATAAGATAAGCCTCATTCTATAAACGATAAAAAATGTCCTGACGGGACAAATATCAGCGCTGACGGGTAGCATCAGCGGTCAACGGCGGCATCACCCGGCCGTAGTCATTAATGCTTTGCCAGCGCAGATGGCAGGCCGTTGTCCGCTGGCATCCGTGTATTGCCCGCGTTGCAAAAGGCGCAACCACGCCAGCGCTATCACGCGATTGACCATTAATCCGCAGCTGGAAAAGCGTGACGTAATAAGGCGTTGGGTTATGTACCGCTAGCCCGTCCTGCCCCCGCGCCCAATGCAGCTGCCGGTAAGCCAGCTGCGGATCGCCGCGTAAATTGGCGGGGCGGTATATCAGCTTCATCGCCGAGCGAAAGGCCATCTGTACGCTGTTCGCCGTCACGTTGCCGGAAGGGATCGCGGCAATACTTAGCGTAAACACGCTTTCTTTGTCATCCGGCAGCCCCGCGCCGCAATAGACCAGCCGTAGCCTGTTCTCCTGGCCCGCCGCCAGCGTAAAAAGCGGCGGCGTGACGACAAACGCCGATGCGGGCAACGTCTCCGCACCGGGCCAGCGTGAGGCCGGCTGAACGTGGCTATCGATCAGCCAGCTAGATGACGAGGTATTGCGTACCGGAATACTGAGCGAGGCCTTTTCTGCGTCATAAATAAAGCGCGTACCGCCAATGACGACGCCAGCCTGTGTCGATGACAGCGGCAATAAAAGCCCAATAGCCACCAGCAGAAAAATAAACTTATTCATAGTTGAGAATAAACGTGGCCGATGCGTTCGCCGTACCGGTCGAAACCGTTCCGCCGTCCGCAATATAACGAGCATAAAACTGGAGATGCACAGACGACTGACCGCCAATCAGCGGCACGACGGCGCTTTTGGCCGCCAGCGGAATCGCGTTTTTGGCCCCGTCGTAGAGGGCAATGCTCACCCCCGTGGCATGGCCTGCCTCGGCGTTCAGCGCCAGGAGATCGGGATTGTTTTCGCTTTCGGTGCCGCTAAATTCCACCGTGACGCCACTGGCGGTAGAGCCGCAATCCTGCAGGTTGATGGCAAACGGCTGCCAGGCTCCGCCTTCGCCCGGATGCAAAAACTGCCGATTCGAGACCGTCCCCATATCCACGGCGATAGCTTGCGAATCCGGCGACAGCGTGCAGGTATTATTATTAATGGACCCGCTCACGTAGACGCGCCCGTCATGCGCCTGCGCCGTGGCCGCCAGCAGGGCCACGCAGCAGGCGGAAAACATGCCATATTTCATTGCGGCTCCTTATTCATATTGCAGATCGAAATACATCACCGCTGTGGCATTCCCCGACGTCACCGTCGGCTGGGTGGATTTGTAGCGGATATAAAATGACAGGGTGTTGCGCCCGGCCTTCAGCGGATACACCACCGAATCCGTATTATTGATGCTGATGTCATCCTGATTTTCATCGAGAATCTCTACGCCAACGCCGCTGGCCAGCATATTCTGCGTGCCCATTCCCGTATCGGTCAGCGCCAGCAGCGCTGGGTTATCGTTATCCGCCTCGCCGGTAAACCAGATTTTCGTGCCGCTAATGCCGCGTGAGCAGTTTTTCAGATTGACGTTAAAGGGCTTAAATTTTGTCGTCGTTCCGACGGACGGAAAGTCGTCGACCGAAAATTGCCCGAGATCGATGCTCTGGCTCAGGCTGGACATTTCAACATCGCAGGTTTGCGCGACGATAGTTCCGGTAAATTCAAGGTTATAGCCTGTATCAACCGCCCAGCAAAAAGGCCCCCAGACCAGCATCAGCGCGGTCAGAAAGAGAAGACGTTTGTTCATTTAATCAAAATCCACTCGCAGGCTGGCTAACGCCGTAAAGACGCCTTCAGCAGGTACCTTTCCGGTGGTGCTGACGGGGTAAGCCTTCAACGCAATATTGGCGTTCCCGGCCTCATCCGTTGCAAAAGGCGCTGCGCTGCTGGCGCTGTTGGGAATCAACGCCGTGCCGTCGCTGGTTTCCACCACCACGCCAACGTCCGGGTTATCCGACGCGATAGCCTGGGTGAAGCTACTGTCCGCCGTCGCGACCACGCGCATACTCAGACTGACCGTCGAGTCGACGCCGCTGCATTTCACCGGCACGTTGAAGCTGCGCGCCCTGACGCCAACGGGCTTTTCGCCTGTATGGGTAAAATTGCCGCTGTATAACGACCCCAAATTGACCAGAATCGTTTGCCCGGCGTTGATTTCACAACTTTGCGGCACGGTAACGCTGCCGCTGTAAATGATGTTGTAGACGACGTCGGATAAGGGATCGGCGTTGGTGGTCGTCACGTAAACGCCGAACATGGTTTTCGGCGCAATACTCACGGTGCCGACAAAAGGTTTCATAATCTTGAGTTTGAGAACCAGACGCGCATCGCGTAGGGAAAACGGCTGCCCGGAATCGACGCGGCTATCCTGCGGCATCAGATGATATTTCACGGGCGGATAGATTGGCCCGGCCCCCGCGTCCTGGATCGCCACCGCGCCTTCCAGACGATCGCGATCGAGCTTCAGGAATTGCCAGCGACCGTCAGTTTCCACAACGGGATCGGACGAGACATACGAACGGAACGTCCGCCCATCCGCCGCCGAACCGTCGGGGCAAACCGCCTGAACGTTGGCCTTCTGGCTGTCCGTCCGCTGAACGATATTGCCGGCCTGATTTTGCGCCGCCGTGAGCGTCGTCGTCAGATCGTAAGCAATATCCGACGGCGATCCGTTGGCGTTTTTGCATACCGCTGCCAGCACGTTTTGCGCAAGCAGCCCCCCCACCAGCAGCGTCAATAGCAGGCGTAATTTCATCTAGTTACATTCCACTTTTTGTCGAACCAGCGCCTGCGATTGCGCGGGCAGTTGATAATGCGCCTCGCAACCCTGCGCCGCCTGATTGCCCCAGCGAACGTGCAAACGCCCCTGCGGCGCCAGCCCGGGCAGATATACCTCACCGTTATCCCCGACAATCGCGGCATCACCCGCCTCATCGACCGTCGTCGTTGCGCCAAAAGGCACCGCTTTACCGTGATAGCGCAGCGTCAGCAGCGCGCGCTCACCCACCCGAGCCTTAAAGCTCGCCAGTGCTAACGCCCCTTCGGTCGGTACCACGTTGGTCACGGCATCATCAATATCGACGTCGTCCGCCATCGTGTTCACATCCAGCACCATCCGGTTTTGTCGATAGGTCGTGGCATAAGGCACCACCGCATAGCCGCGCGAGTCGGTGTGAATCCCTGACTGATCCTCAATGCTGACGTCTGAAGCCCCCGGCACGGCCACCAGGATATTGGTATCGCCTAGCGGCTGGCTCAGGGTGATACCGTGAGCATGCGCGACCAGACCACCGCGTAATCCGTAGTTCACCTGCTGACTGTCGCCGTTGTCGCTCATGTTGTAACCCACGCTGACATCACCCCGGCTGCCGTCATATTCCATGCTGGCCGCCCCGCTTTCGCCGCCGTCCTGGTTTTGTGAACCCTGCTGAACGCTGTAGCTGAGGTTATTTTCATCCAGCAGCGTGCCGTTAATCCCCGCGTTTTCCGTCACGTGATGTTGTTTGTCGCTGCTGGTGCTGAAGGTGGCGTAAACGTTATGCTGCCCGCGGGTCATATCATCGTGATGGCTTAGCCACTGGCCCAGCGGCAGTGACATATTCAGTGAAAGTATCCGATCGGTTCCTGACTCTCCTGGCGATTGGCTTTCGTTATAGGACAGGCTCCAGGAAATACCGTCGACGGTGTCGCTATAGCCAAGCTGGAGCAGCGAATTCGTTTCATCGGTGTGCCAGTAGCGTTGCTTGCTGGCGGTAATAAAGAGGGAGCCATAGTCGCCGAGCTGTTGAGAAAGATTCAGCTGCACCTTGCCGCGCTTGGTATAGTAGAGATTGTCATCGCTGTATCCGCTGTTCTGGCCATCGTCGTCGTTGGTTTCGTCGTCGGTGACTGACATGTGCTTCCACGCCGTTTCATCCAGCGTATAAAAAGACGATGTGGAATAGCGGTATCCCAGAAGCTGCAGGTTGGTACCAAACTGGCTCAGCGATTTTGCATACAGCACGCGTAGCGATTGCCCCTGATGTTCACTATTATCCGCCAGCGTACTGTCGGCCTGCGTCACATCCAGCGAAAGCGCCCCCCAATCCCCCATATTGGCGCCGGTTCCCAACGCGACCGCCTTATAGCGTTCGGAAAACTGGGTGCCGCCGTAGAGCGTCATCCCATGGGACAGCCCCCACATTACCGTCGCCTGACCAAAGGTCACATCGTTCTTCTGGCTGCTGTCGCCACGGTATTGCGCGACCGTCGCGGCATACTTTACGCGCCCCTCGCGTTGCAGCAGCGGTACCGCAGAGTACGGTACGCTATAGCTGCTGGTGCTGCCGTCCGACTCTTTCACTTCAACGACTAAATCGCCGCTGGCGGCGGTAGGGTAAAGATCGTTGATGGTGAAAGCGCCGGGCGGGACATAGCGCTGATTGATGATGTAGCCATTCTGACGGATGGTCACCTGAGCGTGACTGCGGGCAATCCCATGGATCGTCGGCGCAAATCCTTTCATGCTGTCCGGCAGCATGTTGTCGTCAGACGCTATCTGCACGCCACGAAAAGGCAGGCTGTCGAAGACATCAGCGGGGGTATAGCTATCCCCCGCCGTCATTTCCCCTTTTAGCGCAACAATGTCGCGTTCCAGATAAGTGCTGATGTGCTGCCAGTCACTCTGGTTATCCTGGCTGCTGCTGTAGTTCCAGGTGGAATAGTCGCGCAGACGCCACGCGCCCAGGTTTAGCCCGCCGTTAAGGCCCAGAAAATAGTTATTATCCGCCGTCCCGTCGCGGCTTTTATCGCTGCTGTTCGCCCCTGTAAAGGTGTAATTCAGCAGCAGAGCATTCACCCCTTCATCCCAGTCTTGTGGAGGGATGTAGCCACGGACATCGTTTGTCATCACCGCCTGGGGAATGCTGATATCCAGGCGCTGCTGCGTAAAATCAAAGCGGGCCGACGCGGCCGGAATCGCCGTGGCAATATCGACGCACGCCGTCGGCTCGGCTTTTGCCAGCGTCGCCACCGCCGATACGTTCACGCCCATATTTTGCAACATGACCGGCGTCAGACAGGCGACCAGGCCACTATTATCGCTTGCCGCCTGCCCCGGTTTGAGGGCGTTAAAGGTGAGATCCCGGCTTGCCTGCAGCGCCTGATTGACGTAGATATCGACGCGGTAAACGCCGGGGGCCTGCCCGTTATGGGCAAACGTCGAGAGATCGGCAACCGCCGAGGGATCGTCGGATAAAAATGCGGGGTTGAAATAGTTATCCGCCCAGCTTTTTGGCAGCGTCAATACGCCGCTTAGCGCCAGCACGAGGCTCGCCAGTGCGGGCTTTGCGACGAAGTTCTGAGGGCGCGTCATAGGATCTCTATCCGGCAAGAATCAGTTTGTCAGGCAGAATTGCGTGGGCGTCGTCGCGCCAAAATCATTCACCGTCTGGAAGGAGATGCGTCCCTGAGGCGCATTCAGCGTTAATACGCCTTTCGGCGATACCATCGTGTTGCTGAGCTTTTTCTCGCCGACGCGAATATCCACTAACGAGACGTAGTACGGAGATGGGTTAGCCACCGTCAGACGCCCACCTTCGCGATGACAACGCAGCGTTGCCGGCGCATCGGTCGGCGGCGTCGGCAGCCCCTGCGGGCGCACAAACAGCTTGATGACGCTTTGGGTGGCAATTTGCAATGTATTGTTTGCTAGCGCCTTTTTATCTATTGAGGGGATGGCCTTGCTGTTCAGATAAAATACGCTCTCCCGGTCGGTCGGCAGCGACGGGCCGATATACATAATACGCAGCAGATTTTCACTCTTCGGCTGCATCACAAACAGCGGCGGCGTGATAATAAAGTCAGGCGAGCGGTTCCCGTCGCCGTCCGCAATCCATGACTGAATCAAAAATACGTTGCTATCGGCAGAGTTAATGATGGAGAGAGAAGCCTGCTTTTCGCCCTGCGGATAAATCACCCGCGTGGCGCCTAGCGCAATGCCGCCAGCCTGCGCCATATTGGCCACGCTCAATATGGCCAGCAGCAGAAGTGACTGCATAATATGTAGGGTCTTTTTGCTCATACTGTACATACTCAAATGACGTCGGTGCATCAGGCGCATCACGGCTCCTCCGCGCATCACGCACGGAGGAAAGCACGATAAAAATCAGGAATAGACCATGCTGAACGTTGCAGTCGCCGTTACGTTGCCCGCCGTCGCTTCACCGGTTGCAATGTAATCCACGCTTAACGGAACCACGTTTTCACCAGTATTCAGCGTAATCGAGGACGAGGTATCGCCAATATTCAGCACCTGACCATCCGGGCCGTACAGCTGCAGCGCGACGTTGGTGGCAGAACCTGCGCCTGCAGTATTGGCGAGCGACCCCGCCAGATTCGCGTCCTGCTGGCCGTTAAAGATGACCGCCGCATTCTGCTTAACGGAGGGATCGCAATCTTCCAGCTTGATGTCGAACTTCTCTTTCTGGTTCGCCACCATACCGGCGGCGGTCAGCTTGACCGCGCGTACCTGGCCAAGCGTAACGGTCTGGTCAACGGTATCCGCCGAGACCGAACAGGCGGCATCCACAACCTGCCCCACGAAATTCACGGTACCGCCGGTCACGGTGGTGCTGGTGCCGTCCGGTAATTCGGCAAACGCAGACATCTGCGCCCCCGCAGCCACCGCGGCAACCACCAGGGCCAAAATAGGCTTTTTCATAAAATTCCTCTTTAAATGTAATAAGTGATAATTTATTTTTTCGCAATGAATTTAAATAAGCTAGCCGTAGCGCCACTCAAGAATGGAATAAATGCTGATAAAATACTTATCCCACACGTAATCTGTGAAATCAGAAAGAAATAAAAACATTCAGAATAAATTCACCCTCTATTTACCATGACGCTAATTTATTATTTATCAGAGATAGATCCCCCTGCAACAATCTTACTGGGACTTTAAAGGACCACGTATCACCTTGCGTATCTAAAAACAATTGATGACATAAATGAGGTTACGTAGTATGGCCGACTGATTTATCATAAAATTCGGCCATTACCTTATTTACAACAACGCCAGTACAAAAAAGCAGTAACATTAACTCACAAAAAATTCACAACGCAGCGGTCGATTAATATGCCAAAGGCAATTTGCGAATGGACACCAGCCGCCCATTATCGATATTGATATAGCTTCCCTTCTTTAATTCAGAAAGAATTTTCAGAGTACGACTACGAGAAATGCCGGTGCGCCGTTGAATAAATGAAAGAACATTAATTCCTTTTCGATAATCCTCGGGGTATGCCCATAATTCAATAAGCAGCGCGCGTACTTTAAGATAGGAGTCGACGCCAACCAGCTCGCGATCGCGGGCGTACATGACCATTAGGCGATAGGCCAGGAAACGCGCGATATCATGCCAAAGGTCGCACTCATCGGCGATACGGATAAAGTCGACCAATGCGACAGCGCGCCCGCGGCATTCGGTTTCAGCACACAGGTAGTGTGTCGGCCGATTAATAACATCGTAAGTCGCGCCATAGCAGTCCACCAGGCCCAGCAGCGCAGGGGCAAACCCGGATGTAATATGCATACGATCGCCGCTGCGGCAGTAAGCGACAATACCCTCTTCTAACAGGATAATCTGGTTACCCTGTTCCGCAATGAAAGGCAGCTCTTCCCCAGGTTTTAATACAAAGGGCTGGCCATAGGGCATAAGCGCTGAAAATAAAGCATCTATTGCCGCATATGGCTTCGCCTGGCGGGAGAAAAGATACGAATGCAGGTCATTCACATCATTAGATGAATCAAAATCAATCATATTTTAATACAAATATATTAGAAATGATAAACGCACGATATAGATTAACCAAAGCTCATTCAATTAATAATAAGTAATTATGTGATGTAGAATTTATGTAAGAGAAGAGCACTAAAAACTAATTACCCACTGATAAGAAAGTACTCAAAACATAAATTAAACTTAAAATAAAAAACACTACAAAATACTCTTAACATCTACATAGGCAAAACACAGCGTCGGCCACAAAATGAGGTCAGGAAATACCCATAATGATGTACACGTCTAACGGCCCGGCACAAACTCCAGCGTCATATGGTTGATACTTTGCCATAAGCGTACCGGCGCACTCTGATCGCAATGCCACAGCGTTCCGTCCACGGTGATATCCGCCACCTCAAGCGTATATTGCCCCGGCATCAGCCGCATAGGCAGCGTTTGTTGCTGAGCGTCGCTGTTGAGCGTGAAAACATACTGGTACTGGCCGCTGCACAGGCGGTAACGTTGAGGCGCGGTCCCTGGCGGCAGCCCCAGCACCGTGACGTTGACGACGACAAAATCACGGCTCTCCACGGCGGCCTGTTGAAAAGCGACCTCGACAATGGTTGTCCGTCCGGCAACCGGCGTGAACACGGCAGGCTGCGCCGACGATCTCAGTGACTGATTGTTGATGACGGTCGGCTGCAGACAAATCGCATAATCATGGTCGGCGAGTAGCTGCGTCACCCACAGCATCTGATTCGCCCCAACCGTTAGCGTCTGCTCACACAGGCCCGCTTCAGACCACAGCTCCACCACCCTTTTCGCCCCGACAAAATCATCGTCGTCCAGGTTAAGACAGATAGAAGCCAGCGGTATTGGTGGCAGATAGGCGATCGAACACGTCTGAACCTCATCGCCGGTAGTCAGTACCAGCGAAAAATCGGCCTGCTGTGGGACGATCCGCAGCGCGTTATCGCACAGTTCCGGCGCGGAAATACCGTAGGTACCCGGGCTAAGATCGCCGATCGAGAGCGTCTGCCCCCATTCGCCAACATAACGCTGTATGCGCGCATCGGGAAACCGGAGATCGACAGTCGGTTTCAGTGTGGTACTTGTCGCCATGGCGGGGAACTTGAGCATAATCTGGCCCTGACAAGCCGAGCCGCTAGCCAGCGTCAAAGTAAAATCAGATATTTTGACCGGTAGCTGCACCGCCGCGAAGCTAAAAGATAATGTGCCGCGCTCACCCGGCGCCAGCGGCAGCGCGTTACTGTGATTAATCACTATTTCATTAATATCCAGCGCTCCCTGCGTGTGACTACGTAACGTTAACGGCAGATCGCCTTTCAGCGTACCGCCGAAGTTACCCCACGGATCCTGGTAGCCGCATCCCGTAAAGCTGATGGACGCGTGATTCATATCAACGGTGCCGCTACCTTCATTAGCGATCGTTAAGGTGATTTCCTGATACCAGTTTTTGACGTCAATCTTGCTGCATTGTATGGAGACGGTCATAAACGAATCCCTCATTCCCTGATGGAAAAAAGCCCCGGAAAACCGGGGCTTAAACTATGGTTCCCACGCTTTCACATTGAGTGAGGAGTATTAGTAAGCGCCAAGGTCAGTCCATGCTCCGCCCGCAGCGCAGTTCAGATCCGGCTGGTCGCCCATAGACCACCATTTCACCTGGTAGTTATGGCCTTTCCAGCTCACGATCTCGAAGGAGCCCCAGTTTCCGCCATACACGGTGCTGGCATTCCACTGCGCGTAGGGTGAGGTTGCCTCATCCGCCGGGGTGGTGTCTTCTTCGGGTTCTACCGGATCCGGAATGATAACCTCCTCTTCCGGCTCAGGTTGAACCTGAGAGATAGCAGGAACCGCGGTTAATACAAAGCGCTGCTGAGAGGACGGCTCGCCCAGCGCATCACGCACGAACAGGGTGAACTGGAAGGCCGTTTTGCCAGAAACTTCCGGGACAACCAGCTCGATAACGGCCGCGGTTTTATCCGCCACGGTGATTTCTGAAGGCACGCCCCAGCTGTAGGACAGCGCATCGTCATCTTCATCAGAAGAGCCTTCGCCGGACAGCTGTACGGTAGAGCCGCCCACAACCAGCAGCTCAATCGCCGCTTTTGGCGCGTGGTTTACATCGGTGGTTGTGTCCTCTTCCTTCTCTTCGTCCTGCTCAACGTTGATGCCTTCGAAATAGAACGGTTCCATATCGATGGTTTCCGATTCCATTTCATAGCCCAGACCTTCGCGAACGGCGTTAACCAGCACGCCGTTGTCCTGATCGATGGTCCAGGTAAACACGCCGCCCAGGCCCAGCTTCTGCGCGTATTCGCCTTTCGCTTTCACCGTACGCGGCGTATCCAGAGACATAAACAGCTTAGATTCCGGATTGAACAGGTAATCCGCATCCGCCACCTGATCGGTGTAGACGTTGAAGCCGTTGCGGCCTTTCTGATTTTCCAGATCCAGATAGTTGTACATCACGTCGTACCACTCGCAGGTACCGGACTCGAAGGTACCGGTCGTTTCACCCGCGCCCGGCGTATAAGAACCTTTCAGCGGCGACAGGGATTCAATTTCCACCTGACGGGCGTTACGGGTATAGCCCGCGTAACCAATATTGATGCGGTCGGCGGAGAAGCCTTCAGCCAGCAGATGGTCAACAATCGTTTCCACAGACCAGCCGCCTGCAACCAGCGCTTTACGGTTAGTGTGGTGACCAAGCGTTTCCGCCCACGGCGTGCCGAAGAAGTCATAGGTCATCAGGTTGATGCCGTACAGGCCGGCGGCCATCAGATCTTTCACTTTGGCGTAATCGAAAATAGAGGTTACGGCAGACGCGGCAATGGAGATCTTCACATGGCTCAGGCCAGCGGAGTCCAGCTGCTTACGCAGTTCGCCGATCAGCAGCGCGTAGTTGGCGCCATCTTCTTCACCGAACGGGTTACCGGCGCCTTCGTTGTTCGGGTATTCCCAGTCGATATCCACTTCGCTGAACATCGGGAACTGTTTGAACAGCTTCACCACGCCTTTGGCAAAGATTTGACGAGAAGAGTCAGATGCTGCGGTTTCATGGAAGCCGTTACTCATGCTCCAGCCGCCGATACTCATAGACAGCGCCAGCGTATGGCCCTGCTGCTTTGCTTTAGCCTGCATATCGCGCAGCGCGCCCAGCAGACCCTTCGCATTCGCCTGGGTGACGGTCCGCGGATCAACATCCCAGCCGCTGGTTTCAAAACCCAGGTTAATGTAGGACTGGAAGTCGCCCCACGGATCGAGGAAGGTCGGCTCATATTTTACTTTACCGCACAGCGCAGCGGCTTCGGCCACCTCGTCACGCTCGTTGGTATCGATCTTTGCAAAGCCGGTAATCCCGACAAAACCAAAAATCAATTTGTCGTAAGCGGTTGGGGATACATTGGTTAGATCGTAGCCACGGCCACGGTTATCAGGAAGATCGTCACCCTGCAGACGGCTGTCATATTGTGACCAGTCGGTATAGTAGCCAAATACTTTAGGCTTGGTGGTGGAAGCTTTATATTTGTTATAAACCGGTTTCGCAACACGAGCTGAGGTATAGCTTAATTTAACATCGTCTTTTGCTGGGTTAAAACCATCGGCCGCGTTGCTGGTTTCAGTCAGGGTATCGTTTTGAATCAGTTTGCTGGTAGCCATTATGAATATCCTTTTAAATTCGAATAATTTTCGCAGGTCATTCTGCGGGGTCCATAATCCAACGACCTAGGCCAAATGGCTAATCACAAACCATCATTTAATTAACACAGAATATCATCGCAGCCAATGATGACTCATTTATATACATAAACAATCATCACTGGAAAAATGACGTAGTTCAGTCAACTTAATAATTAACAAACAAAAATCAAATTAACTAGCATTTACCAGGCTAGTAAATATCATTTAATTCACTAGAGATAATGTGATGAACATCTCTCGATGATATGGCAATACAATAAACAAGATGAGTATTAATAGATTAAGACAAATCTCGCATCTATATTCAGCTCAGGCAATCAGGACTTATATAACTAAAGGATGACGTTATGAAAACTTATCTCATTAATGAAAGTTGTATTTACAATGAAGGGAAGTACGAGCTGAGAACCAGCACCAACTCCAGGGTCATCAAGATGACGGCTATGCGAGCCCGGTGCCTCAGTTTCATCATTGAAAATGCGAACCAGGAGATCATTGAGCGGCAGCAGATAGCGAATGCGCTATGGGGTGAACGCAGTCAATTTGTGAACGATGCTAATTTGACACAAATTCTTTATCTCATTCGCAAAGATCTGAAGACGTTAGAGATTAACGATCTATTTATCACCATTCCACGACAAGGATTACAGGTTAATAAAGATATTGCCATTAAAGTGATGGAACACAACCGCCAGGCAAGTAAAAAGCAGGTGGTCAGGAAGGCGCTGGCAGCGCTCACTACGGTGTTTTCAGTGACCTTAGGCACGGCAATGTTCATGCATATTCATTAATGCAAAGGAGTGTAAAATGAATCCAATTATTGATGGTATTTTAGCAATGGAAGGCGGCTGGTCTTTTAACGACAAAGACAAAGGCGGTGAAACCAACTGGGGGATATCGGAAGCCGTAGCCCGAGCGCATGGCTATACGGGAGATATGCGCGATCTTTCACGCATTGAAGCCTATGCCATCCTCGAAAATGACTATTGGATCAAACCCGGTTTTGATCGTATCGCGCAGATTTCTTATCCCATCTCTTTCGAGCTGTGTGATGCAGCGGTCAATATCGGCGCGCACTATCCCTGTATATGGCTCCAGCGCTGGTTAAATGTCCTTAATCAGCAAGAGAAACGCTACGACGACCTCAAAGCCGACGGACATATCGGCCCCCTGACGCTCGCCGCGCTAACGCGGTTTTTATCCTGGCGGGGAAAGGAAGGTGAATCAACGCTGGTAAAAGCACTGAACTGTAGCCAGGGAGCCTATTATCTGGAGATCACCGAAAAGCGCCATGAAAATGAGCAGTTTATTTATGGCTGGATAAAAAACAGAGTGACGTAAACATATTGTACGACACTGATATAAAAGACTCAGGGAAGAATCTTTTATATCAGAAAGTATAGCTTTAATGAATACCAGAAGTATTAAGGTACGTTTTTATTTTCGCCCCTAAGACTTTTAATATCGGAGCAGCGAATACCCCACCTAAACCTGCAAACAGCAATACCATATTAAAACTAAAACCCTGTTCAATGGCAATCGCGCTGAGTAAAAAGCTGGTGAAGCAAGATATAATCATCTGAATTAAGCAATTAGAAATAGACTTATGATAATCACTGGGCGCCGACTTATCTTTACGCATGAAGTAGCTCACAAATCCTCCCCAGGCGCCGATGGTCACAACCGTGAGCAGAATTTCGATTTCCAGAAGCACCACTTCTGTCGTCGGTAGATGATTGGGAATAGCCATATTAAACTCCTGTATAAATATGAACGGATGTTGTTCATGCGGAGTGTAGATAATCCCCAGAAAGATTAATAATCAAAGGACATCATTTAACCTTATACATCCGGAATGATGCCTCTCAGCGGCGGAAAGAGGAGAGCGTATGCAGCCGGGAGACAATGTCATTGATGACGGAGATATTCTTATCGTTATATTTCCATGAGGCATGAATTTGGATCGGGCGGATCATCAATTCGGGCGGTGGCAGCACCAGCTTAATATCATATTTGCGCTGATTTTTGAAAAAAAGCGCCATTTTTAACGGCATTAAGGCAATCAATGAGGTGCGTTCCACTACGCTAACCAAACCGTGAATAGAATCACTACAATAGCCTATCATTCTTTGACCGTGATGATAGGAGGTATTTTTGACCAGCACACGCTCATTTATACCCGGTGAATGATTGATATTCATTTGAAAAAGCGCATGGCGGGATGTGTAAAATTGATGCAGAGTCAACTGGGTTAATTGGCTTAGCATATGGCTACTCGCACAGATGCACACAAAACTTTTAAAGCTATCAATTAACTGATTTTCAATACCGGGGCGCGCTATCGGCTCAGTACTAATCACCAGGTCACACTGCGAAGTAAAAATTCGTTCAATCATTTGTTCTCGTGCAATGTTTCTGGAAGAAAAATGATTGATGAGCACCTGTTCAAAAACGTCGATATCATGAAGCTGGGAGAGATAATAGCTTTCGACAATATCACTGCCCATCACCGTAATCTGAGCAGCTTCTTCTCGCCGGTTTTTAGCCAGGAAAGTGCCATTCAGTAATTCTATAACCTGTTGAAAATCTCGATGAAGATCTATTGCTCTGTCGGTTGGTAACAGACCATTTTTACCTCTGACGAAAAGCGCTTCCTGATAGTGGCTTTGCAAGCGTCGCAGCGCCAGCGAGACGGCGGCAGGCGTGATACCCAATTGCTGGGCAGCTTTAGCCGCATTGCCTGCAGAAATCACGGCGCCAAAGATTTTGATTAAGTTGTAATCAAAATCTTTATCACCTCCTTTCGATCCCATCCGCAGTCAGCCTCTAATCGCGACAAAAGCAATATTGGTAGTACCATAATAAAGCAACAGAAAAAAGCCTGAGCGCAGGCTCAGGCTTGAGGTCATATAAAGAAATATAGTAATTAACGCGTTAAATCGTCAAAGAACTTTTTCACGCCGTCAAAGAAGCTTTTTGAACGCGGGCTGTTGTTTTCACCGGTTGGGCCGCCGAAGCTTTCCTGCAGGTCTTTCAACAGCTGTTTCTGCTTCTCGTTCAGGCCGACCGGGGTTTCAACCACCACGCGGCACAGCAGGTCGCCCTGCGCGCCGCCGCGGACGGACTTCACGCCCTTGCCGCGCATGCGGAACAGTTTGCCGGTTTGCGTTTCGCCCGGAATTTTCAGCTTCACGCGGCCGTCGAGGGTCGGCACTTCAATCTCGCCGCCCAGCGCCGCCATCGAGAAGTTGATCGGCACTTCGCAGTACAGGTTGTTACCTTCACGCTCAAAGATAGCGTGCTGTTTCACCTGCACCTGAACGTACAGATCGCCCGCCGGTGCGCCGTGCTCACCCGCTTCGCCTTCACCGCTCAGACGAATACGATCGCCGGTGTCCACGCCTGCCGGGATTTTCACGGACAGGGTTTTGGTCTTCTCTACGCGACCGTGACCGTGACACTTGTTACACGGATCTTTAATCAGCGTACCGCGGCCCTGACAGTGTGGACAGGTCTGCTGTACGGCGAAGAAGCCCTGGCGCATCTGCACCTGGCCGGAGCCGTGACAGGTTGGACAGGTCTGCGGCTGTGAACCCGCTTTCGCGCCGCTGCCGTGACAGATATCGCACTCTTCGAGCGTAGGGATGCGGATCTCTTTGGTCACACCACGAACCGCTTCTTCCAGCGTCAGGTCCATGTTGTAGCGCAGGTCCGCGCCACGGGACGCACGCTGGCGACCACGACCGCCGCCGAAGATATCGCCGAATACGTCACCAAAGATATCGCTGAAGTCCGCGCCGCCGCCGAAACCACCGGCACCGCCGCCGCCCATGCCGCCCTGCTCAAAGGCTGCGTGACCGTACTGATCGTAGGCCGCGCGTTTCTGCGCATCGGTCAGGATCTCGTACGCTTCTTTGATCTCTTTAAACTTGGCTTCGGCCTCTTTGTCACCCTGGTTACGGTCCGGGTGGTATTTCATGGCCAGGCGCTTGTACGCCTTTTTGATTTCGCGCTCTTCCGCTGTTTTGGAGACGCCCAAAATCTCGTAATAGTCTTGCTTTGCCATTGGTATTGTTCAGCCCCTTAACATGCGAGCACGGGCGGAGAGGAAACCTCTTCGCCCGTGCTGATTAATTACCCTGCATCAGGGCGATTATTTTTTGTCTTTCACTTCTTCGAACTCTGCGTCAACAACGTCGTCGTCTTTCGCATTGTTCGCGGAAGCGTCAGCGCCTGCTGCACCAGCCTGCTGCTGTGCGTGCTGCTGCTGAGCGATTTCCATCAGTTTCTGGGAAACCTGCGCCAGCGCCTGCATTTTCGCTTCGATGTCCGCTTTGTCTTCGCCTTTCAGAGACGCTTCCAGCGCGGTCAGCGCAGACTCGATAGCGGTTTTGTCGTCAGCCGGCAGCTGTTCGCCTGCTTCTTCAACCTGCTTACGGGTGCTGTGCAGCAGATGGTCGCCCTGGTTACGGGTCTGAACCAGCTCTTCGAACTTACGGTCAGCGTCGGCGTTAGCTTCGGCTTCACGAACCATTTTCTGAATTTCTTCTTCGTTCAGACCGGAAGATGCCTTGATGGTGATCTTCTGCTCTTTACCGCTGGTTTTGTCTTTCGCGGAAACGTGCAGAATACCGTCAGCATCGATATCGAAGGTGACTTCGATCTGCGGCATGCCGCGCGGTGCCGGGCTGATACCGTCCAGGTTGAACTGACCCAGAGATTTGTTAACGGATGCACGTTTACGCTCACCCTGAATCACGTGGATGGTTACCGCAGACTGGTTGTCTTCAGCGGTAGAGAACACCTGGCTGTGCTTGGTCGGGATGGTGGTGTTTTTGTTGATGAGCGCAGTCATCACACCGCCCCTGGTTTCGATACCCAGAGACAGCGGGGTAACGTCCAGCAGCAGCACGTCTTTTACTTCCCCGGTCAGCACGCCGCCCTGAACCGCAGCCCCGATAGCCACTGCTTCGTCCGGGTTAACGTCATTACGCGGTTCTTTACCGAAGAACTCAGCAACTTTTTTCTGCACCATCGGCATACGGGTCTGACCACCGACCAGGATAACGTCCTGGATATCGGATACGGACAGGCCAGCATCCTGCAGCGCAACTTTCAGCGGCTCGATAGAACGGTTCACCAGGTCTTCGACCAGGCTTTCCAGTTTCGCACGGGTCACCTTGATGTTCATGTGTTTCGGACCGGTCGCGTCTGCGGTGATGTACGGCAGGTTCACGTCGGTCTGCTGAGCGGAAGACAGTTCGATCTTCGCTTTCTCAGCGGCTTCTTTCAGGCGCTGCATCGCCAGCGGGTCGTTACGCAGGTCGATGCCCTGATCTTTCTTAAACTCGTCAACGAGGTAGTTGATCAGGCGGGTATCGAAGTCTTCACCACCCAGGTGGGTATCACCGTTGGTTGCCAGAACTTCAAAGGTTTTTTCGCCGTCAACTTCGTCGATTTCGATAACGGAAATATCGAAAGTACCACCACCGAGGTCGTATACCGCGATAGTACGGTTGCCGACTTCTTTATCCAGACCGTAAGCCAGTGCCGCTGCGGTCGGTTCGTTGATGATACGTTTGACTTCCAGACCTGCGA
>NZ_JBKDZH010000103.1:0-1932 GCF_047971185.1 Kluyvera sp.
GGAACGTATTAATTCAATTTACATTGTTTCCTATGGGAAAAATGAATTCATACTTCAAACAAATCGAAGTTCGAACGGCCTCCTGGAACGGATTGTGTTCGAGGTTAGAGGGTCCACTGTACAGATTTTGCAAAAGCACCATTCATGATGCAGTTACCAGGAAGTACACAAAGCCACATGAGGGTCAGACTGTTCCCTCTACAGAGGAAGAAGCATGCATTGTGCAACAATTGGTGACCCTTCTCAGTGGGGCTTTCTGTTGGACAGCTCTGAGCCTCGTGTGTTAGTTAAGATGTATTTCGACAGACGTGGGATCACAGTGAAGATTCGAGAGCAATCTTCCGGGATGGTACTGGGCTCACAGCTTCTTGAAACAATACCAACAGGAACTGTCTCAACATGTACCTCAGAACAATAAAGGTTGTAGAGCTGCTGTAACCCCAGGAGAGATCAGATCTTACTATAAAAATCTAGAAAAGACACTTAAGGATGTTCTGCCAAGTAACATAATCAACTATGATGAAACAAATTTATCTGATGATCCAGGTAACAAAAAGCTGATAGTTCGTAGAGGATGCAGGTATCCAGAAAAGGTAATGAATGAACTTAACACAGTCTTCAGCCTCAGTAATGTTCACATGTACTGTAGCAGGTACACTACTGTCTCCTTATGTAGTATACAAATCTCAGTACATCTATGATTCATGAACTGAAGGAGGTCCTCCAAATGCATGATATGATTGTACAGAAAGTGGATTGTTTAATGGACCAACATTTGAGGACTGGTTCTTTAAATTTGTTCTTCCTTATGCAAAACATCAGGAAGGGAATAAGGTGATAATTGGAGACCTTTCCACCCATGTAAGCTTTGCAGTTGTGGCTGCATGTGAGGAGAACAATATTGACTTTGTACTCCTAGCAAACTCAACACACCTCAGTCAGCCTTTTGTTGTTTCATTGTTCAGGCCACTGAAGGGTGTTTGGTGAAGTATTCTGTCTGATTTCAAATCAGCAGCTCTAGGGAGAAGACATGCCACGTTGCCAAAAGGGGAATTTTCAAAGCAACTTGCAAGATTAATGGAGAAACTTCCAAAAAACATCACAAGAAACATAGAGCAGATTTCAAAAGTGTGGGATTTTTCCTTTGAATGCAGATCAAGTCATATGGCAACTCCCTGAAATGAACAGTGACACTGCAAATGCCAGTTCTGCAACTGACTCTTCTGCTGACTCCATGGATACTGCTACTATACTCTATTCACTCGAATGGTGCATCTGGAGCCTAGCGAGAGGTTGGTAACAGCCCCGCTGATTGGCTGCACTCCTCTCTCGTTCACATGCACTCTGGCTGTCACTCACGCATGCTGTGGTGCTACAGGTTTCTGTATTATTCGCCTTAATTCCTCTTCTGTACAGATTAGGCCATTTTGGTTCATACCATTAGACACAGCAGTGATTGTAGAACTCAGATATGTTAAGCAAATCTCTGTAAAGCAAAAAATAAAGACATTGCGACGAGTTGAAGTGAACGAACGGCAACAAAATCTTTACACAACTTTTGTGTTATCTCTGTTATTTGCAGCATTTATCAAATGATTATTTGAATAAACCATCTCACCATATATAGAAAAGCCTCCTCTACGGAATGGCATAAACATATTGTAGATAAAGTGAAATATAAGTGAAGCACGTAGCTTTTTATGAGAACATGTCGCACTATGGTACATCACCCAGGGAGAATCCGCCGCGTACCGACGCACATGATAGGCTGTCAAATCATAATCCTCGCTCACGGGCCTGGGAGGAGGCGCTGTGCGTGATTGGCCGTCCAGTAATATGCCCAGTCACAGGCCTAGGTGCATAGAACACACAATGCATAGAACACACGATGAAAATTGAAGAAGGTTACAGGCAAAACGATATAGCAAGGGA
>NZ_JBKDZH010000104.1:0-10396 GCF_047971185.1 Kluyvera sp.
GATCGCAAGCGATGATACGGCCTTTGCCGCCAATCTGCGTGACCACGTACAGTGACCAGCCTCCTGGGGCCGCACCGAGGTCGACAACCGTCATCCCCGGCTTAAAAAGTTTGTCACTTTGCTGTATTTCATCAAGTTTAAACCAGGCACGGGAACGTAACCCCTTTTTCTGTGCCTCTTGAACATATTTATCGCTAAAGTGTTCCTGAAGCCAGCGGCTTGAGCTGGCAGAACGCTTTTTACCTGTCATTTAACATTCCCATCGGGATAGTTCATCGTAGCCTTTTGGCGTAAATTTCTACGCGCCATTTGGCGATATATGGGAGATGGCGGTAGAATGACCCGTTTTCAATCCCAACGTAAGCAAAAATATACGATGAATCTGAGTACTAAACAAAAACAGCACCTGAAAGGTCTGGCACATCCGCTCAAGCCGGTAGTTATGCTTGGCAACAATGGTTTGACCGAAGGGGTACTGGCCGAGATTGAACAAGCGTTAGAGCACCATGAACTTATCAAGGTGAAAATCGCCTCGGAAGATCGCGAGACCAAAACCTTGATCGTGGACGCTATCGTGCGCGAAACCGGCGCCTGTAACGTACAGGTCATCGGTAAAATGCTGGTACTTTATCGCCCTGGTAAAGAACGCAAAATCTCGCTGCCACGTTAAGAATATCCTAATTTCTGACACAACACTGTGTTAAATGAGGGTTTTCCTTTACGAGGGCTAGCAACATGCCACGCTCTTATGCTTGATAAAAGGCCGCTATGCGGCCTTTTTCTTATCTTTACACTCGGTCAACATTATCAGTGTTGAACAAAGTTTACAGATAATCCACTTTGATGATTTCGAACTCAACTTCACCGCCCGGCGTACGGATGGTCACCACGTCGTCCTGCTCTTTGCCGATCAGGCCACGGGCAATCGGCGAGTTCACGGAAATCAGGTTCTGTTTGAAGTCTGCTTCATCATCACCCACGATGCGGTAGGTCTGCTCTTCGTCGTTATCCAGGTTCAGAACCTTCACGGTCGCACCGAAGATCACGCGGCCGTTATTCGGGATCTTAGTGATGTCGATGACCTGCGCGTTGGACAGCTTGGCTTCGATATCCTTGATACGACCTTCGCAGAAACCCTGCTGCTCACGGGCGGCGTGATACTCCGCGTTCTCTTTCAGATCGCCGTGCTCGCGCGCTTCGGCGATGGCCGCAATAATTTCCGGGCGGCGTACGGACTTCAGAAAATCCAGTTCTTCACGCAGTTTTTCTGCACCACGAAGGGTCATCGGAATAGCTTGCATTGTTATACCTCTTAAACATTCCTGTTAGGAGCGGTTCGCCCCGCTCCGGCTGCTAAGCCCGCCTGGGTCGCTATCAACACCAGGCCAGAAGCAAAAGAAAACCGACCCGGGTCCGAGGCCCCAGGTCAGCAGTAATTTTTAATTTGATACGCATTTTACCCCGAAGTTCACTACGGGTCATCGTTTACTTTACAGGGCGTTGGGCCGTAGTATGACGGCTTGTTTCCAGGTTGTTAGCGCGAGATTATGCGATTTTCCAGATTTATCATCGGATTGACCACCAGTATAGCGTTTAGCGTTCAGGCCGCGAATGTTGATGAGTATATCAATCAGCTCCCTGCCGGGGCCAACCTCGCGCTTTTGGTGCAGAAAGTGGGCGCTCCCGCGCCGCAGATTGATTATCACGGCCAGCAGATGGCGCTGCCTGCCAGTACCCAGAAGGTACTGACGGCGCTGGCGGCCCTGCTGCAGCTCGGGCCGGATTTCCGTTTTACCACCACGCTGGAGACCAAAGGCAGCGTCGATAACGGGACGCTAAAAGGCGACCTTATTGCGCGATTTGGCGGCGATCCGACGCTAAGACGTCAGGATATTCGTAATATGGTGGCGACGCTGAAAAAATCCGGCGTGCAGACCATCGAGGGCAACGTGCTGATCGACACCTCGATCTTTGCCAGCCACGATAAAGCCCCCGGCTGGCCATGGAACGACATGACCCAGTGCTTCAGCGCGCCGCCAGCCGCGGCCATTGTCGACCGCAACTGCTTCTCCATTTCGCTCTACAGCGCGCAAAAAGCCAACGATCTGGCGTTTATTCGCATCGCCTCCTATTACCCGGTGATCATGTTCAGCCAGGTGCGGACGCTGGCGAAAGGCTCATCCGAGGCGCAGTACTGCGAGCTGGACGTCGTACCGGGCGATCTCAACCGCTACACCCTTACCGGCTGCCTGCCGCAGCGTGCCGAGCCGCTGCCGCTGGCGTTCGCCATTCAGGACGGCGCCAGCTATGCCGGGGCGATTATCAAAGACGAGCTGAAGCAGGCGGGCATTACCTACACCGGCACTCTGCTGCGCCAGACGCTGGTCAACGAGCCGGGAACGGTGATTGCCAGCAAGCAATCGGCACCGTTGCACGACCTGCTGAAGATCATGCTGAAAAAGTCGGATAACATGATTGCCGACACCGTGTTCCGCATGATTGGCCACGCGCGCTTTGGCGTCCCGGGCACCTGGCGCGCGGGTTCTGACGCGGTACGGCAGATTCTGCGTCAGCAGGCGGGCGTCGACCTCGGCAACACGATTATCGCCGACGGTTCCGGCCTGTCGCGCCATAACCTCATCTCTCCGGCCACCATGATGCAGGCGCTGCAGTACATCGCTCAGCATGATAACGAGCTGAACTTTATCTCGCTGCTGCCGCTGGCGGGTCATGATGGTTCGCTGCAGTACCGTGCGGGTCTGCATCAGGCGGGCGTTGACGGCAAGGTATCGGCCAAAACCGGGTCATTGCAGGGCGTGTACAACCTGGCAGGCTTCATCACCACTGCCAGCGGGCAGCGGATGGCGTTTGTACAGTATCTGTCAGGGTATGCCGTGCCGCCTGCGGATCAGCGCAACCGGCGCATTCCGCTGGTACGCTTCGAGAGTCGTCTGTACAAAGATATTTATCAGAACAACTGATAGAAAACGGGCCGCAAAAGCGGCCCGTTTTTTTTGTCCTGCTAGCCCGTGAAGCCGGGGAATTAGCGCTTGTAGATGAACTCAACGCCTTCTTCGTCGTCTTCATCCCAATCATCATCCCACTCTTCGTCTTCCGCTTCTGCGGCCACTTCGTCGAGCTGCTGACGATGGTAGTCATCCCACATGAATTCGACTTTCTCAGGCTGTTTGGCTTCTTCTGCCTGCACCAGCGGGTTCTCGATGATGAAGTTCATCACGTCCCAGCACAGGTCTTTGACGCCCACCTGGCTGGCGGCAGAGATCAGGTAGTACTTATCTTCCCAACCCATGGCTTCGGCAATGGCTTTCGCCTTCGCTTCGGCTTCTGCTTTATCCATGGTGTCGATCTTGTTGAACAGCAGCCAGCGTGGCTTATTCGCCAGCTTCTCGCTGTATTTCTCAAGCTCGCCAATGATAATTTTTGCGTTCTCAGCCGGATCGGAACCATCGATCGGATCGATATCGATGATGTGCAGCAGCACGCGGCAGCGCTCAAGGTGCTTCAGGAAGCGAATACCCAGGCCAGCGCCTTCGGATGCGCCTTCAATCAGACCCGGAATATCGGCGACCACGAAGCTCTTCTCGTTGTCGACGCGTACCACGCCAAGACTTGGCACCAGCGTAGTAAACGGATAGTCCGCCACTTTCGGCTTCGCCGCGGAAACCGCGCGGATAAAGGTAGATTTACCGGCGTTCGGCATCCCCAGCATCCCCACGTCTGCCAGCAGCATCAGCTCGAGCTGCAGGTCACGTTTGTCGCCCGGGGTACCCATGGTTTTCTGACGCGGGGTACGGTTAACGGACGATTTAAAACGGGTATTGCCCAGACCGTGCCAGCCGCCTTTGGCCACCATCAGACGCTGACCGTGTTTGGTCATATCGCCCATAGTTTCACCGGTGCCCTGATCGATAACGCGCGTACCGACCGGCACCTTGATGGTGACGTCTTTGCCGCGCTTACCGGTACAGTCGCGGCTCGCGCCGTTCTGACCGCGCTCGGCACGGAAGGATTTTTCGAAACGGTAATCGATCAGGGTGTTCAGGTTCTCGTCGGCTTCCATCCATACGTCGCCGCCGTCGCCGCCGTCACCGCCGTCAGGGCCGCCTTTCGGAATATATTTTTCACGGCGGAAGCTTACGCAACCATTACCGCCATCACCTGCTACGACCAGGATCGTTGCTTCATCAACAAACTTCATTTTACTCTCCGTAAATCATTCGCCTGCGCGGGGTAACGGAACAACCGCTTCACGCTTACGCCACCGCCCCCATAGACGATGACCAATGGCGGAATACATCGCGCCCGCAACCACGACAAACGCACCGAGGTAACCTAAAAGGTTTAACATCGGTCTGGCGAAGAAATCGGGCCAGGCCATTGATAATAAATCTGAAAATAACAGAGTGAACAGCGGAGTCAGCGTGACTAACGCGCTCACCTGTGCCGCCTGCCAGCGCGCCATCGCTTCCGCGAGCGCCCCATAACCGACCAGTGTGTTCAGACCACAAAAGATCAGGCAGGCCAGCTGCCAGTCGCTCAGTTGCCCGATAACTTCAGGTTTGGCGAGCGGCAGCAGTGCAATCGTACATAAAGTGTACAGCAAAAAGAGGATCTGCTGTGACGCCATCCGCCGCAATAACACCTTTTGCGCGACGCCGTAGCTCACCCAGACCATCGCCGCACCGACACCAAAGATAACGCCCCAGGTGTAATCGGTCAGGCGGGTAAAAATTTCGATCAGGCTGGTGTTAAAAAACATCACCAGCCCGCAGATCAGCATGGTCGCCCCGATAATCTGCGTACCGCGCATCTTCTCTTTGAGGATAAAGACGCTGGCCACCATCATGCCCACCGGGGAGAGCTGGCCAATCACCTGCGACGCCGTTGGGCTAACGTACTGCAGCGAAGAGCTGAACAGCACGAAGTTACCGAACAGCCCGCCGGTGGCAATCAGCAGCAGCACCAGCCAGCGTGGGTCACGGAAGAGCCGCAGAGACGGCAGCCTGCGTTTCCAGGTCAGGATCAGGCCCAGACCACAGCTGGCCATCAGGAAGCGGTAAAACACGACGGTAGGCGGTTCCATCACTTCCAGAACCTGTTTCATCGCAATTGGCAATGCACCCCAGCAAATCGCCGTGGTGAGCGCCAACAGAATACCTATGCCCGCCTGTTGCTTCATACCGGATTTCCTACCCTGAAACAGCGCTACAGACCATCATTTACCTGGCGTCGAATGTAAAAAGCCCCGCAACGTGTTGCGGGGCTTTTATCCGTTACCGGGACGCGAATAACTTATTCAGCAACGATGCTGATATATTTACGGTTATTCGGACCTTTAACTTCAAATTTCACTTTACCGTCTGCTTTAGCAAACAGAGTGTGGTCTTTGCCGCAACCAACGTTGGAGCCAGCGTGGAATTTGGTACCACGTTGACGAACGATGATGCTACCAGCCAGAACTGTTTCACCGCCGAAGCGTTTTACGCCCAGACGTTTAGCTTCTGAATCGCGACCGTTACGAGTCGAGCCGCCAGCCTTTTTATGTGCCATTTAATCTGCTCCCCTTAACTTAAGCGCTGATGCCAGTGATTTTCACATCAGTGAACCACTGACGATGGCCCTGCTGCTTACGGTAGTGTTTACGACGACGAAACTTAACGATTTTAACTTTCTCGCCACGACCGTGAGCAACAACTTCAGCTTTGATAACGCCGCCATCAACGAAAGGAACGCCGATTTTGACTTCTTCACCGTTTGCGATCATCAGAACTTCAGCGAATTCAACAGATTCGCCAGTTGCGATGTCCAGCTTTTCCAGGCGAACGGTCTGACCTTCGCTTACTCGGTGTTGTTTACCACCACTTTGGAAAACCGCGTACATATAAACTCCGCTTCCGCGCACATCCTCGTGTGATTCAGAGTGCGCTATAAATATTCACAATAGGGCGCGAATATTACGCAAAACGCGAGCCTTTGACAAGTGCTACCATCAATAGATGCAGAAAAAAAACACAACGCACACGGTAACGTTTATCTGGCGCGTTTTTTCAGTACAATTGCAGTTACAACTCTAACGTAAAACCTTCGTTATCCCGTATGGATAAGTGGTAAACAGGACATTAAGCCCGGCTTTTGCGATGAATTTACAAAAAATCAATGAGTTAACCGCGCAGGATATGGCGGGAGTCAATGCGACGATTCTTGAGCAGCTCAACTCGGACGTCCAGTTGATCAACCAGCTAGGCTATTACATCGTTAGCGGCGGCGGGAAACGGATTCGTCCGATGATCGCCGTACTGGCGGCGCGCGCCGTTGGCTATCAAGGAAACGCCCACGTCAAGATTGCCGCACTGATCGAATTTATTCATACCGCGACGCTGCTGCACGATGACGTCGTCGATGAGTCTGATATGCGCCGCGGCAAAGCGACGGCTAACGCCGCCTTTGGCAACGCGGCCAGCGTGCTGGTCGGCGATTTTATCTACACCCGCGCCTTCCAGATGATGACCAGCCTCGGTTCGCTGAAGGTGCTGGAAGTGATGTCTGAAGCGGTCAACGTTATTGCCGAAGGCGAGGTCCTTCAGTTGATGAACGTCAACGATCCGGACATCACCGAAGAGAACTACATGCGCGTCATCTACAGCAAGACCGCGCGTCTGTTCGAAGCCGCCGCCCAGTGTTCCGGTCTGCTGGCCGGCTGCACGGTCGAGCAGGAAAAAGGTCTGCAGGACTACGGTCGCTATCTCGGCACCGCTTTCCAGCTGATTGACGATCTGCTCGACTACAGTGCCGACGGCGAAACGCTGGGTAAAAACGTCGGCGACGACCTGAACGAAGGCAAACCAACGCTACCGCTGCTGCACGCGATGCGTAACGGCACGCCAGAGCAGGCGCAGCTGATTCGCGGCGCGATTGAACAGGGTAACGGCCGCCACCTGCTGGAACCGGTACTGGAGGCGATGGCAGCTAGCGGTTCACTGGAGTGGACCCGCCAGCGTGCAGAAGAAGAAGCCGACAAAGCGATTGCCGCCCTGGCGCCGCTGCCAGACTCCCAGTGGCGCGATGCGCTGATTGGTCTCGCCCATATCGCCGTTCAGCGCGATCGTTAATCCCTCTCCCGCGCACCGCGCGGGAAAGTTCCAGAAAATACCAAAAGACGCCATTTCGCACCTGAAAATTAACGTTTTCCTAATTTATCAAAACTTACACGAACCTTTTAGAATCTTCCTGAAAAGCGGGTTAGAGTCCATTCTTCAACCAACTTGACGATTAGACAGCGCTCTCAGGGAGGAAGTATGGATAACTTTATCGACTGGCATCCAGCGGATATCATCGCCGGACTGCGGAAAAAAGGTACGTCAATGGCCGCTGAATCACGTAAAAACGGCCTGAGTTCATCAACGCTCGCCAATGTGCTTACACGCCCCTGGCCTAAGGGGGAAGTGATTATTGCAAAGGTGCTGGAAACGGATCCATGGGTCATCTGGCCGTCGCGGTATCACGATCCGGTCACCCATCAGTTTATCGATAGAACGCGGGCGATACGCCAGCCAAAGAAGGAAAAATAGCAGGATATAACGCCCTCCAGGCTCTCCAGAGGGCGTTTAACAGCAGCAGCGATTACTCGCCTTTAACGCGTTCGATATTGGCGCCCAGGGCGCTCAGCTTATCTTCAATGCGTTCGTAGCCGCGATCGATGTGATAGATGCGGTCAACGATAGTGGTGCCCTGTGCAATACAGCCGGCCAGCACGAGGCTTGCCGATGCGCGCAGGTCGGTTGCCATCACCTGAGCGCCGGACAGCTGCTCAACGCCGTGGCAAATGGCGGTGTTGCTTTCGATTTCCGCACGCGCGCCCATACGGATCAGTTCCGGAATGTGCATGAAACGGTTTTCGAAGACCGTTTCGGTGATCACGCCGGTACCTTCCGCCACCATGTTCAGCAGGGTAAACTGCGCCTGCATGTCGGTCGGGAACGCCGGGTGCGGTGCGGTGCGCACGTTTACCGCTTTCGGGCGCTTGCCGTGCATATCGAGGCTAATCCAGTCGTCACCCACTTCGATGTCGGCCCCGGCTTCACGCAGCTTAGCCAGCACCGCGTCGAGCGTATCCGGCTGCGCGTTACGGCAGACAATTTTGCCGCCGGAGATCGCCGCCGCCACCAGGAAGGTGCCGGTTTCGATACGGTCAGGCAGCACGCGGTAAACGCCGCCGCCCAGGCGTTTCACGCCTTCGATGGTAATGCGGTCAGTCCCCTGCCCCGTCACTTTCGCGCCCATTGCGTTGAGGAAGTTCGCCGTGTCGACGATTTCCGGCTCACGCGCGGCGTTTTCGATGATGGTGGTACCTTCCGCCAGCGTGGCGGCGGTCATGATGGTCACGGTCGCGCCGACGCTGACCATGTCCATGACGATATGCGCGCCTTTCAGACGACCGTTAACGGACGCTTTGACGTAGCCTTCTTCCAGCTTAATTTCCGCGCCAAGCTGCTCAAGACCAGAAATGTGCAGATCGACCGGACGCGCGCCGATGGTGCAGCCGCCCGGCAGAGAAACCTGACCCTGACCAAAACGCGCCACCAGCGGCCCAAGCGCCCAGATAGACGCGCGCATGGTTTTCACCAGGTCGTAAGGTGCACAGAAAACATTGACCGAGCCCGCATCAATCCATACTGAACCGTTACGCTCAACCTTCGCACCCAGCTGCGTCAGCAGCTTCATGGAGGTATCCACGTCTTTCAGTTTCGGTACGTTCTGGATCTCTACCGGGTCTTCTGCCAGCAGTGCGGCAAAAAGAATCGGCAGGGCAGCATTCTTGGCGCCGCTAATGGTGACCTCGCCCTGAAGGCGGGTTGGCCCCTGCACACGAAATTTATCCATCAAATCTAATCTCTGTTAAGTATTCACGTTCGCCACCGGGAAGGCTTACCGCTTCCCCCATGGCTCAAAAACCGTTGAGTTTGCGATCGCGCGCCCATTCTTGCGGGGTGTACGCTTTGATCGACAGGGCATGAATGCGGTTGTCCGCAAGATACTCCATCAGCGGGCCGTAGATAGTCTGCTGCTTCTTAACCCGGCTCATGCCATCAAACATCTCACCCACGGCAATCACCTGGAAGTGGCTACCGTCACCAGAAACGAGAACTTCCTGAAGGGAGAGTGCATTCATCAGCACGGTCTGAATTTCATTATTTTCCATAGGTTCACATTTCATTTGAGAGTGAAAACAGCCCCACATCTTAGAGGAAAGTGGCGCAGTCTTAAACAAGCAAAAAGCCCCATCGTTAAGATTGATGAGGCTTTAAGAATGTTAGAAGCAATAACGTGCTGAAATTTTTAAGGGATCATATCTTCAGGCAGATTATACAACCCTTTCAGCGTTGCCACTTTTTCGCTCACGCCTTGCAGACTCACCTCGCGGCCCTGAGAACGAATCAGGTCAACGAGGTGCACCAGCAGCGCCAGGCCGGCGGTATCGACGCGGCTAAGACCGCTCAGATCGATCACCGAGACCCCCTGCGTGGCCTCTTGTCTGGCGTCCCACAGCGGGACCAGAAAGTCTTGATCCAGTTCGCCGTGCAGCGCCAGGCGCTCGCCGTCGCGCGTCCAGCTAAGCTCTTCAGCCATTATTTTTTCTGTTCCAGGGTGATCGGCTGCGCAGAGATGGATTTCAGCTGTGCGGTCAGGCCATCGATGCCTTTGGTGCGCAGCAGGTCGCTCCACTCGTTCTGCTTGGTGGTGATCATGCTCACCCCTTCCGCGATCATATCGTACGCCTGCCAGTTACCCGTTTGGGTGTTTTTACGCCACTGGAAGTCCAGGCGTACCGGCGGGCGGCCGTTCGGGTCGATGATGGTGACGCGAATCGGCACGATGGTGGCGTCGCCCAGCGGCTGTTCCGGGGCAATCTGGTAGGTCTGGCCGTGGTACATCGCCAGCGCCTGGCCGTAAGCCTGTTTCAGGTATTCACGGAAGGCGGCAAAATAGGCTTCACGCTGCGCCGGAGTGGCGTCTTTGTAGTAGCGGCCCAGCACCAGCGCACCGGCGTATTTCACCTGCACGTACGGCAGCAGTTCCTGATCGACCACGTCGCGCAGGTGGTTCGGGTTAGAACGAATTTGTGGCTGTTCATTCTTCAGGCGATCGAACGTTTTCTGCGCCGCTTCGTTCATCAGCTTGTAAGGGTTAGATTGGTCTGCGGCATTTGCAGCCGTGAGCGGGGCAATCACCAGCTTGGCGACCATCAGGAAGCGTTGAAACATGTCGAGTATCTCCTGAGATTCATTCGTCGGGCCAGTGGCTGGCGTCGCCGTCGCTGTCTGTCGGTCCGTTGATGCCTGCGCAGCGCCTGATGGCTTATTGTCGCTGCCTGTGC
>NZ_JBKDZH010000105.1:0-19619 GCF_047971185.1 Kluyvera sp.
CTAAGCACGAAACTTGCCCCGAGATGAGTTCTCCCTGAGACTATAAGTCTCCTGAAGGAACGTTAAAGACTATGACGTTGATAGGTCGGGTGTGTAAGTGTAGCGATACATTGAGCTAACCGATACTAATGAACCGTGAGGCTTAACCTTACAACGCCGAAGTTGTTTTGGCGAAGACAGACACAATATTCAGCTTGATTACAGATTACATTAACCGGCTAAAGGCGGGTTAATAAACAGAATTTGCCTGGCGGCTGTAGCGCGGTGGTCCCACCTGACCCCATGCCGAACTCAGAAGTGAAACGCCGTAGCGCCGATGGTAGTGTGGGGTCTCCCCATGCGAGAGTAGGGAACTGCCAGGCATCAAATTGCAGTAAACCGGGATGAATAATCCGGGTAGTGACAAAGAAATTCGGTGGAGCGGTAGTTCAGTCGGTTAGAATACCTGCCTGTCACGCAGGGGGTCGCGGGTTCGAGTCCCGTCCGTTCCGCCACTTATTAAAAGCCCTGAGCATTTGCTCAGGGCTTTTTTCTTTGCCTGTCATATGATTATTGCTGTTTTAGCAAAAATCCTCTGCTTTAATCGATCTTTTTCCCGATCCTCTCGTTCGTCATAATGGTTCCAGTTAACCCATTCTGATAAATAAAGAGGAAAATCATGACAATCCCTGCATTTGGTCTCGGTACCTTCCGCCTGAAAGATGACGTTGTTATCGCCTCCGTAAAAACCGCGCTGGAGTTAGGCTATCGTACTATCGATACCGCACAGATCTATGACAATGAAGCGGCCGTAGGACAGGCGATTGCCGAAAGCGGTATCGCGCGTGAAGCGCTGTTTATCACCACCAAAATCTGGATTGAAAATCTGAGCAAGGACAAACTGATTGCTAGCCTCAAAGAGAGCCTGCAGAAGCTGCGTACCGACTACGTGGATCTGACGCTGATCCACTGGCCGTCGCCGAACGATGCCGTAGCGGTTGAAGAGTTTATGGAAGCACTGCTGGAAGCGAAGACGCTGGGTCTGACTCGCCAGATTGGTATCTCTAACTTCACCATTCCGCTGATGCAACGTGCAATTGCTGTCGTTGGCGCGGAAAATATCGCGACTAATCAGATTGAACTGTCACCGTATCTGCAAAACCGCAAAGTCGTCGATTGGGCTACCGAGCACGGTATTCATATTACTTCTTACATGACGCTGGCATACGGTAAGGCACTGAAAGATGAAGTGATTGCCAGCATTGCGAAGAAACACAATGCAACACCAGCACAGGTGATTCTGGCCTGGGCAATGGGTGAAGGCTACGCGGTTATTCCGTCGTCAACCAAGCGCGAAAACCTGGCAAGCAACCTGCTGGCGCAGAACCTGACGCTGGATGCCGATGATAAAAAAGCGATCGCTGCGCTGGACTGCAATGACCGCCTGGTCAGCCCGGAAGGCCTGGCGCCTGAGTGGGACTAACCGCCCCTTAACCCTCTAAAACCCTCAAATAGCCCAACATCACGTTGGGCTATTTTTTGACCTGCTCGCTAAGAAAATCAATAAATGCTCTGATGCGGGTGCTCACCGCGCGATCGCTGTAGTAAACCGCGCTAAACGGCATCTCGACGGGCAGACGTTTATCGGCCAGCAGCTCAACAAACTCCCCGCTGGCAATTTCTTTATCCACCATATAGTCCGACAGGCAGGCAATCCCGTTACCGTTCAGGCACAGCTGTTTGAGCGTTTCGCCGCTGTTGGAGGTAATTTCACAGCTCACTTCCATAAACTGCCCATCGCAGCAGTATACCGGCCACGTGTTAAGCGAGGAGGGCTCGGTGAACCCCAGGCACAGATGCTCCTTCAGGTCGACGACGCTCTCGGGTTTGCCATGGCGGGCAATATACTCCGGCGACGCGATGATCTTACGATAGCTACTGAATAACGGGCGGGCTCGCAGGCTAGAGTCAGTTAACGTCCCGGCGCGGATCGCCACGTCCACCTTACGCTCAATCAGATTGATAAAGGTTTCTGACGACACCAGCGACAGCGTAATCTCCGGATAATGCTCGCGGAAGGGTTTAATCAGCGGCATCAGAAAATGCAGCATCACCGGCGTCGCGGCGTCGACGCGCAGCAGGCCGCGCGGCGTATTGCGGGTCTCCAGCAGCTCGTTTTCCGCCGCCGCCATCTCCTGTAGCACCACCTGCATACGGCGGAAATAGCGTTCGCCCTCTTCGGTCAGACTAAGCTGGCGCGTGGTGCGGTTCAGCAGGCTCACGCCAAGTTTCGATTCCAGCTTCTTCACCGCGCGGCTTACCGCCGAATTGGCCTGGCCCAGCTGTTCGGCCGCCCGGCTAAAACTGCCGCTTTCAACCACCGCCACGAAAATGGCGATCTCTTCTGATGTCGCTCTCATTGTTGCACCTGAAGCAAAATTCTATTGAGATTTTGAATATTTTTGTTATTTAAACACCCCGGCATACTACGTGTCATCTTAATACTGATGATGTGGAGTAAATTATGCCGCTGGCGCTACTTGCCTTAACGATCAGTGCCTTCGCAATTGGCACAACCGAATTTGTGATTGTCGGTCTGGTTCCGACTATCGCTGAACAACTTGCTATCTCCCTGCCTTCCGCCGGGATGCTGGTTTCCATCTACGCGCTGGGCGTGGCCATCGGCGCGCCGGTGCTCACCGCGCTGACGGGCAAACTGCCGCGTAAACAGCTGCTGCTGGCGCTGATGGTGCTGTTTACCGCCGGAAACCTGCTGGCCTGGCAGGCTCCGGGATACGCTACGCTGGTCGTCGCGCGTCTGTTGACCGGCCTGGCCCACGGCGTGTTCTTCTCCATTGGCTCCACCATTGCCACCAGTCTGGTGCCGAAAGAGAAGGCCGCCTCGGCGATCGCTATCATGTTCGGCGGCCTGACCGTGGCGCTGGTGACCGGCGTACCGTTGGGTACCTTTATCGGCCAGCACTTTGGCTGGAGAGAGACGTTCCTGGCCGTTTCCGTACTGGGCGTGATTGCGCTGATTGCCAGCGCCATACTGGTGCCTGGCAATATCCCGGGCCGTACGCCTGCAAGTTTGGCTGACCAGCTGAAAGTGTTGACCCATCCGCGTTTACTGATGATCTACGCCATCACCGCGCTGGGCTACGGCGGTGTATTTACCGCATTCACCTTCCTGGCGCCGATGATGCAGAATCTGGCGGGCTTCACGCCGAATGCTGTCAGCTGGATCCTGTTAGGCTACGGCGTCGCGGTAGCCGTGGGGAATATCTGGGGCGGTAAGCTGGCCGATAAACACGGAGCCGTATCGGCGCTGAAATTTATCTTTGCCGCTCTGGCCGCGCTATTGGTGGTCTTCCAGTTCACGGCGTCGATCCAGTATGCCGCGCTGGCTACGGTACTGGTGATGGGCGTCTTTGCCTTTGGTAACGTCCCGGGGCTCCAGGTTTACGTGGTGCAAAAGGCCGAGGAGTACACGCCAGCCGCCGTCGATGTGGCATCGGGTCTGAACATTGCCGCCTTCAACGTCGGGATTGCTATTGGTTCAGTGGTGGGCGGGCAGACCGTTGAGCACTATGGTCTGGCGCAAACGCCGTGGATTGGCGCGCTGATTGTGGTTGGGGCGCTGCTGTTGACCGGCCTCAGCGGCCGCCTGGATAAGCGCGTCGTGCCTGGTTTTTCTCGGTAAGGACGGGCTTACAGAAGTTCACTTAGCTTTATCACAAATAGCGTTGAAACCGCGGGCAAAAGCCCCTATAACTGAGGAACCCTCCTGGAACCAGGCGGGTTCTTTGGTTATTGAGGTTATAAAAGAAAGTGCGAAAAAATACCTACGCCATGCGCTACATTGCCGGACAGCCCGCAGAGCGGATCCTCCCGCCGCCGGGCGCCTATACCGGGCTGAGCGAGGCATTATCGGTGGGTAAGCCGTTAAGCACTGAAGAGAATATTCGCATCCTGGTGTGGAATATTTTTAAGCAGCAGCGCGCTGAATGGCTGTCGGTGCTGAATAAGTACGGTAAGGAGGCGCACCTGGTATTACTTCAGGAGGCGCAAACCACGCCTGAGCTGGTAAAGTTTGCGACCACTAACTATCTGGCCGCCGATCAGGTCCCCGCGTTTGCGTTGCCGCATCATCCTTCCGGCGTAATGACGTTGTCCGCCGCCCAGCCTGTTTACTGCTGCCCGCTACGGGAACGCGAGCCCATCCTGCGGCTGGCAAAATCAGCGTTAGTGACCGTTTACCCACTTCCTGATTCGCGTCTGCTGATGGTCGTTAATATTCATGCCGTTAACTTTAGTCTCGGCGTTGATGTCTACAGTAAACAGCTGATGCCCATCGGCGAGCAGATCGCCCAGCACAGCGGCCCGGTAATCATGGCCGGGGATTTCAACGCCTGGAGCCGTCCGCGTATGAACGCGCTGTACCGTTTTGCGCGCGATATGTCGCTGCGCCCGGTGCGTTTTGATGACGATCAGCGCCGTCGTGCGTTTGGCCGGCCGCTGGACTTTGTCTTCTATCGGGGATTGAACGTGAACGATGCTTCGGTACTGGTGACGCGCGCATCGGATCATAATCCGCTCATCGTCGAATTTAGCCCGGCAAGGTAGGGCGGCAGGAATAAAAAAAAGGCACCGGGGGAAACGGTGCCTTTTTTATTGGATGCCTGTCAGGAGTCAGGACGGTCGCTGTTTTTCACATACAGCGTGAGCTGATCGCCCGGCTGCAGGTTGCCAGTGCCGCTGTTCCAGCGCATCACATCTTTGATGTTAACGCCGTGACGTTTAGCAATGCTCGACAGCGAATCACCTTTACGTACGCGGTACGTAATGCTGCTGTTATCGGCAAGACGCGCAGCGCTGCTGCCCGCACCCACCGTTAAGCTCTGGCCAATCTTCAGGTTGCTGCCACGCAGGTTGTTCCACTGCTGCAGGTCCTTCGTCGTCACGCCTAAGCGCGAGGCGATACCCGACAGCGTGTCGCCTGAGCGAACCTTATAGCTGCGGCTGGACATCGGCGTGTTGTCGGCAACCAGCGTTGGCTGGAGGTCGGCAATCTCACCGGAGGCCAGGGACTCACGCAGTTGGTCTGCATGCTTCTGTGGCACCATCACGTACTTTGGACCGCTTGCGCCGAGCGTAGTGCCTTTAACGCCTGCGTTGAAGGTCTTCAGCTTATTGACCGGCATACCTGCCATGTCTGCGAGCTGAGAAATCTCAACCGGACTATCGAGGCGAACACGCGCCAGCGCACGGCTTTCGTCGGTTGTTGGCAGACGAACGCCATAGCGTTTGCTGTTTTTGAGGATGTCGCTCAAAGCCAGCATCTTCGGTACGTAGACCTTAGTTTCCTGAGGCAATGGAAGTGACCAGAAGTCCGTAGGCTTGCCACGGGCTTTGTTCGCCTTCATCGCTTTCATTACACGGCCTTCACCGCTGTTATACGCCGCCACGGTTAATAACCAGTCGCCGTCGAACATTTTGTTCAGACGCTGCATCATATCCAGTGCTGCCGTTGTGGAAGCAACGACGTCACGACGTGCGTCATAACTGCGGGTCTGTTTCAGACCATAATTGCGCCCTGTGCTCGGAATGATCTGCCAGATGCCTGCGGCATTGGCGCCAGACGTTGCGTGCGGGTCAAAAGCGCTCTCCACTATGGGTAGTAATACCAGTTCCATAGGCATGTTACGTTTCTTAACTTGCCCGGCTATCCAGTACATATACGGCTCTGCCCGTAAAGTTACATCGTGGAGATAGCTCTTATTTCGTAAATACTTCTGTTTCTGTTCGCGAACCCGGGCATTATCCGGGATTCCCATCTTTAGCTCGTCGCCAATGTAAGCCCACAGGTTTTGATCCTGCATGTCGAATGTCCCATCGTCCATCCAACGCGCCTGACTTGTGAACTTACTTGCTTCCCCTTGACTAGCCGCAGAAAGGCTCTGTGCGTGCTGTTGGACGTTGCCCTGCTGTGACGCCTGGCACCCCACGAGCAGGACAGAGGCGAGTAATATCGCTTTTGCCTTCATGTGTGTGTCAATAGTTGCTTAAAAGACGACCGATAATAACGACGAACTTTCGAAAACGCAACCCGGAAGTCTCAGAAGTTATCTTTCTTTGACCGTAACCATGCAAAACGCTCTTCAGATTGTAGCAATTTTGTTTCTTTGTCTATTTCATTAATTAAATCAATATCATCCGTTCTTAAAAATAGATTGATCTGACGCTCTTTTTTCAGAGTTGTGGGGAGTGTTATTTGTTTTTTTGCACGTAACTCATTCACTTCTCGATAGTATTCGTTAATGAACAAATCATGCGGTAAAACGCTCAGGGCGAACTTCATGTTGGAGAGCGTATACTCATGTGCGCAACAAATTAGCGTCTCTTCCGGCAGGGTGTTAATACGCTGCAACGAGCGGTACATCTGGGCTGGCGTGCCTTCGAATAAACGCCCGCAGCCCCCGGAAAACAGGGTATCGCCGCAAAAAAGCCACGGCGCGCTGTAGAAACAGACATGTCCTAAAGTGTGCCCCGGTGTAGCGAAAACGTGAAAATCCTGGTCGAGAACGCGGATCCGATCGCCGTCAGCCACGATTTTTGTTGTTCCTTTGTTGCGCGTCTCCTCCGGGCCGTAAACGATCAAATTCGGATAACGCCTATGCAGCTCCGCCACGCCACCAACGTGATCGTTGTGGTGATGCGTTAAGAGGATCGCTTCTGGCTGCCAGCTATTTTCCGCGATTGCCGCCAGCACCGGGGCCGCTTCGCCAGGATCGACGATCAGGCAACGGCCCGTTTCATCATTAAGAACCCAGATGTAGTTGTCCTGAAACGCTGGAATACTGTTAAGATTCATTCATTACCTCTTAAGCGTAGGGAAGGTGTGATGAAACCGGCAAGGATACCTCAAACAGTCTCAGCGCCTGTCTCGTGGGCGCAAATGCCCTGGGGTGAATATTATCGTGAGGCTATCGATCGTCAACTGAAACCCTGGCTCGGTAAGCTGTACGGCTTTCACCTGCTCAAGGTAGGTAACCTGAGCGCGGAAATCAACACCGAGGCCTGCGCCATCTCCCACCAGGTGAATATCTCGCTGGAGGGCAGCCCGATGCAGGTGCTGGCCGATCCGCTGCAGCTTCCATTTGCCGAAAAGTCGGTCGACGCCTGCCTTCTCGCCCATACGTTGCCCTGGTGCAGCGATCCCCACCGTATGCTGCGCGAAGCCGACCGGGTGTTAATTGACGACGGCTGGCTGATTATCAGCAGCTTTAACCCGGTCAGCCTGATGGGGCTGCGCAAGCTGTTTCCCGTGCTGCGTAAATCCGTCCCCTACAACAGCCGGATGTTTACCATGACCCGCCAGCTCGACTGGCTGGCGCTGCTGAATTTTGAAGTGCTGCACCAGAGTCGTTTTCAGGTGCTGCCGTGGGCGAAGCAGGGGGGAGTGATGCTGAGCACCCACGTGCCGGCGCTGGGCTGTCTGCAGGTGATCGTGGCGCGTAAGCGAACCATCCCGCTGACGCTAAACCCGATGCGGCAAAATAAGGCGAAAAGCCGTATCCCGCAGGCGGTGGGCGCAACCCGGCAGTACCGTAAGCCGCCGGACGTTTAGGCTTCCGACTGGTAGCCGACGTCGTCGTGGGTTGGCGCCGAGGCTGCCGCACGCGCCAACTCATCGCAGCGTTCGTTTTCCGGATGCCCGGCGTGGCCCTTAACCCATTCCCAGCGGATCTCATGCTGGCCGAGCGCCGCGTCGAGCCGCTTCCACAGATCGACATTCTTCACCGGCTTTTTATCCGCCGTCTTCCAGCCGCGTTTTTTCCAGTTGTGGATCCACTGGGTGATCCCCTGGCGGACGTACTGGCTGTCGGTGCTCAGCACCACGGTGCACGGCTCTTTCAGCGCCTCCAGCGCGACGATCGCCGCCATCAGCTCCATCCGGTTGTTGGTGGTCAGGCGATAGCCTTCATTAAAGGTTTTTTCCCGCTGGCGATAGCGTAAAATAGCGCCATAGCCGCCAGGGCCTGGGTTACCAAGGCAAGAGCCATCGGTGAAAATTTCTACCTGTTTAAGCATCTCTGGTAGACTTCCTGTATCTGCAATCGAAAGTAAACGGCAAGTCTGACATAAATGACTGATATGAGCACTGCAATTACGCGACAGATCGTTCTGGATACCGAAACCACCGGCATGAACCAGATCGGTGCGCACTACGAAGGCCACAAGATCATCGAGATCGGTGCCGTCGAAGTGATAAACCGTCGTTTGACCGGCAACAACTTCCACGTTTATCTCAAGCCAGACCGGCTGGTGGACCCTGAAGCCTTCGGCGTTCACGGTATCGCCGACGAGTTTTTGCTGGATAAACCCACCTTTGCCGACGTGGCCGATGAGTTCATTGACTATATCCGCGGCGCGGAGCTGGTCATCCATAACGCATCGTTCGATATCGGCTTTATGGACTATGAGTTTAGTAAGCTCAACCGCGGTATTCCAAAAACCGATACTTTCTGTAAGGTCACCGATAGCCTGGCGCTGGCGAGGAAAATGTTCCCCGGCAAGCGTAACAGCCTCGATGCGTTATGCTCGCGCTATGAAATAGACAATACCAAGCGAACCCTGCACGGCGCGCTTCTCGATGCCCAGATTCTGGCAGACGTCTATCTGACGATGACCGGCGGGCAGACGTCGATTAAATTTGCGATGGAAGGCGAGGGGCAGCAGCAGGCGGGCGATACCGGAATTCAGCGTATTGTCCGCGCGGCGAATAAACTGCGCGTCGTTTATGCTACCGATGAAGAACTGTTGAATCACGAATCGCGCCTCGACCTGGTGCAGAAGAAGGGCGGAAGCTGCCTCTGGCGGGCATAAAACAGCGATTTTGCTGTGAAAATAAGCGTATGGGCGATTTTTGCAGCAAACAATTCAAAAACAGAGAAAAAGCGTTGACGGTTTCCGAGGGAATCCGTAATATTCGCCTCGTTCCCAAGGGAACACAGCGGAGCGGTAGTTCAGTCGGTTAGAATACCTGCCTGTCACGCAGGGGGTCGCGGGTTCGAGTCCCGTCCGTTCCGCCACTATTCAGAAAGCCCGAATCAGTAATGATTCGGGCTTTCGTCGTTTTAGCCTTCCAGAACTTTCAGCACGTCTTTGCCATTCTTTCATTACCCTAGCGCAAAGGGATCGGCGTCCTGCCAGGCGGGGAATTTCTCGCGGTATTCCTGCAGCTGCGTCAGAGAGAGCTCGCCGTCGATACGGGTCGCCTGATGCGGTTCGGCGGTGGCCAGAATTTCGCCCTGCGGTGTGATGATGCGGCTGTCCCCACGATAATGATGGCCGTTGCCATCGGTACCCACCCGGTTGCAGCCAGCGACATAGGCCTGGTTCTCGATGGCGCGCGCGGTCAACAGCGCCTGCCAGTGCAGCGAACGCGGCGCCGGCCAGTTAGCGACGTACAGCGCCAGATCGTAGTCGTTGCGGTTGCGCGACCACACCGGGAAACGCAGGTCGTAGCAAACCAGCGGTAGAATACGCCAGCCGCGCCACGTCAGCACCACCCGCTGGTTACCCGCAATATAGTGGTGATGTTCATCGGCCATGCGGAACAGATGGCGTTTGTCGTAGGCGTGGACCTGGCCTTCCGGCTCCACCAGCAGAAAACGGTTAACCGCCCCCAGTGGCGTTTGCAGCGCGGCGCTACCGGCAATCAGCGCGTTGGTGCGCAGCGCCTGCTCACGCATCCAGGCGATGACCTCTTCTTCCGCCAGCGACTGTTCGGCAGCTTCCATGGCAAAACCGGTAGTAAACATCTCCGGCAGCACGATCACATCGCGTCCGACAATCTCTTCCATCTGCCGATCGAAATGGCGCAGGTTGGCAGGGCCGTCCATCCATACCAGCGGTTGTTGTAAAAGGGTAATCTTCAAGCCAGGCACAGTGAGGCGCTCCTCTTATACAGGACGTAAGGTTAACTGTAACACCTTATCAGGCTGCTGCTGCTCTGGGGACTGCCTGAATAAAAAAAAGCGGAGCCAGGCTCCGCTTTAGGGGTAACAAATAGAAGGGGTTACGCGGCTTCAACCTTGCGCACGTTGTCCGGCAGCTTTACCGGCTTGGTCGCCAGCTCATCCGCTGCGAAGTCATCGACGTTGATGCTGCGCAGACGACTCTCTTCCGCTTTAATCAGGATCGCCGCTTCGGTTTGATCGATAAGCCCTTTTGCCAGCGCGTTCTGTGCCAGTTCATCCAGGCGGGTAAACGGCAGGTTTTTGCCAATTTCTTTGCAGATACGCTGGTGGATTGGGTCCGCCGCCATCACATCAACCAGCGCCTCTTCCAGCAGTCCCACTGGGTTATGCTCGCTCGGCGTCAGGTACTGACCGCGGCCGATACGGGAGCGGGTGGCACTCGGCGTTTGCAGAATCTTCGCCACGCTGTGATCCAGCTTATCGGACGGCGCATCGTAATGACGGCCGGTCGGGAAGATGGCAACGCGCATGGCGCCAGCCACAAAGCGGTTCGGGAAGTTCTTCAGCAGATCGTCAATCGCCTGCTCGGCCTGATGCAGCGCATCCTGCACGCCCCAGTGCACCAGCGGTAAATCCGCTTCGTTACGGCCTTCATCGTCATAACGTTTCAGCACCGCGGAGGCGAGGTACAGCTGGCTTAGCACGTCACCCAGACGCGCGGAGATACGCTCGCGACGTTTCAGGCTGCCGCCCAGCACTGCCATGGAAACGTCGGACAGCAGGGCCAGGTTGGCGCTCAGACGGTTCAGATGCTGGTAGTAACGCTTCGTCGCATCGCGGGTCGGCGTCGGGCTGGTTAAGCCACGGGTGAGGCCTAACCAGAAGCTGCGCACTTTATTACTGCCCACGTGGCCGATATGTTTAAACAGCAGCTTATCGAAGGCGTTAACATCTTTATTCTGCGCGGCGGCCATCTCATCCAGCACGTACGGATGGCAGCGGATCGCGCCCTGGCCGAAGATCATCATGCTGCGGGTCAGAATATTTGCCCCTTCCACGGTGATGGCGATCGGTGCGCCCTGGTAGGCACGCGCCAGGAAGTTGCCTTCACCCAGCATAATGCCTTTGCCCCCGGCGATATCCATCGCATCAACGATGGACTGCTGGCCGCGATGGGTACAGTGGTACTTAACGATAGCCGACAGCACCGCCGGTTTTTCACCAAGCATAATGCCGTAGGTAATCAGGGTCGCGGCGGCGTCCATCACGTAGGCGTTACCGGCGATACGCGCCAGCGGCTCTTCAATCCCTTCCATTTTACCAATCGAGACTTTGAACTGACGGCGGATGTGCGCATAGGCACCTGTCGCCAGCGCGACGGATTTTACGCCGCCGGTCGAGTTCGACGGCAGGGTAATTCCGCGGCCTACGGAGAGGCATTCAACCAGCATACGCCAGCCCTGGCCGGCCATTTTCGGCCCGCCGATGATGTAATCGATCGGCACAAAGATGTCCTGGCCGCGGGTTGGGCCGTTCTGGAACGGTACGTTCAGCGGGAAGTGACGGCGGCCAATCTCCACGCCCGGGGTGTTGGTCGGGATCAGCGCACAGGTAATGCCCAAATCTTCCGCGCCGCCCAGCAGTTTATCCGGGTCGGAGAGTTTAAACGCCAGCCCCAGAACGGTGGCGATCGGCGCCAGCGTAATGTAGCGCTTGTTCCAGGTCAGGCGCATGCCCAGCACCTGCTCGCCCTGCCACTCGCCCATGCACACGACGCCGGTATCCGGAATCGCACCGGCATCAGAACCGGCTTCCGGGCTGGTCAGCGCGAAGCAGGGGATTTCCTGACCACGCGCCAGGCGCGGCAGGTAATGATCTTTCTGTTCCTCAGTGCCGTAGTGTTGCAGCAGTTCGCCCGGGCCTAAGGAGTTCGGCACGCCGACGGTAATCGCCAGGATCCCGGAGACGCCGGAGAGCTTCTGCAATACGCGCGCCTGGGCATAGGCGGAGAACTCCAGGCCGCCGTACTCTTTCTTAATGATCATCGCGAAGAAGCGGTGCTCTTTCAGATAGGCCCACAGTTCCGGCGGCAGATCCGCCATCTCATGGGTGATCTGGAAATCGTTCGCCATGCGGCAGGCTTCTTCCACCGGGCCATCAATAAAGGCCTGCTCTTCGGCGGTCAGCTGCGGACGCGGATAGTTGTGCAGTTTTTTCCAGTCCGGATTGCCGCGGAACAGATCGCCTTCCCACCAGGTCGTACCGGCGTCGATCGCTTCTTTTTCGGTACGCGACATCGGCGGCATCACCTTACTGAACATGCGGAACACCGGCGCGGAGATCAGCGCTTTACGCATTGGCGTAAAGTTGAACGGCACCAGAATGATGGCCAGCGGTACCAGCAGCCACAAATTCCACAGGCCAGCAGCGCCGAGCGCCGCGGTCCAGGCCAGTAAAATCAGGCTACTGAGCGTCAAGCTGATGCGGTGATAGAAGAGTGCACCGAGTAAAGCAATGGTTAAAACAATACTCAAAATCATCATAGAGAAATGCCCCTGTCTTGTAGGAGGTCTGACCACTTGTGATGATATGGTTGTAGTTGATGTGATTTTAATTAGCAATGCGTTTACAAGATAATTACAACTCCGCTCACATTGTTGATGCTTTTTACCGCACCAATAATTCAAACATCCGCTGAATACATCGCCCCTTGCTTCTCTGTGGTGATGCTATCCGGTACACTAGCGGCGACAATTTTATTAATGCTGAAGGATTATCCTCATGTACCAGGATCTTATTCGTAACGAACTGAATGAAGCGGCCGATACGCTGGCAAACTTTCTCAAAGATGACGCCAATATCCATGCCATTCAGCGCGCAGCAGCCCTGCTGGCAGACAGCTTCAAAGCCGGTGGTAAAGTGCTTTCCTGCGGCAACGGCGGCTCCCACTGCGATGCGATGCACTTCGCTGAAGAGCTGACTGGCCGCTATCGTGAAAACCGTCCGGGCTACCCGGCGATCGCGATCTCCGACGTCAGCCACCTCTCCTGCGTGAGTAATGATTTCGGTTATGAATATGTTTTCTCTCGCTACGTTGAATCCGTAGGCCGCGCGGGCGACGTGCTGCTGGGGATCTCCACCTCCGGCAACTCTGCAAACGTGATCAAAGCGATTGAAGCGGCGCGTGCGCAGGGCATGAAGGTGATCACTCTGACCGGTAAAGACGGCGGTAAAATGGCCGGTTCTGCGGATATCGAAATTCGCGTACCGCATTTTGGCTACGCCGACCGCGTGCAGGAAATTCACATTAAAGTGATTCACATCCTGATCATGCTGATCGAAAAAGAGATGGTTAAAGCATAAGTTTCACGGGGCTTCGGCCCCGTTTGCTGCGGAGGTGTAAGATGTGCGAACTGCTCGGGATGAGCGCCAATGTGCCAACCGATATTTGCTTCAGTTTCACCGGGCTCGTACAGCGCGGTGGCGGCACCGGGCCGCATAAAGACGGCTGGGGTATTACCTTCTATGAAGGTAAAGGCTGTCGCACCTTTAAAGACCCGCAGCCCAGCTACCAGTCGCCGATCGCCAAACTGGTGCAGGACTATCCGATTAAGTCCTGCTCGGTGATTGCCCATATTCGCCAGGCCAACCGTGGCATGGTGGCGCTGGAAAACACCCATCCGTTCACCCGCGAACTGTGGGGCCGCAACTGGACCTACGCCCACAACGGCCAGCTCACCGGCTATAAAACGCTGGAAACGGGCCATTTTCGGCCGGTTGGCGAGACCGACAGCGAGAAAGCCTTTTGCTGGCTGCTGCATAAGCTGACCCAGCGCTACCCGCGCACGCCGGGGAACATGCAGGCGGTGTTTAAATACATTGCTTCGCTCACGGACGAACTGCGTGGGATGGGCGTGTTTAATATGCTGCTGTCAGACGGGCGCTATGTGATGGCGTTCTGCTCCACCAACCTGTACTGGATCACCCGTCGGGCGCCGTTTGGCGTGGCGAAGCTACTGGATCAGGACGTGGAAATTGATTTTCAGCAGGAGACGACCGCCAACGATGTGGTGACCGTGATAGCCACCCAACCGCTGACGGGGAATGAAACCTGGCACAAGATTATGCCAGGCGAATGGCGCTTATTTTGCCTCGGGGAGCGTGTAGTTTGACGCCAGCTGCGGCTGAACCACTTCGTGGCTCAGCGGCTTGCTGACGACGTAACGGCCGTCGACGACCGACACCATTGGCGGCTTGTGCGTCTGCTGGAAGTAATCGTAGCCCGGCTTAAGCTGCTGCCAGAAATCTTTATAGTATGAATATTTATGGCGCTGCATGTTGGCATCGGTCATGCGGAACGGATAGATGCTCACCTGTACGCTGGACTGCCCGAAGACCAATGCGCCGGTCACGAACTGGAAGATTTCATCAATACCTGAATCGGTCATGGCGTAGCAGCCCACCGACACGCAGGCGCCGTGAATCATCAGATACTTTCCTTCATAACCGTGCGCGCGGTCATAGGCGTTCGGGAAGCCGATATTGATGGCTTTATAGAAACGGCTATCCGGCTTGAGCTGGCTGCGCTGTACCGAATAAAAGCCTTCCGGGCTTTTGAAATCGCCCTGACGCTGTTTCGGCCCTAAGCCGCCGGAGTAGTTACAGATTTTATAGCTATCAAGGAGTTGGTAGGTTTCACCCATTTTGACGAACAGGTCGAGCGTGCGCTCTTCCTTAAAAATCTGGATGTAGACCGGAGAGCCCATCAATTGCTGCTTATATTCTTTGCTGACAGGCGTCGTCGGGCTGCTGCTGCTGCTCATTAAACCAGCAAACGAAACGCACGGCATTAAAAGCATCGCAATAAATAATGCGATTTTGCGCATACTACTTGTTCCTTGATAAAAAATAACTACACGCCAGGAGAGGCAACAGAGAGAAAAAAGCAGATAAATCTGTTTTTTGTGCGCTCACCTTAGCACCACCGCATTTTTTCGCAAGAGGGGCGTTTGGCGTTTACAATTTCGTGTTGTATTCCCGTGGCAGGTCGGTGCGTTGTGCTGTTGACCGGCCAAACGGAAGCCTGCAAAAAGAGTGTAGGATAAGCTGATGATTAGCTAGCCATCTTTGTCCGAATCCGTAGCAGTTTGCGTATCAGCTCGCAATTTAGCGGCTTAGAAAGCAGAACTGCTGCATCAGATAAGGAGAAAATGGTAAACTTTCGTTACGTAATCATTCGGGCTGAAAATGGGTATAACGGATACCTGCTGAATGATTCAGATAGTAACTCTCTAAACAGTGTAAGAAAGGATGCTTCAGATTCTCATCATGTCTGGTGATGGTAACAATCGGCCTCAGGCACACCTCCTTTCTTTTGTCTCGTTAACCTAAACGCTGGCCTCAGCTTTGAGTTGACGTCGTCGTTAACGGATACCTGCGAACAGTATGATTAAAATAACCAAAGGCCTCGATCTGCCTATAGCTGGACAGCCCGACCAGCAGCGCATTGATGACGTTGCCGTGACCCGAGTGGCGGTGAAAGGCGAAGAATATAACGGACTGCGTCCTTCGATGGCGGTAAAAGAGGGCGATAGAGTCGTTAAAGGGCAGCTGCTCTTTGAAGACAAAAAAATTCCCGGCGTGCGCTTCACTGCGCCAGCCAGCGGTACGGTGAGCGCCATTCACCGCGGCGAGCGCCGCGTATTGCAGTCGGTGGTCATTGACGTCGACGGCGATGAATCGCTGCGCTTTACGGCCTATCCGGCGGATGAACTGGCAACGCTACCGCGTGAAGCGGTGGCCGCACAGCTGATTGAATCTGGCCTATGGACGGCGATGCGCACGCGGCCGTTCAGTAAAACGCCGTTACCGGGTTCGGAGCCGGCGGCGATTTTCGTTACCGCCATGGACACCAATCCGCTGGCCGCCGAGCCGCAGCCCATTATCCTCGCCCAGCGCGAAGCGTTTAACGCGGGCCTCACCGTTCTCACGCGTTTGACGGACGGTAAAGTTCACGTCTGCCAGGGCAGCGGCGGCAAGCTGGGCGGTCATCCGCTGGGGCAGGTGACCTTTAATCAGTTTACCGGCCCACACCCGGCTGGGTTAGTCGGTACTCACATTCACTTCCTGGAGCCGGTCAGCCTGCACAAGCAGGTGTGGCACCTTAATTACCAGGACGTCATTGCCTACGGTAAGCTGTTCCTTGACGGCGTGCTGTGGACCGAGCGCATCATCGCCCTCGGCGGCCCGCAGGTGAAGAATCCTCGCCTGCTGCGCACCCGCCTCGGCGCCGATCTTGATGCAATGCTGGCGGGCGAGCTGCACGAAGGCGAAAACCGCATTTTGTCCGGTTCTGTCCTTAACGGCACGCAGGCGTCGGGCCCTCACGCGTTTCTGGGCCGTTTCCACCTGCAGGTGAGCGTGCTGAAAGAAGGGCGCGAAAAAGAGCTGCTGGGCTGGGTGGCACCGGGGCGCGACAAATTTTCGATTACCCGCACCACGCTGGGCCACTTCTTCAAGAAGAAGCTGTTTAACCTCTCTACGGATATGCACGGCGGCGAGCGCGCCATGGTGCCTATCGGCAACTACGAGCGGGTGATGCCGCTGGATATTCTGCCGACCATGCTGCTGCGTGACTTGCTGGCGGGGGATACCGACAGCGCGCAGGCGCTGGGCTGTCTGGAGCTTGATGAAGAAGACCTGGCGCTGTGCACCTACGTCTGCCCGGGGAAATATGAATACGGGCCGGTGTTGCGCCACGTATTAACGCAAATTGAGCAGGAAGGCTAAGTGATGGGCTTAAAACAGCTACTGGAAAAAGTTGAGCCGCACTTCACGCAGGGCGGCAAGCTGGAAAAATACTACCCGCTGTATGAAGCGACGGCGACGTTGCTCTACACGCCGGGCCATGTGACCAAAGGCGCGGCGCACGTGCGTGACGCCATCGACCTGAAGCGCATGATGATCCTCGTCTGGTTCGCCGTTTTCCCGGCGATGTTCTGGGGGATGTATAACGTCGGGCTGCAAACCATCCCGGCGCTGCACAAGCTGTACGGCGCTGAGCAACTACAGCAGGTGATTGCCAGCAACTGGCACTACAGCGTGGCGCAGGCGCTGGGCGTCAGCTTCGCGCCGGATGCCGGCTGGCTTAGCATGATGATGCTGGGCGCGGTGTTCTTTGTGCCGATTTACGCCACGGTCTTTCTGGTGGGCGGATTCTGGGAAGTGCTGTTCGCGATTGTGCGCAAGCATGAAGTGAACGAAGGCTTCTTCGTCACCTCAATTCTGTTTGCGCTGATTGTCCCGCCGACGATGCCGTTATGGCAGGCGGCGCTTGGCATCTCCTTCGGCGTCGTGATTGCGAAAGAAATCTTCGGCGGTACCGGCCGTAACTTCCTCAACCCGGCGCTGGCCGGGCGTGCGTTCCTGTTCTTTGCCTACCCGGCGCAAATCTCCGGCGACCTGGTCTGGACCGCCGCCGACGGTTTCTCCGGGGCCACGCCGCTTTCCCAGTGGGCGAGCCACGGCGGTGAAGCGTTGGTTAACGTCGTGAGCGGGCAGCCGGTGAGCTGGATGGATGCCTTTATCGGCAACATTCCGGGCTCCATTGGTGAAGTCTCCACGCTGATGATCCTGCTCGGCGGGGCGCTGATTATCTTTGGTCGCGTCGCCTCCTGGCGCATTGTGGCCGGGGTGATGGTCGGCATGATCGCCTGCGCCACCCTGTTTAACCTGATTGGTTCCGATACCAACCCGATGTTTGCCATGCCGTGGTACTGGCATCTGGTGCTCGGCGGCTTCGCCTTTGGCATGATGTTTATGGCCACCGACCCGGTTTCTGCCTCGTTCACTGATAAAGGGAAGTGGTGTTACGGCGCGTTGATTGGCGCGATGTGCGTGCTGATTCGCGTGGTAAACCCGGCCTATCCGGAAGGGATGATGCTGGCGATTCTGTTCGCCAACCTCTTTGCACCGCTGTTCGATTACCTGGTGGTGCGGGCCAACATTAAGCGGAGGAAGTCGCGTGGCTGAGAATAAAAGTAACGATAGCATCGGCAAAACGCTGCTGGTGGTGCTGGTGCTTTGTCTGGTCTGCTCCATTGTGGTCGCCGGTTCCGCGGTGGGCCTCAAGCCGCTACAGCAGGAGCAGCGCGCGCTGGATAAACAGCGCAATATCCTGGCGGTGGCCGGGCTGATGCACGACAAAATGAGCGCCGACGAGGTTGCGGATATCTACGCATCGCGCGTCACCCCGCGGCTGGTGGATTTAAAAACCGGCGCTCTGCTCGATAGCGACCCGGCGAAGTTTAATCAGAGTCAGGCGCTGAAAGATCCGCAGCAAAGCGTAGCGCTGGATGCTAGCGAGGACCCTGCCGGTATTCGCCGCCGCAGCAACGTGGTGGAAATCTACCTGATTAAAGATGAAAAACAGCAGCTGCAGGAAATCGTCCTGCCGATTTACGGCAACGGCCTGTGGTCAATGATGTACGCTTTCGTTGCGTTGGATACCGACGGGCGCACCATCAAAGGCATCACCTACTACGACCAGGGGGAAACCCCGGGGCTCGGCGGTGAGGTTGAAAACCCGAACTGGCGCGCGCAGTTTGTTGGTAAACGCGTCGTCAACGACGAAGGGCACCCTGCGCTCAGAGTCATGAAGGGCGCGGCCCCGCAGGGCGATCTCTATGCAGTGGACGGCCTGTCTGGCGCCACGCTTACCGCCAACGGCGTACAGCATAGCTTTGATTTCTGGATGGGCGAACTGGGCTTTGGCCCGTTCCTGAAACAGGTGCGTGAAGGAGGGCTGAATCATGGCTGAACAGGGTGAAACAAAAGAGATGAAGCGTTTGCTGGTTGGCCCGCTCATCGCCAATAACCCGATCGCTCTCCAGGTGCTCGGGGTCTGTTCGGCGCTGGCGGTCACCACCAAGCTGGAAACGGCGTTCGTGATGACCATTGCGGTCACGCTGGTGACCGCGTTTTCCAGCATGTTCATCTCAATGATCCGCCACCATATTCCGAACAGCGTGCGCATTATCGTGCAGATGGCGATTATCGCCTCGCTGGTTATCGTGGTCGACCAACTGCTGCGCGCCTTTGCCTATGAAACGTCGAAACAGCTGTCGGTCTTCGTCGGGCTTATCATCACCAACTGTATCGTGATGGGGCGCGCGGAAGCATATGCCATGAAGTCTCCGCCGCTGGCGAGCTTTATGGACGGCATCGGTAACGGCCTCGGCTACGGCGCTATCCTGCTGATCGTCGGCTTCCTGCGCGAACTTATCGGCAGCGGCAAGCTATTTGGCGTCACGGTGCTGGAGACGATACAGAACGGCGGCTGGTATCAGCCGAACGGCCTGTTTCTGCTCGCGCCGAGCGCGTTTTTCATTATCGGTCTGCTGATCTGGGCGCTGCGTAGCTGGAAGCCGGAACAGCAGGAACAGCAGGAAAAGGAGTAACCGATCATGGCTCACTACATTAGCCTGTTTGTTCGCGCCGTGTTCGTTGAAAACATGGCGCTGGCCTTCTTCCTCGGGATGTGTACCTTCCTCGCGGTCTCGAAGAAGGTGTCCACCGCTTTTGGTCTTGGCGTGGCGGTAACGGTCGTTCTCGGCCTCGCGGTACCGATCAACAACCTGGTCTATAACCTGGTGC
>NZ_JBKDZH010000106.1:0-32175 GCF_047971185.1 Kluyvera sp.
ACTAAATGAAGCTAAAGATGTGGCGCTAAGGTATTACAAATTAACCAATAAACCTCTCGGAATCACAGGAGAAATAGCTGAACATGAAGCTGCAACTCTTCTCGGGTTGTCACTATGTTCGGCACGTCAGTCCGGATACGATGCGACTGAGATTTTGGACGGGAAAGAATATAGAGTTCAAATCAAAGGTCGATATATGCCTGATCCTAAAAAAGTCTCTGCGAGAATTGGTGCTATTGATATATCTAAGCCATTTGATTCTGTTCTTTTAGTTTTGCTTGATGAAAATTATGATGCTTTTGCCATGTATGAAGCATCAAGAGATGTAGTAGTCGCAGCTCTTCAAGCTCCCGGGTCAAAGTCTAGAAATGAGCGAAACCAGCTAGGCATAGCAAAATTCAAGTCTATTAGTAGTCTCCGCTGGAGCAAGGTTGCTGAACCTGAGATCCTTTAATTGGTACACGTTTAGGTACACAACTGAAAGTTGAATACAGAAAAACCCTTAATATTTAAAAGGTTGAATGTTTTATTCAGACTCCGCCAGCTCCACGCCCAGCCGCTGGGCAATCAGCGCCCGCGCCTCCTGGCCCAGCGCAAACTCTTTCGGGTAGAGCCGTTTGGTCTCCCACAGCAGCACGTTGCGCAGCGCCACGCCCTTTTTCTGCCGCTCAATGGCGAAGTGACAGTGATCGGTCAACGTGATGTAGACGCTCTCCTGTAGCTTGCCGAGCCGCTCGCGCGCCCGCTCAATGATCCGGTCGCAGGTGGTCATCACCTCAAGCGGGATCTGACTGAGTAATTCACCTAAACGCCCTACCAGCTCATCGCTTTGCAGAGCAAAAATTTTCTCGATTTTCGACTCGTCCAGTGAGTCGCCGACGCGTTTCTGAAAGGCTAGCCCTCGCCCCATCACCACCTGCTCACGCCGGTGTTCATCCAGAACCACCACCACATTATTATTAAGCACTTTGGCGATCTGCATTTATACACTTCATCCTTCAAGCTGCCTCCGCGTTGGCTGCGCTCATTCACCCCAGTCACGGACTTATGTACGCTCCTGGGGATTCATTCCCTTGCCGCCTTGATGCAACTTGAATGATTTTGTGTATATGAACCCCAGAAACAAAAAAACCTGACTCCTGACAAACGTCAGATAATCAGGTTTTGCCTGCCGTAGCAGTAACAATCGGCTACGAGTATTTCATTTAACGCGCCCGTTGCTCAATGGAGCGACGAGAAAATTGTGATACAGATCGGATACTTTATGCCTGCCAGTCGTGAATCGCCCGGGCAATCCGCTTAGATTCCTGCAACGCGCGCACGGCGGTAAACAGCTCGCTGGCTTCGGCATACTCTTTGCGCAAATAGCCCAGCCACTGCTTAATCCGCGCGACGTGATACAGCCCGGTATCGCCCTGCTTTTCCAGGTGGGCGTATTTTTTCAGTAAATCGACCACCTGCGGCCACGGCAGTCGCGGCTCGTTGTATTTGATGACCCGGCTGAGGTTCGGCACGTTCAGCGCACCGCGGCCAATCATCACCGCGTCGCAGCCGGTCACTGCCATACAGCCCTGCGCGCTGTCGTAGTCCCAGATCTCGCCGTTGGCGATAACCGGAATGGAGAGCCGCTGGCGGATATCGGCAATCGCCTGCCAGTTAATGCGCTCGGCCTTGTAGCCGTCTTCTTTGGTGCGCCCGTGCACCGCCAGCTCGGTCGCCCCCGCCTGCTGCACCGCATCGGCAATTTCAAACTGCCGCGCGCCGCTGTCCCAGCCCAGGCGCACCTTGACCGTCACCGGCAGGTGCGCGGGAACCGCTTCGCGCATGGCTTTCGCGCCCTGATAGATAAGCTCCGGATCTTTCAGCAGCGTGGCCCCACCGCCGCTGCCGTTGACCGTTTTCGACGGGCAGCCGCAGTTGAGGTCCACGCCCCAGGAGCCCAGCTCCACCGCGCGGGCGGCGTTCTCCGCTAGCCACTCGGGATACTGCCCCAACAGCTGGATGCGCACGCGGGTGCCGGACGGCGTACGGCTGCCGTTATGCAGCTCCGGACACAGCTTGTAGAACGATTTTACCGGCAGCAGTTGATCCACCACGCGCAGAAATTCGGTGATGCACAGATCGTAATCATTCACTTCGGTCAGCAGCTCGCGCACCAGGGAGTCGAGCACGCCTTCCATCGGTGCCAGTAAAACACGCATATTGTTATCCGGAAAAAAAAGAGGCGCTATGGTAACGTCTTAGTATGCCGCTTTCCACTGCCAGTCGACACACCAGGAGGTGAATAATGAATACCAGGGATATCCAGCTTCGCGCCGTCCAGCCGCCGCGCGGATTTAACGACGTACCGCCGGTCACGCTGACCGATGCCACCCTGCTCGAACGTAAAAATAAGCTGCTCGCCAGCATGCAGGAAGAGCGCTTCGACGCGCTGGTGATTTACGCCGACAAAGAGCACGGCAGTAATTTTGAGTACCTGACCGGCTTTATTCCGCGTTTTGAGGAAGGGTTACTGGTGCTGCATAAGTCCGGGCACGCCACCGCGATCCTCGGCAATGAAAACCTGAAAATGGCCAACCATTCGCGTATTCCCGTAACGCTCAAGCATTGTCCGCTGTTCTCGCTGCCGAATCAGCCGATGGATAACGAAAAGCCGCTGGCGCAGCTGTTTAGCGAAACCGGGCTGAGCGCCATGTCAAAGATTGGCCTGGTGGGCTGGAAAATGTTTACCGCCGCCGGCAGCGATAATGCAAAGCTGTTCGACCTTCCGTGGTTTATCGTCGAGGCGATCAAACAGAGCACCCACGCCGAGCTGATTAACGCCGCGCATCTGTTTATCGGCGGCGATAAAGGCGCACGTACGGTGAATAACGCCAACGAAATTGCCCACTATGAATACGGCGCTAACCTCGCCTCGCGCTGCATGCTGGCGGCGCTGGATGCCGTCGAACCGGGCGTTCGCGAGGTAGATCTGGGCGCGCTGCTTACCGCCGAAGGGCAGTTTCCGTCGGTGGTGACCATCGCCGCCGCCGGGCAGCGTTTTGAAAAGGCCAACCTGTATCCCTCTTATAAAAAGGTCGAGCGCGGCCAGCCGCTGTCGATGACCACCGGTTTTAAAGGCGGGCTATCCAGCCGCAGTGGATTCGTGATTGCCGAAGAAAGCGAGCTGCCGGAGAACCAGCGCGATTATTTAGACCGGGTGGTGAAACCGTACTTTGGCGCGGTGGCAACGTGGCTGGAGCAGATTAAAATTGGCATGCCGGGCGGCGAGCTTTACGATTTAGTCGAACGCGTGCTGCCGAAAGCGCAGTACGGCTGGCATCTTAATCCGGGGCACCTGAGCGCCGATGAAGAGTGGATGTCATCGCCGGTGTACGCGGGTTCCGTTGCCACGCTGAAAAGCGGAATGATCGTGCAGATCGATATTATCCCGTCGGTACCGGGATACACCGGAACCAGTGCCGAAGAGAGCGTCGCGCTGGCGGATGCGGCGTTGCAACAACAGATCGCGCAGTATTATCCAGATCTGTGGGCGCGTATTGAGGCGCGCCGGGCGTATATTCGCGAGACGTTGCATATTGCGTTGAGCGATGACGTGATACCGCTCTCAAACGCCGTGGGGTATTTGCGGCCGTTTATGTTAGCCAAAGATAAGGCGCTGGTGGGTTAGTTTGCAGCCCATTCAGCGCCCTCTCCCTGAATCGAGGGACAGGTCCTAATATCTGTCAGTAAGGTGAAGGGTTCCGTTCACTTTACGTCAGGCGGAACATGAGGTCTTTTCACCGGTGAACGGGCCAAGGGGGGCGCCCGCGCCCCCCTTGACAATCCCCGCGGCCCCGCAGGGAAATAGGTGCTTCGCACTGCGCTCACCTACGAACTCCAGCCTACGGCACGGCGAAACTCGAGATTACTCGTCCCATCCCTGGGACTCGCCCTTCGGGCCAACGCAAGCGTTGTTCAAAATTGCTCTCGGCAATTTTGTCCTGTCTCGGTTCGCCTCAGTCCGCCATCCATGGCGTCCTGACCTTGCCTTCCATTCTTCGGTTCGCCGATTTCCAGCGGGACTCATCGGTTTCAGTGGCTCTGGTTTTTGCTGTTAACTAAAAGACCGCACTGGTGTTGGTGGCGTCTAAATCGCCGAAGCGTTCCCTGAAGGCCGGGGCAGCCCACAGGGATGTGGGCTGAGGGCGCGGCTTTACAGGGATGTTACCTCGCGCCCGACCCGAAAGCCGTAAGGGATAAGCTGAGGGCACCGCGAAGCGGCGATTTTGCCGCCAGAGCCCGGGGGTGCAGGGGGCGGTGGCGATTGGCCGCCCCTTGCGCGCTCCCTGCGCCCGTGCAATTTATATGGCGAGAACTGAATAAGGAGCGCAACGGTGTGAGAAATCCAAATACACCTCCCCCTCGCTGATAACTATCATCGAGAACTTGTGTATAAGAGACAGCCCTGAAAAGAGAGGGAGCCCATCGTGGCAACCGCGGCTATCGCGGTTCCAGGCAGTTATCTTCTTTCCAGCCGTACAGCCACTCAATCCCGCGGTAGAACTCGTCCTGGGTTTTGCCTTTCCACAGCAGGTTACGCACCTGACGCTCAACCCCCGCCGCGTGGTACAGGCGGCCCATTTCACGGGTGGACCAGACGATACGCGCGGTGCGCGGAATACGTACCGATTCATACAGCGCAAATGCGCGGGCGGCATCGCCGTCGCACTGGGTCAACGCTTTGCCGAGCGTCACCGCATCTTCCAGCGCCATGCAGGCCCCCTGCGCCATATACTGCGCAACCGGATGCGCGGCGTCGCCCACCAGGGTGATGCGATCGTTGCCCCATTTCTCTACCGGTTCACGGTCGGCGGTCGACCAGCGACGCCATGAAGTGGGCTTGTCGAGCATCTGGCGCGGGCGCGGGTGGATGCCTTTAAAGTACGACATCACCTCTTCTTTACTGCCGTCACGCACGCCCCACTGTTCCGTCTCGCGGCTGTGGAAGGTCACCACCAGGTTGTACTGTTTGCCGCCGCGCAGCGGATAGTGCACCAGGTGGCAGTGCGGGCCCGCCCACAGCACCGGCGCGTTGATGCGCAGGTCTTCCGGCATATCTTCGCGTTCCACCACCGCGCGGTACACAACGTGGCCGGTCACGCGCGGCGTGTCGCCCAGCAGGCTCTGACGTACCACCGATTTCACACCGTCGCAGCCGATCAGAATATCCGCCGTCCAGCTATTCCCTTTGTCATCAAACACCGTCACGTCATCGGCGGTCTGGCGGATGTCCACCACGTGGGTAGAGGTGCGGTATTTGACGCCCGGATGCTGTAAAGCCGCTTCCCAGACGGTGGCATGAATATCAACGCGGTGAATGACCGCGTACGGGCCGCCGAAATGGTCGCGAAACGCCTGACCGGTCTCGACGCAAATCACCTCTTCGCCGTTGACCGCATCCATCATGGTGATGTGATCGGTAAACACCGCGCGCTGGCGGGCGACCTCGCCAACCCCCAGGCTGTCGAGCGCCGAAAAGGCGTTCGGCCCCAGCTGGATCCCGGCGCCAATTTCGCCGATTTCGTGCGCCTGCTCCAGCAGCATCACCTGGATGCCCTGACGCGCCAGCGACAGCGCGGTAGCCGCGCCACCGATACCGCCGCCGACAATAATTGCACGCGTTACTTTTGCCATGATAATTCTCCTTTCTGACTACGCCGGGATCTTGTCCTGCTGGTTTTCAGGGGCGGCGGCGATAAACGCCGGCAGCGCCGTACAGGCGTCATAGACCGCTTTACAGCGCGGGAACCCGCTCAGGTCACAGCCCATACGTTCGGCGTTGGCCCACTGCGGCACCAGGCAGCAGTCGGCGAGCGTCGGCGCATCGCCGATACAAAATGCCCCGGAATCGCTTCGGCGCAGCAGCTGTTCCACCGCGCTTAGCCCCTGCTGGATCCAGTGTGCATACCAGCGTTTTTTCTCATCTTCACTGACCTTCAGCTCGTCGCTGAGGTAGCGCAATACGCGCATGTTATTGATGGGGTGGATGTCGCAACAGATGGCGTACACTACTTCCAGCACGCGCATGCGCTGCGGATCGTTCGCCGGTAGCAGCGGCGTCTGCGGGAAATGTCTGTCCAGCCAGTCAATAATCGCCAGCGATTGCCCCAGCGATTCACCGTCGTCGGTAATAAGCGCGGGCACCAGCCCCACCGGATTCAGGCGTCGGTATTCCAGCGCGTTCTGCTGGCCGATACGAATGTTGACGCCCACCGTCTGGTGGTCAATGCCCTTCAGCGCCAGCGCGATGCGCACGCGGTAAGAGGCCGAACTATTAAAAAAACTGTACAGCTTCATCGCTCACCTCAAACAATTTTCACCGCGATTGGCGTTAAACCTTCGACGTTACCGGTGATGGTTTCGCCTTTCACTACCGGGCCAACCCCTTCCGGCGTACCGGTGAAGATCAGGTCGCCCGGCTGCAGTTCGAAGAAACCGGACAGGTAGCTGACGGTCTCTTTAACATCCCAGATCAGATGTTCAATATCGCTGCGCTGGCGATCTTTACCGTCCACCTGCAGCCAGATTGGCGCGTTGTCGAGCGACGGCGCGTCGGCGACTTTATGCAGCGGCGCAATCGGCGCGGAGAGGTCGAACGCCTTGCCGATTTCCCACGGGCGGCCCATCTGACGCATCTCCATCTGACGGTCGCGGCGGGTCATGTCGAGGCCGGTCGCGTAGCCCCAGATGTACTCTTCGGCGTTTTCCAGCGGGATATCGCTGCCTTTTTTACCGATAGCCACCACCAGCTCAATTTCATAGTGATAGTTGTCGGTCTGCGCCGGGTAGGCCAGATTCAGGGTTTCCCCCGCGGCCACGGGAACCACGGCGTCGGCCGGTTTGCAGAAGAAGAACGGCGGCTCGCGATCCGGGTCGAAGCCCATTTCACGGGCGTGGGCGGCATAGTTACGGCCCACGCAGTACACGCGGCGTACCGGGAACTGCTCGTCGCTGCCAACTACCGGAATCGCCACCGGGGCCTGGGGTTCAAATACGTATTTGCTCATTTTTCTTCTCCTGAATTAATAGCGTGCTTCGCGGAACAGGCCCAGGGCTTCCTGGACAGGTCGGTCCGAGAAGCTGAATAGCACGGTCTCTTCGGGCGTGTTGAACGACACGCTGTGCCAGGTTGGCACAACAAAAATATCTTTCGCTTTAAAGCTGAAGGTCTGGTCGCCGATAGTCACCTCGCCGCTGCCCTCCACCACGTGGTAGATGGTGCTGTCGGTGGTGCGCGCCTGACGCGACTGGAAGCCTTTCGGCAGCAGTTGCAGGAACGCGCCCATCGAGGGCATCGGGTAGCCGCCGGTCACCGGGTTGACGTAGCGCATCTTGTAGCCGTCCCACTCGTCGGCGTCGCCCATGCGGGTCAGATCGTGCAGCGCTTCGCGGCTACGGTCGTAGCGGTAGTTGAAAATCGGCGACGAGTTGCCCGCCTGGTGGCGCAGCGGCAGCATGTTGGCGGCGTAGCGCGGCAGATAGTCACCCTCTTTACGCGTCACCGGCTGCTGCTCTTCCGGGTAGTCTTCGGCAAAACCGCAGCCGAGGTAGTTCACCAGCGGCAGGTCGAGGCCATCCAGCCAGATAACCGGTTCATCGCCCGGATTGCCGTGATCGTGCCAGCGCCACTGCGGGGTCAGAATAAAGTCGCCGGGGCTCATCTGGGTGCGCTCGCCGTCGACGGCGGTAAACGCGCCGTGGCCTTCCACCACAAAGCGCAGCGCCGACTGGTTATGGCGATGGCTCGGAGCCACTTCCCCCGGCATAATCAGCTGCAGGCCCGCATACAGCGATGAGGTAATCGATGACTGGCCGCGCAGGCCGGGGTTTTCCAGCACCAGCACGCGGCGCACCGCTTCTTTCGCGCCAATCAGGTTGCCGCTTTCCAGCAGCAGCGGGCGGATTTCCTGGTAGTTCCAGTAGGCCGGAGCACAGTTGGCGTTCGGCGTTTTTGGCACCAGATGATGCAGGGATTCCCACAGCGGCGTCAGGTTTTGCCCGGAAATGTGCTGATAGAACTGTTGGCGATCGTGTTTTACGTCCGAGGTCATTATTATTCTCCTTAACTTTTCACCGCGCCCATCACAGGCTGCGATTCGGGTACTCGGGATGATTGGCGTACCACCAGGGTCAACAGCGTCAGCATGACGGCGCTGATGGCGGCGGGGACGGCAATCACAAAGAACAACGTGTCGAATGAGAAATTCATCGCCATCATCATGCCGCCGGAGACGGAGCCGACGATGGCGCCGCAGCGGCCGATGGCGTTAGACCAGCTCACGCCGGTAGCGCGGCTCTGCGTCGGATAGAGGGTGGCGGTCAGCGCGTTCAGCCCCACCTGCGAGCCGCTGATGCCGATACCGGTGCCGAAAATCGCCAGCGCCATCAGCCACAGGCCGTTTTCGCTCAGGCCAATCATCACAATGCACACCGCCCCCAGCGCATAGCTGACCGCCAGCACCCAGAACGGGTTGAATTTATCCATCAGCACGCCCAGCAGCAGCGCGCCCAGCGTACCGCCGACCTGGAACGCCGCCGTCACCCACGAGGCGTGCTGCAGGTCGATGCCGCGGTGGTTGAGCAGCGTTGGTATCCAGCTGGAAAGTAAGTAGATGATCAGCAGGCTCATAAAGAACACCACCCACAGCATCAGCGTGATGGTGAGCTGACGGCCGGCAAACAGCTGGCTGATGCTGCCCTTTTGCGTCGCCGCCGGTTCATCGAGCCAGAATTCGGTCTCGTCATAGCGCTCGCCGGTCATGGCGCTCACCGTACGGATAATCTGCGCCTGCGGACGCTGACGGCGAACCAGCCAGCGCGGCGACTCCGGCAGCGCGACCAGCAGGCCGAAGAACAACACCAGCGGCAGCACCCCACCCAGTACCAGAATGCCGTGCCAGCCAATCACCGCCACCAGCTGCGCGCTGACGATACCGCCGAGCGCCGAGCCGAGGGTAAAGCCGCAGAACATCAGAGTGACCAGCGCGCCGCGACGGCGGGACGGCAGGTATTCCGAGGTCATGGTAATGGTGTTGGGCATCGCGCCGCCGAGGCCGAGGCCGGTTAAGAAGCGCAGTACAATCAGAGTTTCGAGATTGGGCGAGAAGGCCGACAGCAGGCTGAACAGGCCAAACAGCGCCACGCACCACTCAATTACCCGCTTGCGTCCGAGCTTGTCGGAAAGCGGGCCGCACAGCAATGCGCCGGCGGTTAAGCCCAGCAGGCCCGCGCCAAACAGCGGGGCAAGGTCGGCGGCGGTCAGCTGCCAGTGTTCACGAATGGCCGGGGCGATAAAGCCGATGGCGGCGGTATCAAAACCGTCCATCATTACCACCAGGAAACAGCAAATAATGACGCGCCACTGCATCGCGCCGATAGGGGCAGCGTCGATTAGCGCCTGAAGTTCACGTCGTTGCGTCATAGGGAGGGCCTCGGTAAATGCAGGTTATCCATTTCGCCGTTCGCGCGTCTGGCCCGAACGGCACAGGGTAAGATGTTTCTTTTTTTTGCTTTTATGTTGCCATTTTGTGATAAGAGAAATGAGTTGTACAATGGCATTTCATGCTCAACCATAACCTGGAGGTTATACCTGATGGCTGACTGGACGCAGAAACTGAAGCTGCATCATTTGCATATCCTGGTGGCGCTCGGCGAGCAGGGTAATCTCACTCAGGTGGCGAAGATGATGCACATCACCCAGCCAGCGCTGTCGAAGTGGCTGACCCAGTTTGAAGATGAGCTGGGTCTGACGCTGTTTGAACGGCACAGCAAGGGGCTGCGTCCGTCGGAGGGCGGCAAGCTGCTGCTTCAGCACGCCCAGCGGCTGATTAACGATATCGAACGTTCGCAGTTTGAGATGGAGCGCTTTAAGCAGGGCGGGCTGGTAGGCAGCCTGAAGATCGGCTGCTCGCCGGTGGCGACGGACTGCGTTTCGCAGGCCATTTTTCCGCTGCTGGCCGAGATGCCGACGCTGCATCTGAATATTGAAGAAAAGGTGATGACACCGCTGCTGCACGATTTGCAGTCCGGAGTGGTGGACGTGGTCGTCGGGCGCATCGGCGGGCGGGCGCTAGAGCTACCGCTGAACTATGAAGTGCTGTACACCGAACCGGTCTGTTTTGTCGCGCGTACCGGGCACCCGCTGGCGCGCCTTGCCAGCCTGACGTGGAACGATCTGGCCTCATGGCGCTGGATCGTCTGGCCGAACGGCACGCCGATCCGCCAGAGTATCGATAACGCGCTGGTGGAAAACGGCGTCATGCTGCCGGAAAATACCATTGAATCGGCGTCGATGAACGTCAGCGTTAACCTGCTGCAAAGCAGCGATATGATCTCTATTCTTTCCTTACGCCTTGCCGAGCGCTACCAGCGCCAGGGGCAGCTGTCGATTCTGGCGCTGCCGCGCATTGAGCAGAAAGGCAGCGTTGGCGTATTCTGGCGCAAGAAAGATCTGCCCTCGCTGGCGCTGAGCCGCTTTCTTCACTATTTGTCGCATCCTGTACAAAACGAGGGCTAACCCTCGGTCAGATGCCTGATGTTCCACTTATCTATATCAGGTATGCTCAGATTTCATGATGTGATCGGTAGCACATTTTAGGGTTTAATTGTATGATGAATGCATTCCACCAAAGGTGACTCCCATGCTCAAATCACTGAATATTATCTGGCAATACCTGCGTGCATTCGTGCTGATTTACGCCTGCCTTTATGCCGGAATTTTTGTTTCATCGCTGCTGCCCATCACCATCCCCGGCAGCATTATCGGCATGCTGATTCTCTTCGTGCTGCTGGCGCTGCAAATTCTGCCCGCCAAATGGGTTAACCCCGGCTGCTACGTGCTGATTCGTTACATGGCGCTGCTGTTTGTGCCGATCGGCGTGGGCGTGATGCAGTACTTCACGCTGCTGAGCCAGCAGTTCGGCCCGGTGGTGGTCTCCTGCACCATCAGTACGCTGGTGGTGCTGGTGGTGGTGAGCTGGAGTTCACATCTGGTCCACGGTGAACGCAAAGTCGTCGGTCAAGAAGAGGCGAACAAATAATGCTTCATTATATCTGGTGGTCGCTGCCGCTGACCCTGGTGGTCTTTTTTGCCGCCCGTAAGCTTGGCGCACGTTTTAAAATGCCGCTGCTCAACCCGCTGCTGGTGTCGATGGTGGTGATCATTCCGTTCCTGATGCTGACCGGCATCCCCTATGACCACTATTTCAAAGGCAGCGAAGTCTTAAACGATCTGCTGCAACCGGCGGTGGTCGCCCTCGCCTATCCGCTGTATGAACAGCTGCACCAGATTCGCGCCCGCTGGAAATCCATCATCACTATCTGCTTTATCGGCAGCGCGGTGGCGATGATTACCGGTACCTCCGTGGCATTGATGATGGGCGCATCGCCGCAAATCGCCGCTTCTATTCTGCCTAAATCGGTCACCACCCCGATTGCGATGGCGGTGAGCGGGAGCATCGGCGGTATTCCCGCCATCAGCGCGGTGTGCGTGATTTACGTCGGCATCCTCGGCGCGGTGTTTGGCCACACGCTGCTTAACCTGATGCGCATTACCACCAAAGCGTCGCGCGGCCTGTCGATGGGCACGGCGTCACACGCCCTTGGCACCGCGCGCTGCGCCGAAATGGACTACCAGGAAGGGGCGTTTAGTTCACTGGCGCTGGTTATCTGCGGGATTATTACCTCGCTGATTGCCCCGTTCCTGTTCCCGATAATTTTATCGGTGGTGGGATAAACGAGACAACTCACACATTTCAGAATTAGATTACATGTGTTGCATTAACAATGAGACATTGATCACTAACCAAGGCGTGCGCGCCCCGTACACTACGATCCCATTACATTGTTATGAGGCATAACGCCATGCATCCACGTTTTCAATCTGCTTTTACGCAACTGGCGGCAGACCTGCAGACCGCTATCGCTCCGCTGTTAGCCGATCCGCACTTTTCTGCCGAGCTGAGCGCCGAGCAGGTCTCATCGCTGCGACAGGCGACGGGGCTGGACGAAGACGCGCTCGCTTTCGCGCTCCTGCCGCTGGCGGCAGCCTGCGCTCGCGCGGACCTCTCTCATTTTAACGTTGGCGCGATCGCCCGCGGCGTCAGCGGTACCTGGTACTTCGGCGGTAACATGGAGTTTCTCGGCGCGACCATGCAGCAAACGGTGCACGCCGAGCAAAGCGCCATCAGCCACGCGTGGCTGCGCGGTGAAAAAGCACTGCAGGCGATTACCGTCAACTACACGCCGTGCGGCCACTGCCGTCAGTTTATGAACGAGCTGAACAGCGGGCTGGCGCTGCGCATCAACCTGCCGGGCCGCCAGCCGCAGACTCTGAAAGATTACCTGCCGGATGCCTTTGGCCCGAAAGATCTGGAGATCAAAACCCTGCTGATGGACGCGCAGGATCACGGTTATCCGCTTGACGGCGACGCGCTGGCGCAGGCCGCGATTCAGGCCGCGAATCATAGCCATACTCCATATAGCCAATCGCCGTCCGGCGTGGCGCTGGAGCTGCGCGATGGCACCATCTTCAGCGGTAGCTATGCTGAAAACGCCGCGTTTAACCCGACCCTGCCGCCGCTGCAGGGCGCGCTGAACCTGCTGAGCCTGAACGGTTACGACTACCCGGATATTCAGCGCGCCATTCTCGCTGAACGCGCCGATGCCCCGCTGATTCAGTGGGACGCCACCGCCGCCACGCTGAAAGCGCTGGGCTGCCATAACATCGACCGCGTATTGTTAGGGTAATTCTGTCGCCCGGACGCGGCGTGTAACGCCGACTCCGGGTTTCCCCGCCGGGATGCCTCGTGCAACATTGTTGAAATTCCCCGCAATTAAACGATGGTTTCTTGCGCTTGCCCGACGGGTAAAGTAGCCTGATGTCTCCCTCGTCCATCATTGAGTCAAGTTCATGTTAAAGCGTGTGTTATACAGCCTGTTAGTCCTGTGCGGCCTGCTGCTGTTGACCGTGCTGGGCCTTGACCGCTGGATGAGCTGGAAAACCGCGCCTTATATCTACGACGAGCTGCAGGACCTGCCCTACCGCCAGGTTGGCGTGGTGCTCGGCACCGCCAAGTATTACCGCACCGGCGTCATTAATCAGTATTACCGTTACCGCATTCAGGGCGCACTCAACGCCTACAACAGCGGCAAGGTTAACTACCTGCTGCTCAGCGGCGACAACGCGCTGCAAAGCTATAACGAGCCGATGACCATGCGCCGCGATCTGATCAAAGCGGGCGTTGCCCCCGAAGACATCGTGCTGGACTACGCGGGCTTCCGCACGCTCGACTCCATCGTTCGTACTCGTAAGGTGTTCGATACCAACGATTTCATCATCATCACCCAGCGCTTCCACTGCGAGCGCGCGCTGTTTATCGCCCTGCACATGGGCATTCAGGCGCAGTGCTACGCCGTGCCGTCGCCGAAAGATATGTGGAACGTGCGTCTGCGTGAGTTCGGCGCCCGCTTCGGCGCGCTGGCGGATCTCTACCTCTTCAAGCGCGAACCGCGTTTCTTAGGCCCGCTGATTCCAATTCCCGCCCAGCAGGAAGTACCGGAAGACGCGCAGGGCTACCCGGCGGTGACGCCGGAACAGCTGCTCGAGTTGCAGAAGAAGAAGTCCTGATAGCTTTCGAGGCATAAACGTCAAAAAGCCCGGCCAAAATTGACCGGGCTTTTGCATTCGGATAGACGTTACTTCTTACGCGCGTACTTCAGAGAGTCCAGCGCTACCGCGAAGATAATAATCGCGCCCTTGATAATGTACTGCCAGTACGGGTTGACGCCGATATAGGTCAGGCCGTAGTTGATGACGGTGAAGATAATCACACCGGTCACCACGCCGAATACCGTGCCGACGCCGCCGCTGAAGGAGACCCCGCCAACCACGCAGGCGGCGATGGCATCCAGTTCGTACATAAAGCCGAGGTTGTTGGTCGCCGAGCCGATACGCCCTGCTTCCAGCATCCCGCCGAAGGCGTAGAACACACCGGACAGCGCATAAATCACCAGCAGGTTCAGCGCCACGTTTACGCCGGACACTTTCGCCGCTTCCGGGTTGCCGCCGATAGCGAAGATGTTTTTACCAAAGCGGGTTTTGTTCCACAGGATCCAGACAAAGGCCACCGCAATCAGCGCGTAGAAGGTGATGTAGGACAAACGGAAGGTGCCGAGCGCCACGAATCCCTGGGTGAACGTCGAGAAACCGCTGTCGAAACCGGAAATCGGCGACGCGCCGACAAAGTCGTAATACAGCGAGTTAATACCGTAAACAATAATCATGGTACCCAGCGTGGTGATAAACGGCGTCACGTTGAGGTAGGCGATGATAATACCGTTGATCAGGCCGATAACCGCGCCAATGGCGCAAACAATCAGCACCACCACAATAATCGGCATCGTTGCCAGTTCCGGGAACACCTTGTTGGCGTTTTCCATCGACTGTAACAAGGTTGCCGCAATTACCGCCGCCAGCCCCACCTGACGACCGGCCGACAGGTCGGTACCCTGAGTGACGATCAGCCCCGCCACGCCCAGCGCGATGATAATACGCACCGAGGACTGGGTCAGGATGTTACTAAGGTTCAGCAAACTTAAGAAGGTTGGGTCCTGAATAATAATAATGGCCAACAGAACCAAAAGTACGACGTAAATACCGCCATCTTTCAGATAGGTCAGAAAGCTTTTTTTATTTAATGCACTCATGTCGAGCCCCTGCGATTAAAGGTGCAATGACGCAAGACGGAGAATTTCGTTTTGCGTTGCTGTTTTTGTTTCTACAATACCGGCAACCAGACCATTGCTCATGACGAGGATGCGGTCAGTAATACCCAGCAGCTCAGGCATTTCCGAAGAAATAATAATGATCCCTTTATCTTTCTTCGCCAGCTCGGCGATCAGTTGATAAATTTCAAACTTCGCACCGACGTCAATCCCACGGGTCGGTTCATCGAGCATGAGAATTTCCGGCTGAGTCAGCAACCAGCGGCCAATAATAACCTTTTGCTGGTTACCGCCAGATAATGAGCCAATCTGTGTATGGTGCCCTGGCGTTTTTACCCGCATAGAGTCAATGACCCATTGGGTATCGCTCTTCATGCGTGAGTTATCCAGCAGACCAATTTTATTTTTATAGCTCTTAATATTGGAGATTAAGGAGTTAAAGCCGATATCGAGATAAGCATAAATCCCCGTCGAACGACGTTCTTCGGTCACCAGCGCGAAGCCGTTATTAATCGCTTCGTTGGCGCTGTGGTTATTAATTTTCTTACCGTGCAGCGTAATCGTGCCGGACGATTTTTCGCGCACGCCGAACAGCGTTTCCACGATATCGGTACGTTTAGCGCCCACCAGCCCGGCAATGCCGAGGATCTCACCTTTGCGCAGCTGGAACGACACGTCGCGGATCGACGGCTGGCGCAGCGAGGTCAGGTGCTGAACGTCAAGGATCACTTCACCCGGCTCATTCTGGCGGTCCGGGAAGCGCTGGTTCAGCGAGCGGCCCACCATCATGGCAATGATCTTGTCCATGTCCAGCCCTTCCAGCGGCTGGGTGGCGATCCACTGCCCGTCGCGCAGTACCGTGATTTCATCACACAGCTGGAAGATTTCCTCCATTTTGTGCGAGATATAGACGATGCCGCAGCCGCGCTCTTTCAGCTTACGGATGATAGTGAACAGATGGTTCACCTCTTTTTCCGTCAGCGACGAGGTGGGTTCATCCATAATCACGATTTTGGCGTTATAGGAGAATGCCTTAGCAATTTCAATCATCTGCATCTGCGAAACCGATAAGGTACCGACGCGCGCGCGCGGGTCGATATCAATATCCAGCTCATCAAAGATGGCTTTGGTATCGCGATACATTTTGTCCTGATCGACGAACATGCCTTTGGTGGGATAACGCCCCAGCCACATGTTATCCATCACCGAACGCTGTAATACCAGGTTAAGCTCCTGGTGGACCATTGAAATACCGTTTTCCAGCGCCTCTTTGGCGGAATGGAAATCAATTTCTTTACCCTGGAAGAGAATGCTGCCGGAATCTTTTTGATAGATCCCAAATAGGCATTTTAATAATGTTGATTTGCCCGCGCCGTTCTCCCCCATTAATGCATGGATCGAGTGTGGACGAACTCTCAGGTTAACATTGTCGAGCGCTTTTACGCCGGGAAAAGACTTGTTGATCTGGCTCATTTCCAGCAAGTATTCACCTGACGGCTCTCTATTATTGTTGTCCATATATATACCTGGCCGCGATAATTCTGAGTCAGTATTTATGGGGCGTACGGACGCACGCCCCATATATTTAAAGATTACTTACCGGTAAATTGGCTAAGGTTATCTTTATCGACGCCAACGTAAGGTACGCGGACGATTTTGTTTTCAATTTTCCAGCTGGTGCCGTCGGCGGCGCCTTTGCCATCAGCCAGGTTTTTCGCCAGATCGAAGGTGGCTTTCGCCTGGTTGTTAGCATCGTTCAGCACGGTACCGGCCATTGCACCGGATTTCACCAGCGCCAGCGCTTCCGGCAGGGCATCGACGCCAAACACCGGGATAGAGGATTTGTTGTGCGCTTTCAGCGCTTCAACCGCACCCATTGCCATCGCATCGTTGTTGGCGATCACGACTTCAATTTTGTTGGCGTTCGGGCCGGACAGCCAGGCATCCATCTTATCTTTCGCCTGAGCGGTATCCCACATCGCGGTATCCAGCTGCAGCTGCTGGGTTTTCAGGCCCTTGTCGTTCAGCTCTTTGATAACGTAAGTGGTACGCGCTTCGGCATCCGGGTGGCCCGGCTCGCCTTTCAGCAGCACGAACTGAATCTGGCCGTCTTTATTCAGGTCCCAGTTCGGGTTAGCCGCCCAGTGCTTGGCAATCAGGTCGCCCTGGATAATGCCGGACTCTTTAGAGTCGGTGCCCACATAGAAAGCTTTATCGTAGCTATCCAGCGCTTTACGAGAAGGTTCTTTGTTGAAGAACACGATCGGCACGTTCTGGCCGCGCGCTTTCTCAATTACCGTGCCCGCAGCAGCCGGGTCGACCAGGTTAATCGCCAGCGCTTTCACGCCCTTTGCCAGCAGCACGTCAATCTGGTCGTTCTGCTTGGACTGGTCGTTCTGGGAGTCGTTCATCAGTAGCTGAACGTCCGGCGCCGATTTGCCGTCTTTCTCAATCGCCTTGCGCACGACGGACATGAAGTTATCGTCGTATTTATAGATCGTCACACCGATACGGGTATCGGCAGCGTGCGCTGCGGCGCCGAAAAACATACTGGCCATCAGAGCAGACAGGGTTAACACCTTCTTATTCATGGTATCTCCGGTTTTATTATGCAGGGTAGTACGGGTGAAATTAGTCGGCGGGCATGGTTAATAGAATGTTACCACCCGACGAAATTCACTAGTAAAAATTTGTTCTTCCGTGTTGAGTAACGATCCAGAGTACGATTTATGCTGTGTTTGCAGCTGGTAAACGTGAGAAAAAGTGATTAATCACCGTTACATCATGTTTCAGCCTGATAAACGCAGCCACTATAGCCATCGCAATGTTAACAATCTGTGAATTTACTCACAGATTGAAAACGGTTACATCGGATTAACACTTTAGTTCGTGATGGGTTGCACAAATTGCCGTTGGGCCACCGAATGGCGGCGTACCAGGGTCGGCATAAAGCAGTGCGTCGCGTCACCGTCGAGCTTGCCTGCTGCGCCGAGCAGCGCCAGCTCCGTGGCTTGTTTCGCCATAGAAACAATGGGATAGCGAACGGTGGTGAGCTGGGGATCGGTATAGCGGGCAATCGGGATATCGTCAAAGCCAATCACCGAAACCTGCTGCGGTACCGCAATACCGTTGTCTTTGAGCGCGCTGAGCGCCCCGGCCGCCATATTGTCGTTATAGGCGAATACCGCCGTCAGCCCGGCGTTGCGCCCGAGCAGTTCAACCATGGCCGCCTCGCCGCCCTGCATGTCCGGCGTCCCGGTGCCCACCCAGCTTTCCGGCGCGACAATGCCCTGCTCCTGTAAGGCTCGCGACCACCCTTCCCGGCGCATGTCGTCATCTTCAATATTGTGGCTGGAAGCCAGATAGCCGATACGCTGATGGCCGTGATTGAGCAACATCCGCGTGCCCATCAGCGCGCCGCTGACGTTGTCGAGGCAAACGCAGCGGTGGGCGAAGCCGGGGACGATACGATTGATCAGCACCATGCCGGGCATCTGCGCCATAAACTCGCTCAACTCCCGATCGCTTAGCGCTTTTGAATGCACGATCAGCGCGCTACAGCGCTGGCGAATCAGCACCTCAATCGCGTTACGCTCTTTGTCCGCTTCGTGATAGCTGTTACCAATCAGTACGTTTTTCTGGTACTGCTGGGCCACCGTATCGACAGCCTTCACCAGCGCGCCGAAGAACGCATCGGAGACGTCCATCACCACCACGCCGATGGTATCGCTGACCTGAGTCGCCAGCGCCTGAGCGTTGGCATTCGGCCGATAGCCCAACGCGGCAACCGCCTTCATCACCGCATCGCGGGTATCCTGACTCACCAGCGCGCTGTTGTTCAGCACCCGTGAAACGGTAGCAACGGAAACGCCCGCCTGGCGTGCGACATCACGAATGGTGACCATACTCACCGCCCGGTAGAATAGTGCTGCAGTTCACGTGACACCTCCTGGGTCCATCAAGATGCGCTATTCTGGCAGCGAGCTTGCAGCAACTACGTGAAGGCGGTCACACGTCTGGAAACGGTTACATCCATTTTGTTAATGGTTGTGATCTCGATCGTTATCTAAATGTGTTGCGGAATGAAACGCCGGCGGCTTTTGCCGTCAGCTGTCGCCATAGCCACTCCACCGGCCCCTGACGGAAGCGACGCAGCCACAGCAGGGAAAAACCGAGGTTGACCAGCCAGACCGGGACCACAAACGCCAGCAGCGTCAGGCGGTCAAAGTGCATAAACAGGCCGAAACGGTAGAAGAGGGTCGTGCAGATGAGGGTTTGCAGCAGGTAGTTGGTGAGCGCCATACGGCCCACGCAGACCACCGCTGCGGCCAGTTTCGAACGGCTGATTTGCGGCCAGTAGCCGTAGGCCAGCGCCGCGTAGCCCAGCGTCTGGATCGGTGCGCTGATTTCACGCGGGGCCTGTAACAGGAACGCACACCAGCGATAATCCCAGCCGACATGCCACTGGGCGACAATGGCCGGCAGGTTAATCAGCACGCCGAGCGTAATACAGACGGCCGCACAGCGGCGGTAGTGGCGCAGGCTAAACTGCCCTTTGAGCCAGCCGCAGCGCATCAGCGCCGCGCCCATCAGCATCATGCCTGCCAGCTGCCAGCCGTACTGCGCGCCCAGCGCCAGCAGGTTTGCCGACAGCATATCGGCGCGATTCTTAAAGGCTTCCAGGCCGCCGTTCAGCTTCCAGTAGTGTTCATAAAACAGGCTGGAGACATCCGGCACCCACGAGCGGCTCTGGCCGTTGTCGGCAATCAGCCCCAGCAGAATCAGCACCGCCACGCCCACCGCGTAGAGCATCACGCCGGTGTTGAACAGCGCCTTCACTTCCCCGGCATCCCGCACCAGCCGCCAGCAAATCAGCCCTACCAGCGCGTAGGCCAGCAGAATATCGCCGTCCCAGAACAGCAGCGCATGAATAAAGCCCAGCAGCGCCAGCAGGGTTAAGCGGCTTTGGATCCAGCGCGAACCGCGCGCGAGCAATAGCTGCAGCCCGGCGCCAAACAGCAAGGCGAAAAGAGTCAGGAATTTGACCTGCGCGAAGAGATCGAGAATCGCCCACGTCCAGGCATCCCGCGAGGTAACCTCGCCGTACCAGGCCGGGTTAAGATAGGCGGCCTTCGGCAAGCCGAAGGCGCTGATGTTCAGCAGCAGGATCCCAAGAATGGCAACGCCACGAATAAAATCCAGCGTGACGTTTCTCTCCATGGTCCCTGCTCCGCTGAGGTATTAGTTGTGGTGACGCACCGCGCGCAAGAACTCCTGGCGGGTATTCTGGCTGGACTTGAACAGGCCACCGAGCGACGTGGTGGTGGTGGCGCTGGTCGCGTCGCGAATCCCGCGCGCTTTCACGCAGTAGTGCACCGCGTCGATGGACACCGCCACGTTATTGGTGCCGAGCAGCGTTTGCAACGCCGTCAGGATCTGCTGCGTCAGACGCTCCTGCACCTGCGGGCGCTGGGCGAAGAACTGCACGATACGGTTGATTTTCGACAGCCCGATCACCGAGTCTTTCGGGATATAGGCGACGGTCGCTTTGCCGTCGATGGTCACAAAATGGTGCTCGCAGGTGCTGGTGAGCGTGATGTCGCGCACCGTGACCATTTCGTCAACCTTCATCTTGTTTTCAATGACGGTGATCTTCGGGAAATTGGCGTAATCAAGGCCGGAGAAAATCTCGTCCACATACATTTTGGCGATGCGGTGCGGCGTTTCCATCAGGCTGTCATCACTCAGGTCGAGATTCAGCAGCTGCATTATCTCGGTCATATGTCCAGAAATCAGTCGCTTACGGGTTTCATTATCCATTTCGCGCACCGGCGGGCGCAGCGGCGTTTCCAGACCACGGGCGACCAGCGCTTCGTGTACCAGGACCGCTTCTTTACTCAGTGATGACATTATTATTTCTCCTGCAGGTGTGGCGCTTTGCTTTTTGTTGGGGGCAAAGTTTGCACTCATTGTGCGTGAGGCGACGCACAGAATCCAGTATTCGTCGCGATAATTATTGCAATCGTTCTTATCTTTCAGACTGCGGACGCCAGACCAGCACGCCAGACACCAGCAGCGCCACAGCGGCAACGCCCAGCGCAGGCTCCAGCCGCTGGGTCAGCCAGGTAGACAGTGCCGAGGTCATCGGCCCGATCAACTGCCCGACGGCATAGCCGGTGGTCAGCAGCCCGGCCATATAGCGGGCGTGATTCGGCGCCAGCTCGCGGCCATATAACAGCGAGAGCTGTACCGTCGCCAGGAAGCCGCCGCCTACCAACAGCGCGCCGCATACCAGCCCACTCATCCCCGGCAGCAGCCAGGCGGCCAGCACGCCGAGCCCTTGTAGCCACAGTACGACGGCCAGGCGCTGATAAGCGTGACCGAATCGGCGCAGGGCGATACTCAGCCCAATCCCTATCATGCTCGCCAGGCCGAATACTGGCCAGATAAACTGCGCAAAAAGGCTTTCGGGAAAGCGGTGGCTGGCCATTTGCGATAAAAAGGTGGCCGGCAGGATGTACCCAAAGCCGGCCAGACTGTAGCTCCACACCAGCCGCTTGAGGTTAGTGGTTAAGCTCAACGGCTCGGGCTTTTCACCGCTGCGGTGCAATTCACCCGGGCGCGGCAGCCAGCGGCCAATCAACGCCACCAGCAGCAGCGCCAGCACGGCGTACAGCTGCCAGCCCGCCGCCGCGCTCAGCGACTGCGCGTGAATAAACACCGCCAGCAGGCCGCTTAACGCAATCCCCGCCCCCGGCCCGGCAAACACCGCCGCGCTGAGGCCAGGGCGGGCGTAATGCGCTAACCGTTCGTTGACCCAGGCCGCCGTAAGCACCATCGCCCAGCCGCTCATGCAGCCAATGACAAAACGCAGCGCGCCGTGCAGCCAGGCGTTGTCCGCCAGCGCGGAAAGAAAGGTCAACGCCACCGCGCCAACGATCCCGGCGTACAGCCGCGCCTCAACGCCGCGATGGGTACGCATGGCATCCCAGGCGCCCACCAGATAACCCAGATAGTTCAACGCCGCCACCAGCCCGGCGCTGGTGAGCGTCAGCTCCCCTTCCGCGATCATCAGCGGCACCTGAGGGGTAAAGGCAAAGCGCCCTATCCCCATCGTCGCCACCAGCACCAGAAAGCCGCTGAGCGCAATTCGTACCGGCATGAAAGCCCCAAATGTGAATGTAAAGTTATCTTTATGATGCAACATGTAAATGTTATGCGGAAGTGAAAATTACTCACCGGCGATGAATTATCTGTATGATGGGACTATTAATTCTGAGCAAAACCGCGAGGAGCCCGCATGGAAATGCTTGAAGAGCACCGCTGTTATGGCGGCTGGCAACAGCGCTGGCAGCACCATTCCGCCACGCTGAACTGCCCAATGACGTTCAGCCTGTTTTTGCCGCCAGAGGGCAAAAAGACGCCGCCGCCGGTGCTGTACTGGCTGTCAGGCCTGACCTGTAATGACGAGAATTTCACCACCAAAGCGGGCGCGCAACGCGTTGCCGCCGAGCTAGGTATTGTGCTGGTGATGCCGGACACCAGCCCGCGCGGCGAAGGCGTGGCGAATGACTCAGGTTACGATCTTGGCCAGGGCGCGGGCTTTTACTTAAACGCCACCGAAGCGCCGTGGGCCGCGCACTTCCGGATGTATGATTATCTGCGCGACGAACTCCCGGCGCTGATTCAATCCCAGTTTAACGTCAGCGAGCGCTGCGCCATCAGCGGCCACTCGATGGGCGGCCACGGCGCGCTGATGCTGGCGCTGAAAAATCCGGGTAAATATTGCAGTGCCTCAGCCTTTGCGCCTATCGTCAACCCCAGCCGGGTGCCGTGGGGGCAAAAAGCGTTTAACGCCTATCTGGGCGACGACACCGCGCGCTGGGCCGAGTGGGACAGCACCGAGCTGCTGCTGGCCAGCCACAGCGATTCGCCGATCCCCCTGCTTATTGACCAGGGCGATAACGATCAGTTCCTCGCCGACCAGCTACAGCCCGCCGTGTTTGCCGAAGCGGCAAGACAGAAAGACTGGCCGCTCACCCTGCGCATCCAGCCGGGATATGACCACAGCTATTACTTTATCGCCTCGTTTATCGAGGATCATCTGCGCTTTCATGCGGAGTATTTGTTGAAGTAGCGTTCCCGGCCGGGCTACATAGAAAAGTAGCCCGGCCGAGCGCAGCGACGCCGGGAAGGCTCACTCGGCAGGCCGGGAATACGGATACGTTTTGCGATACTGCAACGGCGTCTTGCCCATATTCTTGCGAAAACAGGTAATAAACCACGCGTACTCGGTAAAGCCGACGTTTTCAGCAATTTCCCGCACCGAGCGCTGTGAATGCAGCAATAATTCACAGGCCTGACGAATTCTGCGCATCATTAAATATTCCTGAATCGTGCCGCCAGTCTCATCATGAAAACGGCGTGAGGTGTGCCCGCGCGAGCAGCCCATCACCGCCGCAATCTCGGCAAGCGAACAGCGCTCATGATAGTGATTTTCCAGCCAGCGGATAATGGTCGAGGAGAAGGTATTTTGACCGGTGGCCTGCTCCTGCTGGGGCAGCAGGCTGATGAGCTGCATAATCAGAAACGCGCTGTCGCTGGTACTCCAGTTTTCCTCGTTAGTCAGCATCTCAAAACGCTGTAACAACGTCTCTATCACCGGCTGCAGGTCGCCGACGTCAAACACCCGCGCCCTCTCCCCGCGCCCGCACAGCTGGCGCAGCAGCGTCTGCTGACGGGGGAAATCCCGCAGCCACGGCTCCAGCAGCAGCGGGTTAAAGTGCAGCGTGGTACGGTGGTAAACGTTACGCGCATCCTGCTCAACGTACACCTTGTGTAGCTTTCCCGGCGGGAAGATAAACAGCCGCCCCGGCTTTACGGTGTATTGCTGATGCTCCATCAACGCAATGCCCACCCCGCGCGACACCGACAGAATTTCCGCACACTGATGCCAGTGATAATAGTTGGCGGGCATGTTCTGCATGCGGTTGAAATAAATCGATTTGTCGTTGAGATGGATCTGCTCAAGATACGACGTGTCTTCCGTTCGCTGGGAGTGTGCCACCGCGTGCGCCTCGCATGTTAATAAACTCAAACTTTCATCATCGTAATAAAACTTTGCAGGCAAAATACGCCATAAAATTATTTTTTATTACCTGACATGCGTAAAAATAAGAGCACAATCACATTTGTCGCCCTGCGCAAATTCCTATTATTCGTCCGCCATCAACGGTCTGAAACGGGATTTCACTATGCGGACGAAACAACAATACGGTGCATTATTACAGCGTTGGATAGCGGCAGCGGTGCCCCGCCTGTCCGCCGATTGCACGCGTCTTCACGTCGGCGATACCGCCGCGCAGTATCCGGACGATGTTGCCGGCATGGAAGGTTTTATTCGTCTGCTGTGGGGCCTGTTCCCGTTGGTCAGCGGTGGGACCACGCCGCCGTGGCACGATAAATTTGTCACCGGCGTCCGCAACGGCTGTGACCCGCAGCATCCCGGTTACTGGGGCGACGTGGGCGATAACGATCAGCGCTGCGTCGAAATGGCGGCCTTCGGCCTTGGGCTGGCGCTGCCAGACAGCGGGCTGTGGCAGGCGCTGTCCGGCGATGAGCAGGACAGCCTTGTTCGCTGGCTAAGCCAAAGCGCCGACGTGTCCGTGCCGGACAACAACTGGCACTTTTTCCCGGTACTGATTCAACTGGGGCTGAAATGCGTCGGGCGCGAATATGACATGGCGGTGATCCACCGTCATCTCGACGCCATCGAACCTTTCTGGCTGGGCAACGGCTGGTACTGCGACGGCAAAGGCAAGCCGCGCGATTACTACATTTCCAGCGCCTTCCATTTCTATGGTCTGATCTACAGCCATTTTATGCAGGACGTCGACCCGGAGCGCTGCCTGCGCTATCGCCAGCGCGCCCAGCAGTTTGCTCAGGATTACCAATATTACTTCACCGCCGACGGCGCAGGCATTCCGTTTGGCCGCAGCCTGACCTACCGTTTTGTCCAGGTTGCCTTCTGGAGCGCCGTGGCCTTCACCGGGCTGGACGTCTTCACGCCGGGCGTGGTGAAGGGACTGATTTTGCGCCATCTGGAACACTGGCAGACGCAGCCATTCCTCGACGCCGACGGGCTGTTTACGATCGGCTACGCCTACCCGAACCTGATTATGGCCGAAGACTACAATAGCCCCGGTTCCCCCTACTGGGCGCTGAAGGCGATGCTGATTCTGGCGCTGCCGGAAGAGAGCGCCTTCTGGCAGGCCGAGTGCGAGCCGCTGCCGGCGCTGGAGACGATCCACCCGATTGCTGAAGCGGGCCAAATCATCGTACACAGCAGCGAAAGCCGCCACGCCTGGATGCTGATGTCCGGTCAGTTCGACAAAAACAACTTTGTGAATTTTGAGCAAAAATACAGCAAATTCGCCTATTCCAGCCGGTTTGGCTTCACCCTGGAGCGCGGGCGTTATGGGCTCAATCATGCCGCCGTCGATTCCATGCTGCTGTTCAGCGCGGGGGATGACTACTATCGCGGCCGCCGCGAATGCGACAGCGCGGAGGTCACCGAGCGCTGGGTGCGCAGCACGTGGCGTCCGTGGACAGACGTCAGCGTCACCAGCTGGCTTATCCCGCTGGACGGCGGCCACGTTCGCATTCACCGCGTGACCACGCCGCGGGCGCTGACCTGCGTCGAAGGCGGATTTGCCGCCAATCGCCACCGTCAGGCACGAATCGAACGGTGTGCGGATGCGGTCACCGTTGAAACGGCGCAGGACTACAGCCAGATAGTCAATCTCTATGGCGATCGCCAGTCGCTCGTCGTCACCACCCCGCCAAACAGCAATGTGCTGTACGCCGCGCCGGCCGATATCCCCTGCCTGTCCGCGTCGCTGTGCGCCGGTACCCACTGGTTAGCCTGCTACGTCAGCGCCGACCTGGGCGCCGCGCATCCGATGCCGGAGGGGCTAATTTTCGACCCTGCTACACCGCAGTTAACCGTGAACGGTAAGCCGCTCACGCTGGTATAAACCTGACCTCTGAATCACGGCGGAGACCGTAATGACAACCACTATTCAGTCGACTCGTTCGGCGTATATCAAGCTAAGTCTCTTTGTTTTTCTCTTCACCTTTACCTGGGCGGCAAGCTTCGGCCTGTACGCCATCTGGCTTGGCGATAAGGCCGGGCTGGACGCCGTCGATATCGGCACCGTATTTGCGGTGAACGGCGTATTCGCGGTGGTGATTAAGCCGGTGTACGGCTACATCATGGACAAAATCGGCATGAAGAAGCACCTGCTCTATTTTGTCTGCATCGTGTCGGCGCTGATGGCGCCGTTCTATATCTGGATCTATCTGCCGCTGCTGCAAAGCCACTTTATCAGCGGGATGATCGTCGGCGCGCTGTTCTTTAGCCTCGGCTGGTACGCGGGCGTGGCGGCGGAAGAGTCCTACGTCGACCGCTTCAGCCGCCTCTACAACATGGAATTTGGCCGCATCCGCATGTGGGCGGCGCTGGGCTGGGCCACCGCCTCGTCGTTTTCCGGGTTTCTTTACAACATCTCGCCGAAAATTAACTTCGCCATCAGCAGCGTTTCGGCGCTGTGTATGTTCGCGGTGCTGCTGACGCTGAAGGTTGACCACTTCGGCAAAGAGGAAAACAACGTTCTGTCGAAAGATAAAATCGTGTTCACCGACGTGCTGAACCTGCTGGCGAACCGTAAATTCTGGATGTTTGCGCTCTATATCGCCGGCGTGGCGTGGATGATGTTTATCGCCGAACAGCAGTTCTCCCGCTACTTCGTCACCTTCTTTGCCACCAAAGAAGAAGGCAATGCCATGTTCGGCTATATGAGCACCGCCCAGTCCGCCGCCGAGTTCTTCGGCATGATGCTGGTGCCCGCCATTATCAACCGCATCGGCGCCAAGCAGGGGATGCTGCTCACCGGGCTGGTGATCAGCCTGCGCCTGATTATCTCCGGCCTGACCAACGATCCGCTGATTATCTGCCTGGTCAAGCCGCTGTACGGTATTGAAATTGCGTTGATTCTGGTGTCGGTATTCAAGTATATCGCCGAGCATTTCGACAAACGCGTTAACGCCACCATGTACCTGCTGGGCTACCAGGCGATGATCTACGTCGGCTCCATCGTGGTTGCGCCACCAGCGGGCTATGCCTATCAGACCATTGGCTTTGAACATACCTACCTGATTATGGGCATTATTGCTCTGGTCTTTACCGGCGTATCCGCCCTCACCCTTTCAGCCTGCTACAGCCACAAAAAAACCGCTGTAGGTCAGGAAATCAAACACCAAGCGATTAATTAAATACGGGAAAATGACAGCATGACGTCCGAAACGATCAGCAAAGAACCGCTCGCCTTACAGCAACTCCAGCCGGGCGAACGTGAAGCACTTGGCCGTAAGATTCGCGGGGTAATGCCCGCGCTGCTGAAAGCGATTGATAGCAACGCAGGCTACTTCGGCCAGCGCTTCCCGGATGCTGCCTGCGAGAATGGGATCTATCCCATCATCGACAATATTGAGTGGACCACCAGCTTCTGGACCGGCCAGCTGTGGCTGGCCTATGAGTGGACCGGGCAGGAGCAGTACCGCGCGCTGGCAGAGCAGCATATTCATTCGTTCGGCCAGCGGATCATTAACCGCGATCATACCAACCACCACGATCTGGGCTTTCTCTACAGCCTGTCCTGCGTGGCGGGCCAGCGCCTGACCGGCAACCGCGAAGCGGGCTATATCGCCCAGCTCGCCGCCGAAGCGCTGATGGAGCGCTACAACGAAAAGGCCGGGATTATTCAGGCCTGGGGCGAGCTGGATAACCCCGAGCAGCAGGGGCGCATGATTATCGACTGTAATATGAATCTGCCGCTGCTGTACGAGACCAGCCGTGCCAGCGGTGACCCGCGCTACGCCGAGGCGGCAAAGCAGCATATCGAACGCGCGCGCCGGTATATCGTGCGCGAGGACGGCTCAACCTTCCATACCTGGTATATGGACGTCGAGACCGGCGAACCGCGCTACGGCAATACCCATCAGGGCTTCTCCGACGACTCCTGCTGGGCGCGCGGCCAGGCGTGGGGCGTGTACGGCTTCCTGCTGAACTACCTACACACCGGCGACGAACGGCTGCTGGAATTGAGCCAGACGCTGGCGAACTACTACCTCAACCGCCTGCCGGAGGATCTGATCTGCTATTGGGATCTGGCGCTGACCGACCCGGCCAGCGAACGCGACAGCTCGGCGGCGGCGATCGTGGCCTGTGCGCTGCTGGAGTTAGGGAAACATCTCCCGGCTACGCATCCGGATAAGGAGAGCTACGAAACGCTGGCGCTACGCACGATCGGCAATATGATCGACGGTTATGTGAATCGTGAACATACGCCGGGCCAGGGGCTGCTGAAGCATTCGGTGTATTACTTCAAAGGTGGAATTGGGGTGAACGAGTGCTGTAGCTGGGGGGATTATTTCCTGATGGAAGCGATCACCCGCGCGGTGCAGAACTGGCGTAGCTACTGGTGACAGACCCGGCGTCGCTGCGCTCGGCCGGGCTACATGTAGTGTGTAGCCCGGCCGAACGCAGTGACCCCGGGAAACATATGGGTGTAGCCCGGGCCAACGCAGTGATCCCGGGAAACAGGCCAGCAATCAGAAGCGGTAATCCACGGCCATAAAGTAGCGGCGACCATCTTCGTTATAGCTGTAATCGTCGCGCGACAGATCTTTGTCGCCCAGGTTCAGTATACCCGCGCGCAGCTTAACGTCTTTGGTTGCCTGCCACGCCCCGCCGAGATCCCAGGTGGTGTAGCCGCCCGGCGTTTTGGAGGTTTCGCTAACCGCGCGCTGCTTGCCGGTATAGCGTGCCGCCAGGTAGAACGACCAGTCCTCCACCGGCGTCCAGTCAAGGCGTCCATTCCCGGTATGGAACGGCAGCTCCTGCAGCGGTTTATCCCCGCCGTTGCTCAGATCGCGACCGTCATTGTAGGTATAGTTCAGCGTCACCTTCCATTCTTCGCCAAACGGCACCTTCAGCTCGGTTTCCACGCCGCGAATACGCGCTTTGTTGACGTTGTAGTAGGCAAATACCGGCACGCCGTTTTCAAAGCCGACAAAGTTCGGATAGCCCGGCGCATCGTTACGATCGCGCGTGCGGCTGATGTTGATCATGTCGTCGATGTCATTCTGGAAGGTGGTCACGCTGCCCTGCACGCCTTCTAACCAGCCCTCTTCGCCCTGATAGTAAAGGCCGATTTCGTAGCTTTCGCTGGTTTCTGGCTTCAGGTCGGGGCTACCGACAATACGGCAGCCGCCGCGGCACGAGTTGGTGGTCCAGTCCGGGCTTAGCTGAAGCAGCGACGGTGCTTTAAATGCGGTGGCCCAGCCCCCTTTCACCGTCAAAGTATCGGTAGCGTTATAAACCAGATACGCACGCGGGCTCCAGTGATCGCCATAGGTCTGGTGATCGTCCATACGGATACCGGTGGTCAACGCCAGCGGTTCGAAGATGCGCCATTCGTCTTCAAGGAACAGGGCATACTGGCTGGCGGAGGTTTCGCTGCTGGAGCCGCCCGTCAGGTTGATCGGGTCGCTCAGCTTATCGTGACGCCATTCACCGCCGAAGGTCACCAGCTGATTAATCGCCCCCAGTGGCAGCACGTATTTGCCGTCGATGGTGTTGCTTTCCGAGGTGATGTTGCTGCTGTTGCCCGGATTCTTATTCACCACTTTTTCGCCGTAGTACTTCAGTTCGCTGTTACCCAGCTCCCAGCGGCCGTTGTGGCTCAGCGAGTAGTTCTGGCGCTCCAGACGGTTGCGATCGAGGGAATCGGAATCACGATCCTGACGGTCAAAGCCGTAACCGGCGGTGATGTCGTTGTTTTCATTCGGCGTCCACGCAAACTCGACGTTACCGTCGCGGCTGGTATAGCCCTCAATGCGCGGCGATTCGCCGGTGTCGCTGGTGGTGGAGCTTTGCGGGCTATCTTTTTCGCGTTTTGACAGGCTACCAAACGCCTTCATACCCAGCACGCCGTCTACTAGCGGGCCGGAGGTAAAGAACTGGCCGTTCCAGGTATCGCCGCGATCGCGGTGTTCCTGAATAGTGGTATCGGCGGTTACGGAACCGGTCCATTTCGCGCCGATTTTTTTGGTGATGATATTCACCACGCCGCCCAGCGCATCGGAACCGTACAGGGAAGACATCGGGCCGCGCACCACTTCAATACGTTCGATGGCGTCAACCGGGATCCAGTTCAGGTCGAAATCGTTGTGGCGGAAGACGGCGTTGCGCGAGTTGACGCGTTTACCATCGATAAGAATCAGGGTGTAGCTGCTGTCCAGGCCGCGGATGCTGACGCCCTGGCGGTTATCCCCCTCATTGGTGAGCTGTACGCCTGGGACTTCTTTCAGCACATCTTTCAGGTTCTGCACCGGCTTACGCTGCAGGTCTTCCTGGGTAATGACGCTGATGCTTGCGGGCGCGTCCTTCACGCTTTGTTCGGTAGCCGCCGCCGTCACAACCAGCACTTCATGATTATCTGCGGCCGCTGCGGGCAGCGCCAGTGACATTACGGACGCGCACAGCCCGCCCCGAACGATGGGGTTTAACCTAAACATTCCATATCTCCATGAGGTGAATACTGAATTAACACAAAAGGTCTTACTCACAAATGCTGCTTCAATGCCGCTGACCGACGGCCTGTTTTTTATGCAGATGTGGCTGGTCCTTCGGCAAGGTATTCACCGGGATAAGGAAGTGGCTTCATCTTTTTGTATAGGAGCGGATGATAAAGGTAATGATAACGATTATCAACTCTGATTATTTAAAGTTATGTCAAGAAGTAACAATCAATAAACATTCAGGCATAAAAAACCTCTCCGAAGAGAGGTTTTCGCGGCAGACAGGTCAATCGAACGCGTTACTTCTTAAAGCGTTCCGGGAAGTGCATTTCGCTGTAGCGTACGAAGTGCGTTCCACGGCTCAGCTTGTAGCCAAACCAGATAACCAGGAACAGCGGGATACCGATGTAGGTCGCCGCAACGCCGCCCCAATCGATGGTATCGGCAAGGAACGCTTCATAGTTCTGGCCCAGGGTGATAATCAGGCACAGTACGAAGGCGAAGATCGGCCCCAGCGGGAAGAACCCGGAACGGTACGGCAGATTGTTGATATCGTGGCCCTGCATCACGTAACCGCGGCGGAAGCGATAATGGCTAATCGCAATCCCCAGCCAGGCGATAAAGCCGGTCATCCCGGAGGTGTTCAGCAGCCACAGGTACACGGTCTGGTTACCGAACATCGAGGTCAGGAAGCACAGACCGGCAATCACGGTAGTCGCATACAGCGCGTTACGCGGCACACCGCCACGGGAAAGCTTCGAGAAGATACGCGGCGCTTTACCATCACAGGCCAGGGTGTACAGCATACGGGTGGACGCATACATCCCGGAGTTACCCGCCGACAGCACCGCCGTCAGGATAACGGCGTTCATAATGGCCGCTGCAGAGAGCAGACCCGCATGCTGGAATACCAGGGTGAACGGGCTGACGGAGATATCTTTCACGTCATTACGCAGCAGGCTTGGGTCGGTGTACGGAATAATCAGGCTGATGATCAGAATCGCGAACACATAGAACAGCAGGATACGCCAGAACACCTGACGCACTGCGCGCGGAATGTTCTTCTCCGGGTTTTCAGATTCACCGGCCGCGATCCCGATCAGTTCGGTCCCCTGGAACGAGAATCCGACAATCATCGCCACGCCGATCATCGCCGCGAAACCACCGGCAAACGGCGCATCATCAATCGCCCAGTTGCTCCAGCCCGCAGGCTTCGCCCCGTTGAAGATACCGACGATCATCATTATGCCGACAATAATAAAGATAATGACGGTGGCAACCTTGATCAGCGAGAACCAGTATTCCGCTTCGCCAAACCCTTTCACCGAGATCCAGTTCAGCAGGAACATAACCCCGAGGAACAGCGCGCTCCAGACCCAGCCAGGGGTATCCGGGAACCAGTAGCTCATCACCAGCTGTGCCGCCACAAGGTCAACGGCAATGGTGACCGCCCAGTTGTACCAGTAGTTCCAGCCCAGCGCGAAGCCAAAGCCTTCTTCAACGTAGTTTTGACCGTAAGTCGCAAAGGAACCGGAGACCGGCATATATGCCGCCAGCTCGCCAAGGCTGGTCATCAGGAAGTAGACCATCAGACCAATCAAAATATAAGAGAGCAGCGCGCCGCCTGGGCCTGCCTGAGAAATCGTTGCGCCAGATGCAACGAAAAGACCTGTACCGATGGAACCGCCGATTGCGATCATGGTCAAGTGGCGCGCCTTTAATTCACGGCGTAAGCCGGGCGCTTCTGTGGTTTTAGTATCCGAAACC
>NZ_JBKDZH010000107.1:0-3781 GCF_047971185.1 Kluyvera sp.
ACAGGCTCTTGACGTCGATTGGCTTAGCTTCGTTCTCTGCTTCGCCCTTATCTTTGCCGTCGATTGCCATACCTGCCATCCGGTAGAAGTTATATTCCGGATATTTACCCGGACCGGAGATCAGCAGATCCTCTTTTTCGTACACCAGGTCCTGACGTTTGTATTCGCCCAGTTCGAAGTCCGGGGTCAGCTGAATCGCCGTGGTTGGGCACGCTTCTTCACACAGGCCGCAGAAGATGCAGCGCGAGAAGTTAATGCGGAAAAACTCCGGATACCAGCGGCCGTCTTTGGTCTCTGCTTTTTGCAGCGAGATACAGCCCACCGGGCAGGCTACCGCGCACAGGTTACAGGCTACGCAGCGCTCTTCGCCGTCCGGGTCGCGCGTCAGCACGATACGGCCACGATAGCGCGGCGGCAGGTAGACCGGCTCTTCCGGGTACATTTGCGTTTCACGTTTTGCGAACGCGTGCAGGCCGATCATCCAGATACTGCGTACCTGGGTGCCGAAGCCTACGAGTAATTCTTTTAAGGTCATGGTCTATTCGCCCCTTATTGCGCCTGCCACAGAATGACAGCCGCCGTTACCAGCAAGTTGATCAGCGTCAGCGGCAGGCACACTTTCCAGCCGAAGGACATTACCTGGTCATAACGCGGACGCGGTAATGCGGCGCGAATCAAAATGAACATCATCATGAAGAACGCGGTTTTCAGCGCGAACCAGATGAACGGCGGTAAGAACGGACCTTGCCAGCCACCGAAGAACAGCGTCACGATCATCGCCGACACGGTAACGATACCGATGTACTCACCCACGAAGAACAGACCGAACTTCATGCCGGAATATTCAATGTGGTAGCCATCGGCCAGTTCCTGCTCGGCTTCCGGTTGGTCAAACGGGTGACGGTGACACACCGCAACGCCCGCAATCGCAAAGGTCACAAAGCCAAAGAACTGCGGGATAACGTTCCACAAATGTTCCTGATTGTTGACGATGTCGGTCATGTTGAATGAACCGGCCTGCGCCACCACGCCCATCAGAGACAGGCCGAGGAACACTTCGTAGCTCAGCGTTTGCGCAGACGCACGCATCGCACCCAGCAGGGAGTATTTGTTGTTGCTCGACCAGCCGGCGAACAGCACCGCGTATACCGCGAGGCCCGCCATCATCAGGAAGAACAGGATGCCGATGTTCAGGTCGGCGACCACCCAGCTTGGGCTGACCGGCACAATGGCGAAGGCCAGCAGCAGCGAGGTAAAGGCGATCATCGGTGCCAGGGTAAAGATGACGCGATCCGAGAATTTCGGTACCCAGTCTTCTTTAAAGAACATCTTGATCATGTCCGCAACCAGCTGGAGCGAACCGCCCCAGCCTACGCGGTTCGGCCCGTAGCGGTTCTGGAACAGACCCAGAAGGCGACGTTCGCCAAAGCTCATGAACGCCCCGCAGGTGACCACCACCAGCAGAATGACCACGGCTTTGACGATGCTGAGGAGGATCTCAATCAGATCCGGCGTTAACCAACTCATGCTTTTGCCTCCTGCAGATTATCAAGGCGCGCGCCGGCCAGCACCGGTGCGATACCCGGCATGCCCATCGGCAGCCCCACCTGCCCTGCACTCAGACCTTCGGAGATAATCAGCGGCAGGCTGATTGTCTGGCCCTCGTAGCTAAAGGCGATGTTGGCACCCGCGTTCACGCCAAGCTTCGCGGCGTCCGCCGGGTTGAGCTTGATGTACGGCTGCGGCATACGCTGCTGGAAGACCGGCGAGCGCTGGGACATTTCGTCGCTACCAAACAGATGGTAGTACGGCGCAATACGCCAGTTGCCTTCCTGCGCCTGGAAGCTTTCCGGCACGGAGGTAAAGAACTCCAGACCGTTTTCAGAGGCTTCAATCAGACGTACGCCCGGATCGCCGTGACGCAGTTTGCCGCCCACTTCATCCTGGAACTTGTTCCACGCCTGCGGGGAGTTCCAGCCCGGAGCCCAGGCAAACGGAATCTGCGAGCGCGCCGCTGACGGCTGGTTGTTCCCTTCCATCGAGAAGGCGAACATGGTGTCTTTATCCTGCGGCTGACGCGGCTCATGCACGCTGATGTTGGCGCGCATGGCGGTACGGCCGCTGTAACGGTGCGGTTCACGCGCCAGTTTCTGCCCGCGGATACGGAAGCTTGCGTCCGGCGCGGCATCTTTGATGCCCGCCAGCTGCGGCAGCTTCTCAACAACCGCGTCGATAACGTGGTCAAGCTGCGTCCAGTCCACTTCGCGGCTCTGCACGGTGCTGTGCAGCGAGTGCAGCCAGCGCCAGCTTTCCAGCATCACGGTGTTGCTGTCGTAATACGCCGGGTCGTAAACCTGGAAGAAGCGCTGGGCACGGCCTTCGTTGTTGATCACCGTACCGTCGCTTTCCGCGAAGCTTGCCGCAGAGAGCACCAGATGGGCTTTGTCCATGATCGCGGTACGCTGATGGTCAATAACCATCACCAGCGGCGCTTTCGCCAGCGCGGCATCAACGCGCGCGGCGGAAGCGTGGCGATGCAGGTCGTTTTCCAGCACCACAACCGCGTCGGCAGAACCGGATTCCAGTTCGCTTAACGCTTCTTCCAGCGAACCGCCGCCAATCATGCCCAGACCGATGCTGTTAACCGCACGGGCAATCATGGTGACGCCGACGTCGGCACCGCGGCCTTTCAGGGCTTTCGCCACGTTGGCCGCCGCCTGAACGATCTCCGCGCTGCCGGCGTTGGTGCCGGAAATAATCAGCGGTTTCTTCGCACCGGCCAGCGCCTGGACGATCACGTCGATCTTGTTTTGCAGGTCGCGATCCAGGCCTTCAACGGCTGGAGAGTTGCTGTCCAGCGCGTGGGCGATGGCAAAGCCAAGGCGCGCCTGATCTTCCACCGGCGCGCGGTAGGTCCACGCCGCGATGTCGTCCAGACGGGTGCTGTCAACGTTGGTCACAAACAGCGGATGCTTCGCGCGCTGGCCGATGTTGAGGATCGCCGCAATCTGCCAGTCGGCCACTTTCTGCGCCGCTGCCATTTCACGAGCTTTACCTTTCACCGCCTGACGAACCGCCAGAGCCGCGCGAGCGCCGGTTTGCGTGAGGTCTTCACCCAGCACCAGCACCGCATCGTAGGATTCGATTTCGCGCAGCGCCGGGGTATGAATCCCGCCTTCACGCAGCACTTTCAGTACCAGCTGCAGACGTTCCTGCTCGCCCTGGGCGATACCGGTATAGAAGTTTTCCGCCCCTACCAGCTCGCGCAGCGCGAAGTTGCTCTCGATGCTGGCGCGCGGGGAGCCAATGCCGATCACTTTCTTCGACTGGCGCAGGATATCTGCTGCCCCCTGCATCGCCTGCTCGGCGTTGAGAGTAATCAGATCGTCGCCGCGGCGCTGCACCGGCTGACGCGGACGGTCTTTCAGGTTGACATAGCCATAGCCGAAGCGACCGCGGTCGCAGAGGAAGTAGCGGTTAACGGTCCCGTTATAGCGGTTTTCGATACGACGCAGCTCGCCATAGCGTTCGCCCGGGCTGATGTTGCAGCCGATGGAACACTGCTGGCAGATGCTCGGCGCAAACTGCATGTCCCACTTACGGTTGTAACGCTCGGAGTGCGTTTTGTCGGTGAAGACGCCGGTCGGGCAGACTTCCACCAGGTTGCCGGAGAACTCGCTTTCCAGGGTGCCATCTTCCGGGCGACCGAAGTAGACGTTGTCGTGCGCGCCATAGACGCCCAGGTCGGTGCCGTCGGCATAATCTTTGTAGTAGCGCACGC
>NZ_JBKDZH010000108.1:0-45961 GCF_047971185.1 Kluyvera sp.
CAGCAGCCCGGCGGTCACCGCGCTAAAGCCCGGCCAGCAGCAGCTGGTGCGTATCGTGGTGCTTAACCCCACATCTCACCCGCATGAACAAAGCTTCCGGTTGCTGGTTGATGAGCTACCCGGCGGGCATCAGGGCGGCACGGAGCAAAACGGCGTCCATTTTCTGCTGCGCTACTCCATTCCGCTGTTTATCGCCAGCGGCCAGGCAAAGAGTCACGATGAAGCCACCCAGCTCACCTGCACGTTACAAGATGCCCGCATTGGCTGTCACAACCGGGGAACCGCGCATGTGCGGCTGAGTAACGTCGAAGCGCTCAACGCGCAGGGACAGGTCACGGAAACACTCTCCGGGCTGGCCGGTTACGTCCTGCCAGGCCAACGATTCGTGCTGCCGTTTAAACAGTTGCACCGACATTCGCCCTCCTCACTGCGCGCGTATCTGAATGAACATACCCAGGCCAGCCTGCTTAACCTGCATCCTGCTGCTATGGCTACTGTCAATGACGCTCCACGCTGAGCCTCCCACCGCCAATACGCAATACCTCTCCGTCACCGTAAACCACTACACCTACGATGGTTTATGGGCTATACGCGTGGTGGATCATGCGTTGTGGATCGCTGCTGACGACGCGGTCAAGCTGGGCATTGCATCCGGGCAGGTAAATGCAGACTGGCTCAATCTTTCCGCCCTGCAGAACATTGAGGTCGATTTCGACAGCCTGCAACAGCAGCTGTCGCTCACGGTTCCCGAGCAAGCGCTCACCCACGTTCAGCATCTGGACGGCCAGCCCCACGCGACCACGCCCGCGTGGCAACAGGCGCAGCCGCTGGGTAACCTCACGCTCGACTATTCCCTGTACTCCAGCGATACCCCCAGCCAGCAGCAAACCAGCCTGCAAAGCCAGCTGCAGACCTCCGGCTGGCTACCGGGGCAGCTTAGCAGCAGCATGAACAGCCGCGTGCAGCATGGGCAAAGCGCCGAAGGCACCACCCATACCCGGCTGATGACCACCTGGCAGCACGACTTCCCGCAGTGGCTCACCAGCGTCGCGGTCGGCGACAACATTACCACCGGCGTCAGCTGGAGCCGTCAGGTACGCTTCGCGGGCCTGCATCTGGCGCGTAATTTTCAGCTCGACCCACAGCTAAACACCGCGCCGCGCGCGCAGTTCAGCGACAGCGTAGCGTTGCCGTCGACCGTCGATTTGTACATTGACGGCCTACAGCAAAGCCGCCAGCAGGTGAAGCCAGGCAGCTACATTCTCGACACCCTGCCCACCTTCTCCGGCAGCGGACAGGCGCAGGTGGTGATTACCGACATCAACGGCCAGCGCCGGGAAGTGACGCTTGATTTGTACGGCGCGCCGGACATGCTGGCCCAGGGCGTCAGCAGCAGCTCGCTGGACGTCGGCTGGCTACGCAAAAACTACGCCGAGCGCTCAAACGACTACGCGGCTTCGCCCTTGCTCGACGCAGGCTGGCGTTACGGGATGAGTAACAACCTGACCGTTAGCGCGCACACCGAACAGCATCACGATACGCACAACATCGGCGTCGCCGGCGACTGGCTGATCTCACCGCGGGCCGGGATTATCAGCGGCCACGCGGCCGCCAGCCGAAGCCCGCAGGGAGAAGGCAACAAATGGGGCATCGGCTACCAGTGGAACGCGCAGGGGCTAGGTTTCTCCGCCAATACCAGCCGCAGCGATCGTGACTGGGCGGATCTCGCCCGCGTCAGCGGTAGCCTGCCGATACGGCGAAGCGATAACCTGTGGGTGAGCCAGACCGTCTCCGGCTGGGGAACGCTGGGCGCCGGCTGGGTGCGCCAGGATAGCGCCCGCTACCTGAACGCCAGCTGGTCAAAATCCTTTCACAACCGCATCTCAGCAACGCTGGGCTATACCCACGCGTTAAGTTCCGGCGACAAGACCGTGCAGCTGATGCTCTCCATTCCGCTCGGCAACCGCGACGCACTCTCGTTACAGGCGGGAAATCAGTCATCACGCTGGGATTACCGCCACCAGCCGGATAACCAGCTGGGCGGCTGGTCGTGGCAGGTAAGCCAGAATACCGGCAGCACATCACGTCAGGAGCATGCGGACATCGGTTACCTCGGCCAGTACGGCGAGTGGCATGCTGGCGTGGACCGTGACCAGAGCAGCGCCAGCCGCTATCTCAGCGGCGAAGGTTCGATGATGCTGCTGGAAAATCACGCCTATGCGCTGCGCTACAACCGCCAGGGGATCGCGCTGGTCTCCACCAACGGTATTCGCGATGTGCCCATCGCCGTTGAAAATCGCCGGGCGGGGAAAACCGATGAAAACGGCTACCTGCTGCTGACGGATTTGCCGCGCTATCACAATGCCAGAATCTCGCTCGACCCGCTGAACCTGCCGCCGGAAGTCGTCACCCCCTTCACCGAAATACTCGCCCAGCCGGGAATGACCACCGCGGTGAAGGTTGATTTTCAGGTGCATCGCGCGCGCCTGGTGACGGCTCAACTGCGCGATCGCCAGCGCCAGCCTATCGCGGTTGGCAGCAGCGTAAGCTATACCGGCGGAGAATCCATCGTCGGGCGCGACGGCTTTATCTGGCTGGAGAGTCCGCCGATGCCGGGCACCTTAAGCATTCATACGCCCTCTGGTCCCTGTGAAGTGACGCTTCCCGCCGCCGCTTCCGCTGCCACAACCTTCAATCTGGGAACTTTATCGTGCCACTAAAACTGCCGCTCGCCTCGCTACTGCTGCTGATGGTGACTCTGTTTTCAAGCCCCGCGAAATCCGCCAACTGCTGGATTACCCAGGGGGCGTCCACCGCATTTGGTACGCTGGTAGCGGGCAACACCAGCTCAGCGCAGTCGAGCGTAAAGTTCAGCTGCTATGCCGATTACGGCGAAACGCGCTACTTCAACGTCTGCCTGAGCAGCCTGGAATCGGCGCCGTTTAAAATGACCTCCAACGGCGATGAAGAAGGCAAGCAGTACACCATGCTGTTTCGCCTTTTCAGCGCCGTGGATAACAGCCTTGAGTTGACCTCCATCGGCGCAGGACGCGCGCTGCAAACCGCGCTGACGATTGGCGGCAACCAGACCTCCGGCGGCAGCTTTGCGCTACAGGCCACCATACCCTCCGGGCAAAACAACCTGCCGGTGCGTAGCTACTTCAACTATACTTTGGGGCTTAAGCTGACGTGGAACAGCGCCACCAGTAAAGAGGCGCTCACCGGTTGCCAGGACGGTAACTGGCAGGGGGAAGCGACGGATGCGTCATCCAGCGCCAGCGCGACGCTGTCCGATAGCTGCTTTATTCAGGGCGTTACGGCGCTCAACTTTGGCGCTGTCGATAGCACCGCGCTCATCTCCCGTCTCGCTTCGACGGCCAGTATTCGCGCGCGCTGCCCGATGGGGACAACCTATTCGCTTGGCATCAGCAGCGGTGAACATGCGTCGGGTAGCCAACGACAAATGTGTAATGAGCATCAACAGTGTCTGCAATACGCCCTCTGGCAGGATGCCAGCGCGACGCGTCCCTGGGGCACAGAACCAGGCAACAATACGATGGAAATGAGCCATCATGATGGGAGCGTGCAGACGGTTACCGTCTACGGTACGGTGCCGACGCAAACCCTCACCGGCACGGGCGTATTTAGCGATGACGTTGTGGTTACGCTCACTTATTAATCTAAATATTGCGCGGTCTGGATCAATGTTACCGATAACAATCCGCGGTATTATAATCCTTCTCGCACTGGGTCACTCTTTTTTCTCTGAAGCGGATCGCCGACAACTCCATGAAATACCTGCTCGCAGACGCCATCGTCTATGACAACGAGGATGGTTCACTCACCCTACAAAATGCGGATGCCGAAAGTCAGACGCTGACCTGTACGGCACAGACCATCCTCAACCTGCTGATTGCCCATCACGGCATGGTGGTCGAACGCGAGGTTTTTCTCCAGCAGGTGTGGGACGATCGCGGCCTGCGCGGCTCGAGCAACTCGCTGAATCAGTACATCAGCATTCTGCGTAAAATGCTGGCGGGGCTGGTGCCGGATAACCTGTTTATCGTCACCGTTCCCAAAGTTGGATTTATGCTCAGCGCGGATATCAGCGTGGTGCAGCTTGATATGCCCATCGCTGCGCCCGCGCCAGCCCCTGCGCCGGTCAGCGTGAAGCGCGCTAGCCCGAAAAAGCTAAACTGGCTGTATGGCGCCGTCACCGCCGTGGTACTGACCCTCTGCGGCGCCGCGCTATTCTGGAACGCCCAGCGTCAGCACATTGAACCGCATCTGCTGGATCACATCGACAGCTGCCCGGTCTATACCCTGGCGCCCCTCTCTGAGGTATTTACAAAGCAGGCACAGGCGCTGGTCAAAGAGATAAAAAACGCCGGCGCGTTCTCGTGCCTGCCCAGCTCGATTTTTTACGTGCATATTCAGGACCCGGTGCTTTATGGCGACGAGGGGCGTCTGGTCCTGTCACAGTGTTCCCAGTTCCGCGGTAAGGCCAGTACTTGCCAGACGCTGTATTTTTACGAGTGGTAGAGAGTGAAACAGAAAAAAAGACTTTTTTGCGTCATCGCACTCAATGCGCTGCTCATCCTGGGCACCTTGCTGTGGATACACCAAAGTACGCGTCTATCCATGACCTGCCAGGGCAGCCTGACTTATAAAGACAGCCATCAGGATAACCATTTCACCTTTGAAGGGATGGTGGTCATGCACTTTACGCCGGACGGTACGGGCTACTTCAATATCAACGGTGACGTCATGAGTCACGGCCAGAACATGAAGGTATCGCGTCAGGAGAGCTTTAACTGGCGCTACGTACATGAATCGTTCTATCAGCTCCACATCACCCAGGTGGAAAAGTTCGGCCACGATAACGTCCCCGCAGGCGTCTTCGAACAGTACGCGCTGGGCATCACTGCGGGTCAAAAAAGGCTGCTGAGCATTCGCAAAACGCCGGATAAGGCGATGGTGGTCAGTAATTTTTACTCCCCGATTTTGCTCTGTGCCGGATAACCCTCCCACTGGCGTATCTCCCCCGGCTATACTCAGCGCATGAACGACACTTTTCGCCCGACATCCCCGGCGGATATCGCCGCCCTGCCCGCCATTGAACGCGCCGCCGCGCAGCGCTTCCACCAGCTGCCGGCGCTGAGCTGGCTTGCCGCTGGCCCGGTCATCGATGCCGCAGAACATCAGCGTTACGTTGATAACGCCCTGAGCTGGTTAGCGCTGGCCGACGGTCGGCCCGTGGGGTTTCTGCTGGCGGAAGCGCACGGCACCTCGCTCTTTATTGTCGAATTGTCGCTGCATATTGACTGGCAGGGGCGCGGTCTTGGCCGCGGATTGATGGACTACACGATTGACCAGGCGCGAGAAAAAGGCTTCAGCGCGCTGACGCTCACCACCTTTCGCCAGGTACCGTGGAATGCGCCGTGGTATGCGCGTCTGGGATTTGAAGCCGTGCCTGAGCCCTTGCTTAGCGACGCGCTGCGGCAGAAACTCAATGAGGAAGCGGCGCACGGTCTGGCAGCGGAATCGCGCTGCGCCATGCGCCTGAAGCTGGATTAACGCGCCCGGACAGGGGCGCGAAAACATCAGAAGGTTTCCCAGTTTTCCCCGCTATCGGTCGCTGCCGCTTTACGCAGCAGGCCAGGCGCAGGCGTCACCGCCGCGCTAACCGCTTCACGACTGGCGCTCGCCTGGCTTTGCTGGATACGAAATACCGCGACCGCCTGCGTCAGACGGCTGGCCTGCTCTTCCAGCGCCGCCGCCGCCGCTGCGGACTCTTCCACCAGCGAGGCGTTCTGCTGGGTCACGCGGTCCATCTCCGCTACCGCCAGCCCCACCTGGTCGATCCCACGGCTCTGCTCATCCGACGCAGAGGCGATTTCGCCCATAATATCGGTCACGCGGGTTACCGCATTCACAATCTCATCCATGGTTTCACCGGCGCTTTCCACCAGCGTGGAGCCGAGATCGACGCGGTTAACCGAGTCTTCAATCAGGCTCTTGATCTCACGCGCCGCCTGGGCGCTGCGCTGCGCCAGGTTGCGCACTTCCCCGGCCACCACCGCAAAGCCCCGGCCTTGCTCACCGGCGCGGGCGGCTTCCACCGCAGCGTTCAGCGCCAGAATGTTGGTCTGGAAGGCAATACCGTCAATCACGCTGATAATATCGGCGATTTTCTGCGAACTGGCGGTGATATCGCGCATGGTCTGCACCACGTTATCCACCACCTTGCCGCCCTTCTGCGCGGTTTCCGACGCGCTCAGCGCCAGATGGCTAGCCTGGCGCGCGTTTTCGGCGTTCTGCTTCACCGTCGCCGTCAGCTCTTCCATACTGGCCGCGGTCTCTTCCAGCGAGGCCGCTTGCTGCTCGGTACGCGAAGAGAGGTCGTTATTGCCCATCGCAATTTCGCTCGCCCCGCTGTAGATAGCATCCGCCCCCTGACGCACTTCGCCCACGGTGCGCGCCAGCTCGGCCTGCATGTGGCGCAGCGAATTCGCCAGCTGCCCCATTTCATTATCGCTCTCAACGTCAATGCGCTTCACCAGATCGCCGCCGGCAATGTGGCGAATGCTGTCGATTAAACGATTCAGTGGTGCGATAAGCGTTTTGCGCACGCCCAGCCAGACGGTAACGATCACCGCCAGCACCGCAATCATCACCCCGAACAGGATCCACATCGCCTGGCTATAGGAGGCGTTGCTGTCCTTCACCGCCAGCTCGTAGAGGCCGTCGTTCTGCTGCAGATAGTTGACGTACGCTTTCTCAAAACCATCCTGATAGCCCTGGGTAGGCTGGTCGAAGAAATCGTTGATCTTGCCCGCGCCGAGCAGTTGAATCAGCTCCGCCAGCGCGCCGTGATAGATATCGTAGTTACGCTGAATCTCCAGCGCCGCCGCTTCGCTTTGGCGCGGGTCGCGCGGCATCGCGGTGTATTCAGCCCAGCGTTTTTCCGCCTCGCTCAGCGATTTCGTGGCAATCTGCATCAGCTCGGCAACGGTAGCGCCGCTGCCGATATTGTTCTGATCCATCATGTAGCGGATCCCGGCGCGGTTGAGCGTGTTGCGGGTTTGCAGCAGGGCGACCCAGCTGCCGTTCAGCCCGGACTGCTGCTGACGCACGGTTTGTAAGATGGTGAAGTTCTCTTTGTCATGCTTCAGTGAATTAAAGAACAGGCCCCCTGAGACCATCTGCAACAAGCCAAACAACACCAAAACCAGCACGAGACTGGTGACGATTTTAATACGCTTTAACACGTTTCTCTTTCCTCCAGACGAATAACGAATTTTCGGCGGGGAAAGGAAAAACTTTATAGAAAATGTGACTATTAATACGCGGGGATGGCGGGATATTTGGGGGCTAATCGTGTCACTTATTCGAACGAGCATCGCTAGCGGGCACAGAGGAGAGCCCTTATGGTCGTTTTCGTTGTTCGAAGAACGTTAACCAAAGGGCTAAGCCGGTTTTATCCCTGGCGCAGGTAAACGTTCGTGGATTACGCGCTGCAGGCTATCGCCGTTATGCCGCTTTGCCATCCGCTTTTGAACGTGCGGCCAGGAAGTCTTCTGCGGTCACAATTTTATCCAGCGCCACCTGAAGTCGCGCATCGTTTTCTGTTTCCCAGACATCGACAGCTGCCTGTAAGTTAAGCCAGAACTCAGCCGAGGTACCAAACGCTTTAGCCAGGCGGAATGCCATGTCGGTCGTGAGTTTACGATTATTGTTAACCAGGGCGCTTATCGTGTTGCGGTGAACCTGCAGCATCTCAGCAAGATCGTTGATTTTTAGCTCAAGCGGTTCCAGGTATTCAAAAAGGAGAATATCTCCTACCGTCGTCGGCTTTCTGGTGGCCTGATTCATAATTTACTCCATGATAGTCGGCAGCTTAGCTGCGGTCGACTTAGCGCCAGACAGATCGCTAAGTCGATCATTTCACTTGATTAGTATTCATGCGGGTCTAAATAGAGGTCTTGCGCTTTACCGTTTACCCACCTGAATATTAATCGGTACTGCTTATTCACTCTGATTGAAGAATATTCTTTGAGCTTTCCCGTCAGTGCTTCATAACGGTTGCCGGGCGGTGACATTAAGTCTTTATAAGTGGCTGCTGCATTAATGATATCCAGCTTACGTGCCAGGGCTGCATGTATATCTGGAGGGATTTTTTTATCCGATGCCGCATGCTTAAAAAAATCCTCGAGCCAGCCATCTCGAAAACTTCCGATGTTTCCCCGCTTATCAGGCATCTCATGGCATCTCCTTTGCTTAGCTTAAGGGAGATAATAGCGCACCAATGCACAGTGCACAAGTGCACCAAATCACCATAAAAGCGTTTTATCTAAGCTTGACCACCTCTCCCTACAAGGAGAGGTAATCGTATGCCGTCAACGCAGCGCGCAGATTTCCTCATACAGGCTACGCGAAAGATTCAGCCCCTGCTGCTCGCTCTGCTGTCGCGCCTGATAGCGCCGTTCGCCCGGCAGCCTTGCGCCCTGCGCCTGCATACCGCTAAACAGCGTCTCGGCGCGCGCCAGATGCGCCGCGGCGTCATCGCCAAGGAAACGCGCCGGGTCAAGCGCCAGAATCAGCTCGCCGCCGTACGGCAGGCCGCCCGCGCCGTTGTCCCACGCCAGCGATTCCGAGCTGGTCATATCGCCAATCAGCGGCCCGGCAAACAGCTCCACCATCGCCGCCAGCGCCGATCCTTTATGGCCGCCAAAGGTCAGCATCGCCCCGTCGAGCACCGCCTGCGGATCGGTGGTCGGCTGGCCGTCGCTATCAATCCCCCAGCCTTCGGGAATCGCTTTGCCCGCCCGTTGATGCAGCTGAATCTCCCCGCGCGCCGCCGCGCTGGTCGCCATATCAAAAATAAACGGCGGTTTGTCGCCGCGCGGCCAGCCGAAGGCGATAGGGTTGGTACCAAACAGCGGCTGGCTCCCGCCCGCCGGGGCTACCCACGCATGGCTTGGCGTGCAGGCATAACCCACCAGCCCGACCTCGGTCAACGGTTCAACGTCGGCAAACAGCGCGGAGAAATGCACGCAGCGGTTGATCGCCAGCGCCGCAATGCCGCTGTGACGCGCCTTCTCAATCAGCAGCGGCAGCGCCTGCTCATACGCACACAGCGAATAGGCGCCGTGGGCATCGGCTTTCACGATCGCCGGGGCCTGATCGACGATGGTCGGCTCGGCGTCCGGCGACACTTTGCCTTTGCGCAGGGTTTCCACAATGCCGAGCAGCCGCCACAGGCCGTGCGACGCGCAGCCGTCGCGTTCGCCCGCCGTCACGTTGCGCGCAATGGCGTCGGCGTGAGGCTGTGAAAAACCGTTGGCGCGCAGGACCTCGAAGGCCAGCGCGTAAGCGTCGTTGAGTGCGATGTTGAGCGTTGTCATGTCAATCTCCGTATTATTGTTGTACTGGCATAAAGCGTAGACGGAGGCGCAGGTTTTACTTGGTTAACGTAGTGATTTAAATCACATTAATTCCCAGAGGCGCCGTCGATGTTCTCCGCAAACTCTATCACGCCTTTAATCAGCCGTGGGTTATTGATGACGTCGCGCTCAAAGGTGCTACCCAGCTCGCTAAAGCGCAACCGATGGGTCAGCAGCATCTCAGCGCGAAGCGCCCCGCTGCGCATCAGCTCGCCGACGCGAGCAAAATCTTCGGTGTTGGCGTTGCGGCTGCCCATCAGGGTGGTCTCTTTTTTATGAAACTCCGGATCGGAAAATTGAAGATCGCCTTTAAACAGGCCGACAAAGACGATACTGCCGCCATGGCGGATCAGATCCACCGCGCGATTCATCGACTGCGGGCTGCCCGTGGCATCAACGATCTTTTGCGCCAGGTTGCCGCCAAACAAGCCGCGTAGCCGGGCGTTAAAATCCGCCGCCAGCGGATCGAGCGTCGGTAGATCCAACTGCGCCGCCACGTGCGCCCGCCGCTCGCTGCTGACATCCGCCACCGCCACCCGCGCCCCTTCAGCTTTGGCAATGGCCGCCGCGCCGAGGCCAATGGGCCCCGCGCCGACCACCAGCACCTCGTCGCCCGCCTGCACCGCCGCTCTGCGCACCGCGTGGGCGCTGATGGCAAACGGTTCAATCAGCGCCACGGCCTCCGGCGCAATACCTTCCGCCAGCAGGATGTTTTGCTGCGGCACGCACAGAAACTCGCTAAAACCGCCGTCACGATGCACGCCGATCACCGCGATATTTTCACAGCAGTTGTCGCGTCCGCTGCGGCAGGCGCTACAGCGATGGCAGGCCACGTAGGGGATCACCGCCACCTGTTGGCCCACCCGCCATGCCTGAACGGCGCTGCCCACCGCCACAATATCGCCACAAATTTCATGGCCTAATACCCGCGGGTAGCTGAAAAAAGGCTGCTTGCCTCCCCATGCGTGGATATCCGTACCGCATATTCCGACCGTTTTTATTTTTATTAACACCTCATCTTGTTGTGGTTTTGGAATATTTCGCGACTGCCATGCCCATTCACCTGGCTGCTGACAAACTAACGTTTTCATAATAATCATTGGGGCTTCTCCTTTTATGTTCTCCTTGTTATTGTGGATTTCGCGTTAATTCCGCATCAGCGCGACAAATTCTTGTGAATGCCAACGCAGAAATAGGTTTTAAATTCGTTTTTAATCATTATCAGGAGGATGCAGCATGAGCCGTTCGCAGAATTTACGTCGTAGCGTGGTGAATCAGATTATCGATGGGATCGCCCGCGGTCATATTCCTTCTCCGCTGCCGGTGCAGTCGGCGCTGGGCGAGATGTACAACATCAGCCGCACCACCGTCAGGCACATTCTTACCCACCTGCAACAGCGCGGCGTGCTGGAAAAAATAGGCAATGATTACATTGTGCTACGCAAACCCGATGCGCTGGACGGCTTCGAGTGCACCCAGGCGCCGCTCGAAGAACAGACGCAGATTTTTGAACAGGCGTTCTTTTCCATGATTAACCAGCGGCAGCTGAAGGCCGGGGAAGTGATGAGCGAAATTGCGCTGGCCAAAATGGCCGGCGTCAGCCCGGTGGCGGCCAGAGAATATTTGCTGAAATTTGGCCGCTATAATCTTATCGTCAGCGAAAAGCGCGGCCTTTGGCGTATGAAAGAATTTGACCGCTCCTATGCCGAGCAGCTTTTTGAATTACGCGAAATGCTGGAATTACACGCCCTTCAGCGTTTTCTTAATTTACCCTACGGGGACCCTCGCTGGCTCCAGGCGAAAACATTACTGGAGCACCATCGGCAATTAAGAGACCGCATTGGTGACAACGTAAAAACATTCTCCCAGCTCGACCGGGATTTTCATGCTTTATTGCTTTCGGCCGCCGACAATATATTTTTTAATCAGTCACTGGAAATTATCTCGGTTATTTTCCACTTCCACTATCAGTGGGATGAAAGCGATCTTAAACAGCGCAATATTATCGCCATTGATGAGCACATGATGATCCTGATCGCGCTGATCTGCCGTAACGAGATCGACGCCACCCTGGCGCTGCGCAACCATTTAATGACGGCGAAGCAGTCGATGATCCGTTCTATCGATCAAACTGCCCGCCGCCAACCCGACTAGCGCAGCGACTTCACCTGCCGCTGCGGCGCATCCTGGTCACCCATAAAGTGGCCAATCGCCAGCAGCATTTCCAGCGCCTCGTGGCGGCGCAGATAGCGGCGTGGGCGGAAGCGGCCTTCTTCATCGCAGCGCATAAAGCCAAAGGCCACCGCGCGCTGGGCGTTAGTCAGATAGATATCGCGCAGAATGCGTCCGTCGGTAAAGGTCGATTGCAGCATCGTTGAGGCGTTACGGTACGACACGCCGCAGCTCATCATGGCGACCGTCGCCGCTTCCTCACGGCGAATCGGCCTGTCGGGCAGAAATTTCCCCTGCACCAGCGCCATCATGCCGCGCTGAATCAGCGCGGCAATACCCGGATACCAGACAGAATCCGGCGCAATATCCTGGATGACGACCCCATTCGATGGCTGATACTGCAAGCCCCACAGGCGAACGATCATCTGCGCCAGCTCAAAGCGGGTCATACACTCCGCGCCGCTTTCCTCTTCGATCACCCCGCGCGCGCGTAAAATGCCGGCATTCACCGAACTGCCGTTTGCCAGATCGATGCTGCCCTCAGGCTGAATCAGCCACGGTTTACTCAGCAGGCTCATATCACCGTAGTTCACCCGACAGCGAATAAAGCGCCCGGCCATCGTCGGCGTCAGTGCCAGAATGTCGCCCTCGCCCAGCGGCGTCATCGGCCCTTCCGCCGTTTTTCCCAACCACCACGAATAGCGCAGCACCGCGTCGTCATTGCCCGGCAGCTGCGCAATCGCTCGCAGATAGTCCCCCACCTGCGGTAGCCCACGAATAAACAGCTGCACCGGACGCGGATAGGCCAGCTCGTTAATGGTGACGTTTTCCATCTTCACGCCGCTGCCCCAGTGGGCAGCGTGCAGCGGATGCTCGACGTCGGTGATGCGAATATCCTTCAGCACCAGCCCTTCAATGGGCGACTGCGCCAGCCCCTCGATAAACAGACCATATTCGCCGCCGCTCGCTTCCAGGTCTTCAACCACAATATTGCGAAAACGCGGCAGATGGCTGCCGTAGACGCCCTCGGCGTAGTTCATGGTGGCGTGGACCACCGCATCGCGCACCCGCTTCACCCGCGAGTGGCGCAGCCAGACGTTTTCAATCACCCCGCCGCGCAGGGCGTTGGCCTTGAGACGCAGCGGGTAGGTTAACGCCGGGCTATCAAACTCGTTGCCCACGGCGAAGACGTTGCGAATGCCGCCGCTCATCTCGCTGCCCAACGCAATACCGCCGTGGCCGTCGGCAAAACGGTTATTGCGGATGATGATGTTTTCACAGGGAACGTTGGCTTCACGGCCGTCGCGATCGCGCCCGGACTTGATGGCGATGCAGTCGTCGCCGGAGTCAAACAGGTTGTCTTCAATTAATACGTCGCAGCAGCTTTCCGGGTCGACGCCATCGTTATTGTGGCCGTGGGAGCGCAGAGTCATGCGCCGGACGGTGACGTTACGGCACATGACCGGATTCACCTGCCACATCGGCGAGTTGCGCAGCGTGACGCCTTCCAGCAGGACGTTCTCACAGCGCAGGGTCTGAATAAACATCGGCCGCAGGTAGTGGCCGTCGCCAAAACGGCGCTCGGCGACCGGCACGCCGTTGAGGTTCATTTCGCGCAGGCGCAGGCTGGCCGGGCGCTGCAGGTTGCGGGCGGAAGTCGACCAGGCGTGCTCAATCTGATGCGTCCAGTGCCACCACACGCTGTTGCTGGCCTGGCCGTCCAGCACGCCCCGCCCGGTGAGCGCGATATTTTGCGCATCGCAGGCGTAAATCAGCGCGCGGTAGTTCCACAGCGGCGAGCACTCCCAGTGGCCAAACGCCAGCGGATAGTGCGCTTCGGTGGTGTCGGTGGTAAACAGCAGCACGCTCTGCGGGCTGGCCAGATGCAGGTTAATGTTGCTGAGCAGCGCCAGCGAGCCGGTGAGATAGCGCCCGGCGGGGACGATGACCCTGCCGCCGCCCCGACGATGGAGATCGGTGATGGCCCGCTGAAGCGCCTGCGTATCCAGCGTGACGCCGTCGCCAACGGCGCCATAATCGCGCACGTTCACCTCGTTGTCAGGGATGCGCGGATCGTGGATCCGCGCCAGAATCTTTTGCTCTTCCTCGACGCTCAGCACCGCGCAAGGGTTTGTCGTCATGACCTTGTCCTTAAGTTATCCGTTTAAATGGGCAAGCGCTTCCCCTAGCGCCAGCATGGCCAGCGACTGCCCGTAGGCGCGCTGACGAACGCGGATATCCAGATAGTGCTGGAGGTCGCGCCCTACCGATGTGCCAGCCGACACGTCAGCCACTTCCCCTTGATCGTTAATCCGTGCAATCAGCGCCTGGATGCCCGCCCAGCCCGCATCACGGCAGCGGTTGTCCAGCAACCCCAGCCGCGCGCCTTTCAGCAGCGCGTAGGTCAGCCCGGCGGTTCCCGACGCTTCCTGATAGCTTTCGGGGTGGTCGATTAACGTCGACCACATCCCATTGTTATGCTGGTAGTGCACCGCCGCCTGCATCTGGCGGACAAACGCCTCGCGAATAAAGCGCGTATTCGCGTTATCCGCCGTCGCCATCTCCAGAAAATCGACGCTGCCCACCGCCGCCCAGCCGTTACCCCGCCCCCACAGCGCCGCGCCGTAGTTGTTGCGGTCGATAAAGCTCCAGCCGTGCATCCACAGCCCGCTGCGACGGTCGACGAGGTATTTGATGTGCAGTAAGAACTGATACGCCACATCGTCCATGTAGTGCGGTTTATTGAGCAGCTGCGACGCCCGGGCGTGGAACAGGCCGCTCATAAACAGCGTATCGACCCACAGCTGCTCTTCGTTGAGATGGTCGCTGGTGCAGTGGGTATAGCCGTTTTCCTGGGTGCGCAGCAGGCGCGTGTCGATCCAGTCGGCGTAGTCGGTGATATCCGCCAGCCAGCCGGTTTCGCCCAGCTCTGCCGCCATGCAGGTGGCAGTCAGCATCGGCGCCATCCGGTTGATGTTTTTCTCCGGCAGCCCTTCGGCCATCCGTCGTGAGAACCAGCCGTTCAGGTAATCGAGGTAGCGCGGCTCGCGGGTAATCTGATACAGACGCCAGATACCGTAAATGCCCACGCCCTGCGACCAGTCCCAGTTTTCAATCGACAGGTCAGAGGCGATAACTTTCTGTTTTTTTAGCTCAGCGTCGTTGGTGCGCACCACAATCACTTCATTAAACAGTGTATCCAGCTTGCTTAAAATGGACTCTTTTAATAATTGCGACATAACCACCTCAATTACATGATCTTTTTCAGGACGCGCTGCGCGCGCTGGGGAAATTCATCGGCCAGCTGTTCGAGGGTGAGCTGCCCGTAGTCGTAGCGCTGAACCGCATCGAGGAAATAGGACAACAGCTGCGGGTTTTCAAACCACGGCGACGGCTCAATTTTGCCCATCAGCTGGTCTACCTGCGCCAGCCCCTGCACCTGAATCTGGCTGTTATCCAGCACGCCATCCTGTTGCAGGACTTTGACCGCCTCGGCGCTCAGCGGCACGCCGCGCTGGAGACCCATGGCTTTAATCCCCTGCGGGTCGTTGAGCAGGAAGTTGATCAGCTTCGCCGCCAGCTCCGGGTGTTTGCTGTTTTTACCGATGGAAAACATCATCGCCGGTTTAAAGAAGATGCCAGCGTCGGTCGCGCCGGGCAGCATCGGATAAGGCCCCACTTCCAGATGCGCAGGCGGGCGCAGGCTACCGGCGAAGGTGCCGTCGGTGCTCCAGGTGTGAACGCCGCCAATTTTGCCGTCCAGCCACGGTTTAATTTCCCAGGCGTTGGCTTTGCCGAAGGCTGAGAGGTACTTCATCGACGGAATAACGTGGTTATCCACCAGCTTTTTATACATGCCGAAATAGTCCCGCCACTGTTCGCGGCTGTAGGTAAAGTCTTTCTTCTGCGGGTCAATCATCGGGATGTTGTATTTCTGCACCATATAAGAGTTCAGAAACGTCATGATGGTGGTGTCGTGATTGGCGAGGATAAACGGGTAGTAGTCGTCCCCCAGCTTATTTTTGAACGCCGGACCGGCGGCAATCATCTGCTCCCAGGTCTGCGGATAGGCGACGCCCGCTTTTTTCCACAGTTCCGGGTTGTAGTACATCGACCGCCCGGTCATCGCCACCGGCACGCCGTTGAGCTTGCCGTTCATGGTGACTAACTGTTTGCCCTGGCTGGAAAACTGGCTGAGGTCGATTACCGCCGACTGGCGCTGAATGTCATAAAAACCGTCGCCGTTCTTCGAGAACATCACCAGCCAGTTCCAGTTAATCTGCATCACGTCCGGCTCGGTATTGCCCGCCAGTTGGGTGCTCAGGCGGGATAAATAGCCGTCCCAGCCGCTGGGCTCGGTATTGATTTTAACGTCCGGGTTTTGCGCCTCGAAGGCTTTAATCGCCTCGGTGGTTGCCTGATGACGCTGGTTGCCGCCCCACCACGACATGCGTAATTCCGTGGCCGACTGCCCCACCGCTGGCCACAACATGCCCGCTCCCAGAACCAGACAAAGTGCTTTTAGCCGCATATTTTTCATTGTGTTCATCCTTTTTATGGATACAGGTCGGCAGGCTGCATGGCTCACCGGCCGGGTTGAGCCAATAGTCGGGAAAAAGCGGCGGCGCGGAGACGGTCATCACGCTGAGTTGTGATCAATTAGTGACAATAGTGTTTTTTATTGGTTTTTAATCATACGTAGTTGCGCGTAGAGAAACGGCGACAGGAAAAAAACTTGCGATCTCAATCACATATTTTAGCGTCGAACAAAGGTTGCCCAACCGCTTACCGCGAAAAGTGACCGCTTAGCCTCCGCTTTTAACCGCTCACCCATTTACCCAACTTTACGCGCGCGTAGGTCTGGCAAGCTAATCAGCACAATCACTACCTCCTCAACCCGCAAACCCAAAAACAACGGCAGCTTCGGCTGATTATTAATCTTAAAAAACCAGGTTTTACTATGGATACTAAAAAGCTATTCAAGCACATACCCTGGGTGATTCTCGGAATCATCGGTGCGTTTTGCCTTTCGGTCGTCGCCCTGCGCCGCGGTGAGCACGTCAGTGCCCTGTGGATCGTCGTGGCGTCGGTTTCCGTTTATCTGGTGGCCTATCGCTACTACAGCCTGTACATCGCCCAGAAGGTGATGAAGCTCGACCCGACGCGTGCGACGCCGGCGGTCATCAACAACGACGGCCTGAACTACGTGCCGACCAACCGCTACGTGCTGTTCGGCCACCACTTCGCCGCCATCGCCGGCGCCGGTCCGCTGGTCGGCCCGGTGCTGGCCGCACAGATGGGCTACCTGCCGGGTACGCTGTGGCTGCTGGCGGGCGTGGTGCTCGCGGGCGCGGTGCAGGACTTTATGGTGCTGTTTATCTCCACGCGCCGTAACGGTTCGTCGCTGGGTGAAATGGTCAAAGAAGAGATGGGCCGCGTGCCGGGCTCCATTGCCCTGTTCGGCTGCTTCCTGATTATGATCATCATCCTGGCGGTGCTGGCGCTGATCGTGGTGAAAGCGCTGGCGGAAAGCCCGTGGGGCGTGTTCACCGTCTGCTCAACCGTGCCGATTGCGCTGTTTATGGGTATCTACATGCGCTTTATCCGCCCGGGCCGCGTCGGCGAAGTGTCGGTGATCGGTATCGTGCTGCTGGTGGCCTCGATTTACTTCGGCGGCGTGATTGCCCACGACCCGTACTGGGGCCCGGCGCTGACCTTTAAAGACACCACCATCACCTTCGCGCTGATTGGCTACGCCTTTATCTCTGCCCTGCTGCCGGTATGGCTGATTCTGGCACCGCGCGACTACCTCGCCACCTTCCTGAAAATCGGCGTGATTGTTGGCCTGGCGCTCGGCATCGTGATCCTCAACCCGGATCTGAAAATGCCGGCCGTGACCCAGTACATCGACGGCACCGGCCCACTGTGGAAAGGCGCGCTGTTCCCGTTCCTGTTCATCACCATCGCCTGTGGCGCGGTTTCTGGCTTCCACGCGCTGATCTCCTCCGGCACCACGCCGAAGCTGCTGGCGAACGAAAACGACGCGCGTCTGATTGGTTACGGCGCGATGCTGATGGAGTCCTTCGTGGCGATTATGGCGCTGGTTGCGGCCTCTATCATCGAACCGGGCCTGTACTTCGCGATGAATACCCCTCCGGCGGGCCTTGGCATCACCATGCCGAACCTGCATGAGATGGGCGGCGAGAACGCGGCGCTGATTGCCGCACAGCTGAAAGACGTGACCGTCCACGCGGCGGCAACCGTCAGCTCCTGGGGCTTCGTCATCAGCCCTGAGCAGATCCTGCAAACCGCGAAAGACATCGGTGAACCGTCGGTGCTGAACCGCGCGGGCGGCGCGCCAACGCTGGCGGTCGGTATTGCTCACGTGTTCCACAAAGTGCTGCCGATGGCTGACATGGGCTTCTGGTACCACTTCGGTATTCTGTTCGAAGCGCTGTTCATTCTTACCGCGCTGGATGCCGGTACCCGTGCGGGCCGCTTTATGCTGCAGGATTTGCTCGGCAACTTCGTACCGTTCCTGAAGAAAACCGACTCGCTGGTGGCTGGCGTGGTCGCCACCGCCGGTTGTGTGGGGCTGTGGGGTTACCTGCTGTATCAAGGCGTGGTTGACCCGCTGGGCGGCGTGAAGAGCCTGTGGCCGCTGTTCGGTATCTCTAACCAGATGCTGGCCGCCGTAGCGCTGGTACTGGGCACCGTTATCCTGATTAAGATGAAGCGCACCAAATACATCTGGGTGACCACCATCCCGGCAGTATGGCTGCTGATCTGCACCACCTGGGCGCTGGGCCTGAAGCTGTTCAGCTCCAACCCGCAGATGGAAGGCTTCTTCTACATGGCTAACCAGTACAAAGAGAAGATTGCGGCAGGCGGCGAGCTGACCGCGCAGCAGATTGCCAACATGAACCATATCGTTATCAACAACTACACCAACGCGGGCCTGAGTATTCTGTTCCTGGTGGTGGTATACAGCATCATCTTCTACGGTTTCAAAACCTGGATGCAGGTGCGCAATAGCGATAAACGTACCGACAAAGAGACACCTTACGTGCCGGTACCGGAAGGCGGCGTGAAGACCTCTTCGCACCACTAACCCCTTTGCCGGATGGCGCTGCGCTTATCCGGCCTACAAGTTCCGCTCTCGTAGGCCGGATAAGGCGCTAGCCGCCATCCGGCTTTATCTATTATCGGGATGGCATAATGTTTGGTAACTTAGGGCAGGCAAAAAAATACCTCGGTCAGGCGGCGAAAATGCTGATTGGCATTCCGGACTACGACAACTACGTCGAACATATGCAGACCAACCATCCGGATAAACCGTACATGACCTATGAAGAGTTCTTCCGCGAGCGCCAGCAGGCACGCTACGGCGGCGACGGAAAAGGCGGCATGCGCTGCTGCTAAAGGAGACACCATGGCACCGATTGCAGTTACCCTACTTACCGGTTTCCTCGGCGCGGGCAAAACCACCCTGCTGCGCCACATCCTCAACGAACAGCACGGCTTCAAAATTGCCGTGATTGAAAACGAATTCGGCGAAGTCTCGGTCGACGACCAGCTGATTGGCGACCGCGCCACGCAGATCAAAACCCTGACCAACGGCTGCATCTGCTGCACCCGCTCCAACGAGCTGGAAGACGCGCTGCTCGACCTGCTCGATAACCTCGACAAAGGCAATATCAGCTTCGACCGGCTGGTGATTGAGTGCACCGGCATGGCCGACCCCGGCCCGATTATTCAGACCTTCTTCTCCCACGAGGTGCTGTGTGAACGCTATCTGCTGGACGGCGTGATTGCGCTGGTCGACGCGGTGCACGCCAACGACCAGATGAACCAGTTCACCATCGCGCAATCCCAGGTTGGCTATGCCGACCGCATTCTGCTGACCAAAACCGACGTCGCGGGCGCTGCCGAAAAGCTGCGCGAACGCCTGACGCGCATCAACGCCCGCGCGCCGGTGTACACCGTCACCCACGGCGATATCGACCTCGGCCTGCTGTTCAACACCAACGGCTTTATGCTGGAGGAGAACGTCACCTCAGCGCCGCGCTTCCACTTTATGGCCGACCAACAAAATGACGTGTCGTCTATCGTGGTGGAGCTGGATTACCCGGTGGATATCAGCGACGTCTCCCGCGTGATGGAAAACCTGCTGCTGGACTTCGCCGATAAGCTGCTGCGCTACAAAGGGATGCTGTGGATTGACGGCGAGCCAAACCGCCTGTTGTTCCAGGGCGTACAGCGCCTGTACAGCGCCGACTGGGACCGCCCGTGGGGCGATGAAACCCCGCACAGCACGCTGGTGTTTATTGGCATTCAGCTGCCGGAAGAAGAGATTCGCGCGGCGTTTGCCGGTTTACGCCGATAGCCGCAAGAACTGATGCCCTCCCGGAATGAGAGGGCATCGGCACACCGTTATTTCCGCACTACCACCAGCTTCTGGTTCACAAACTCTTTAATCCCCAGATCCGACAGCTCGCGCCCGTAGCCGGAACGCTTCACGCCGCCAAACGGCAGTTCGGCCGCGGTATCGGTCAGCCAGTTGATGTAGACCATCCCGGTCTCGATGCGCGAAGCCATTTTCTTCGCCCGTTCAATATCCTGGCTGAATACCGCACCGCCCAGGCCGTAGTGGGAGTCATTGGCCAGCGCCACCGCTTCATCGTCGTTCTTCACCACGTAAATCTGCGCCACCGGGCCAAAGAACTCTTCAAAGTACGCCGGGTTGTCGCGCGTGATATTCGTCAGAATGGTCGGTTCAAAGAAGCTGCCGTCGCGCTGCACCGGCTTACCGCCTAAGTGCAGCTTCGCGCCGTTTTTCACCGCCGCGTTCACCTGTTTGGTCAGCGTTTCCAGCGCATCCTTAGAGGACAACGGCCCCAGCGTGGTGCTTTCGTCCAGCGGATCGCCAATCTTCACCTGCTTAAACGCCTCGGTGAATTTGTCCAGGAACGCGTCGGCAATCTTCTCATGCAGAATAAAGCGTTTCGCCGCGGTACAGACCTGCCCGGCATTGTTCAAGCGCGCATTAACGCCAATTTTCACCGCCTTTTGCAGGTCGGCATCGTCCAGCACCACAAACACATCGTTACCGCCCAGCTCCAGGGTCGATTTTTTAATGTGCTTCGCCGCCTGTGCAGCCACCACGCTACCCGCTTTTTCCGAGCCGGTGAGCGCCGCCCCCTGTACGCGATCGTCGGCGATAATCTTCGCCACCTGATCCTGTGAGATATAGAGGTTAGTCCACGCCCCTTCCGGCGCGCCCGCTTCACGGACCAGATGCGCGAAGGTCTCCGCGCAGTGCGGCACAATGCTGGCGTGTTTGGCCAGCACCGGGTTACCCGCCGCCAGGTTCGGCGCCAGTACGCGCATCAGCTGGTAATAGGGGAAATTCCACGGCTCAACGGCCATCAGCACGCCAATCGGGTGATGCTCGACCCACGCCTCGCCCAGCTCAGATTTATACTTCACCGGCGCTAAAAACGACTTCGCGTTATCGGCGTAGTAGCGGGCGATTTGCGCACAGAGTTTTACTTCACCGCGGCTCTGCTCAATCAGCTTGCCCATCTCCTGGCTGGCGATTTTAGCCAGCTCCTCCGCGCGCTCGTCAATCAGATCGGCAAGCTTATTCAGCACCGGCAGGCGTTGGTCTATATCGCCTTTCGCCCAGTCGGAGTGATACAGCGCATCGGCGGCCTTCAGCGCCACTTCGACGTCCGCATCGCTATGCGAGGAATATTCTTTAATAAGCTGGTTGGTGGCAGGATTAACTGTCTGGTAGGCCATATTGTGTCTCCTTGTTTTACCGCTTAGGGTATTAAGCGTAGTCAAGATGACTGGATATGGGCGTAAAGTTGGGTATAAACGGAGGTTTCCGACCGGCAGCCTTTGTTTCAGGATGTGATATAACACCCCAAAACCTTCTGGACGATCCCATGACCACCGCGCGCGACATTCAACAAACGTTTACCCGCCATCCCGGGCTGGAGCTGCGCAGCACCTGGCAGAGCACGCAGCCGTATAAGCGTCATAGCCACCCGCAGCTGTCGATCGGCGCCATTGTGGAAGGGCAAACGCGCTGCGTCTGCCACGGCCAGCAGTACCTGCTGAACCCCGGCGATATCATCGTCATCCCCGCGCGCGCGCCGCATAGCTGTAACCCGGTGCAGGGGCTGGCGCGCAGCTACCATATGCTATACCTCGATACCGCGCTTCCTCTCGCGCAGCAGCATATCCGCAACGAGGCGCTGTTCGGGCTGTACCTTGCCGTGGTGGAGCAGATGTCGACGGCGGCCGTCGACGCGCTGTTAGCCGCGCTCACCCTGCGCGTGGAGGTCGCACAGACGCTGCGCCCGACCAGCCAGCAGCTACAGCAGGCGCTGCTGGCCGACCCGGCCGCCCCGCTCTCTCTTGATGAACTCGCTCAACGATTCTCACTGCGTAAAGAGACGCTAATCCGCACCTTCAGACAGGACACCGGGCTGACTCCCGGCGGCTTTCTCAACGTCTCGCGCGTGGAATACGCCAAAGCGCGGCTGCGCGCCGGAGACGATATTGCCGATGTCGCCTACCAGAGCGGTTTTGCCGACCAGAGCCATTTCCATAAAACCTTCGTCAGTTACACCGCTGCCACGCCGCGCCAGTACGCCCTCGGTCGATCAATATCTGACAATAATTAATGCGTGAGCAGACATATGCTGACCGCAGTATGTTTACTGAGGTTGCTATGGAACAGGTCACGACGTTATTTCCTCCGGCGTTTCCCGCGCTGGCGCTGGCGCATTTTATGGCGCTGCTCAGCCCCGGGCCGGACTTCTTTTTACTGGTCGGCTACGCCGTGCGCTACCGGCTACGCGGCAGCATCGGGCTGTGTCTGGGGATCGCGGCGGGCAACGGGCTGTATATCCTGCTGGTGGTCATCGGCTCCGGCCTGCTGCGCGAGGTGCCGCTGCTGTTCAGCGCTATTGAACTGCTGGGCGCCGCCTATCTGCTGTGGGTAGGCCGCCAGCTGTTGCAAAGCCGCGCCGGGACACTGGAATGGCACGCCGCCGCCGCGCGCCCCTCTCTGTCGCGCCAGCTTGTGCTCGGCCTCGGTTCTTCGTTACTGAATCCGAAAAACGCGCTGTTTTATCTGGCGCTGATGACCGCGCTGCTCGGCCCTGACGTCACGCTGGCGCAGCAAACCGTCTGCGGCATCTGGATGACCAGCGTGGTGCTGCTGTGGGATCTGCTGCTGGTGACGCTCATCGCCCTGCCGCAGGTACAGCGCCGATTGGGCAATCTGATCTGGAAAATTGAACGGGCCGCCGGAGCGATACTGATCGGCTTCGGCGGCTGGATCCTGTGGCAGTTTTTGGTCGGATGAACCATCACTGGCGACGTGGATCCCACGTCGCTGCAATCATTAGTTCACCTGGTCGCGCCGCAGCCCCACATCTCTCAGCTGTTCATCGCTCATTCGCTGCAGTACGCGGCGCGTTTGCTGCACGCGCCACCAGCTTTTGACAAATCGCCACACCAGCACAAACCCAATAAACGGCTGTTTCGCTCTATTCTCGTGAAATTCCATACTTTGCCTCCTCACCTTGCCAGAGGCTTTATCTTCGCGGATTTTCGGCTTAACAATACAGATGCAAAAAACACTTTTCTTTAACATACAGATTCGCTAAAACGGTATCTGCGTGCGGTTTTTTTCGCCTGACTGTACTGGTTTTTTCATCTGTATGGCGACAAACGGGGATACAGCAATGACGCGTTACCAACATCTGGCCAATCTGCTGGCCGAGCGAATTGAACAGGGGCTGTATCGTCACGGTGAAAAACTGCCCTCGGTACGCAGCCTGAGCCAGGAACACGGCGTGAGTATCAGCACCGTACAGCAGGCTTATCAGACGCTGGAACAGCGCCAGCTGATTACCCCGCAGCCACGCTCCGGCTACTTCGTCGCGCCGCAGAAAGCCCAGCCGCCGGTGCCGCCGATGTCGCGCCCGGTACAGCGCCCGGTGGAGATCACCCAGTGGGATCAGGTGCTCGACATGCTGGATGCCCGCAGCGATAAATCGATTATCCCCTTTGGCGGCGGCTCGCCGGACATCGACCAGCCCAGCCTGAAACCGCTGTGGCGCGAGCTGAGCCGGGTGGCGCAGCACAATATTAACGAGGTGCTGAGCTACGACGAGCTGGCCGGCCGCCGCGACCTGCGCGAGCAGATCGCCCGGCTGATGCTCGACGGCGGATCGGTCGTTGACGCCGACTCGCTGATCATCACCAGCGGCTGCCACAGCTCGCTCTCGCTGGCGCTGCTGTCGGTGTGCCAGCCCGGCGACATCATCGCCGTCGAGTCCCCCTCCTACTACGGCACCATGCAGCGGCTGCGCGGCTTAGGGCTGAAGGCGATCGAGATCCCCACCGATCCTGACACCGGGATCAGCGTCGAAGCGCTGGAGCTGGCGCTGGATCAGTGGCCGATCAAAGGGGTGATTCTGGTACCCAACTGCAATAACCCGCAGGGCTTTATCATGCCCGACGCCCGTAAACGCGCGGTGCTGAGCCTCGCCCAGCGCTACGATATGGTGATTTTTGAAGATGATATCTACGGCGATTTAGCCACCGACTACCCGCGCCCGCGCACTATCCACTCATGGGATATCGACGGCCGGGTGATGCTCTGTAGCTCGTTTACCAAGACCATCGCCCCCGGCCTGCGCATCGGCTGGATTGCGCCGGGCCGCTATTACGACAAGCTGCTGCAGATGAAGTACGCTGCCAGCGGCACCAACGTGCCGGCCACGCAGATTGCCGCGACCAATTTTATTCGCGAAGGCCACTACCACCGCCACGTGCGGCGGATGCGGCAGATCTACCTGCGCAACATCGAGATCTACACCAACTGGCTGCGAGAATATTTCCCCTGCGGGATCTGCGTCACCCGCCCGACCGGCGGTTTTCTGTTGTGGGTGGAGTTACCCGAGCAGGTTGATATGGTCTGCGTCGCCCAGCAGCTGTGCCGGATGAAGATCCAGGTCGCGCCGGGATCGCTGTTTTCGGCATCGGGAAAATACCGGAACTGCTTAAGGATCAACTGCGCCCTGCCGCCGATTGAGAAGCATCGGGAGGTGATGGTGCAGCTGGGAATGGCGGTGAGGGTGGCGATGGAGCCGGAGCTATAGCGATGTGTTCCAGGGCCGCATAAGGTAAAGCGGCCAGCCTATTATTTCTTATTTTGCTCGCGCAGCATCGCTTCGCGCAAAATGGCATTGAGTCGCGTCTGATACCCCTTTCCAGGGCGTTTTAACCATTCCATCACGTCAGCATCAATACGCACGGAGGCCTGCGTTTTCAACGGACGGAAAAACTTACCGCGAGTCGCCTCTGACCACTGGTCATCTTCTGTCGCAGGAATATCGCTGTAATCAATTCGATCATCCGATTTATTCGCCAGCGCTTTCAGTTCAGCCTCGTGCTGAGGACTCAGCGCGGATGCGCTGCCGTGTTTATGCTTAACCATGCTCATAACGACTCCTCTCTTTACGGTCTGCTTTTCTGGCGCTGATGATGCGAATAACTTCATGACCGCTTTCGAACCGCACGCTGTGGGCCACCAGAATAACCACAATGCCATGAACAAGACCGATGGTCTGCCAACGATACTCGCCGTTCTCATGCCGATCCTGTCGCGACAGATGCCGGGGATCGTCAAACACCAGCACCGCATCTGCAAAACGAACAGCGTGTTTCCTCAGGTTACTTTTTGCCTTGTTTGCATCTCATTCAAACTCCATTGGCATTTCCGCCCCTGATTGTATATACAAAAATGTATCTACAATTATCTTTTAATCATAGCAATACGGTTGGAAATAGCTTCACATTTTGCGCATGTGAGGTCAGAAAGAGGATTGATGTCAAGGTGATGGAAAGCTGCACTAAACAGCGTCAGGTGCAGGAGTTTATCGAGGTGATTGCTGGCAAGCCGCGCAGACGAGAAGCGTAGAGAAAACGGCCGGGTGGCGCTGCGCTTTCCCGGCCTACCGTTCGAGCGTTACGACGCCTTACTCACCGCCCTTTCCCCATTCGCCGCATCCTGCGGTTTTGCCACCGTGCGGCTGTGGCTGCCGTCCACCCCCACCGCAATCTCCCCTTCCACCGTCACCCGGCGCACCACGCGCGGCTGGGTGCCGTAGTCGTTGACCGCGTAATGTTGGGTGCTGCGGTTGTCCCAAATCACCACGTCGTCCTGCTGCCACTGCCAGCGCACGGTGTTGTCGAGGCGGGTGATGCGGTTTTGCAGCAGTTCGAACAGCTGCGCGGATTCCCGCGAGCTAAAGCCCACCAGCCGTTTGACGAAATGCCCCAGCAGCAGCGCGCGTTCGCCACTGACCGGGTGGACGTGCACCACCGGGTGCTCGGCTTCCCACAGCGATGAGACAAACACTTTCTGGTGATGCGCCAGGCGGTGACTTTCCACGACGACGCGCTCGGCGCCGTAGTCATAGTCGTTGCTGTGCACCGCGTGCAGGGTGTCGACGAAGCGCTTGAGCGTCTCCGGCAGCTGTTCGTAGGCGCGGGCGGTGTTGGCCCACACGGTGTCGCCGCCGTATTCCGGGATGGTGACGCCGCGCAGGATGGAGATTTTCGGGAAGGCGTCAACGAAGGTGACGTCGGTGTGCCAGGAGTCGGCGCGGCCGCCGCCTTTCGAGGCGTCGAGTTCGAACAGTTTGGTGCCTTCCGGGGACGGAACCGTGGGATGGGGAACAATCCTGCCGAAGCGCGCGCCGAAGGCCTGATGCTCGGCATCGGTCAGGTGACTTTGCTGGCGGAAGAACAGCACTTTGTATTTGACCAGCGCGGCCTCCAGCTGGGCGAAAGTCTCTGCATCCAGTTCGGCGGAAAGACGGATATCGCGGATCTCCGCGCCGATATTACCCGCCACGCGGCGTACGTTCAGTAAAGGAAAATCGGTATCAGCAGTGTTCACAGCAGTCATGATTGCGCCCCTTTAAAATCGTCAGAAACCCGAATATAGAAATATTCCGCCAGGTCACAAAGTCGAGTTTGTGATATTGATAGGTCGCAGATGGGATTGCATTATTCGGCATCGAGCCGCCCCGGGGTCGGCGTAAACGCCTCGCCCGGGCTACCAACTTGTAGCCCGGCCAAGCGCAGCGCCGCCGGGAATGACACAGGAGTCTTTATGAGCACGGAAATCAACCTCACCCCCGCCGGGCGCGAGAAGCTGCGCGATCAGCTAACGGATTACTGCGCTAAACAGTTCGACCTCGAGCTGGAGCAGTTCGACGCGGAGTTCTTTATCGATTTTATTATCGAGAAGCTGGGGCCGGCCTTTTATAACGCCGGGATTGATGAGGCGATTCGCACCCACTTTGCGTGGAGCGAGCGCATTCAGGAAGAGATGGATCTGAAGAAAATTCTATGAGTTCACAGCACGCTATTCGCTCTTTACGCGACCATCCCGAGCAGATGGAGGCGGTTATCGCCTATTTCCAGCAACAGTGGGCCTCGGAAGCATCCATGATGGTTTACGACGACGCGCTGCGCCGCACGCCGGGGGCGAAAAATCCGCTGCCGCAGTGGTACTGGCTACAGGACGGCGAACGTATCATCGGCTGCGCGGGGTTGATTACCAACGATTTTATTAGCCGCGGCGAGCTGTATCCGTGGCTGTGTGCGCTCTATATTGAGCCGGAATACCGTCAGCAGGGGTTGGCCTGCCGGTTGATTGAGCATATTGCGCAGCACGCTCGCACGCTTGGGTTTAGTCAGCTGCATCTGTGTACCGATATCGATGGTTTTTACGAGAGAGCGGGCTTCGTATTCAACGGGCTGGGCTACCATCCGTGGGGAGAATCTTCCCGGGTCTACAGCCGAGAGCTGGGGGCATGATCAACAAAACCATACTTTAAACAGGGTTATAATGGCGACTCATTTTATCGTCTCCCGTGTTACGGGGAAGGAAAATCATGTCGCTTATCACCGATCTACCCGCCATTTTCGATCAGTTCTCCGAAGCCCGCCAGAAAGGCTTTCTCACCGTGATGGACCTCAAAGAGCAAGGCACGCCGCTGGTCGGCACCTACTGCACCTTTATGCCGCAGGAAATTCCGCTGGCGGCGGGCGCGGTGGTGGTCTCGCTGTGCTCCACCTCTGATGAAACCATTGAAGAGGCGGAGAAAGACCTGCCGCGCAACCTCTGCCCGCTGATCAAAAGCAGCTACGGCTTCGGCAAAACCGATAAATGCCCCTACTTTTATTTCTCCGATCTGGTGGTCGGTGAAACCACCTGCGATGGCAAGAAGAAGATGTACGAGTACATGGCCGAGTTTAAGCCGGTACACGTGATGCAGCTGCCAAACAGCGCCGCCGATGCCGCCTCCCGCGCGCTTTGGAAAGCGGAAATCCTGCGTCTTCAGCAGGCGGTTGAAGCACGTTTTGGCACGGCGATTACCGAAGCCTCCCTGCGCGAGGCCATCGCCCTCAAAAACCGCGAGCGCCGGGCGCTGGCTAACTTCTACCGCGTCGGGCAGCTCAATCCTCCGGCGCTCAGCGGCAGCGACATTTTGAAAGTGGTGTACGGCGCAACCTTCCGCTTCGATAAAGAGACGCTGATTGACGAGCTGAACGGCATGGCCGAGCGCGTGCGTCAGGAGTGGGAAAGCGGTAAGCGGCTGGACGCGCGCCCACGCATTCTGATCACCGGCTGCCCGATCGGCGGCGCGGCGGAGAAAGTGGTGAAAGCCATTGAGGATAACGGCGGCTGGGTGGTGGGCTATGAAAACTGCACCGGCGCGAAGGCCACCGAGCGCTGCGTCGACGAGGACGGCGACGTGTACGACGCGCTCACCGACAAATACCTCGCCATCGGCTGCTCGTGCATCTCACCGAACGACCAGCGTTTAACGTTGCTCAGCCAGATGGTGGAAGAGTACCAGGCCGACGGCGTGGTGGACGTGATTTTGCAAGCCTGCCATACCTATGCCGTTGAATCGATGGCGATTAAGCGCCACGTGCGTCAGCAGCATAATATTCCCTACATCGCCATTGAGACCGATTACTCGACCGCCGATATCGGTCAGCTCAGCACCCGCGTCGCGGCCTTTATTGAAATGCTGTAGGAGCGCGCGTGACGTTATCAATAGGTATTGATTCAGGGTCGACGGCCACCAAAGGCATCCTGCTGGAAGGCGGCGAAATTCGTCGTCGCTTCCTCTGCCCGACGCCGTTTCGCCCCGCCGACGCCATCGTTGAGGCATGGGAGACGCTGCGCGCCGGGCTGGAGACGCGGCCGTCTTTGACGCTGACCGGCTACGGTCGCCAGCTGGTTGATTTTGCCGATAAGCAGGTGACGGAGATCTCCTGCCACGGGCGCGGCGCACGGCTGTTAGCGCCGCAAACCCGCACGGTGATTGATATCGGCGGTCAGGACAGCAAGGTGATCCAGCTGGATGAAGACGGCAATCTCACCGATTTCCTGATGAACGACAAATGCGCGGCAGGGACCGGGCGCTTTCTGGAGGTGATTTCCCGTACGCTGGGGGCCAGCGTCGAGCAACTGGATGCGCTGACGGAAGGCGTTGAACCCCACGCCATTACCAGTATGTGCACAGTGTTTGCCGAGTCCGAGGTGATTAGCCTGCGCTCGGCGGGCGTGCCGCCGGAGGCGATTCTGGCGGGGGTGGTGAATGCGATGGCCCGGCGCAGCGCGAACTTTATCGGTCGGCTTTCGGCGCAGGGGCCACTGCTGTTTACCGGCGGCGTCAGCCACTGTGCGGCATTTGGCAGAATGCTGTCGGCGCATGTGAATATGCCGGTGCAGACGCACCCGGACGCGCAGTTTGCCGGGGCGATCGGCGCGGCGATGATCGGGCAACGGGTGAGAACATGACGGAGTATCTGTTTTTGTTTCACTCCACGCTCGGGGTGGTGCGCACGCGTAAAGCGCTCCAGGCGGCGGGGATCGCCTTTCGGGTCGCCGATATCCCGCGCCAGCTGCGCGGCGGCTGCGGGCTGTGTATTTATCTGTATTGTCCGCAGGGTGACGAACTACGCTGGGTGATCTCCGGCGCAACGGAGAGTATTTACCGCTGCGACGAGGGTTTTCAGCTGCTGCACGCATTCTCTGCACCCTCACATAACCCGGGCGAGGCATAAACGCCCGCGGTTTTGCCGGGTGGCGGCTTCGCCTTACCCGGCCTACAGAATCGTCCCGTAGGCCGGATAAGCGCAGCCTCATCCGGCACGCACCGCAGTTTAATGGCTCCACTTCTCCTGCCGCAACTCCAGCAGCAGCAGCATCATCAGCGCCTGGGCATACGGCACCGGGGCCATGGCGATATCGCAGTAGTATTGCAGATCCGGGCCGACCATCGTCCCTTTCGACGCTTCCAGCACGATCCCGCCTTCGTCGATCCGATCGCGCAGCGCGTGCCAGGCGCGCAGGGCATTGTCGGCGACCTTTTCATCGAGGATCCCCATCCGCACGCCGCGCAGCATGCCATAGGCGATCCCGGCGGTGGCGGAGGATTCCTGCGGCGACAGCGGATCGTCGAGCAGGGTGTGCCACATGCCGTTGTCAGCCTGTAGTTCGCACAGCGTATTGACCTGCCGCGCCACCACCACCGAGAGATAGCGCTTCACGCTGGCGTCGAGGCTGTCGCCGAGCAGGGCGATAAATTCGGGGATCGCTACGGTGATCCACGCGTTGCCGCGGCCCCAGAAGGCTTCCGAGAAATGATGTTTGCCGACAAACGTCCAGCCGTGATACCACAGGCCGCTCGCCGGTTCGCACAGGTAGCGGGTGTGCAGCAGGAACTGATACGACGCTTCGTCGATCAGATCGTTGCGCTTCAGCACCACGCCCGCCGTGCCGAGGAACAGGCAGGTCATAAACAGCGTGTCATCCCACAGGTGGCCGGTGTTCGGCTGCTCTTTCACCACGTGCTGGAAGCCGCCCTCTTCGGTTTTCGGCAGCGTGCGTAGCAGCGAATCGGCCCAGTCGTTGACCACCTTCAGCAGATCGTCGCGCCCGGTATGGCCGGCCACCAGCGCGAGGGTGATCATCGGCGCGGTGGTGTTGATCTGGATCGCCGGCAGCCCTTTTGCCAGCTGATCTTCATACCAGGTGAGGATCGACTGCTGTAATTGCGCGTCGTTCTGCTGACGAGCGTACTGCCAGAAACCGTACAGGCCGACGCCGACCTCCCATTCCCACTCTTCAAAGTGGATGGCAAACCCTTCGCCGCTGCTGGTGTCAACTTCGCCCATGTTTTTCAGGCGGCAGAAGCCCTGAACCACCTGCTCCAGCAGGGTGCTTAATGCTGTGTTGTTCATTGCGCGTCTCCTGACAGCGTAATCTGTAGTTCATTGCCCACCAGCGTCGGGAACGCGACGGCTGCGCCATTGTGCAGGCATTCACTCTGCCAGCTCAGCTGCATCAGCGTGTGTCGGCCATCGTTGACCACTGCGACATCCGCGTGATGCGCAATGCGCAGCCCCTGAATGCGCTGGCAGAACGCCTCGAAATCGCCCTCGCCCACCTCCAGCCACCACGCCACCTGACGTCCTTCGGCGCGAACTTCATCACCGATAACGCTCAGCGGCTGCGAGCAGAACACGGCGGCAAACGCGTTGCCCGCGCGCATCGCGTAGCCCTGCGCCACGGGGCGCACTTCATCAAAGGCTTCGGCGTGAAGGTGAAGATGGGTCCAGCCCAGCGCCTCATGCTCATCCATCTGCCACAGCAGCATCGCCCGGTTGTCGGCCTGCATCACGCGCGGCAGCACGCCGTTGCCGGCCCAGAAGGAGGGGCGCGCTTCGCTGCCCGGCGCAACGTCGCCCGGATGGTTAATCCACAGACGGGCATCCGGGCGCGTGGCAAACTGCACGTCGACCAGATGCTGCTGATGCCCACGTTCGCCGGTGTGATGATCGACACAGCTGGAGAGCGACACGCCCGCCTGTTTCCAGGCGACGATATTGCCGCCGCCGCACTGGTAGTGGGCGCTCAGCGTGCCGTGGTTCAGACGCGCATAGCGTGCAGACTCTACCGGCGGCACATAGTCGCTCAGGCAGAAGAACGGCAGCGAGGCGCACTTACGGTTAACGTGCCCACCGCCCCAGGCGACGTGGCCGAAGGCGGAAAGCTCGCTCATCGGGCTCGCCAGCAGCTCTTTTTCATACACGCGGCCCATGGTTCCCGCGGCAATCCCGGACTGGTAGTGCAGCGCGCTGGTGAGCATCAGGCGGTCGATCAGATGGCGCGCGCGCTGGCGCAGCGTGGCGTCGTCGGCCAACTGATAGAGCGCGAACAGGCCAATGTAGTCTACCGGGTAATACGGCGCCGAATTCCACTCCACGAACCCCTGTTGTTCAACCGCATCAAACCAGGCGTGCAGACGCTGGGTGGCGATCGCCCGCTGTTCGCGACCTCGACGGCCAGAAGCGGTAAACAGATCGTCGGGGAACAGCTGCCCGGCCAGGTACTGCGCGGTGTGGAAGCACAGCGCGTGGTTCTCACTCCAGTACCACATCACGTCGTTGCCCAGTTCGTCATACCCGTAGCGATAGCCGACAATCGCCGAGCGCACGCGCTTCCACAGCACCGCCGGGAAGTGTTCGCCGTGGAAGTCATGCCAGATCCACAGCAGCGGTACCATGGAGAAATCCGAGCAGTCCTGGCGGGCACTGATACGCTGGAGCGTGCTTATCAGCAGTTCCTGCGCCAGCGGGCCGCTGTCGCCAACGTGCAGCATCGCCAGCAGGCGGCCGGTGCGCGGCACGCCGTGTTCGGCGATGTAGCTCAGCGCCACGCGCTTGCGGGTCTCCAGCACGCCCTCGCCGCCGGGCAGCACGTCGTCGGCCAGTACGGTCAGGCTCAGGCTGCGGCTCATGGTGACGTCGCCCAAACGGGCGGTCAGTTCAAGGCGATAGTGTCCCATGCCAACGTTTGTCGGCAGCGGCAGCGTCAGCCCGGTGCTGTCGGCGGTCACCGTACCGAAATCCAGCGCACAGGTGGCGATGGCGTCGTTGCCCAGGCTGTGGATAGCGCCGCACAGATGTAACGTCCGCTCTGCCAGGCAGTCCAGATGCAGCCGCTGATACTGCGCGGTCGCCGTGGCGGGCAGCGAATCCAGTACCACCTGCAGCGTCTCAACGTCGTCGCTGTTCAGGCCCGGCAGCGCGGCATCTAGCGCCGTCTCGCCGAGGTAGACCATGCGAAAGGCAAAAATCGTGTCGCGTTCAAACAGCTCGTCGAGGTGAATCAGCAGCGCGTTGTCTCCCTGCTGAAGCGGGATGTCAACGGCCTGCGTTTGCAGTGTGTTGCGGGTAAACGGCGTAAAGCAGGCCGCCAGTTCACCGTCACGCCAGATACGCACGCCGCCGCAGGTGGCAATCTCAAAGGGATAGGTCGCCGTCTTCGGCGCATGCAGGGTGACGCACAGCCAGCGCTGGCAGTGGGTCGCCACGTTCTGGACGCCGGAAAAAGTCAGCGTATCGCTGACGCCGGTCCAGGTGATGGCCGCCGCCGGAAGCGCACGCGCGGGTGACACCGTGCGCTGCGCCGCGTCGCGGCGGAAAATGCGTCGACAAAAGGAGTCCTGCGCCGGGCCTTTGCCGTTGGCGAACTGATAGTCCATCGGTTCATCCACCGCTTCACCGGTAAAAAATTCGGCAAACCGCTCATTGTGCGGCAGTGACACCGTAAAGCGCGTCAGCGCCTCGCCCGCAACCAGCCTCATAATACTTTCCTCAATAGCCGCTCAGTTATGACGCGCTATTTTCTGGAAAGGATGAGAAGCAGGCTATCAGCAGGATGGCGGGGTTTTGCGGAACTGCCCGATCATTCACATTCCCGGGACATCGCCCGGATGAAATGTGACGAAAATCACACCCAGCAATCCATTGCCGCCGTTGATAGCGGGAAAACTCACGTTTCCCGCCATCGAGGCGTTAATGGTTGGTGATCGCAATCACATTTCATCCCTTCAGCTGCGTCAACTCGTGGCTCAGACTGTCGGCCAGCATGCGCACGCGGGTCGGGTCAAACATCACGTGTAGCCCCGGCGAGGCGTCGGTGTGGCGGGTGCAGAAACTCTCCATCTCGGCGGCGCAGCGGTACAACTCCTGAATATTCACCTGGCAAATCTCGCGCATGCTCCAGCTGTTCTCCACCAGCCGCGCGAAGTGCAGCGTGAAAAAGGCTTTTTGCGCGTGGCGGAATAGCAGGCAGTAAAGGTCGAAGCCCTGCCACTCCTCCCGCCAGCGCTGGTGCAGCGAGAAGGGAAACGCGGCGCGATCGGCAAACGCCAGCGCCTGCTCGCGCAGGGTCACCGCGGCCTGGTAAGCGCTGTCCTTTTCTTCGGCAATCAGCGACAGGTTGCGCCCGGAAATCCCGACGTCGCTGGCGCTGAAGAAAATATCGCGTTCGGAACCGGGCAGCCAGTGGTTGCGGTTAAGCTGGCCGTACAGGCTCCACACCGCCTGCCCGTAGCTGGCGGGCACCTGGCTGTGGCGATGGAAGACGTGATCGCGCACGTAGATGGCCTGATACAGCACCTGCCCGGCCTGGCCCATCAGCGACTGAAATTCGTCGAAGGTTGCCTCATCGGGACGCCAGCCGTAGCACTCATCCAGCCAGTGGGTCAGCAGCGCCGCGCGGGTCAGATGCTCGTTTTCCCGCGCCAGAATCTGGCTACAGGCCACCAGATTGCACTCGCTCAGCGTGCCCATCACCCAGTGATTATCGACCCCTTCCCAGCTGGTTTTGCACACCGCGCCGGTGATGGTCGGGTTGCCACGGCACCACAGCAGGCGGCCCTGAAGTTCGTCAATGCGCGGGAACGGAAACACGCCCCAGCCCACCTCTTCGCCCACCAGATCCAGCTCCACCCATACGTCGCGATCTTCTACGTCCAGCAGCGCCGGGTTGTTGGGAAAGGTCGGCCAGAAGCGCTCCGGCGTTAGCTTAATCGACACCGAGACGCACTCCGGCAGCGTGCGAATGGCCTCCATCACGTTGCTGATGTCGTGGTTGCCCGCCGGGAAGGCGCGCAGCACCAGGTGCTTATTTTCACGCATCACCGCGCGGGCCATGGCGCTGAAGCATTGGGTATAGCGGGAAAGGCTGCGGGGGTCGATATGCGGCGAGGGATCGTCCTGCCCGGTCAGCTCCCAGTTGGGCCGGGAGATGGGCAGCAGGCCGTCGGTGTTGGAGAGCGCCACCAGCAGGCCGCTGATGTCGGGGATCTGTTGGCACAGTAACGTGAGCTTATCCGCCAGATACTGGCACCAGAATTCGACGTCGAAGCGGATGCTGCCGTCTTTATCAATCAGCTGCGGGTGCGCCGCCAGCAGGTCGGCGGGAAAGCTCAGCTCTTTGGCCTGCAGGTAAAATTTCAGGCCATGCTGACGGCAGAATCCGGCCAGCCGGTTGAGGTACACGCAGCGGGCGCGCTGCTGGCTGGAGAGGCGATCGTTGTACTGATGCGGGGTGTAGCCTTTCGGCGAGACGAGCTTATCAAACAGGTCCGTTTGCCCCACCACCACGGTATTAAACTCATGGCGAGCCGCCCACAGCACCAGCTGGCAGGCTTTATCCCAGTTCCAGAACTCCTGATTATTCAGTTCCAGCGCGCGCGTTTTCCACATCGTCTCTCTCCCTCTCACCAGGCGGCTATTGTAAGCACAGATGGAGGGAAACAATCAGCGTCCGGAAGTGCGTTACTTCACAATAAAGCGCGTTGGCGCAAAACAGTTGAGCAGGCGGTGCAGAATAAACACCAGCGTCAGCGTGGCCAGCAGCGAGACCGTGACCGAGGTGGCGCGGTAGAGATCGCTGAACACCAGATCGCCGTCCGGTTGGAGGTTCTGACCAAACATAATGCCGATGGTGGTGATACTGGCGAAGCCGACGCCCGCCCCCACTTTCTCCATCACGTGCAGCCGGGCGCTGAAAGCCAGCCCGAGGCCGATCAGCGGCATCATCAGCAGCATATGGCTGCTGTGGTCGTAGAGGATCAGCTGAATCACCAGAATGTACAGACAGGCCAGCACTACGCCCGCCACGCGCCAGATCGAGCTGATCACCGCGCCGCGGTAGTGCATGGGGAACAGGATCAGGATCCCCGCCATCAGCGCCGACAGCGAGTCGCTGAGATCGCTCACCTGGAAAACGATAAAGATAATGGTCGCCACGGTGCCGGAGAGCAGCGATTCATGGCGCACGCGGGCGTCGTCTTTTTCAATCAGCGGCGGCGGCGTGCGCGGTTCGGCGTCCGGGATCAGGTAATGCATCAGCGCGCTCAGCCCCACCGCCATCACGCTGGCTTCCACGTTGGAGAACAGCAGCGTATGCCAGTTGGCCGAGGGGTAGCTCATAAAGTTGAGCATCACGCTCTGGCACACTACCCCCATCGAACCGAACAGGAACAGCGGCCCTTTGCTCATAAAGCGAAAACGCATCACGTACAGCGCAAACACCACCAGCGTCATGATCACCGGCCATTGGCTCAGATAGCCGATGATCAGCACCATTTCGAGGCAGTTCAGCGAGGCGCTAAAGATAAACTGTTTGGCGACATGGCGGTTAAACACCGGCACCAGCGCCGTTAACAGCAGCGGGTAAACCACGTAGAACACGCCGTACTGGGTATCGAAAAAGCTCGAAATACTCAGCGCTAACATGCCGGCAAAAGAGATGCGCAGAGTCTGCCGGAAATCATTCGCCGTATAGACGATATTGCCGTGAGGGGTGAAGACCTGCGCGAGGGTATTAATAGACATAGTGCAACCAGCTCACCAGATGGATTTGCAGGCCGGAGAAGAAGCGGGCAAACGCGCCCTCGCTGTTGTACAACTGCACGGTGGCGCGCGCGCCGGTCGGCAGGGTTTTCTCCAGCGGCTCCTCCAGCGCCACGTGAATACGCATACGCTGCGCGTCACGCACCCAGCGGGTGGACTGCTCCGGCTGCGACAGTTCGCCGTTCACTTCTTCCTGGCCGGCAAGGATCCCGGCGTCGCTGCTGGTCACCCGCGCGGCGAACACTTTCCCCGGCAGGGCATCAAACACCACCGCCGCATCGGTGCCCTGCCGGGTATGGCGCAGGCTCTTTTCACGGAAGTCGGCAACGATGTCGGTCTTCTGATTGACCACCGCCATCACCGCGCTGCCCGCCGAGGCGTACAGGCCAGGGCTAAGCTGCAAGTTACTGACGGTGCCGTCCGCTTCGGCGCGAATTTGGGTCCAATCAAGGTTGAGCTGTGCTTCCTGTAGCGCCGTCTGATACTGCTGGAGGGTGACGTTGCGTCGGTCATCGCGCTCGCCGCGCTGAATTTGCAGGTTGTGGATCGAGGCGCGCAGCGCGCTGACCGACTGCTCGCTGGTCTGCCAGGTGGTGCGTACTTTATCGAGATCCGCCTGCGAGACGTTCTGCATGCGGCTCAGGCTCTGGTAGCGTTCGTAGGTCACGCGATCGTTGCGGGCGGTGAGCTGCGCGGTTTTGAGGTTGGCCTCGGCAGCGGCGATTTGGGCGTCCAGCTGCTGGTTGCTCAGTCTGGCCTGAGCCAGCGCTAGCGCAGCGGCATCGACCTTATTCTGGAACGGCGTCGGGTCCAGCTCGTACAGCAGGTCACCCTTTTTCACTGCGCTATTGTTGTGCACGTAAACCTGCGAGACGTAGCCGGATACGCGGGACGAAATTGGCGTCACCACGCGCATCACCGTGGAGTCCGGCGTCAGCGGGATCCAGATATCGGCAACGATAAAATAGGCAAACATCAGCAGGAAAGAGGCAATACTCACCCTTACCCAGCGGGCAAACTTCTGTTCTGGCGTCATCATGGTGTTAGTCGGTTTTATTATTTTGTTCGCGGATATTCCGCAGATTGCAGGCTATTTGATTCAGGGTGTCGCTAAACTTCGCGATGTCCTCAGCGGGAATACCGGTGGACACGCGGGCCTGGAAGACTTCAATCACCTGGTTTAGCGTCTGGAGCACCGACCGACCTTCGTCGGTCAGCGTCAGCAGGCGAATTCGTTTATCGTACGGCGATACCGTGCGCAGCAGGTAGCCCTGCTGCTCAAGCAGGGTGAGCGTGCGCATCAGCGGCGGCAGTTCTATCCCCTGCATTTCCGCCAGCTCGCTCACCGAGACGTTATCGCCCAGCTGATGCAGCTGCATCAGCACCGTCCAGCTGGACTGGGTCAAGCCGGTATCGGTAATCGCATGATCGATGATCGAACGCCATTGGCGCACGACCATGGCCATGCGCATTCCCATCGGACGATGGGCAAACAGTTCATCTTCAGTCATGGCAATCTCCGATCGTTTTGTACGATTACGATAATACTTACCATGATAAGTATCAAGGAACGAACGGTCTTAACCGCATGGATTGTAAAATGGCCCTACTTACCGGCGATGTATTCCACGTCCATCGTTTCGCAGTCGACAAAACCAATCCGTGCCAGTTTAGTCATCGGCCCTTTGGCCACGAACGGCACGCGATATTCATCTTCTTCGATGGTGACTTCACCAAAAATCAGCTCCGGCGTCAGCGTGCCAAGCGTGCTTTTCTCGCGATACCAGTGCGGAAAGCGGCCTCGTAAATAGTCATCTTTGACGCGCAGCAGCGCTTTACGGGAAAGATCGGTGCGACACGCGGCGGCGGTGTCGGAAAACGTTTCATCGATCACAAATATGATGGTAATGCCCGCAGTCAGCAGGCTACAAAATAGTGCGGTCACTAATAATGTTTTTTTCATGCTGAAGGTAGGTATGTTGAGTTTAATAATTATGGCATCAGTAATTATTCTAAAAACAAATAAAAACATGTAAAGCAATGCGTTGGTATTGTTTCGTAAATATCGAGCGAATGACTCAATATAAAGGATGAGTTGCCCTCTATTACGATGATCCTCCCTGTTAGCCCATGGTGATTATTATGCTACCAGTCAACCCAATAGACGGCTGACGGTTCTCCTGCCGCGTGAGTTTAAGTCGGATAAACAATGCTACACAATTCGTTAATTACGATATATGACCGCGATTTATTTTGAAGATTAAAGACCTCGAGAATAACTAATACCAGCAAAGGTTCGTCAGCATCATGAAATATCATGAGGGATACGCCACGTTATTATTCTCTTTTATAGAAAATCATTATTTCTTATTTGTTGAAAAATTTGCTGCCTGGCTGAGCAGTAAAAGGTAGACAGCCCGCCCAATCTGGTGGCAGGATAAAGAGATGAACACAAACGTGACCGTTATCCGCTCAAACCGTTGGTGGCTGCCTTCATAACAGGCGGCACGGGTTACGTTATCTTTTTTCAAAGCCGCCGAAAGGCGGCTTTGTTGTTTATCAGTCTCGTCTTTCGGCTTTACGCCTCATAAGGAGCAACTGATGAATACAACGCATACCATTCTTACCGGCGACCGTCCTACCGGGCAGCTACATCTTGGGCACTACGCGGGCTCGCTGCGCCAGCGCATTGAGCTACAGCATCAACACCAGCAGTTTATCCTGATTGCCGACCTGCAGGGGCTGACCGACAACGGCAGTAACCCGCAGAAAATCAGCCACAATATTCTGGAGGTCATGGCCGACTATCTGGCCGTCGGAATCGACCCGCAGCGCACGACGATTTGCCTGCAATCCGCCCTGCCTGCGCTGGCGGAGCTGACCGCGCTGTATATGAATATCGTCACCGTCGCGCGCGTGGAGCGTAACCCGACGGTAAAAAATGAGATTGCGCAGAAAGGCTTCTCCCGCGCGCTGCCGGTGGGCTTTATGGTCTATCCCATCAGCCAGGCCGCCGACATTACCGCATTTGGTGCCGATCGGGTGCCCGTTGGCGACGATCAGCTACCAATGATCGAACAAACCAACGAGATCGTGCACAAGATGAATAGCCTGACGACCGAGCCAGTGCTGCGCCACTGTAAGGCGATGCTGAGCGACGTCAGCCGCCTGCCGGGCATTGACGGCGGGGCGAAAATGTCGAAGTCACTGGGCAACACGCTCACGCTTGGCGCCAGCGAAGCGGAGATTCATCAGGCGGTCAGCGCGATGTATACCGACCCCAATCACCTGCGGGTGGCAGATCCAGGGAAAATTGAGGGCAACGTTGTCTTCACCTACCTCGACGCCTTTCATCCCGATAAAGCTCTGGTCGCCGACATGAAAGCGCATTACCAGCAGGGCGGGCTGGGCGACAGGCAGTGTAAAAACGTGCTGGAAGCCTGTTTACAGGAGCTGCTGGCTCCAATCCGCGAGCGTCGCGCCACCGTGATTCAGGATAAAGGTATGCTGCTGGATCTCCTGCGCCAGGGCAGTGAACGGGCGCATGAGGTCACGCAGCAGACGCTGCACGCGGTGAAGCGCGGGCTGGGGCTGCCCATTTTGTTCTGAACGCCCGAGGGCATCGACCAGAAAGTGGATGCCCTGCGCGCATTTTGATTAATCGTGTTACAGAATCCGCAAGACCCTGTTAATGGTATGGACATAATCAATGTCGATGCTAGTATGACATTGACAGTAGCTATATTTATGCGTGTTTCATTTCCGGCCTGGAGTGCTGATGATGACCACATGAGTAGCACACTTCACAGCATCCTCCTCCCCTTCAGACCGGTACGCGCACCACTTCGCCACAGGGAATAAGCGGGTAGCGTATGGACAAATTCAAGCAGCGTTGGGTCTGGTATATCGTCGGTTTCGCGGTGGTGATTGCCGCCGTGGCATGGTGGATGCTGCGTCCACCAGGGCTACCGGAGGGCTTCGCCAGCAGTAACGGCAGAATTGAAGCCACCGAAGTGGATATCGCCAGCAAAACCGCCGGACGTATCGAGGCGATTGTGGTCAAAGAGGGGCAGTTTGTCCGCCAGGGCGACATCCTGGCGAAGATGGACACCCGCGTTCTCAACGAGCAGCGGCTGGAAGCCGCCGCGCAAATCAAAGAGGCGCAGAGCGCCGTCGCCGCGGCAAAAGCGCTGCTCGACCAGCGGCAAAGCGAAATGCGCGCCAGCGAAGCGGTGGTGAAACAGCGCCAGGCCGAGCTGGACTCAACGTCTAAACGCCACGCTCGCTCCAGCACCCTCTCGCAGCGCGGTGCGGTATCGGCTCAGCAGCTTGACGATGATCGCGCCGCCGCCGAAAGCGGCCGGGCTGCGCTCGAATCTGCCCGCGCTCAGGTCTCTGCGGCTAAAGCGGCCATCGAAGCAGCGCGTACCAGCATCATTCAGGCGCAAACCCGCGTCGAAGCCGCCCAGGCTACCGAACGACGTATCATGGCCGACATTGACGATAGCACGCTGAAGGCTCCTCGCGACGGGCGCATTCAGTATCGCGTCGCCGAGCCCGGCGAAGTGCTGGCCGCCGGTGGCCGGGTGCTGAATATGGTCGATCTGGCCGACGTCTACATGACCTTCTTCCTGCCGACCGAGCAGGCTGGCCTGCTGGCGCTGGGCAGCGAAGTGCGCCTGATCCTCGACGCCGCACCGGATCTGGTGATCCCCGCCCATATCAGCTTTGTCGCCAGCGTCGCCCAGTTCACGCCCAAAACGGTAGAAACCAGCGACGAGCGGCTGAAATTGATGTTCCGTGTGAAAGCGCGCATCCCGCCCGAGCTGCTGGCTGAACACCTGGAATATGTGAAAACCGGCCTGCCGGGCATGGCCTACGTCCGACTGGATAACCAACAGCAATGGCCCGCCATGCTGATGGTGAGGCTGCCGCAATGAAACAGGACGTACATCCCCCGGTCGCTCAGCTTGAGCACGTCGGCCAGCGCTTCGGCACGACCGTGGCGCTCAACGACATTACGCTGACCCTTCCGTCCCGCTGCATGGTGGGGCTGATTGGCCCGGACGGCGTGGGCAAATCCAGCCTGCTGTCGCTGATTGCCGGTGCGCGGGTGATTGAACAGGGCAATGTCATGGTGCTGGGCGGCGATATGCGCGACGCCGATCATCGTCGCGACGTCTGCCCGAAAATCGCCTGGATGCCGCAGGGGCTGGGCAAAAACCTGTATCACACGCTGTCGGTATACGAAAACGTCGACTTCTTCGCCCGCCTGTTTGGCCACGATAAGCGCGAACGTGAAGCGCGTATTGATGAGCTGCTGCACAGCACCGGGCTGGCGCCGTTCCGCGATCGTCCGGCCGGGAAGCTCTCCGGCGGTATGAAGCAGAAACTGGGCCTGTGCTGCGCGCTGATCCACGATCCGCAGCTTTTGATCCTCGATGAACCCACCACCGGCGTCGACCCCCTTTCCCGCGCGCAATTCTGGACGCTTATCGACAGTATCCGCGAGCGCCAGCCTGACATGAGCGTACTGGTCGCTACCGCCTATATGGAAGAAGCCGAGCGCTTCGACTGGCTGGTCGCGATGAACGACGGGGAGGTGCTGGCCACCGGCAGCGCGGAAGAACTGCGTATGCAAACCGCCAGCCAGACGCTGGAACAGGCGTTTATCGCGCTGCTGCCGGAAGCGCAGCGCAATGCGCACCAGCAGGTGATCATCCCACCGCGCGACGCGAGCGAAGAAGAGATTGCCATTGAAGCCCGCGGCCTGACGATGCGCTTCGGCGATTTTGTCGCGGTTGACCACGTTAACTTCCGCATTGCCCGCGGCGAGATTTTTGGCTTTCTGGGATCTAACGGCTGCGGTAAATCCACCACTATGAAAATGCTGACCGGGCTGCTGCCCGCCAGCGAGGGCGAAGCGTGGCTGTTCGGCCAACCGGTGGATCCGAAAGATATCGCCACCCGCCGCCGCGTCGGCTATATGTCGCAGGCCTTTTCACTGTATAGCGAGCTGAGCGTCCGTCAGAACCTGGAGCTGCACGCCAGGCTGTTCCACATCCCGGACGCCGAGATCCCCGGGCGCATCAAGGAGATGAGCCAGCGCTTTATGCTCACCGATGTCGAAGATGCCCTTCCTACGGCGCTGCCGTTGGGGATCCGCCAGCGTCTGTCGCTGGCGGTAGCGGTGATTCATCGCCCGGAAATGCTGATTCTTGATGAGCCGACCTCCGGCGTTGACCCGGTCGCCCGCGATATGTTCTGGCAGCTGATGGTTGACCTGGCGCGGCGGGATAAGGTCACCATCTTTATCTCCACCCACTTTATGAATGAGGCCGAGCGCTGCGACCGTATTTCGCTGATGCATGCGGGTAAGGTGCTCGCCAGCGATACGCCGCAGGCGCTGGTAGAGCAGCGCGGTGCGGCGACGCTGGAAGAGGCCTTTATCGCCTACTTACAGGAGGCCTCTGACCCCGCTCCCGTTACAGAAATAGGGGATGCGCCCGTGAAACCCGAGAGCGAGCCGCCACGCCGGGCCTTTAGCCTGCGCCGCCTGTTCAGCTACAGCCGCCGTGAAGCGCTGGAACTACGACGCGATCCGGTGCGCTCGACGCTGGCCCTGCTCGGCACGGTGATCCTGATGTTTATTATGGGCTATGGGATCAGCATGGACGTCGAGGATCTGCGCTTTGCGGTGCTCGATCGCGATCAAACCGTCAGCAGCCAGGGCTGGGCGCAGAATATCGCCGGGTCGCGCTATTTTATCGAGCAGCCGCCGCTGTATAGCTACGACGATCTCGATCGCCGTATGCGCGACGGCGAGCTGGCGGTGGCAATCGAGATCCCACCTGACTTTGGCCGCGATATTGCGCGTGGCACACCGGTGCAGATTGGCGTGTGGATTGACGGCGCGATGCCAAACCGCGCGGAAACGGTGCGCGGCTACGTGCAGGCGATGCACCTTTCGTGGTTACAAGAGATGGCCGGGCGGCAATCTTCTGCCAGCCGGGATAACACGTTGATTTCTATTGAGACACGCTATCGCTATAACCCGGACGTGAAAAGCCTGCCGGCGATCGTCCCGGCGGTGATCCCGTTGCTGCTGATGATGATCCCGGCGATGCTCAGCGCGCTGAGCGTGGTACGGGAAAAAGAGCTCGGTTCGATCATCAATCTGTACGTCACGCCGACCACCCGCAGCGAGTTTTTACTCGGCAAGCAGCTGCCGTATATCGTGCTGGGGATGTTCAACTTTCTGCTGCTGTGCGCGCTGTCGGTGTTTGTCTTCGGCGTGCCGCACAAAGGCAGCTTCCTGACATTAACGCTGGCGGCGCTGCTGTACGTCACCATCGCTACCGGGCTGGGACTGCTGATCTCTACCTTTATGAAGAGCCAGATTGCGGCGATCTTCGGTACGGCGATCATTACGCTAATCCCCGCCACCCAGTTTTCAGGGATGATCGACCCGGTGGCCTCACTTGAAGGGCCGGGGCGCTGGATCGGCCAGATCTACCCAACCAGCCACTTCCTGACCATCGCGCGCGGTACATTTTCGAAGGCGCTGGGCCTGAGCGACCTGTGGGTATCGTTTATTCCACTGCTGATTACCGTGCCGCTGGTGCTAGGGCTTTCCGTGTGGCTGCTGAAAAAACAGGAGGGGTGATGCGCGGACTACGCAATATTTATAACCTCGGCGTAAAGGAGCTGCGTAGCCTGCTGGGCGATAAGGCAATGCTGGCGCTAATCGTGTTTGCCTTTACCGTGTCGGTTTACTCCTCCGCAACGGTAATGCCCGGCTCGCTGCATCTGGCGCCGATTGCCGTGGCAGATATGGATAAATCACAGCTTTCCTCACGGATTATCAATAGCTTTTATCGACCGTGGTTTCTCGAACCGGCACTGATTACCGCCGATGAGATGGACGCGGGGCTGGATGCCGGACGGTACACCTTCGCCATCAACATTCCGCCGAATTTCCAGCGTGACGTTCTGGCGGGCAGGCAGCCGGATTTGCAGGTAAACGTGGATGCCACGCGCATGAGTCAGGCGTTTACCGGCAATGGCTATATCCAGAATATCGTCAGCGCTGAGGTGAACAGCTTTGTGTCCCGTTACCGCGAAAATAGCGTGCTGCCGGTGGAGTTGGCGGTGAGGATGCGCTTTAACCCGAACCTTGAACAGGAGCGCTTTGGCGCGGTGATGGCGATCATTAACAACATCACCATGCTGGCAATCGTATTGACCGGCTCGGCGCTGATCCGCGAACGCGAGCATGGAACGGTGGAGCATCTGCTGGTGATGCCGGTGACGCCGTTTGAGATTATGCTCGCCAAGATCTGGTCGATGGGGCTGGTCGTACTGGTGGTGTCGGGACTGTCGCTGGTGCTGATGGTTCAGGGGGTGTTGCAGGTGCCGATTGAAGGCTCAATCCCGCTGTTTATGCTGGGGGTGGCGCTGAGCCTGTTTGCCACAACGTCGATCGGTATTTTTATGGGGACGATTGCCCACTCAATGCCGCAACTGGGATTATTGATGATTCTGGTGCTGCTGCCGCTACAGATGCTTTCCGGCGGTTCGACGCCGCGCGAGAGTATGCCGCAGCTGGTGCAGGATATTATGCAAACCATGCCGACGACCCATTTTGTTAGCCTGGCGCAGGCGATTCTCTATCGCGGAGCGGATTTTGCCATCGTCTGGCCACAGTTTTTGACGCTGCTGGCGATTGGCGGGGTATTTTTTACGGTCGCGCTGGTGCGTTTTCGTAAGACGATTGGGGAGATGGGTTAGCGGGAGCCGCCCCGGCGTCGGCGTAAACGCCTCTTCCGGGCTACGCGGGCGTTTCATCCGCAATATGACCACCGTCATCACCGTCCGGTAGCCCGGGCGAGCGCCAGCGACCCCGGGATTTCACCACGCCACAGACGCAAAAAAGCCCATCCGTCAGGATGGGCTTCTTCACTTATTTGATGCCTGGCAGTTCCCTACTCTCGCATGGGGAGACCCCACACTACCATCGGCGCTACGGCGTTTCACTTCTGAGTTCGGCATGGGGTCAGGTGGGACCACCGCGCTACAGCCGCCAGGCAAATTCTGTTATCAGACCGCTTTGTGCGTTCTGATGTTATCTGTATCAGGCTGAAAATCTGTCTTCTCTTCGCCAAAACACCTTCGGCGTTGTAAGGTTAAGCCTCACGGTTCATTAGTATCGGTTAGCTCAATGTATCGCTACACTTACACACCCGACCTATCAACGTCATAGTCTTTAACGTTCCTTCAGGAGACTTAAAGTCTCAGGGAGAACTCATCTCGGGGCAAGTTTCGTGCTTAGATGCTTTCAGCACTTATCTCTTCCGCATTTAGCTACCGGGCAATGCCATTGGCATGACAACCCGACCACGAGTGATGCGTCCACTCCGGTCCTCTCGTACTAGGAGCACCCCCCCACACTTCTCCAGCGCCCACGGCAGATAGGGACCGAACTGTCTCACGACGTTCTAAACCCAGCTCGC